>JBEKMN010000020.1:0-60188 GCA_050008495.1 Terriglobia bacterium | reverse complement strand
TCCTACCGTCCAGGTGGTGCTGGTGACATTGCCGACGTTGAGGCTGAATCCGGTGGTGTCGTTCCAAATGTTGTATCCTAACTTCCCGCCTGACCCTGGCGTCGACGCGTTCCAGGCGAACGTGACGCTGCTGGTCGTGATGCCAGTGACACGGAAATCGCCCGGCGTGCTCGGCGGAGTGTTTCCTCTATTGATCCTCCCTAGGGCGGGCAAAGAGAGCATGGCTACGGCTATACCGAGTGCAACGGCCCTGGCGGCGGCGCAATACCCGGGCTTGGAGTTGCTCACCCGGGGCTGACATCCAATTGTTTTGGGTACGAGCATAATAGATCCTTTCTTTGGTTGAATCTTGATTGGATTTTGTGCCTGCGCACCTGCCTCATATTGCTTCAGCATAGCGATAGTTTTACCATGCCTTCGCGATGCGATTGTCGACGGCTTGTCAACAGAATGTAATATTCAGCCACGCCTTGCAAAGCTCCAGCCCGCCTGTGATAAGATGAAAAGAAAGAAGGGGCTTTAAACCAGAGAGTACGATGTTGCCGGTTGAGAACGCCGGTTGAGCGGGTGACCCCATGCTTTTCAGCGCTTCGGCTCTGATTTCCTACTGTTGCTTTGGAGGAGGTAAACATGGCAGCGAAACCAATCCCTGAAGGGTTCCACACTCTGACCCCTTATCTAACCGTCAAAGATGCGCCACGCGCCATCGAGTTCTACAAGCAGGCATTTGGCGCTCAAGTGCGCGGCATCCACAACGCTCCAGACGGGAAGATCATGAACGCTGATCTCAAGATCGGCGATTCGATTTTGATGTTGAGCGAGGAATTCCCCGGCATGGGCGCCAAGTCGCCGCTTTCGCTCGGAGATTCACCGGTGAATCTTCACCTCTATGTCGAAGACGTGGATAAGCTATTCAACCAGGCCGTTGCGGCCGGCGCCAAGGTCGTTATGCCGCTAATGGATCAGTTTTGGGGAGACCGCTACGCCCAGGTCACCGACCCCTTCGGCCATAGGTGGTCGATGGGAACGCACAAGGAAGACCTGACCCCGGCGGAAATCGAGCAGCGGGGGCGCGCCGCGTTCGAGAAGATGCACGCGCGCCAGAAGCAGCAGGCGGGATAAGTCCACCGCCGTGTCATGCCGGCGGCGTTTCCTCTGGCGACAAATACAAGGAACAGACGCAGCGCTGGCAGACCGGGTTGGCGGCGATATCGAGCTGGCGCCGGAATTCGACAGCGGGCTCACCGTTGACGATTTCGATCAGCGGCTTCTCATGGACGTTGCCGATGGGGCGATGGAAGAAGCACGGCCGCACCGTACCGTCCGCTTCGATGACGGCAGAGACCCAGGGCGCGTTGCAAGTGGGGGCCACCGGGGCGATTTCGCCAAGCTGGGCTCGAAAATGGCGCACGATCCGGCGCAGTTTGTCCGCGCTCTCCGCTACGAACCCGTTTGCAATCTCATCCCAATGGTCCTGAATTAGCAGCTCGACCTCTTGCTCGAGTGCGGCAATGTCTTCACGTCCGAGGGCGACAGTGTCTTGGCGTTTCGCGGGCCAGCCCCCGGGACGGTTGAATGCCTCCGAGGTAATGTCGGCCGCAAGGAAAGAAATCGAATTCAACCCCAATTGCCGGGCTGATGCGACGATGGCTCGGAGCTGCGTGCAATTCGCCTTTTGCACGGTCGCACGCCCTCGAACTTCGATCTGTGGCCTGACTTCTCGCAAAGCGCGTACGCCACGCTCGAGGGTTTCGAATGCGCCGCGCACCCGCCGAATCTGATTGTGAATCTCGGGCGGGCCATCCACCGAGACGATGACGTCATCCATCGTCTGTGCTATCGTCGCGCCCTGCGCTTCCAAGAGCAAACCGGCGGTGAGCAGGGTGAGCCGCACGCCGAGAGCTCGAAGCAAGCGGCTGAGCGCGGCAAGATCAGTGTGCATCTGCGGTTCGCCCCCGGAAAACACAACCCACCGGACCTTCAATCTTCGCAGGGACTCGATGTGAGCTTGAAGGTCCTCGACGGTAATCTCCCTGACCTGACTGATCCTCCAGATGTCACACATCACGCAGCGGCAATTGCAACGATTGTGAGGGAACAGAACGAGGATCGGCAGCGAGCCAACGTGCGGATCGAGTCTTAGTGCGGCGCGCTTCGCGGAACTCGAAATGGTCTGCAGGTCAGTCAATTAAACACTCAGCCTGAAATGAAGCACAAGCACCGCGGGCGTGGCGCGGGCCTCCTCGAACATGGCGTGTTTGCCCGCTGCCCGGAAGATTCGCCTTTCGGGTTCGCCGAGGCGAAAATCGCCCGACTGCACGAGGCGGAAACGTTCGTGCTCGAACGACCCGCTGAGATCCGGCAAGGCGTGGAGGAAGGTCTCGATCTCGACTGACCGCTCGGCGCAGCGGAAAGCGCACCGCCATCCTTGCGCCTGAGCCGCGGGGTGCATGTCGGTGACAAAGACATCGGCGCCCGGCCGCGCCACGCGCGCTAGTTCGCTTGCGAGCGCGCCGATATTGAAGACATGGCCGATGGTAAAAGAACACACCATCACGTCCGCCGATTGTGGCCGAAGCGGAAGTGTACAAGTGTCAGCCATAACGAGGCGACCGCGCAGCGATTGCTTGGCTCCTGCACGCAGGAGCATCTCAGGGCTGGCATCCACTCCTATCACGGAACGAGCGCCGAGGTTAATGAGCGTCGAGAGCCAACGGCCTGTCCCGCAACCGATATCCAGGACATCCTTGTGACGTAATTCAGGCAGCATGGGACGCAGCGCTCGCTCTTCCAGGGCCAGCAGCGGGTTCAGGTCGCCGTCGTAGGTTGCCGCCCAGAGATTGTAGCCTTCGCCGGGGGAAACACGAGTTGACTCGTGCCGCTCGGCTCTGAACTCTTGACCCACGGCTGCCTTCACAGGCTCTCCTCTTTGGGCTTGCGGAGCTTGAAGTAGCGCTGCGTCCATCTCAATTCAAAGGGGAACGAGTAGAAACGGAGCCGGTAGCGCCAGTCGCTCAGTAGCTTCAACAGCCAACGCCCCCAGCGCGGGAGCCTGAAGTCCTGCATGGTTGGCCAGCGCGAGGTGACAACCACTTCGAAGTTATCAATCAGGCGCTTGGTGGGCGGTCGCAACCAGGGTGCCGCAGGATCTTTCTGGGTGGTAAATCGCTGCCACCGGTCCGTTGCCCACTCCTCCGGGGTGACAGGAAACCGGACCTGGTCTTCCACGCCTCCGTACATTGCTTCCCGCTGCGGAACGGGCGTATAGGTGTTGACCACGATCTCCGCTTCCGGGTTCAGCCGCTTGACCTTGCGGATAAAGGCCAGGCATTCCTGCGTGTCTTGCTCGGGAGCTTTGGGATTGCCCATGCAAAAGGAAAGCTCGGGGATGATGCCGAATTTCCGGATGCGCGCCGCGAATTCAAGTATCTGCTCCGCTTTGAGCTGCTTCTTCATTTCCTTGAGGACCCAATCGGAGCCCGATTCGGCACCCACATAGACCATCGTCAGCCCCGCATGACGGATCGCCTCGAGCGTTGCATCGGAATAGCGCAGCATCGCGTCGATCCGCGCCTCGCACCACCAACGCAGTTTGAGTGGTTGAATGCGCTCAGCCAATTCCCGCGCATCATCCTCCCTCAGGAAGAAGTTGTTGTCGTAGAATTGCACCGCGTCGGCTCGGTATTTATCAACCAGATGCTGAAGAATGGCGGCGGTCCGCTCAGGCGGCTCCATCTTCTCCCGGCTCCCGGAAAAGGTCGTCACACCGCAGAAATTGCAACTGTATGGGCATCCGATGCTCGCTTGGTGGACGGCTGTCCGTTTGCCGAGATAAGTAGTCAGCAGGTACTTCTCAACGGGAAGACGGTGGTAGGGGTACCACGGAAACACTCCGGGGCTTTTCAAAGGTCGCTCCGGGTTGTGAATGTGCCTGCCTGTTACATCTTTATAGGAAAGTCCCCGGATGCCCTCCAGGCCGCGCTCTCCTCGAAGGGCGCTCAACAACTCAAGGAACGTGTCTTCACCCTGACCGCGCACGGCAAAATCGACGTAGGGCGCATTCAGCGCCGCCTCTGTGTAGTTGGTTGGGAAGTATCCTCCCCAGACAGTCGGGATGTGGGGAAAGCCTTGTCTGAGTTCCGGTAAGGTCTCCACAACGCTCCTGGTTTGAGGGCCGGGCATTACCGTGACCGCCAGCAACTCGACAGGCTTCTCCCGCATCAACGTCGCCAGCGTCTTCTGGGGATTCGGATCAAGATTTCCATCCACGATCTCGTACTCTTCCCGGCCTTCGAGAATCGCTGCGATGGAAAGCGCCGAGAGCGGAAAGCGCCGGTTGCCGAGTCGTGTCGCCTTAGGGTTGTAGAGCACGATCATGCGATCTCCTAACGACCGGAGAAGCTTCACCACAGAGAACACAGAGAGCACGGAGAAAAAGGCTTCGGCTCGTTCTCTGTGTTCTCTGCGCCCTCTGTGGTAAATCTCTCTCCCTGCTACTCCACACGCTCAAATTCCAAGAGAAGATGATCCGCCAAAGCCCACACCACAGGAACGCGGCTCAGCACGCGGTCAGCGGCCGTCAGTGATCTCAGTACTCTTGGAAAGCGTTGCGCGAGCGGCTCCAAATAAGACGGCGGCACCGTAACACCAACCCCCTTGAGCTGCAGCAAGCGGAAATCCGGAGCGAACAGGCGAGCCATCGTGCGCGCCGATGGGTAGTGAACCTCGACCGTCACGCCTTCAACCAGCCGCCCTGCCGTTCCCCCGCGCCGAAAACGCCGCAGCGCCTTTCGAGGGTTTCCCTTTGCCAGGTACCAGATGATTTCCCAGGCCACTGCGCGTCCGGCCATGCACAGCAAAGCTCTTGCTCCAGGCGTCAGAAGCTTCGCCAAATCGCGAGCCACCGCCGAAAGGTCCGGCACGCAATTCAGTCCCCCGAAATTAGAGAACATCCCGTCAAACGGGCCCTCGTCAACCAGGACGGCGATGTCCTCGGTGGCCAACACGCGAAAGTCAACTCGCGTCGGACCTTCCTGCGATGCGATTCGCCGGCGCGCCACGTGGATCATGCGGGGAGCGACGTCGCAGGCCAGCACCTCAACTCCTCGTTCCGCCAGGTGAACTGCGTCCACCCCTGTGCCACAGTTGAGTTCGACAATGCGTTGGCCGGGACGGAAACAACGGTCTAACTCCTCCCACACCGAGTCACGTTGCGCGCGGCCAATGAGGGAATTGGTAAAGACCACATCGTAGGTTTCCGCCACATGGTCGAATGGCGCTTCTCGGGCTGAAGTGGCAAGTGCCGCCGGCATCAAGATCAAGCCTCCACTTCCCCGCCGGAGGCGCGCAGCCCTTCCCGCGCCTTTGTAATCTTCCCCTGAAGCTCGGCAACCACCACGGGGTCGATCGGCTCGCCGTTCCCATTCAAGAGCCGGCTCAATTCGACTTCGTTACGAAGCAGTTGGTCCGCGTTCTGATAGAAGCGGCGGGAGTGCCTTCCACGAATACGGTAGTCCCGGTCCGATCCCCCGGCCCAGGATTTCAAAGAAACAACCTGCTGCGCGACATCACCGAAGTAAGGCGTGCCCTTGATGGGATAAGAAACCGTCGTAAAGAACACATCGGGGTCTGTCTTCTTGACGTGGTCAACCGTGGCTTCGATATCTTCGATTTCTTCACCCAGGTAACCCCACATCAGAAACATTCCCGTCTTGATGCCGCGCGATTTGGCTAGAGAGACGGCTGTCTGAACCTGCTCCACCGTCACGTCGCGTTGCATGGCATCGAGAATTCGTTGCGAACCACTTTCCGAACCGATCCAGACGCGGAAGCAGCCAAGCTCAGCCAAGGTATCGACTACTTGAGCGTTCAGCCGATCGGCGCGGGAGATACACTCAAACGGAATCCTCAGTCCGCGGCGCTTCAGCTCCGCTGCATATTGGAACAGCCATCCGTGATGGATTGTGAAGACATCGTCGGCCAGCCACGCCATGTCCGGTTGATAGCGTTTGAGCAGCCACTCCAACTCGTCCGCCACCGCGGCAGGTCGTCTGCGGCGGTGCGTCTTCCCGAATACCTCGTGGCTACACCACCGGCAACGATAAGGGCAGCCGCGCGCGGTGATCAGAGAAACCGACCCCATGCCATGGTGCTCGCGCCACACTCTGACGTACCGATCCACGTCCACAGCCTCCCGCTCCGGCCATGGTTGCGCGTCGAGATCGGCTATCTGACGGCGCGGAGGAGTGCGGCGCAGAGAGCCATCTGCACCGCGGAAGGCGATCCCGCAAATATTCTCCAACCTGGCGGCAAGATCGCGACACCCGGCCCGCGAAGCGCTCAGGGCCGGGAGCAATTCTTCCACAGTGATTTCGCCCTCTCCGATCACCACTACGTCCGCGCCTGCTTCCAGGTATTCGGCCGCGTACGCGCCTGGTTCGGGCCCGCCCACGACGGTGTGCCATCCTGCTTCTTTCGCGAGCCTCAGAATCTCGATCACATTGGTGCGCGTCATGAGGTTTGCATAGACGCCGAGGACGGACGGCGGCACGCTCCGCAACACGTTACAAAGCTCTGCCCGAGAGGAGAAGGTCGTGTCGAATACTTCCACGTCCACGCCCTTCTTGCGCACGTGCGAGCAGATATAGAGGATCCCAAGAGGCACGTAGGGCTTCATGATCTGAAGCTCCTTGGGATCTTCATGGAGGAAGTAGCCGTGGGTCAAAAGCAGGTCCATGGTCGTTGCGTAGCGCTGGCGTCTCGCCGGCTGGGGAGCGGGCCACTGGCCCGCGCTACACCAGCGTCGGTTCGGGATTGCGGCAGCTCTTTTCCATTCGTTCCACTGTCTGCCAAAGCCGCGCGACTTCTGCCGGATTCCCCTGCGTTCCATTCCCATCCGGTCTGCCATTCCCGTTTCCCCGATGTACCTGGGCAGCCCACAAGTCAACCTCGGCATGCAAGGCATCGCGCAGGGCGCGGTAGAAATCATTGGTATAGGTCCCGTTGAACATTACCGAAAGGTCGTCACTGTCCACCCAGTTTCTTTTCGCTCCCAGCTCCTCGCGTACCCGCTCGTAGAACCTGGTTCCGGGAAGAGGATAAGAAACCGAGACTCCGATATCTTCCGGGCGTGACTCACGCACCAGTTCGACGGTATTCTGAATGTCTTCCCACGTTTCGCCCGGGTAGCCGAACTGAAGGAAGAAGCAGGCCCGAATTCCTTCACGGCGCAGGTTCTCGCGCGCCACGGGCACCAATTCCACGCGCGAGCCTTTTTCCATAGCATTGAGAATCTTCTGCGACCCGGACTCGACCCCCATCCACACTTCAGTACACCCGGCCCGGCGCAACGCGGACGCCACCTCCGAGGTAACCAGATTGACTCGAGATTGAATCTTGAACGGAATGCGCGCATCGCGTCGTTCAACCGCTTCGGCCAACTCCTCCACCCAACGATGCCTCAGTCCGAACACGTCGTCTGCGAACCAGAGGTGATCGGCTCCATAGCGCGCTTTGAGCTCCTTCATCTCCTCCGCCACGCCCTCCGCGGAGCGCACGTGGAACGAGTCGCCGTAAATGGGCCGCGCGCACCAGTTGCAGCGGTACGGGCAGCCGCGGCTGGCGACCAGGTTCATCGAGAAGAAGCCATGTTTCTCGCGCCAGGCATTCCGGTACAACTCCGGCTGAATAAGGTCTCGAGCCGGCAAGGGAAGCGTATCAAGATCTCGCAGAAGGGGCCGGCGAGGACTCTGCACCAGCTCGTCCGTTGAGGGACCGAGAAAGGTAACGCCGGGGATTTGCTCGGGCCGGAAATCGGAGTTCCCCAATAGCTCCTTGACCAGTTCCACCAATGTCCATTCGGCCTCGCCGAACAGGACGTAGTCAAAACCACGCCGCAAGTATTCTTCGGGATGGTCAGAGGCATCGGAACCGCTGGCGATCACTTTGGAGCCCATCGCCGCCGCGGCGTCGAGCATCCCGTAAGCCACGGCGCGCATGCGCGTCAAGCACATCTTCGAGAGAAAGTTGAAGTTGTCCTCGTAAAGGGCAACCAGGCGAGGGCGATAGAGGTGCAGAGCCTCCGCAAACCCCTTGCCCGGATCTTCAAGCATCGTATCAAACAAGGCCACGGAGAACCCCTGCATCCTGAGCAAAGCTGCCGCATAGAGCGTTCCCAACGGGGGATAAGGCTGCATTTTGCGAATCTGCTTCGGATCGTAGAAGAGATGGTAAGAGTGAGTGAGCAGAACGTCTACCAAGAGGTTACCTCCAACGACTTCCCATCCGAATCGCCGCCTACCGTTCTCGTGAATTCGAGCCCAGCGAGGAATCTCGCGCAAATCCTCTCTTCTACCACCCAGGCCGCCTTGGGTGTAGAGGCAAGGCGAGATGCCTCGCTGCGCCCGGAGCGACATTCGCCTGCCACGGTGCTCAACACACTTCTTGCATACCGTGGCTCAGGGCCTGTCCCGTCAGGAGCGACCGTCGGGTTACCAAGCGCTCCGTAGCACGAGCCAGCCAAAGTTCACACGGGAACGAAAAGTAACT
This sequence comes from Terriglobia bacterium, assembly GCA_050008495.1. GTDB lineage: Bacteria > Acidobacteriota > Terriglobia > UBA7540 > UBA7540 > CAVROP01. The sequence goes on along the minus strand of JBEKMN010000020.1, from coordinate 51,641 downwards.
CTTCAGCAGACGCCATCGAAGCGGCGCCCCCATCGCCTTGCGCACGCAGTTCCTGAGCCAGGGAACGCCGGAAGTTGCCTTACGAATCTGGTTATTCAACAAGAAGAACTCGAGCATCCGCTGAAGCCGCTCGAGGTCATCTCCCCTCAGCCACGGCAGCACGTTTTTCCCCAGTGGCAGGCTCTCCCACTCCGCCAGCGACTCCGGCTCGCGCACTCCCATTTGCCGCAACTGAGGCCAGATAGGAATTCCTGGGTAAGGAGTGAAAATGTTGGGGGAGAAGCTGACATTGGAATGCTGTCGAGCCAACTCGCTCATCACGCGAAACGTCTCAACCCGATCAGCCTCGGTCTCGCCGGGGTATCCGAGGATGATGTTATAGGTGACGCGAATGCCCGCTTGTTCCGTTTTGCGCGCCGTCTCGAACATGTCGTCCACGCGTTGATGCTTCTTGTTCATCATCGCCAGCACTTCCTGGGATGCAGACTCGGTGCCGAAACCCAAGTAGTACAAGCCGCCTTCCGCCAGCAGCCTCACCTCCTCATCGCTCATGCGGCAGAGAAGATCCGTCGAGGCTTGAACCGACCAACGGAACCTGACTCGACTTTCCACAAAACCACGCGCAATGGCCAGGGCACGTTTCACATCGACGGGGAAGTTCGAGTCGAAGAAGGCAACATCCGTCAGGCGATAGCGAGCGACCAAATCGGGCACTTCCCGCACTACGCGCTCGGCGCTGTAAGCGTTGAAGCGGCGCTTGTAAAACACCTGGTCCGTGCAGTAGTTGCAGGCGTAAGGACAGCCGACGCTGGTGGCGTAACCCAGCTCGCGCAGGCCGCTCGCCCGGGCGTAGGCGCCGAAGTCGGCCAGGACGAACGCCGGCGTCGGCAAGTTGTTGATATTCTCCACCAACCTTTCCGGATTGTGAATTGCCCTGCCGCCAATCTTGACTGAAGCGCCGCGCAGACCGTCCAGACTTTTGCCTTCCGCCAGCCGCTGCACAAGCTCCAGGAGTGTCAGTTCTCCCTGGCCGCGCACCACCACGTCCACAAAGTCCGGCTCTAAGGATTGGTCCGGCGTCAAGCTCGGATGCCAGCCGCCAAATACGATAGGCAAGTCGGGCCTGATCCGCTTGGCCATCTGCGAGATCCTGATTGCGGAACCGATCATGGGCCCGGTAAAGAACGATATGCCGAGGCAGAGCGCCTCATCGAGCTCCTTGGCGACCGCGCGTTCGAGTTCCGGTTGGAGGGCCGCATCAATCAGCACTACCCGGAAGCCTGCCGCGAGTAGAGGCGACGCGACGGACAGTAAGCAGAGCGGCGGGCCAAGGGCCGGGCCGGCGTAGGGCGGATAGACGAGGACAACTTTGTCTTTCATGGTCGTTAGCCTGGCGAAGTTGCCGGCTCGAGCAGCTTCGCGTCGACTTTCGGCTTCGGGACGTTACGAATATGTTTAAGTTTACGGTTAACCCACAACTCCCATGGCAGAGCGTAAAAGTCGTGGTCGAGGCGCCAGCGCGCAGGAAGGGCCGTCAGCCGCTGCAGGCTGCTGGCGAGCCTTCCGTTCTTCGTCTCGGCAATCGGCTTGCGGTCAAACGCAATGCGCAGATAGTCGCGCATGGTCTGTACGCGCTCGTGCTCTTTTCCTCTGAGCCATGGGAGAACGGTGTAGCGTGGGAAATAGTCCACCCAGCCTTCGAGCGACACCGGCACCTCGATACCAAGTTCCTTGGCGCGATGAAAGACCGGGGAACCTGGGTACGGCGTAAAGATGTTGGTCCAGAATTCGGCCCCAGGGAAGCGGCGGCAAACATCCATCATGAAGCTAATGGTCTCTTGACGTTCCTTCACCCCTTCCCCCGGGAACCCGAAAATGATATTGAAGGACGGGATGACGTCCGCCTCGAGGCAACGAGCAATTGACTGGTAGATGTCACCGATGTCCTGAAACCCTTTGTTCATCAGCTTCATCACAGCCGGCGAGGCGGTCTCGATCCCCTGGCAGATCTGATGCAGGCCCGAGCGGCGCAGTAGGCGCAATTCCTCGACGGTGAAGCGGGCCGTCAGGTTGGTGGTCGCTTGCACGCTCCACTTGAATGTGGCGCCCGCCCTTATCAACCCCTCTCCGATTTTCAGAGCACGGTCCAGGTCCACGAGGAAATTGTCATCCGCCATCCAGAGCAGTTCCAACCGATAGCGCCGCGTGAGGTCTACAGTCTCCTCCACCACTTGGTCCACGGGCAGCGCATTCCACTTGCGCCCATAAACTCCGGCATTGGTGCAATAAGCACAGTTGAATGGGCAAGCCAGGCTGGAAACATACATGGCCCAGCGGCGGCCGCACACATGTTCATAGGCGTCGAAGTCCGCCAAGTGATACGCCTTGGGCGGCATCAGTTCGAGCCCCTTCAATGGGCGCTCGGGCGTGAACTGGAGCTTCCCGTTCCTCTTGAACCCAACGCCTGCCACATCATCGAGCGGCGCACCGTCTTGCAAGCGCTCCGCGACCTCCAGCATGCTTTCCTCACCCTGACCGCGCACAATGATGTCCACATATTCAGCTTGCAGGGTTTGCGCGGGCAGTAAGGAAGGATGCCATCCGCCCAGAATGATCGGAAACTCGGGGTTCCATCGCTTCAAAGCACGCGCTACCTCCACCGTCTCGCTGATCATCGGTCCGGTGACAAGCGAAATGCCCAAGCACAGGGCGTCTTTCACCTCTTCCGCAATTCGCAGCTTATAATCCGGGCAGATCGTGGAGTCGATGATGCGGACGTCGTAACCGGCGCGAAGCAGCGGGGTCGCGATGGCGAGCAGGCCCAGCGGGGCCGTAGCTTCAATGCTGGAAAAAGAAGGAATAAAGAATACGACCTTCTTTGACGCTCTCATCTCTCGAAACCTCCTCGAGCCACTGCTTAGGCCGTTTGAAAAGGTTCACGGACAACGCCCACAGCAATACCCCAATCGCCGATACAAAGTCCGATCCCTTGCGGCGCCGCAGTGGAAGCCGCTTTTGAGGATCATGACGAACTGGAACCGTGCGCCCAGAGTGCGCAGCTTATTACCGAAACGTTATCGTAATATAGGTAGCCCCAGGTGATTGTCTCAGCCTTGTAACAAAGTTGCAAAAAAACGGAGCCGCCACAGGTACTGTTCCAGACCGGTGCCTGTAACCGCATTTCCGGCTGCAAGCGCCTCCTTCAGTGAACCTGACGCGTCAGATCAAATCCTATGAAAAGGCCACTGGGCGTGTCCGCGGACGGTTCCCCGAGAAAGCTGGCGTCAGTCCCCGCGCGCTGTGAAACTGTGGTGCCCGGGCTATTACTAAAACCAAAAGTGAAGGCATGCCGCCAGATCTTCTTTTGGATACCAAAAGAGTACGCGGGGCGGTGAATGCCCAGAAGCCGGCCGTTGTATACGGTGGGGATTACCTCGGCAATCAGCGCCGCAGTAGGTCTGATGTCGATCGCGCCTCCGATGCCGAGCGAGACGGCATTGTATCCCGGCAGAGATGGAAACGAACTGGTCTCGTAGGAAGAGGGGGAAAACAATCGGCGGTCGTTAAACGAAACGGTCGGCACAACGTAAAGCTGAGCTTTGACGCAACAGATGTTTATGCTCTTTGAAAACACACCCTCGATGTTCTCGCTGAACATACTGTCGAAATCGTTCAGACCGTCCAGGGAGACTCGAACCGCGGCGTTCAGCGGCTGCCCGTCATGCTCGTCGAGGAAATTATAGGTAGCCATCATCTCAATCGGCCTACCGATCAAGGTCGGCGAGCGGTAAATGCTCACGCTTAGCTTGTCCGTAACTCCGTATGCCAGGCCGAATGACGAAATCGAAATCCCGTCCAGGCCCAACAGCGCGCCGCCCCGGGCCGTTCCCGAGAATGCTGGATCGTAAGCAAACCGATGTGTAAAGTTAACGTACATTCCGTGTCGGTCCAGCCGGCGTCCTGTGGGCAAAGTAAACAGCCGGTCATCTCCCGGCTGGTAGATCTTGGACTGCGTGCTCTCCTGCGCCGGCATTAGAGCCGCCGCCTGCGATGGCTTGGAGGACGAAAGAGATCGAACGTAAGCTTGAACTGCTCGAATATCCTGCTCCGAAAGCTTGTCGCGCCAGGCGGCCATCGCGGTTCCCTTCTTTCCGTTCGTAATGGTATCGATCATTTGCTGATCAGTAAGCGATGCCTGCACCTTCGAATCAGTGAAATCCGGCGTTTTGAACGCGACTATTCCTTTGCCGTCGGGGCCGTGGCACATCGTGCAGTTGCTCTTGAAGATGCTCGCACCGTCGGGCGGGTCCTTACGGGCTGCTTCAGCGACAGGTGCAGAAGGCGCGCTGCTAGCATGCGCAACTGCCAAGGGTTCGGCTTCCCGAACCGTCCGGGCCGCCAAATCGACAAGATATCTCTTCCCGTCCCGCTCCAACACGACAGTCGTAGTCGAGTCCTTCACAAACTCGACACCTAAGTACGTTGCCAAAGGACTGGGCTGCGGACTGGGCAGTCCTGGCATGGCCGCAACAGAGTTTCCGTCTATGGCGAGCGCGTAAGGCGCAATGAGAGTACTCATTCCAGCAAGAAACACGAAGGCTGCAACGGGCGTAAGCCGCTTGCTCATTCTCAGTCCTCCCCCTTTCCGAAGTCGTGCCGCATGACTCGGAATCGGTTCAAATCCGATTTTGCTGCTCTGCCCTGCAAAACTCTTGCTACGGATACGATGCCCTTTAGACGTTCAAAGCCGCTCTTTCTGTTGTAAACAATTTGTAAATCTGGCACCTCGCGCGGACGGCCTAGCGGTCAGGCGCGCACTGGGCATGGCCTCTTATTGGCCAGTCACTGCGACTTCGCTCGGTCCGGCGAATCGGATTTTGCGCAGGGTGAGGCTCTGCCAAACCTGGAGTGCCGAAGTCCCGTGGCAGAGTTGCGAACGGAACTGGTGCTACGGACTTCTTCCCCGCGCACGTTGTTATCCCCTTTGCGTAATTTGAATCAATCGAGATTTTTACAAATCGGTGACAAGATGAGCATTTCAGATGCACCATACTAGAGTGTCCGGACTGGCCGGTTGCCATTGTCCGGAGCGAGCGGCCGGGCGAAACCGCCGACGAGCACCTCGGGCGAACAACCGACAAACAGAGCGTGGTCTATAATGGGCTCGAGAGATTTTCTCCATACCGATGCCGAAACGCCGTTCTCGGGATTGTACCTGGCGGCTGGCGCCATTTGTGAGCTGTCAACGAATTTCCAGGACATTCTTGAAGCAGCGCAGGAGAGTTTCTTCCCGCTGGAGGGTCCTCGCCACCAGGTTGACTTCCAATTACGCCTCTGGGTCGACACATCTGCTCAGTCAGCGCCGCCTTGGCCTAAGGCACACTTCAGGGGACTTGGCCACCTGATCTTCGGCGCCTTCGACTCCGAGAACTCAATCCTTATTGATCGAATCGCGCGGCGCGCTGTGGGCCGCTTCTCTCCTGGCATCGGCGCCGACCGTGACTATTGGAAGCGCGTCATCTTCTCCAATCTGCTGACGGCGCTGGGTGGTTCAATTGGCGTGACCGAACTTCACTGTGGCTGCGCTGTAAGGGGTGAAAAAGGGCTTCTTCTGTCGGGCAGTTCCGGCTCAGGAAAGTCCACGCTTGCTTTGGCCCTGACGCGGGCAGGCTTCGCGTTCTTGTCCGACGATCGTACCTGGATTTCAAGCCGTGACGGCGGGCTGCAGGCTTGGGGTCTTCCCACCCTACTCAAGCTCCGCCCTGACGCTGTCGCGCTTTTCCCTGAGCTACGTCGCTTTCAACCGTCGGTCCCTCAGGATGGCAGGGCCGCAATCGCCGTGGATGTTGTGAGTCAACTCGGACTTCTCCGCATCTTGCGTTGCGAGCCTCACTGGCTGGTTTTCCTCGAGCGCTCTGAATCCTCGACGAGCACACTAATCCGCATGCCTGCCGACGAAGCAGTTGCGCGCCTGGGGCAAGACCTGCTCCCTGAACCACCGGGCGTCGCGAAGACACAGTTGGAAACGATCCGGCGCTTGACTGAGCGGGAATGCTGGCTGCTTCGCTGGGGAGGAACGCCGCAGGAGGCTTCTCAACTTTTGACACGGTTGGTCGAATTCGGCTTCGAGATTGGACCGGATATGGCCGCTGCCTCGACTGGAAGGCAGCAAAGGGTGACAAAGCATGAAGATCCCTTTCGCCGCCAGACCCCCACGCCACACCGCACCGATTTGCAGGTTATGGGACGCATGATCCGGCTCGAAACCAATAGTCTGACGGTTCTTGCCGAGACACGGCGGCTCTTTCAATGCGATGAAAACCTCAGTCACAGCGCGGAACAGCTTCCCGCACCTCCCGCCCTTGGGCCTCCGGAGTTTCGCTGGCGAATTGTGAGCGAATCCCAGCCGACGACAACACCGCCTTGGTCATGCCGGTCTGCATTCGCGGATCAAGGTCTTCGCTACACCAGTATTGGGCAGCGCAACTTCGTTGCCGTTGATCTTGAGAGGCGAGAAGCAGTGGGTTTCCTTACGGAAGGCTTGGCGAGCGACAGGCCGGGCTTTTGCAACCTCTTCCTCGACCCCTTGTTTTGCATGACGGCCGAAGCTTTGGGCTTGACTGCCGTTTTTTCCTCATGTGTCGCGCACGGCGACAGAGGGCTCTTGATTTTCGGTCCGCCCGGCAGTGGCAAAACGACTTCAAGCTACCTGGCGGGAAAGCTCGGACTCGGATTCTGCGCTGATCAAGCGACTTTCCTGGAAGTGGAAGGCGATGCAATTCGCGCCTGGGCTGGATTTCTGCCGGCGCTTGTCCGTGAGGACCTGCTCCAGTTTCTTCCGCAGCTTCGCAACGTGACTCGCCCGCTCAGATACAGTGACTCGGTTTACCTGGAGCTTGACATCGCCACGCCTGGCCTGAACCGCCCCGCCAGCGTGGCGCCGGTCGGTTGCGTGTTTCTCGAAAGGAGTTCGGCGTGGCCGGCGCGTCTTATGCCCCTCGAAGGAAGTGAACTGTCGCAAAAGTTGGAGCGCAGCCTGCTTTTCAGGGAAGATTCGCGCTTCAAGGCTCAGCGCTGCGCCGTGCTATCCGCGCTTGAGAGACTGCCTGCCTCGCTCATCGCTTACGGAGACGATCCGGCTGAGGCCGCGGCCTTCTTCCCACAATTGCTCACCGGCGCACGAAGAAAAGCAGATCCTTCGCTTCGCTCAGGATGACATGTCATTCTGAGCGAAGCGAAGAATCTGCATTTGGTTGCGGCTCTGCTGCGCCGTTTCACTGAGGAGCGAGTTCTTTCTGAAGCTGCTTTATGAACACACCGGCACAGTCTGTCCAGAAAGAGGATTCGCAGGCGAGGGCGGTCCCGTTCACTTTACTGTTCGCTTTCCTCTTCCTCTATCTGCAGGTGTTCATATTCCCGGACATACCGCGCCCCGCGTCTGGTGATCAGGCCATCTATCTACAGCACGCCACGCGAATGTTGCAAGGGGACGTAATCTACCGGGACTTCAGCCATTTCACACCTCCCGGTACCGAACTGATTTACACGGTTCTCTTCAGGGTGTTTGGGGTCCGCGCGTGGATCCCCCAGGCCATGCTGGTTGCGATGGGCGTTGGTTTGGCGTGGCTCAGCATCGCGATCTCCGGAAAGGTGATGACCGGTCCAGTCGCTTATTTGCCTTGCCTTCTCTTTCTGGTTTTTCCGTTCAGTGGTTTTCTCGACGCCACACACCATTGGTACAGTACGCTCGCCGTCACCGCCGCCTTGGCGGTCTTGCTGGAGAAGCGAAGCGCGGCTCGCCTGGCCTGGGCGGGCGCGCTTTGTGGCTTGGCGGCGTCCATCGCACAAACCCAGGCATTAGTCGCGGTAGGTTTCGGTTTGTTCCTGCTCTGGGAAGGGCGTCGGGACCACGAGCCTTGGCGTTTACTACTCAAGAAAGAAGGATATTTGGTCTCGAGCTTTCTGGCCGCGATTCTGGCCTCCAACGGATATTACGTTTGGAAGGTGGGTTTGAGGCAGTTTCTCTACTACACGGTGGTGTTTGTCACAAAGTACTATCCCGCCGACCGATTCAACAACTGGAGAGCCTACCTGGCGTATTGGCCTTCGGTTCACCTTTGGGCGAACTTGCCGGACTTGAGCGCCTGGTTCTTTATCCAGACTTTGATTCCATTGGTCTACATTCTGTTCTTTGTGCGCTATGCAGTCCAGTCTCGTCTACGGCCAGAGCAGCCGTGGGCGCGCCTGATGTTGGTGAATGTCACGGGAGTGTTCATGCTCCTCGCCGTGGCCCCGTCGCCTTCCTACGTCAGGTTGTACTGCGTGTCGCTTCCCGGCCTTGTCATACTCTCTTGGTTTCTTGATTCGCCTCTCCGGGCTGAACGGATTCTCCAGCGGATCGTCTGGGCTGCAGTACTGGTTGTGGGGATTGTGAGACCGGTCATCGCGCAGGTGCGTTGGAGAGCCTGCCTTGAACTCCCGACGGGCCGCACGGCCTTCTTTGATCCCGCGCTCTATGAGAAGTGCAGATGGCTTTCCGAGCGAACCCGGCCTTCGGAATACTTCTTCGGCGATCGATTCCTTTGCTTTACGCTCGGACTCCGCAATCCTGCCCGGGTGCCTTTCGTAAGGCCGACGGACTACACAAGACCGGAAGAGGTCGAGGACGTAGTCCGAATACTGGAAGAACGTCAAGTTCGCTTCGTGAATTGGTACAACGGTGTTGATGCGTCAGGCCCGTCCGGAGATCATCTTGCGCCGCTCCGTCTCTGCCTCGCCGCTCATTACCATGTGGCGAAGACGTTCTCCAATTTCGACCAGATCTGGGAGAGGAACAACCCTATTGCTGACGAAGCGGCGCCATTAGATGCAGCGGGCCCGGGGAGGTAGCGGCGGAGGATTTGCGCCAACACTTGCGGAATGAGAAAAGTGCGCCTCCCCTCTCGCGCTTCGCCGAGTCAGGCTGGTCGGAGAAGCCCACTCTACTTCTCGTCTGTTTTCTGACCGGCTCTATTCTCTTCCTCTATCTCAGCCTGTTCGTTGTCAATGTCGGGCCGATCTATCGGAACGGGGATCAGCTTATCTTTTTGGAAAATGCCGTGAAGATGCTCGAAGGGCAGACGATCTACCGCGACTTCTTTCAATCCATCACGCCGGGCACCGAGTTTGTCTATCTGTGCCTGTTTAAACTTGCAGGCGTTCATTCGTGGATTCCGAGCCTCGTGCTCATTGTGGTCGGATCCGGATTCATGTGGCTGAGCGTCGCCATCGCCAGGCGACTGATGAGCGGGGCCGACGTCTTTCTCCCAGGACTTCTCTTTCTCACCTTTGGCTATTTCTGGTGGCTCGACGGGACGCACCACTGGTTCAGCAGCTTTTGCGTCTTGGCTGCCGCGGCGCTCCTCCTGGACAACCGCAGCACGGCGCGGCTCCTGGCAGCGGGTGGGCTTTGCGGCCTGGCCCTCTGCTTCACGCAACTCCGCGGACCCGTAGCCCTGCTGGGACTTCTGGTTTTCTTGTTTTGGGAATTTCGCGACAAACGCCAATCCACGGCTGTGCTGCTGCAAAGACTTGCCTGCGTATCGGGAGCCTTTCTCCTCGTGGTGCTAGGGTTCAATGCTTACTTTGCGTGGAAAGCAGGTTTGGCACGGTTCTGGTGGTGCACAGTCACTTTCGTCCTCAAGTACTATCCCGCTTGGCCGCTAAACACGTGGCGCATGCTATTACTGAGCTTCCCACGATTGCATCAAGGGTCTCATGAACTGCCCCACGTGGCCCGCTATCTGTTCAACATCGGCATTGCCCCTTTGGTGTACGTGGTGTTCTTCTGTTGTTACTCGTGGATTAGGCGTTCCTGCCCGCGGGAACTTTCGGACCGGCTGATGCTGCTGGGCTTGATCGGGGCCTCACTCTTCATGGGCATAGCCCCCGCAGTCGGTGAACTGCGGGCTGTTTGCATTTATCTGCCGGCACTGATCCTGATGGTGTGGCTGTTCCGTTCGTGGGGCAAAGCCGGCAGACGAATCCTGTACGCCCTGTGGGTTACAGCTTTGCTCCTCGCAGTCGTCGAGCCGGCCAGCCGGCAAACCCATTGGCGAGCCCAACTGGATCTCCCCACAGGCCGGATGGCTATTCTCGATCCGCTAACGTACGACATGCATCGCTGGATGCTCGAGCGAACCAAGCCCTCGGAGCAATTCTTCGAGGAAGAGGTGCCACGCCTCTATTTCACCCTAGACCTCCGGAATCCCACACCTGTTCCCTTCCTGACCAACACAGAGTACACGCGGCCCGAGCAGGTGCGTGACGTAATCCAGGCGCTTGCCGCTCATCAGGTGCGACTCGTCATGGTTTCGCCGTTCCTGAACCTTCCCCCGTACGGGCAGGATTGGGGAGACCACCTGGCGCCCCTGCGCGCCTACCTGGACACGCATTATCAGAGGGTGAAGACTTTCCCGAATGGCGAACAATTCTGGGAAAGACAGGAGGCCGAGCGGTGAATCGCTATTTCGCCCGCGCGATTACAGGCTATCTCACCGTCTCGAGCTGGCCTGGAGAACACCTGATGAAATTGGCGAGCTTTGCTCACGGAGACTGGCAGCGAGGCTTGGAATGGCTCGATCAGACCGGCCTCGCACTCCGGCTCTGGGATCGGTTGAAAGCTTCCGGAGCGCAAGGCGCCGTGCCGCCCGGAATCGCGGTGCGCCTCGAACAAAACATGGCGGACCATAGCTCGCGCGTGGCGGCCATGGCGGAAGAGTTCGATTCCATCAACCGCGTATTCGAAGCAGCCGGGATCGACCATGTCGTGCTCAAGGGTTTTGCTTTAGCTCCCGAGTACACGCCTGACGCCCGCTTGCGGCCTGCTTACGACTATGACTACCTGGTGCAGCCGGCGTCGATGGAACGAGTGTCGCACATTTTGGGAGGTGCTGGGTATATTCAGCGTCGCGAACGAGTTGACCATCCTATCGTGTATGTTCACTCCTCGCGTACCCCACGTATTCCGTCGCGACGTGAAGACCTTTATTCCGCCAACCTACATCGCAGTCTCGAGATTCACACTCGCCTCTGGGAGCCGGAGGCCCTCAAGATACCGCTGCCGCTGCCGGACGATTTCCTGGCGCGAAAACGCCTGCGAAGCTGGCAAGGCCATCGCTATTACTCACTCTCGGAAGAGGATGAGTTGTTGTTCCAGGTTCTGCATGCCTTTCGACATATCCTCGAGTGCTGGTGCCGTCTTTACACTTTCCTCGAAATCGCACACTTCCTCGAACGCCGGCAATCAGACTTGGCTTTCTGGCAGCGATTCGCAGACCGAATCAGTGTTAGCCCTCGACTCGCGGAGATGGCTGGCGTGGTTTTCTCGCTCGCTGCCCGCTTGTTTGGCGCGCCCCTTCCAGCCACGATTGATGCCGGCGTTCTTCACAAGATGCGCCATCCGTTGCTCCTCTGGGTAAACCGTTACGGCTGCGACTCAGCCCTGGCCAATTTCACAGGCAACAAGTACAGCCTCCTGCTCTACCGCGAGTTTGTTCCGGATGACGCGACCTGGCGGGAGATCCGAAGAAGACGACTCTTCCCTCTACACCGGCCAAACCGCGCCGGCGGTGGGCCGACTCCCGGCATTTCTGCGCGCATCACGGCGGTCTCGAAACAAATCACCTATGTGGCTCGGCGCCTGTCACATCATGTGATCGCTGCGGCTCAATACGAGTGGGCGTCGATTCACTGGCAGCGCATCCGAACCGCGCGCCGTTAGGTACATTTGATGACTGGCAGTCCAACCGCGCCAATACCGATCCTTTTCCTCGAACAGCAGGCCCATCGCGCGGGCGCCCAGCGCGTTCTCGGTGAGGTGCTGCACACCGTTGAACCCGATTATCTGCCTATCGTGGGTTTCCCGGAGGATGGACCCTATGTGGGGGAGATCAAGCGCCGCGGCATCGAAACCTTTCTCTATCCGCTTGGCCGCTACAGCTCCGGCCGAAAGTCGGTTGCTGACACGGCCAAGCTGCCGCTGCGGAGCGTTTATTGCGGATGGCTGCTGGCACGCATCATTCGCCGCAGAGGAATCAGATTGGTCTATATCAACGGCCCGCGTTCCCTCATCGCCGGGGCGCTCGCGGCGCGCCTAACGGGCACACCTGCGATGTTTCACCTGCACCTCACCATGACCCGTAAGACCGATATCTTGGTCGTGGCCAGAGCGGCAAGGCACATGGCCAAGGTCCTAGCTTGTTCCGAGACCACGGCAGCGGTGCTGCTGGCAAGCCATCCGGAACTCAAGAGCAACTTGCAGGTCATTTACAACCCGGTGCGCTTGCCCTGTGACGCCAAGCCTGGTTCGCCCCCAGCCGGAGGGTTAAGTGCCGATGCGCCGGTTGGCAGAGCCTTCGTCGTGGGCGTCGTGGGCCGAATTACGGCGCAAAAGGGACAGCACGTGGTGCTCGGTGCTGCCTTGGAACTTGCCCGGCGCGGCCAGCGAGCGCGAGTCATCCTCGTCGGTGCTCCGGACCCGCACAGCCCCGACGACGATTCCTACCTAAGCTCTCTGCAATCGTTCGTCAGCAACTCGGGTTTGGATAACCAAATCTCCTGGGCCGGTTACCAGGAGGATCCAAACCCACTCTACCGTGTCTGCGATGTCATCGTGATCCCCTCTACGGTTAGTGAAGGGCTCCCGATGGTGGCGATCGAGGCGATGCAACTGGGTATTCCCGTCATCGGCTCCAACGTTGGGGGAATTGCGGAAGTCGTCCGCGACGGGGTCAATGGCTATCTCTTTCCTCCCGGGAACTCGGCGGCTCTGGCTGACCGTATTCAGCAACTCTTAAACGATAGCGGGCTTCTGATGCAGATGAAGGCCGAAGCGCGCGCCAGCGTCGATGGAAGATTCTCAACGGAGACCTTCGCGCTGGCAATTCGTCGAGTAATTAGTGAATGCATATCGAGCTGATTGGCGCGTGTAGCCGGCTCTTGAAAGCGGCGGTTTGAGCGGGTCTGGCAGTGGAGGTCGTTCCATGGGTTCGTACAAACTAAGATTCGGGCTTGGGCTGCTCGGCGCAGCACTGGGATCACTGATGCTCGGTTGTACCGCGCACCAACAGCCTTCTCGAATCGAAACTACTCTCGCCAACATGGCGAAGGACGTCGTTATTCCGATGGAGGCTGAGGATAAGAAAGACCCGCTTCCTGACTCGCAGGACGTGCTGAACCAAGGCCGCGAATTATTCGTTCAGTCGTGCGCCATCTGCCACGGGGCTGACGGTCGTGGTGGACCGTATATCGGGCGAAACATGTACCCTCCGGCGATGGACATGAACTCTCCGCATGTGCAGCACTGGAGTGACGCCGATCTGTTCTGGATTATTCAGAATGGCGTTCGCCTCACCGGAATGCCCTCCTGGGAATCCAGCATTTCCGAGACGGACACCTGGAAGCTCGTGCGATTCATCCACGGCCTTCCCCGCCTCAATGCCGCCCCGCCGGCTCCTGCAGCCACTCTGCAAACTCAAGAGCCGACTCAGAACGCTGACGCTGCGCTGGTCAAATACGGGAAAACACTTTACAGACAGGAAGGCTGCTTCACGTGTCACCGGCTCAATGGCGAGGGCGGCACTGTCGGCCCCGACCTGACCACCGAAGGTACGCGCGGCCGCACCTCCGAATGGCTGGTTGGCCACTTCAAGGACCCGCCCGCTTATGTGCATGGTTCCGTGATGCCGCCCTTCAAGAATCTCACCGATGAGCAACTGCGGGCGCTCACGGGGTTTTTGCAGAACCAAAAAAGTCGGGGCAAGTAATCATCTCCGCTCGCCTTCGTGAGCTTCGCGCGCTCCGCCGGCGGGTCACCCGCCTTGCTCCTTGCGGGACTCTCTCAGCGATTCGGCGTGCCGGCGCGTCCTTCCAGCACCGCAGTGACGGAAGGAGGCAGTTTGTCGGCATTTGCCAGCATCAGTGAAATCTGCCACATCTCCGTGGTGGACAGGCTCTGACTGAAACCCGGCATTCCCGTCAGGCGGATTCCATTCGCCACTTTCCAATAGGTCTCGCCGGGGGGATCGTCAGTGACGCCTTTTCCCTTCAACAGCTCGGGCGGCCTCGGAAACTCCCCGCGAGCAATCGCCGTCGGGTCCTTGCCCGCAACACCGTGACACACCGCGCAATGGGTTAGATACTGCCGCGCGCCGGCAAGGTAATTGGCTTCGCTGGCCTCAATCGGGACGGTCCTCGGCATCTCCTTTTGCAATCTCGCATCCAGCGCCATATGCGCCAGCCGCCTTTCAAACGGCATCGGAGGCGCGCTTGTTGCCACCGGCGCCAAACCGCGTGAGAAGTAGGCGTACACTCCGCCGGCAATGCAAACCAGGGTGACCATTACGCCTGCCAAGAAGCTTTTCATATCTGACTCCTGTGTTGAGTTCGCCCTGAAGGTTCTGAGCGACTGCCGAGATCCTTCATCCGCCGAACAAACCGGCGAGCTCAGGATGACGTGCCATTCTTACTTATCGTATACGTGGTATTATCTATTTCAATAGTCCTTATTGATTCATTCCTACAGCGGATAACAGCCGCACTGGCGCGCGGTGTCATACATGGCCAGTACGTTGGCCACCGGCACCTGGGCCTGGATGTTATGGATGGCGTTAAAGACAAAGCCGCCGCCGGGGCCAAAAAGCTTAAGGCGCGCGCACACTTCCTTGCGAACGTCTTCGGCTGAACCAAAAGGCAAGGTATGTTGAGTATCCGCTCCTCCACCCCAGAACGTGACCCGGCCGCCAAACTTCCTCTTCAGTTCGCCGGGATCCATGCGATCGGCCGAGGTTTGAACCGGATTGAGAATATCGAATCCCGCGCCGATGAAATCCTCAATCAGGTCAAAGACCGACCCGCAGGAATGGAGGAATATCTTCCACGTGGTGTGCTTGTGAATCCAGTCGTTGGTTTGCTTGTGAAAAGGCAGGAACAGTTGACGGTATGCTTTGGGCGCCAGAAGCGGGCCGTTCTGCGTACCGAAGTCCGTGCCCGTAACATAGGCCACGGAAGGCCGGTCGCCGACGGCCCGATGTATTCTCTCCAGGTTTGCCAGATTAATTTCAGTCTGGCGTTCAAAGATCTTGTAGATATAGCCCGGCCGGGCGCTCAGGCTGATGTACCACTCTTCCGCGCTGCGAATACCCTTGGGGTCCTTGAGCATCTGGCCCGGGACCTTGGCAATGTCGCCCAAGCTGAGCATACCGAGGTTCACAACAATCGCTTTGTCCGTCTCGGCATGGAACCTCAGGGACTCACGGTTGAAATGTTCGAGTTCCGCGTCAGCGAATGGACCGAACTCTTCCAGGTTGTCTTCGACGTTGAGATTGCTTTCGTCAATAGCGTGCTGTCGGAAAATCGGATCAAAGTAGAGTCCCCCCTTCGGCATCCTTCCACTCGGTTGAGCAGAGCGGTCACCTTGCGGGTACAGGAGGAGATCGCCGTCCGGCTCGGGAGTGGTGTTGAATCCCTCCGGCACCAGGACGGGAGTTCCGTCAAAAGTTCTCCACTCCTTCCACCCTTCCAACTTAAATCCGAAAGAAGTGCCTGTGCCTGCCAACCTGACGGTGTCAGTTCCCAACGCCTCGACAAGGTCCAACTTCGTCTCACCCAACATCTGAAGCGGCTCGATGACTTTCACCGGCGTGCCGGGCGGATCGAGTGCAAGCGCCTGGCGAAGCTTGTAAACGGCGCTGACATGCATGCCTGTCACCGTGGTTGCCCCGAGGTCTAAGGGGACTCGGTCGGGTTCCTTGTGTTGAAGTGCCAGATTCACTCGCTCGCGGGAGTTCATTGTCAGCGACTCCTTCTCATGCCAATTGCCACCTGCCAGGCTTTGCGCCTGCAACCGGGCGGACTTTGCCCTGCTCCTCGAGCCGATCCATGTGCCCCCTGACGGGAAACATGGCCAGCTGCCAGGTCTCCCTGGGCCACTCTCCGACCGCGCTCGAAACTGCATCAATCAACTCTTTCATGGTGAGACCCGCGTGGGTCTTGGCCAAGCTTCCCAAAATAACCCGGTCGAACAACTCGACAGTTTGCCGCGACTCGGCAATGAAATCGCGTATCTCCTCCCCGCGCATAGTCGGCCAATGTCCGGAATGAAGAACGTCCAGGTCCAGGCTTTCGAAATATCGCAACGTCGAAAGATAGATATCCACGTAATAGTAAGTAACAGGTATAGAAAGGCCGCCCTCGGCTTTCGGACACCCGCACCCGTGGATGGCGTCGCCGACGAACGCGGCGCGATGCCTCCGGTCGTAGAGCGTCAGGTGACCATGAGAATGTCCCGGCACGTGGAGCACCTCCAGCGCCCAGTCGTCGCGCAAGCGAATCCTTTCGCCCCCCGAGAAGGTGACATCCATCTTTCGCGCCTTTCCTGCATCGGGCGGCGGGTCCGCCTCAAAACCGACTCCGTGCTCTTCCCGCATGAAATTGTAACGCACATCGTAGAGAGTGCGCGGGTCCTCAACCAACGCCCGGTCGGCTTCGCCGCAGGCCAGCCAGGTACCCGGTGAGAGCCGCTTGATGGCATGGTTGCCGCCCTGATGGTCCACGTCGGAGTGAGTGGTTATGGCCAGCGTAAGGCGAGCGGGGGCCAGTCCGAGCGAGCCCAGGTACGGAAATATCACCGCTTCGGGAGTAGTCGCGATACCGGTGTCCACCAAGACCACATTCTCGCCGACCAACAGGTACTGAAAAAGGTTCCGATCGCCGAACAGCGACTGAATGCGGTAAGCTCCAGGGTAAAGTTGCATGGGTCACTCCGAGGCAGTGAGCAGTTGTCAGTTGTCAGTTGTCAGTTGTCAGTTGTCCGTTGTCCGTTGTCACTGGTCATCTATTTTCCAGTTTCTAGTTTCCAGTTTCCAGCTTCTCGTTTCTGATTTCTAATTTCTGATTTCCTCAAAAGCCTTGGTGGCCGCTTCCACCGTTCTGTCGACGTCACTCTCCTGATGGGCAGTGGAAACAAATGCTGCTTCAAACTGCGAGGGCGGGAAGTAAACACCCCGCCCGAGGAGTGAGCGAAAGAAGCGAGCGAATCTGGCGGTGTCCGCGTTCTTGGCCGAGGCATAGTCCGCCACCGAATCGTTCGTGAAGAAGCAGGTGAACATCGACCCCACTCGGTTAACAGTGAGCGGCACGCCGGCCTTCGCCGCCGCGGTTGCTAACCCGCCGGCAAGGTGGTTCGAAACCCCTTCAAGGCGCTCGTAAATGCCTGGGCGGCGAAGAATCTCAAGAGTCTTGAGTCCCGCCGTAACCGCGAGCGGATTTCCGGAAAGCGTTCCGGCCTGATAAACAGGGCCCGCGGGCGCAACCCAATCCATCAGCGAAGCTCTCCCGCCATAGGCGCCCACCGGCAACCCGCCTCCGATAACCTTGCCAAGGGTGGTAAGGTCCGGCTGAATTCTGAACAGCTCCTGCGCGCCTCCGTAAGCCACGCGAAATCCCGTCATCACTTCATCGAGAATGAGCACAGTTCCCTGCCTCGCCGTCAATCCGCGAAGCTTCTCGAGGAATCCGGCCTGGGGCGGTATGCAGCCCGCGTTCCCTATCACGGGCTCAACGATTACAGCCGCGAGTTGATTGGCATGAACCCGGAACGCCTCCTCGAGCGCCGCCGGATCATTGAAGGGCACGGTGACCGTCAGTTCCGCGAGCGCCCGAGGCACTCCGGGGCTGTCGGGCAAGCCCAGAGTGGCCACGCCCGAACCGGCCTTCACCAGCAAGCTGTCGCCATGGCCGTGGTAACAACCCTCGAACTTGAGAATTCGCTCCCGGCCCGTGGCGGCGCGCGCTACGCGCAGCGCTGAAAGCGTAGCCTCCGTCCCTGAGTTTACCAGGCGCACGCGCTCGATGGAGGGATAAGCGTCGCAAATACGCTCTGCGAGCTCGACCTCGCCCTCGGTACAAGCTCCGAAGCTCGTTCCCCGCTCGAGGGCCTTGGCCAATGCTTCAACGACTTCCGGGTGGGAGTGACCAAGAATCAAAGGCCCCCAGGACAAGACATAATCGATGTAACTCCGGCCGTCCACGTCAACGATGGAAGAACCCTTGCCGCCGGCAATAAACACCGGGTCGCCACCCACCGCACGGAAGGCCCGAACCGGTGAGTTCACTCCCCCAGGCATCAACTTCAGGGCCTTTTGAAAAAGTTCTCGGGATTTCGTGTTCATTAGGTTTCTCTATCTGTCACGCTGAGCGCAGCGAAGCATCCCCGCAGTTCTTCCGATGTGGACGTACCGTAAAACAACTGCAGAGATCCTTCGCTTCGCTCAGGATGACACCAGCCTTCCGTCCCCTCAGGGCAGGCTCTAAAGGTCGGCGCTACGGGCGCTGGCAAGCATCTGCCGGAGTGGGCCAATGTCCCAAAGCGCCGCGGCCAGGCCGAAATGAAGTTTCGCCGCCAGCTTCCAATAGGACTGCGATCCCTCGAGCATATCCTGAATGACCTCCAGGAATCTGGGGCTGCGCGCACCGAACTCGACCATGCGCGTGGGGACTGCACCACCCAGGAATTCTCCGTAATAGAAAGTGCGAGCAAGCCGCGCCCCGAGCGCCAGAGACTTGCCGAACTCTTCCTGCACGCGCGTCGGGTAAAGCTCCGGTTGCCCCTCGAGAAGCGACTGGGCCACGAGTTCGCCGGAGCGCATCGCGTAATAGATACCCTCCCCGGTGACGGGGTCAACCAAGCCGCCGGCATCCCCCGCCAGCGCCCACCCCGGACCGGCCAACCGCAGGCCTGCCCAGGTATCGACGCTCAGCGCGGGAAGCAGGTGGCTGTAGATGCTCGCTCCCTCGCAAGAGTATCCGAACCGCTGCATAAAGCCATGAAGCCGTTCCCGCAACCCCGCCATCCGATCCTCGCCCACTTTCCCGCATATGCCCACCGAGAGGTGGGCGGGACGCGGGAATGCCCAGACGTAGCCCTCGAAGTCTTCGAAGAGTTGCACCCGCAGCAAGTCATCCCGGCCGGGCACGTAATAGCCAAACGTGAGCATGAAATCGCGCGGCCCAAAGTCCTCTGTCAATTGGGACCGCAGCCGGGTTCGCGCCCCCGCCGCAAGGATGAGAAAATCGCCCCTGTAATGGCCGCGCTTGCCCCGCAACTCCCAGCCCGAGCCGGCCGGCCGCAGTTCAACGACCCGCTCCTCCACAACTTCCGCACCTGCGGATTGGGCGCGGCGAAGCAGCAATCCGTTCAGGCCGCGACGGGGATAGATGGCTAAAGGCTTACGGAGCTGGAATCGAAGCGAGGCATTATTGGCAGCCAGGAATTCAACTTCCCGCACCAGTTTAGCTTCCTCCGCGCCGGGCGACAAGAAAGGGTAGCGGGCGAGCGCCTTATCGGTCACGCCGCCGCCACAGGGTTTCTCCCAGCCAAGCTTCTCCTCGAAGACACTGACGCGCCAACCGGCGCAAGCGAGCTTTTCGGCGGCCATAGCGCCCGCCGGCCCGCCGCCGATCACGATGACGTGGTTTAGCCGACTGTTTGTCACTGTCGACACATTGTCTCCAACAAGACCACCGCAATAGGCTATCACCTCTCGGTAGGGCTGTCAATAGGATAATGCCAGAAAAAGCGGGCGACCACGCCCGCCCGTACCAACTCGCCCCGAGTATCAAACGCGCAGGGCGGTCATGGGATGAGTCCGCGTGGCACGGCGGGCCGGAAGGTAACTGGCGGCAAGGGCAGCGAGGAGGAAAAGGGCTGCGACGCCGGCGAAGGTGGCAGGATCGGTGGCGCTGATGCGGAAGAGCAGGCTCGTCATCAAACGCGTCAGGGCAAAGGCTCCGGCAAGCCCGAGGGCGATTCCCACCACTGCCAACGTCAGCCCTTGTCCAATCATCATCCGCAGAATGTCGCCTTGCTGCGCGCCCAGAGCTCGCCGTATGGCAACTTCCTGGGTGCGCTCCGCCGCCGAATAGGCAATGACTCCGTAGATCCCGACGAGCGCCAGCAGCAGCGCCACCGCTGCGAATGATCCAAGCAGTATCACCAATAAACGGCGCTGGCCAATATCCGACTCCACCAGATCGTCCATGGTTTGTACGGAGGCGACCGTCTGATCGGGGTCCAAGGCCTCAACCTGTGCGCGAACGGCCCGGGTGAGCGACAGTGGTGCGCCCGTGGCGCGGATGGCGAGCAGCGCCCAGGGCACAGGATTCTGAGGAAGGGTTGCGTACACGGAGTCCGGCCAGGCGGTATCATCAAGGCTCTGCCGCGCGTTGGCGACGATTCCGACGATGGTCGCCGGCTTAGGGTTGACGCCTCCCACCAGAAGGCGCTGGCCGACCGGGTCGAGACCCGAAGGATACTCCGGCCAAAAATGGTGAGCCAGGTTCTCATCAATGACGGCCACTCGTTCCGTGTCTTCCTTGTCATGTTCCGTAAAATCGCGACCTCGTTTGAGGGGAATCCCCATGGTGTGAAAATAACCGGGTGTGACGGGCAGGATTTTCGCAATCGGGCGTTCGTTGAGTCTTAAAGGCGGTTTGGACGCGTCCTGCACGGGCGTTCCCGGGTAGCCCGTCATGGGAAGTGACAGGGCTGCCGTGGCAGCTTGCACGCCCGGCAAGGCGTTGACCCTTCGAACCAATTCCAGAAAGAACGACGTCTTCTTCAGATTCGTGTCATAGCGCACAGGAGGCAACGAGACCCGCATAGTGAGCAGATGCGCCGGGTTGAAGCCGAGATCAACACCGCGCAGACGAGCGACAGTCTCCATCAGCAATGCCGCACCGATCAGCAGCACGATCGAGAGGGCGACTTGTCCGACGGACAGCAGGCTGCGAAGCCTGAGTCCGGCCAAAATCCCGCGGGAGCTTCCCAGCTTTCCGCTCTCACCGCCGCTTCGCAAAACGGCCATCAGATCGGGCCGCGAGGCGCTCAGCGAAGGCGCCAAGCCAAAGAGTACGCCGGTAGCAATGGAAAGCAGGGCAGCGAACCCGAGCACGGCCCAGTCCAGGCCAATCTCGCCGGAACGCGGCAGCTCAAAAGCCGTCAGGTGGGGGATGGCGCGCAGGCTCCAAACCGCCAACAGCGCGCCGAGCGCTCCTCCCGCTACGGCCAGCACGAGACTCTCCACAAGCAGTTGTCCGATGAGGCGAGTGCGCGCTGCACCGAGCGCCGACCGCACAGCGAACTCGCGCGAGCGGACGGTGGCTCGCGCCAGCAACAGGCTGGCCAGGTTACCGCAAGCAATCAGCAGGACAAATCCAACGGCTCCAAAAAGCAGCCAGAGCATCGAGCGTACGTTTCGCACCAGGTCATCCTTCATCGGAGTGACCGCTTCACGCATCTTCGGCTTGGCGTCGAGCATGGCGGGATGCGCCTGCGCGTATTGACGCCGAATTACCGTCATCTCAGCGTTAGCCTGCTCAGAGCTCACACCGGGCTTGAGACGGCCGAAGACGCTCAGGTAGGGGCTAAGAGCTCTGGATCGTGGAGGGATGAGCGGCGTTTCCTGTGGCGCGGTCATCCACACATCGACATTCGAGAAAAGAAAATGAAAGTGCGGAGGAAGAACCCCGACGATCGTGTAGGGCGTCGCCGCCAGCGTGGCCGTCTTACCGACGATCCGCGGATCTCCTCCGAAGCGGCGCTGCCACAACTCGAAACCGATCATCGCGACGGGCGCGCCGCCCGCCGAATCCTCCTGCGGAAGGAAACCGCGACCAAGCAGCGGTTCGACACCGAGAATGCGGAGAAAGCTCGCGGAGATGCGGACAGCAGCTAGGACTTCAGGCTCTCCCCCGCCCGCCAGGGTGATGTCTTCCGTGCCGGCGAAAGCGCCAAGATCGGTGAACGAGTGTGCGGCAGCCTTCATCTCGGCGAATCGCGTCGGAGTGGCGCCCCCCGAGATGTGGACGAGCCGATCGGGATCCGGGTAGGCGAGCGGCGTCCACAGCACCGCGTGGATGACCGTGAACATGGCGGTATTGGCGCCGATTCCGAGCGCCACAATAAGTATGGCGATTGCCGCGAAGGTGGGATTCTTGCGCAAGGTTCGGAATGCAAACCGCGCATCCTGCCAGATCGTCTCTGGAAGCCCAAAACTCTTCATGGAATCGGCCCTGCCCCGACCTAATGAGTATATCCCCGAGGCGAATCCGGTACAACGACCCCTTAGCTTGGCCCCCGGCGGCTGATGAAGCCGCCGTCACGAACTGGGTAGCGCCTCCCCTACACCTTATCATGGCAGCGACGGCATCACCGGATGGTAGTCGGGGTACGCAGGCTTGGCGTAGTCGGGAATGGGATGCTGCTTAAGCAAGTCCATCACCGTCTCGACTGCCTTTTCGAGTTGGGGATCGTGTCCTTCGCGCACCGCCTTGGGGTCCATGGACACCTCGATGTCGGGCTTGATGCCGTGGTTCTCGACCTCCCATTCGCCCTTCAGGCCGTAGATGGCGTCACGCGGGGCCATGACGTATCCGTTGTCGAGGAGGGGCGGATAACCGCCAATTCCAACCAGTCCTCCCCAAGTTCGCTCTCCCACGATAGGTCCGATCTCGAGCTTGCGGAAATACCAAGGCAAGGCATCTCCCCCGGAACCCGCGAATTGATTGACAATCATGACCTTGGGGCCGTAGATGGCGCCCGTGGGCGAAGACTGGTCCTTGCCCTCGCGGGTCATGATCCTGCTCAACATGGGCCGGCGGAGGTAATCGACGATAAAGTCCGCGAGGAAGCCTCCGTGATTGAAGCGCTCATCAATGACGGCCGCGTCCTTGCCCATCTGGGCGAAGAAATAGCGGTTGAAATTGGTGTAACCTCCAACGGAGGTGTCCGGAAGGTACACGTAGGCGACTTTCCCACCCGTCAGCTGATCGACCTTGCGGCGATTGCTTTCAATCCAGTAAAGGTTGCGCAAGCCGCCTTCGTCATCGACCGGGACGACGGTGACTTGCCGCGAACCTGAGCCGTCAGGATTGGGACCGACCTTAAGGACGGTTTGCTGGCCCGCGGTCTCGAGGAAAAAGCTGTAGACTTCGTCCGTCCCATGCAACTCGCGGCCATTTACTGCCAGCAGGTATTCGCCTTCCTTCACATCCACGCCGGGCTGGGTGAGGGGCGCCTGAAGCTTGGGATTCCAATTCTCGCCGTCGTAGACGTGCGCGAAGCGATAACGGCCGCTCTCGATCTTGTAGTCCGCGCCCAGCAGGCCGACTTTAATCTTGGGAATATCCGGCTGCGTACCACCCCCCACGAACATGTGGCCGACGGACATGTAGCTGAGCATTTCGCGGAAGAGATAGGTGAGGTCCGAGCGGCTGGCAACGTTATCCAGGTAAGGCGCGAAGGTTTTTTCGACCTGCTCGAGATCGAGGCCATGATGGTGCGGGTCATAGAAGAAGTCACGCTCGATGCGCCAAATCTCGTGGTACATCTGCTTCCACTCGGCGCGAGGATCCACGTGCACTTCCATATCCGCCGTCTTCAAATTGCCCTTGCCAGGTTCGGGTGGCTTTTCGGTGGGATTGATGAACCAAGTCTCGCCCTGCTTGTAGAGCATCTTCTCCCCGTCGAAGGACACGGCAAAAGCAGAAACACCGTCCAGCAGTTTGTCGGTCTTGCGCGTCTTGAGGGTAAATTTGGATACGGTTAAGAGCGGAGGGCCGTCAAGCGGAATAAGGGGCGGCCCTTCTTGCAGGTAGATTTCGCCCTCTTTTCCGGCAGACAGGCCAAAGTAGTTCCTGGCAGGAATGGGCATGGCCAGAATGCGCTGGCCGATGTTCTCAAAGTCAATCTCGACTTTGGGCGGTTCTTTCGCCTTTTCCTTATCCTTGTCCTTGGCTTCCGACGATTCTTTGGACTTGTCCGCACCTGCCTGGTCTGCGCCTTCTTTGCCGGCGCCGGCGTCTGGTTTCTTCTCCGCTTTTTCTTCGTCGCTCTCCGGGGCCAGCGGCGAGGCTACTCCCTTCTTGAGGACCACCACGTAGACGGAGCGGGTGACAGGCCGGCCGAGGGCTGACATGTCGCCGGCGGCCACGAGTCCGATGTCCGTGCTGGCGGTGAAGTAGAGGTATTTCCCGCCCTTGTCGAAATCCAGGAACTGCGCATCGCTCATGCCGTCGGTGATCTGAGTGGCTTTCCCGGTCTCGAGAGAGTAAACAAACACCGCGTGCATGTGATTATCGAGTTGCTTCGTGTAAGAAAGCCACTTGATATCAGGAGACCAAACGGTGTTGAAATTGGCGCCCTCGTAAAGGTCGGTGTCGACGTGAACGGGAGTCTTTTTCTCCAGGTCAACGTACCAGAGGTTCAGCCGCTTGTCGGAATAAGTGATCTTCTTGCTGTCCGGTGACCATGTGGGCGCGTAGAAGAACGAGGGTGGCTTACCCAGATCAATCTTGGTGACCGGGCCGAGAGCGTTCTGGGAACTGATGTGGAGGGCGTACTCGCCGGATTCGTCGGAGAAGTAGGCGATGGATTTACCGTCGGGAGACCAGCTAGGATCACGATCCGCGGCAGCGGGGGAATTGGTGATGTTGCGGACGTCGCCTTTTTCCGCAGGGACGGTAAAGATCTCGCCATGCGCTTCGAAAACAGCCCGCGCGCCGCTGGGCGAGAGCTGCGCGTTGTGAATCTGCTTCTCCACTTTTTCGAAACGCGCCCGGACCTGCGGCATGTCGCCGTTCACCGTGATTTCCACCCTTTTGGTTTTGCCGGAGTGCAGGTCGTAAAGAGAGATAGCGCCGAACTGTTCGTAAACGATGGCGCCCGGCCCAGCCGATGCGTGCTTGATGTCAATTCCCTCGTTTTTGATGAGCTGCTTCACCTGCCCCGATTTGGTGTCATATTCGAAAAGAGTTGCGGGTCCATTGCGATCCGAGAGGAAGTAGACCTTGTCGCCTAGCCAAAGAGGATTGCGGTCGTTGGAGTTGTCGCGCGGGACCTTCACGATGCTGGAATCGGCCAGGTCGGCAATCCAGATGGGCGTGGTTTGTCCGCCCCGGTAATGCTTCCAGTCCGGCTCCCATTGGAAAAACGGTACGTAGGCAATATGCGTGCCGTCGGGAGAGTATGCGCCGTCTTCGGCCATCGGGAGCGGCAAAGGCGTGGGGAAGGCGCCATCCACCGAAACGGTGAAAAGTTGGTCGGGATCGGAATAGGCGAGCCGGTGCGAACGAAAGAGAACTGACTTTCCATCAGGAGTCCATCCGACCGCCACGTCGGCGCTGGGGTGATAGGTGAGCCGGCGGGGCTCACCACCCTGCGCCGGGACCACGTAAACGTCCACATTGCCGTCGTAATCGCCGCTGTAGGCAACCATGGAGCCGTCCGGCGAGAAGTGCGGGCCCATCAGCATGCCCGTGCCTGTGACCAGGCGCTGGGCATCGCCGCCCGCGCGGCTGACGATCCAGATGTCTCCACCATAAGCAAAAGCGATTTGAGTCTTGCTGAGCGTAGGACCCTGGAGAAGCAGCGGGCCGGAGTTCGCCGACCCCGCCGCACCGAAAGCCAAAACTACGAGGAAACATACCCAGAGGATGCGACGCATATGCACTCCACACAATAGGTTGGTCAGGATGATCGCGAGTCCGTGGGACGTGCCATTGAACCGTCGCCTGACGGGCCAAGCCGCCTCGGTATCGAACTGGCCCGCGACACGCGGCGAAGCCAGTCGAGGCGCCCCCAGGATTTGAACATTTTCTACTCGCAATGGGGCAATTATCCCAGATTTGGGAATGCCAGTCCACTTCCGTAACGCACCGGTAGTGCCCTCATTTAACTGGCAGACGTGTCCAAGAAAGAAAAACCTCTTTACCTCGGAGGGCACGGAGTTCACAGAGAAGAGCAGCGGCGCCTTCTTGCGTGGTCTCTGCGATCTCGGTGTCCTCTGTGGTGAATTCCGTTGCCGCAGTGCAGAGGCCGCACGGCCATCAGCATCCACAGGCTTGCCATTTCACTCGTTTGATTTTCCCGAGAACACGACTTCCCAGTCCACAGCTTCCTGTTGGCCCGGGAAAGTGACCTGCAATGAGTTCCCTTTCACTTCGTGCCGCGCCGAGATCGCGCGGTCTGCCCCGGATGCCGCACGGACTTGGGCAGCCGTGGTTCCCTCCGGGACGTAGAACCAAAGTGTATAATCCTCTCCCCGCACCGTCTCGGATGTGCCGCGCAGGAGGTTATTCGTGCCTTCCCAGGCCACGTCCTTGATGGAATACGCGCCTGAGATATGGCGGGAAGTCCCCACGAGTTGCGGCCTGGGCAGGAGGGGATGGATGAGCAGGACCCGCGTATCGTGCGGCTCGACGGTGACCTCCATTTTGCCTTTGAACACACCCAGGAGCTTCTGCGACCAGAAATCGAATACGACATAGGAAGACTGCGAACTCAATCCCAGCTTGTCCGCGAATGAGAGCGGCCGCGTGGCGGTCCAGTTTCGCCAGTTGGTCACGGCGGCGACATCGTAAACACCCGCCGGCGCGTTCACCTTCAAGTCTAAGATCTCCGGATAATTGTGGATGTAGTCGTCGGGCGTGGTGTGCTTGAAGATGTCCCACATGGGCATGTCGGTGCCGCGGCTGAACAAGTCGATGGGAAAGATGGGCAGGGTGGGGAGCGTCATCTTCAGGAGCCGAACGCGCTCTTCCGGCAGTTCCGACAGCACGCTGTCGAGCGAATAGACAACCCCGCTCAGCGCAATGTGGCTTACCACCGTGCGCGCCTCCGCCAGCGTCATGCCGAAACCTTTCTTGGGCTCTTCGCGGCTGCGCTCTGCCTCGACCACCGGCGGCGGTCTCCGCTTCATCGCCTCCGCAACGCTCATGACCGGCTCGACATCCGATTCACCGGGCATGACGTAGAGCACCAGGTGATTCATGAAGGCATTGGCATTGATCGAACTGAAAACCGAGTACATCCCCTGCCAACTGTTATAGGGATCTTCTCCGGTAAAGGCAGAATTGAAATACCCGATTCCGTCCAGCGGAGTTCCCGCCGGGCAGCCTTCGATGAACCGGTGCGGGCCGATCGTTTCCCGGATCAGCTTCAGCCGGTTCCGGTAAGCCACAATGGGGTCCACGCTCTTGTCCGCGATTTTATCGAGGTCTACTCCCGGGACGTACTTCAGGAAGTCGTGCTCGCCGTCAAACTTGTAATACTCAAATCCCCAATCGTCCAGCGTGGTGAATTCCTTCTTGAGAAAGTCGAGAACTTCCGGATTGGTGGAATCCAAGGTAGGAGTTTCGTAGTCCAGAATAATTGCTCCGTTCTTCTTGTAACGCAAATACCAGTCCGGATGCTGCTCGACGGCTCCGGCGTAAGCGCTGGGCACCAGCCAGACGCCGGGGCGCAGGCCTTTCGATTTGACGTAATCGGCGAGCCATTTCGGCCCGTGCGGGAACTTCTCCGGGCTCCACTTCCCAATCCAGTAGTGCTCGCCTTTGGGGCCGCGGTCGTAGCCGTCATCGAGCTGCACGAATTGATATCCGTAGGCCTTCAGGTGAGCGGCAATCCAATCCGCGTTGCGGACCACGTCGTCCTCGCGCACAGCTTCGTAGTAGCTGCTCCAACTATCCCAGACCATGGGCGCGCGGCTGAAATAGCTGTCGTCTAACGGAACGTAGTGTGGAACACCCAGAACCTTCGTGAAATAATCGGGGATGATCCGGACCATGCTGTTTCCCGGCACAGGCAGGGATACATCCAGAAGCCCCGTATTATGCGGCTTGCGCTGCATTACGGTCTGCTCGGAGAATTCGATCACCGTGTCCGTCTTGATATCGAAGAGGCTGTGCAAGTTGTTACCCGCCACCTGCCCCAGCGCGAAGTACATCACGTCGGGATTGTGCCTGGGCAGAAACGACGGAGCGCTGAACTCGGTTCCCCCGTAACCGTTTTTGGTTTCCGGCGTCATCATCCAATTTACCGGCGTCCCTTGCGGGTCCATCAGGCGCGCCACAATGCGATCCGGCGGGGCCGGGGCTTCCGCGGTCAACAGTCCTTCTGAAGATGTCGTCGAAATCCTGAGTGCCTCGAGGCTCAGTTCGAGCACCCAG
This sequence comes from Terriglobia bacterium, assembly GCA_050008495.1. GTDB lineage: Bacteria > Acidobacteriota > Terriglobia > UBA7540 > UBA7540 > CAVROP01. Next base: position 23,597 of record JBEKMN010000020.1, on the reverse strand, counting down.
GCCGTGCGCGGTTCCGAGCTTCGAATCGAAATTCGATCCTCGCCTTGCTTTTCCGCCGACCAGTTCTTCAACCGTCTGAGTCCGTGCTCGTCCTGCAAATTAAGATGAACTTCGTTCAGGATCGTGCCCAGGCCGTCGCGGCTGACGGCCAGCACCCCCTGTTCGCCGTCTGCGGTGACCGTCCAACCATTGCTGCTTTGCGTGACAGGCGCGGCTGATGCAGCCCACGCCGCCTGCGCGGTGAGGATCAACGCGATGATTGCCAGATGTGCTTTGCGCATGTTTAGCCGTAGGGGAACGGCTTGCCGTCCCCGCATTTGTGCTGGCCCCAACGAGGGTAGGGCAAGCCCTGCCCCTACACCGCCCGGGTCAAGCGGCGCCGCATTCGCCGAGATACTCAGTTCACCCTTCCGTATTCCCGCACAGCCTCGTACAGCGCCACGATATTGGCGGTGCTCGTGTTCGGCTGCAGGTTGTGGCAGGGAGCGACGATGTACCCCTTGCCTTGCCTGAATATGCGGATGTTCTCCGCCACCTCCCGCTTCACGTCTTCCGGCGTGCCGAAGGGAAGCGTTTGCTGGTTATCAACCGCGCCATGAAACACAATCGACTTTCCGAAATCTCGCGCCAGGCCTTCCCGATCCATTCCCACGCATCGCCATTGCACGGGGTTCAGGACGTCGATACCGATCTCGATGAGTTCCGGCAGGAGAGGCCGGATCGCCCCGTCATCGTGGTGGAGAACCTTGACGCCAAACGAGTGAGTGAGATCGATCATTTTCCGCAGCCAGGGCTTGATGAAGCGCCGGAAAGTCGCGGGGCTCATCAGGAGAGCGTTCTGCGTGCCGAGGTCCTCCGCCACATAGATGAAATCCACCAAGCCCTTGGCGGCCTCGAGGCTGCGGCGAATGACCGAATCGTGAATGTAATGGATGCGCTCCATGGCAGCCTCGGCGAGCGCCGGATTCTCAGTCAAATCCGTGAGCGCCTGCTCCATGCCGCGCATGCGGCAATAAAGGTAGAAGGGCTCGTAGCAACCGCCCAGGATGGGGTAGGAGGGCCACTGCTCACACTCCGCCCGCAGGTGGCTCACGTCCCATGCCATGGGGTCCGGCCAGTCGAATTGTTCGATATCCGAAGCCGTCTCGGCTTTTGCAAGAGGGCTGGCGACCACTTCTTCGTAAGTGCCCAGACTCTCGCCATAAGAGATCTTTGCTACTTGAATGCGCCAGACACTCCAAAGCGACTGCATGTGCCAGGTGTCTTCCTTGGCGCCCGGGTGTTTGGCCCCCAGCAGAATCAACTTGTCGATGCCCAGGCGCTCCCAAAGGCCACGTTCTGAAGAGCAACCCATGTCTTTGAAAAGCCGCGCCGTGACCTCGGCCGTGGCGGCATAATCGCAAGGGATGCGATCTGCCTCGCTGCCGGCGAGCACCGCTTGCCAGCGCTCTTTTGGCGTCATTCAAACCTCCCGTGTTATTGCCGCACGTGGCTCTTGGCATGCAATGCCTCGACTGCGCCGATTTCATCTGTCATGCGCTCGGTCAGTTGAGGCCAAGGTGTTCCATCGATTTGCACCAGGCCGTAGTTACTATTCTCGGCGCCGAATCCGCCCGGGCTGCTGCCGCTGGACTGCTTGGGTTGGTCGCGGTATTCAAACCCATGGTAGCCGACACAATGCGGCAGGCTGGCCAACGTTCCCATCGGGTGTCACCAGCCACCATACGCCGTCGATCTGCTCAGTATGAAAAAACCCGGTCTTCTTTCCCTGCAATTCAACCCAACCACCGTAGGCGTCGTATTGTACTCGGACCGGCAGGGCGGTAAGGAGGAACAGGCAGATACCAATAATCGTCTTCATATTTCCAACGCTCGAAGAGCAGCGGTGAAGAGCTTAGCGCGAGCAAGCCTATAAGCCGAATTTTGTGTCCCGCGGAGGCGGGGTGGCGATCATTCCTCTAGCCCCGGCATTGCTGGCGGGGTCAAGCGACCTACCCGGGAGTTGTGACGGAGCGGGCAGCTCCTCCTCCCCTATTTGGTCTTGCTCCGTGTGGGGTTTACCATGCCTCCGGCGTTACCACCGGAGCGGTGCGCTCTTACTTTAAGCCCCGAGCCAACGGGGCCGCACCTTTTCACCCTTACCCCGATCAATCGGGGCGGTTTATTTTCTGTGGCACTTTCCGTATTGGAGGCGTACGCCCCTGCATCAGGGATCCTCCTCCAACCCTCGCCGTTAGCGAGCACACTGCCCTGCGGAGTTCGGACTTTCCTCTCCCCCGCCCATGCTTGCCCCGATAAATCGAGGCGCTCGGGCGAGGCAGCGATCACCCGGCTTGCTCGCGCAGAATCATGATAGTCTTATGATTAGCAAGGGGTCAAATCAATCCTGACCTCGGTTGGGCAGTTGCAGGGGCGGGTTGGCCGCTGCGTTGGGAGCGATGGTGGGAACTGGATGGTGGCAGACGTTTTTCTCCGGCGTCGTTCTGGACATGTGGCTGCAAGCCATCCCGCCGGAGTATACGAAAGTCGAGGCCGAGTTCATCACCAACCTCCTTCGCCTGCCACCCGGCGCCCGCATTCTGGACGCCCCGTGTGGCGAAGGACGCATCGCTCGGGAACTGGCGGCGAACGGCTACCAACTAGTGGGGGTGGACACTGCGGAAGAATTCCTGGCCGCAGCGCGAGCCGCGGCGAAACAACGCAACCTCACAATGGACCTCGAGCGGGCAGACGTGCGCTCACTGAGTTTCAGGGCGGAGTTCGACGCTGCAATTTGCTGGGGAAACAGCTTCGGCTTTTTCGACGACGCGGGAAATGCTGGCCTGCTGCAGTCACTGGCGCGCGCCCTCAGGCCGGGCGGACGGCTAGTGCTCGACGCCAGCAGCAACGCGGAGTCGCGCCTGCCCAACTTCTGCCAGCGAGAATGGAACAGAACTGCTGATATTCTTTTTCTAGAAGAGAACGAGTACGACCACGCCCAGGGACGGATGATTACCCACTACACGTTCATTCGTGGCGGCAAAGAGGAAAAGCGCACGGGGTCACACCGGATCTACACCTATCGGGAGATCTGCAAGATGCTCGAGGAGGCGGGCTTCGCCCACGTAGAAAGCTACGCGTCGCTGAGCAAGGAACCCTTCAAATTGGGAGCGAATCAATTATTGATGGAGGCCATCAAGGCATCATGAATAACGCCTGCAAGACAAGTCCAAGACGCCGGCCGGTGGTGAAGACGCTGACGATCTTCGCCTTCCTCTTAACGGCCGGTGCGGCATCGACAGCTTGGCTTGTGACTGCCGCGCAGGCCCCGCCTGACCTTCTCTCCCAAGCCGACTCAGTTTTTCAGCAGATGAGCGAACTCACCGGCCTGCCCATCAAGTCCTCGCTCAAGAAGCAAGTTATCAGCCGGCCGGAAGTGTCGAAGTATATTGCGGCAACTCTGCACTCGGAAATGACACCGCAAGAGATTCATGTTCAGGAGGCAACGCTTCAGGCGTTCGGCCTTGTCCCGCCGGATTTCAATCTCGAAAAGTTCCTGATCAGCTTTTACACCGAGCAGGCTGCGGGATTCTACGATCCTCTCCGCAAGACCATGTTCATCGCCGACTGGGTCGAACCGGACATGCAGCGCATGGTACTGGCCCACGAACTGACCCACGCGCTCCAGGACCAAAGCTACGACCTCGAGAAGTTTCTCAAAGCTGCCCGTGAAGATGATGATGCCTCGGCCGCTCGTGAGGCCGTGGTGGAAGGCCACGCCACCGCCGCCATGATTCAGGAGATGATGGCGCCGATGAAATTGGAGGTCATGCCCTCGCTCGAGCCGCTGATGGCTCCCATCATCCAGCAGCAACTCGAAGAATATCCTGCCTTCACCAAGGCTCCGTTTTTCTTTCGCTTTCAGGCCCTCTTTCCCTATATCGAGGGCATCGGTTTTATGCAGCACGGGCTCCAAGCAGGCGGATGGAAAAGGCTCAACTCGTTATTCGACGACCCACCCCATACCACCAAGGAGATTTTTCAGCCTGAAGTGTATTTTGATAAGCAGCCTCTGCCCAAGATTTCTCTGCCCCAACCGGCGGCGCTCGCGGGAGTTCATGGGGTGAATTTTATGGCCGAAAACATCATGGGAGAGATGGGCTACTATGCGCTGCTCGGCCAGCTTGTTTCCGAGGACGAGGCAAAGTCAGTAACCCCAAACTGGCTTGCCGACCGCTATCTGCTTTACGAAAAGAGTGATGGCGGGCAAGGAAAAAAGCAATACATCCTGGTTTCGCAAACCCGCTGGTCGAGTCCTGAATCGGCGCTCGCCTTCTTCCACGATTACCATACCATCTTGGCGCACAAGTACCCTGAACTTGCGCCCGATCCTCGCTCCACGAGCGACCTCTTTATCGGCATGGCGAACAACCAGCAGGTAGTGATGCTCCGTAAAGACGCCGACTGCCTCTGGGCGGAAGGCGTCCCAGCAGCCCAGGCCGACGCACTGTTGGGTTGGCTGAAGTCACGCTAATCGAAAAGGGGTGGCGCGGACCCCCGGGGGTTTGGGGCCCGCGGCTCTTTCGCAGGCCGTGGACTCCTGACTTCCTACCCTTGCGGCGTGTGGTGCTTGGCTTGCTCCATGGCAATCTGGTTTATATGGGAGAGGGCTTTGGCCCCGGACGCTCCCTCGATGGCCTTCACAGCAATTTCCTGGACCTGCTGCTTGGCTTCATCAAGCTGCTTCTGGAGCGCCGCCATCTGGGCCGACTGCCGCGCCAGGGTATCCTCTAGGGTCTTGATCTGAAGCTCTGCGAGCCGCTTTTCGGCTTCACTCTCTTTTTTCAGGAGAAGAAGCTGCTGTTCAAACTTTTGAGTTATAGCACGGGTAGCCTCAGTCGCCGCCTGCGCGCAGGCCTTATCGAGCTTGGCCGGGAAACCTTCGGCTTCGCTCTTGAGGCGTGCGCCTTCTTCCTCCTGAGCTTTCAGCGCCGCCTCACGCTGCTGCCAACTCTTCTCCAGGGCTTCCTGCTTCTCCCGGTTCTGTTTCTCCAGCAGTTTCATCTCTTCTTCGTACTTATCCTGGGCCTTCTTGCGCTCCAGCGCCTTCTTGTATTCGTACTCGTCGATTTCACGTTGTCGCTGCTTCCGAAGGTTTTCGTCCTGCTCCTTCCGGTCGCGCTCGGTTCGTTTCAGTTCCTCGTCCCAGGACGCCCGCTGGGCGGCGATTTCGGATTCCAACTCCTCTTTCCTTCGCGCATAGTCCTGGACGAGCTGATCGAGCGCAGTGGAAGCAAGATCGATCTTGTGCAGTCTCTCAATTTCTTTCCTTTCCAATTCCACCGCCTCACGGGCGGCGGAGAGGCGATTGACTTCCTGAACAAGTTTCTCCGAGAGCCCTGAGAGCGCCTTGGATAAATCGAGCCCCAGGTCAGACAGGCCTTTCACTACCTCCTCGACCGAAATGCCCTCCACCGCCTGGCGGATCTCCATTTCCCGCAGCTTCGCGGTTTCTTCAGTCTTCTTGTCACTCGTCTCCCTAGCGGCCGTGGCCTCCTCGCGAATCTCGGCGAATTCCTCTTCGATTTCGGCCTTAGTGCGCTTGGGACGCGCTACAGGTTTTCCCGTTTTCGTTGCCATGTCAGTTGCCTCCTTATTTTACGTCGGTGACCTTTCCATTGTGGAACTCGACCGTCATGTCTTTGTACTTGTAGAGGACCTTTTCGCCCAAGTCGGCGCGGGTCTGGGGCGGACCGAGCGCCGCTTCGACCTCCGCGAAGGTCATGCCCAGCTTCACTTCTTTTACGTACACGCCGCTGGCGGTGTTCCCGTGTTGAGCGGCGTCCGAACGCGTATCAAAAGGCCTCACCCACCTTTCGACCATTGAAGCCACAGCGTCGTAGTCCTTGGCATCGCTCGTCTCAAAGATCAGGTCGGCCTTGCCAAATTTCAAACCCTCATGCCTGGAAGCGCGTTCACTCCGCTTTACCTGGTGCGGGGCCACGGTTTCGACCGTGATCGTGAAGTATCCGCCTTTTAGCCGCCGAAACCAAGTGTATTTGGCAAAGACAATCTCCCCTTTGTGCAGAGGCTCAGGGATGATCTCGCCGCATCCCGTCATCCCTGTGCCCACACTGGCTTGCCGGCCGAACTCCACCGTATCACCCGTGATTCTCACATCGAGCGCGGTTCCCGATGGGACCTCGGGACGCCCCTCACACGTGCCCACTGCCAAACCTTCTCGAAGCACAAGCAGGTATTTTCCCTTATAACGTTCTTCCAGTTCTTTCTTGTCCGTAGCAAAAAGAGGAAGGCAAACGGGCAGCAATAAGGCTATACAGACAATGCGCGATTTCATCATCGGACGTCACCCCCCGAATAGATTAGGGGCCACATTGGGCCCAAAAACCGGGCAATCGGGCGGGTGATAAACTACCGCGAATTGAGGATTAGGGCAACGGAGAATTAGTGCTTTCGACGCTTGGGCTGATCTTTGAGCACGGCTTCGAGCGGCAGGTTCGGTGCGTTGGCACTCCCCTCGAATGCTGCGAGGTCCTCAACGTCCTCGGCCGTCCGAGCCAGGAGCTTCAACAACTGATCTTCATCAATCGTTTTCACACCCAGCGACCGGGCCTTTTCGAACTTCGAGCCGGGATCGGCGCCCACCACCACGTAATCCGTCTTCTTGCTGACCGAGCCGACGACGCGCCCGCCCGCTGCCTCAATCAACGCCTTGGCTTCATCGCGAGAATGGCGAGCCAGGGTGCCGGTGAGCACAAACTGCTTTCCCGTCAAGTGGCCTTCGGCCTTGTGGACTCTCTCCTGTTCGAACTGCAAGCCTGCTTGGCGGAGTTTCTTGATGACCTCAAGATTGCGTGGTTCGGCGAAAAACTCACGGATGCATTCGGCCACTCGCGGGCCGACTTCCTCAACCTCAAAAAGTTCTGCTTCCGTGGCCTGGGCGAGTTTGTCCAAGGACGAAAAGTGATCGGCTAAGAGCTGGCCGGTGCGCTCGCCCACGAAGCGAATACCCAAGGCGAAGATCAGGCGAGCCAAGCTCGCTTTTTTACTGTTCTCGATTTCTGAGAGCAGGTTGCTTGCCGACTTGTCTCCCATCCGTTCCAGATTTGCCAACTGTTCGTGGGTGAGGCTATAAAGATCAGCGATGTCGTGGACCAGCCCCTTTTCCACCAGTTGGTCCACCAAGGCGTCTCCCAAGCCATCGATGTTCATGGCGCGGCGGCCGGCGAAAAAGAGGAGAGACTCTCGAAGCCTGGCGGGGCAAGCCGAATTGACGCAGCGGTAGGCGACTTCACCTTCGGCGCGGTGCACCTCCGTGCCACACACGGGGCAGTGCTTGGGCATTTTGAATTCGACGCCGTTCTCAGCATGAACTTCCACCTTGACGACCTGCGGGATAACCTCGCCAGCCCGCTGGATGACCACTGTATCGCCGACCTTCACGCCCAGGCGGTCAATCTCATCCATGTTGTGCAGCGTGGCGTGGCTTACCGTGACTCCGCCCACGTCCACGGGCTCGAGGTCCGCCACCGGAGTAAGGGTTCCGGTGCGGCCTACTTGGGCGCGAATCGCCATGACGCGGGTTTTGGCCTGCCGCGCGGCGTATTTATAAGCGATGGCCCAGCGCGGGGACTTCGCCGTCGTGCCCAGTTCGTCCCACAGGCGGATGTCGTTCACCTTTACGACGATGCCGTCGATTTCGTAATCCAAGCTGTCGCGTTTCGAGTCCCATTCCTGAATAAAGGCCAGCAAGTCGTCGAACGACTTGCACAGCCGCCGATGGGGATTTACCTTGAAGTGCATCTTGTCCAGCGCTGCAAGGTTCTGCCAGTGCTCGCTGAACGGCTCGCGGTTTTCCACCAACAGGTAGTAGAGGAAAATATCGAGCTTGCGCTGGGCCACGATGCGGGAGTCAAGCTGGCGCATGGAGCCCGCCGCAGAGTTACGCGGGTTGGCGAAGCGCGGTTCTCCGGCCGCCTCTCGCTGCGCATTCGTCTGCTCGAACGCCTTGAGGGGCATGATGACTTCCCCACGAACTTCAAAACGCTTTGGATCGCCGATCACTTCCAGCTTTTTGTGCTCAATGCGGAGGGGCAACGAGCGGATGGTCTTCACGTTGGCCGTGACGTCTTCGCCCGTGACGCCGTCACCGCGCGTGACGCCGTGTTTCAGCAAACCGTCTTCATACGTCAGGGCCATGGACAAGCCGTCGAGCTTCAACTCCCCGACGTATTCAACCGTCGAGCGGCCCGAAAGTTCTCGCACCCGCCGGTCGAAGTCCCGCAGTTCATCCACCGAGTAGGTGTTATACAGGCTTAGCATGGGCGTGGAATGGCGCACCTTGGGGAATTCCGCCGCCGGCGTGCCGCCCACCCGCCGGGTGGGAGAATCCGGGGTGACCAGCCCGGGATTCCGCTCCTCCAACTCCTGGAGCCGCTTCATCAGCTTGTCAAACTCGAGGTCAGAGATCTCGGGGTCATCCAGAACGTAGTACCGGTGTTCATGGTAGCGGATCTCATTTCGCAGCTTCTCAATTTCCTTCTCAATATCTTTGGCCACGCTCTCCCCCAGCCCGGCGCGGGCAGGCAATGCTTCCGGCGCGCCGTTTCGGCTTGTTGCTGCCTTGTGAAATTATAACCCACAGGCTGCGCGGACATCGGCTAGTGTTGCGTTACCGAAGAAAGTGAAACAGCCGATGGTGTGTCACCCTGAGCGCAGCGAAGGGTCTCTGTAGTTGTTTTCTCCGTGAAACTGCAGGGATGCTTCGCTTCGCTGAGCATGACAGCTTACGCCCGGCGTGTTTCACCTATCGGCGTAACGCGACACTAGGCCAGGCAGAGAAGTTACCGGACCCAACCTTGACACGGCCGCACTACGGCTGCTAGTGTTATCTTGGAATTAGCTATTCGTGGGGGTGGTGGGACGTGAAAGTGCCACGAACAGTCTTAGGGATTTTAGTGTTGTGTATCGTAGGGTTCGCCTCACCGTGTATCGCGCAACGCGGCGGCCGTGCAGCAACCGAGACCGGTGGAAGCCCGATGACCGTTCGCTCCACTGGCACGGGCACTGCCGGGGACAACTACGCAGGTTTTCGCTACGGCGTCGTCAAGTCGATCAGCGGCAATGAGATCGTTCTGACCAAGACTGACGTAGGCATGGATGAGAATTTCAAACTCAACAAGAAAACCAAATTTATCCATGACGGCAAAAGCAGTTCGCCCGATGCCGTGAAGGTGGGCGACAAAGTGTGGGTGGATGCTCAACTGGACAAGAAAACCGGCGACTCGATCGCCCGGAAAGTTGTCAGCGGGACTTCCCTCATGTAGTCTGATGTCATGCCGGCGCGCGTAGCCTGCGTTAAGAGGTGACAGGATCACACCACTGCGTGAAGCTCAATCTCCTCCCTCGGTCGCGGGCCTCCGTTTGAAAAGAGGCACCCTCATTTACAATCCGATTGCGGGACGGCGCCCGGCGGCGCGGCAGCGCGAGATTCGCAAAGCGGTTGGCGTCTTGCGATCGGCGGGACTCGAGATCGAGTTGACTCCCACCGCAGGGCCCGCCATGGCGCACGAACTGGCGGAGCAGGCGGCTGCGAACGGCGCCGATTTCATTCTCGCTTGCGGGGGCGATGGTACCATCAATGAGGTTCTTAATGGCCTCGCCAACCGCAAGGTACCCTTGGGGATTCTGCCGGGGGGCACTGCCAACATCCTGGCAAAGGAAGTCGGACTTCCGCTCGACCCGGTTCGCGCCGCCGCCCAGTTTGTCCGGTGGTCGCCGCAGAGGATTCCCTTGGGGAAAGCCACCTGGCGGACGGACGGCGTCTCGCCAAACGGAGACCCACCTCGAAGCGGGTCATCTACCCGCTACTTCATAAGCGTAGCGGGTGTTGGGTATGACGCTCAGGTCGTCTATAAGCTGTCGCTTAAAATGAAGTTATCATGGGGCGTTGCGGGATACATCCTGGAGGCGCTACGGCAAGCCTTCCTCTACCCCTTTCAAGGGTTCTCCTGCCGCACGGACGATGGCCCGGAGCGGGTTGCCACTTTTGCCGCCGCTCAGCGAGCACGCAATTACGGAGGGTGGCTTCACCTCACTCCGAACGCTCGCTACTTTCATGACCGCTTTAATTTGTGTCTTTTCAAGAGCATGAATCGCGCGCGCTACTTCTTGTATGCCGCACTGGTCCTGGCGCGCCAGCACTTTCGGCTGGAAGATGTGGAACTTGTGGAAGCACGCAAGCTCTGCTGCGCTGCCCTGGCCGCCAGGGATATTATTCGCTTCGAACTCGACGGCGAGTTGGCGGGCACACTCCCGGCAACGTTCGAGATCGTGCCTGACGCGCTGACCCTGCTCGTTCCGTGAATCCGCAAATCGAAAATGGAAACTGGAAACTGGAAAGTAGAAACTGGGAAATGGTAGAGGAGAATTCAGACCTTCACGCCAGGAGCTGGGTAGCGGAACACGAGACGGTTACCCCGTAGGGCTAGCCTCTAATTCAGCAAACGAATTCCAGTTTCAACATTCCAGTTTCCATTTTCCAGTTTCCAATTTCCAGTTTCCATTTTCGAGGTCTCCGTGGACAATCTCACGCACACCCTCACCGCCGTGGCACTTAGCCAAGCCGGGTTGCACCGCAAAACCCGCTTTGCCACGCTGACGTTGATAGTCGCAGCGAACCTGCCGGATATCGATATCATCTCCCGGTTCTGGGGAAGCGCCACCTACCTCAAATACCACCGCGGTCTCACTCATTCGATTCTGGGAGTCAGCCTGCTCGCCTTGCTGTTGGGGTGGACCGTCTATTTTCTGGGCCGCAAGGCGAGGCCCAAATCCGGACCGCCACCCAATCTGGTTTGGCTGCTGATTTTGGCGTGGATTGGAACGGCCAGCCATCTTCTTATGGACTTCACGAACTCCTACGGCGTCAGGCCGTTTCTGCCCTTCAGCGCGCGCTGGTACGCCTGGGACATCATGTTTATCTTCGACCCGTTGTTGCTTCTCCTGCTTTGCCTCGGCCTTGGCCTGCCGGCGCTACTGCGGATGGTCTCAGAAGAAGTCGGGGGCCGCAAGACACGCCCGGCGTGGGGCGCCATTTTCTCGCTCTGTGCACTTGTCTTTCTTTGGGGCCTACGCGATGTCGCCCACCGTCGAGTTCTGGGGTTCCTCGAAGGGCACACTTACTCGGATCAAAACCCGCTCCATGTCGGGGCCTTTCCCTCCCCCATCAACCCGTTTGAGTGGACCGGTGTGGTCGAGACCGATACCACCTACGAGGTCCTAGCTGCGAGTGCCCTCCAAAACGACGTGGATCCCCGGTCCGCACAGCAATTTCATAAGCCCCCGGACTCGCCCGCTCTCGACCGTGCACTGATGTCGCGCACGGGCCGGATATTCATGGATTTCGCCCGGTTCCCTTGGGCCCAGACTGAGCAAAGCGAGGAGGGTTTCGACGTGCAGATCCGCGATCTGCGCTTCGCAGCAGGCAGTGGAGGCGGAGGTTTTCTTGCGGAGATTGAACTGGATAGCGCCCTGCGAGTGCGGTCGGAATCTTTCAGCTTCCGCGCCCCGACAATCCGGGCCGAGGAGAGATGAGGCTGCCGGATGAAACCTAGGCTGAGTCGTCCGTGGCGGGATGCCTGCCCTTCCACCAGCGGAAAATCAGCGTCAATACGATAACCAGGATGATCGTCACCAGAGAAGCCCACGTCAGGTTTTTCTTCAAGTACGCTTCTGCCTCAGCGCCGTAGTGGGCTCCCAACCAGGCAATAGCAGCGAACCTCAGACTGCGTCCGACCAGCAAGGCAGCTCCGAAGTTCAGCATCTTCATCCGCAGCGCCCCGGCGGCGATAACGAAGAATTTCAGAGGAGCCGGCGGAGGCAACAAAGCCATCACCAGCATGGACACAAAATCATTCTGCTCCAGCCAACGGCGGGCTCGATTCGTTTTTGTCGAGGCGCGCTTGCCGCCGCCGGCCAACCGTCCTCCTCCGCGCGCGATTCCGTACACGACATAGCACCCCAAAAGCGAACCGAGGGTGCTCAACAGTGCATAAAAGGGCGCCCGGGCCGGGTTCTTGCTGGCCAGAACAATCAGCGCCACATCGTTCAGGCCCGGGAGCGGCATGAATGAGGAATCCAGGAACGACAAAACGAAGAGGCCCCCGCCGTAAAGGGCAAGCGCCTGTCCGATCCTCGCGGAAAGCGAATTGAAGAAATGCAACCGGTTCTACCTCCCAAGCTGAACCTTTGCATTCTATGCGGTCTCGCCCTCAAGACGCAACGCGGTTCTTCAACGGGTGGTATCCCTAGTCGAAGGTAGCGTTGGCCTATGTTAACTCTCTCGAAGACCGCGTCATTCCCGCGAAAGCGGGAATCCATGGTCTTCCTGACCAACAATGGACCCCCGCTTTCGCGGGGGTGACGAGGTAAGCGAGTCTTCATTGCTTTGGGCGGGTCGAAGACCCGTGACCACTCGGATTGACAGCGCCGCGAGACGTTCTTCCGCAGCCTGTGAAGGCGAGCGTTACCAGGCAAATTAGGACGCCGCCAAAAAAAGCTTGACATTCAGAAATACTATGCTAAGAATTTAGCATAGTGCTTAAGAATTAGCAGGAGATCAACCCATGGCCGAACCCGCAGAACACAAGCTGAGCCGCCGCGAGCGCCAGATTATGGACGTGCTCTATCAGCGACAGCGGGCGTCCGCGGCGGAGATTCGACAGTCCTTGGCCAGTCCTCCCAGCTACTCCGCGGTTCGCGCGCTGCTGCGCATCCTCGAAGAAAAAGGCCACATCCGGCACGCGGAAAAAGATTTACGCTACGTCTACTTTCCGACCGTGTCCCGCCGGCGCGTGCGGCGCGCGGCCCTCAGGCATCTGGTTGAGACCTTCTTCGATGGCTCCGCTGCACAAACCGTCGCCACGCTGCTCGATCCCTCAACGGCGCGCATGTCCGAGAGCGAGCTGGATCGCATTTCCGAGTTAATCGCGAAGGCCCGGAAAGGAGGCGCATGATGGCGGCTTTAGTCTCGTCCCTTCTCCAGGCGATGCATTCTCTCCACGGCTTTTCGGGGAATTGCCTGGCACTTCTCCTCGGCACCGCTTTTAGGGGCACCTGTCTTCTCCTGCTCTGCGGAGTGTTGGTTTTAACTCTGCGGCGCGCGTCGGCAGCGGCGCGGCACCTGGTTTGGAGCCTGGGGCTGGGCGCCATGCTGGCTCTGCCGTTCATTTCTCTGTCGCTGCCGGCCTGGAACGTGCCCGTCATCACGACCGGGCTTTCCGGTGCCGCAAGCGAGAGGAATTCTACGCAGGAGGATTCGCCGGTTTTCCTCGAGAGGAGTCAAATCGATGGGGACAACACCGCGCGAGTGTCCCCCGCGGCTGTCGCTACGGCAGAGCATCGGTTCCGAGCCGGTTGGATTCTATTTTTGTGGGCGATCGGTTCGTCGCTTTTGGCGGCGCGAATTGCCGTCGGAGAGTGGCGTGTCCTGCGAATTGCAAGACGCTCACTGCCTTTCGAGACGCCACAGGCAAACGCCGTGCTCAAGAGCGTCCGCTCATCATTTCGCTTGTCTCGCGCGGTCTGGCTTCGAACCAGCGCTGAGATCGCCGTCCCCTTCACCCGCGGGTGGTTGCGTCCGGCTGTATTTCTGCCGGCGGAAGCCCAGCAGTGGTCTCGCCAGCAGTTCGAGTGGACGCTTGCCCACGAGTTGGCCCATGTGCGCCGGAATGATTATTTGACCCAGATGGCTGCTCAACTCGCTCGCGCCCTGTTCTGGTTTCATCCGCTGGTTTGGCTTGCCGCGTTCGCTATGTGTAAAGAAAGAGAACGGGCATGCGACGACATCCTATTGAGTCTCGGCCATCCGGCTGCGGATTACGCCGAATTCCTTCTCGTGCTGAGCCGTTCCCTGCAACATTCGAATGGGGCATGGTCAACGAGCGTTGCCATGGCCCAATCTTCTCAATTGGAGGCTCGAATGAAAGCGTTGCTTGATCCCAAACTGAATCACCATCCTTTGGCGGCAAGTCGAGCTTTGCTGATTACCACACTTGCGGCGTTGTTGCTGCTTCCCGTGGCCGCCATGCGCGTGGCAGCCAAGAATGCCTCCGGAAATATCTCCGGCACAATTCACGACCCGAGCGGCGCCGTCATCCCCGGCGCGAGTGTCACCCTCATCAGCAGGGATCAGAAGGTCAAAATCGAGAGCAACTCCGGCGCGGATGGCACATTCAAGTTTGCGGCCATCCCTCCGGGCGGTTACCGGCTTGAGATAACCAGCCACGGATTCGCCTTAACGAAGAGCGCCGAACTCGATCTTGCGCCCTCCGGCGACCTGCATCAGGACATCACCATGGACCTTGGGGAAGTGCCGCAGGAAGTCGTTGTACACGGGCATAAGCCGGCGGAGAGCCCTGCGACACCACGGCCAACGCCGCGACGCATCCGCGTCGGGGGCATGGTCCAGGCGGCCAAGCTCATCTCTCAGGCAAAGCCTCAGTATCCTGAAGCGCTCCAGCAGCAAGGCATCGAAGGCACCGTCATCCTGCGCGCGGTCATTGGAACCAGCGGCCAGATTCTCTCCCTTTCACCATTCAACGACGCGGATGCGGCGCTGACCAAAGCCGCCATGGATGCCGTCCGTCAATGGAAGTACACACCCACGCTCTTGAACGGCGAACCCGTCGAGGTCGTGACCACCATCACGGTGGGTTTTCGACTGGATGAGTAGCCTCATCGCGGCAACCCTTGCGGCCGCGCGACGGCGGTCACAAGCGCCGCCGCTACGGCCCGGCGCATGCTATAATCCTGCCCCGCAAGCAATCCTGGCAAGGAGAATCGCTTATGCGACGAGGCTTTGTTGCGGCTGGAGGCCTGGCCGCGCTGCTGTGGGTTTTTGTACCTGCTTCTGCTCAAACGACTGAGGCCACGGGGACGGTGCGCGTCGACGTCACCCCCAGCCACTTGCTCAATTCCTTCGATCCCGATCGCGCGCTCGGCAGCTCGGTCGATGTCTTGTCTCACACCGAAATTGACAGGATCTACACCCCCCACATCCTCGAGGAATCGCTGTCGGCCGGGTGGGGTCCTATCACCTATCGTAATAACACCGAGCTGCGCATGGCCGCATGGCATTGGACCGAGAACGGGAGTTGGAGCGATACGGCCCATAAGAGTGGATACTTTACCGGCAGCACGGAACTCAGAGAACCCATCCGTTACATTCTCGCCTACGCTTTGCCGCATCGCGGCTTCTCCACGAGCGGCGACCGGCCGCTGCAAGGTCCCAATCTCAGCTATTGGAAAAGTAATCCGTATCTCACCAGCAAGTTCACCGGCGAGAGTGACGCCGCCCACCCGCAATGGGTGGTTATGGATTTGCAAAAGGCGTATGCCGTAAACGCTTTGCGCATCGCCTGGGCCGATCCCTTCGCCAGAACTTATCAGGTGGAATATTGGGTGGGAAAGGACGCCCTTAATTTCGACGAAGGCCCTCAAGGTGAGTGGAAGACTTTTTCCTCAGGCGCCGTAGAAAATGGGCGCGGCGGCACGGTCACGTTGAAATTCGGGAAGACGCCCGTATCGACGCGCTACGTGCGCGTCTGGATGACCGAGTCTTCCGACACCTGCGATCTGCACGGATCGGGCGATGTGCGCAACTGCGTCGGATACGCGATCCAATCCCTCACTGCGGGTGTCGTGAACGGGAGCGGTGATTTCGTGGATGTCGCAAAGGATGCAAGCGGCCGGCAGAAGCCCACCTATTGTTCGTCATCCATCGACCCCTGGCACTCGGCAGCGGACGTCAATACCGGCGGGCGCTACCAGCACACCGGCTTCGACCTTTTCTTCGCCAGCGGAATCACCAACAACCTGCCGGCGATGATTCCCGTCACTCTGCTCTACGGCACGCCCGACGACGCTGCCGCACAGATCGCCTACCTCGAGAAGCGGGGCTACCCCATTGCTTACGTCGAGATGGGAGAGGAGCCGGACGGCAAGCACGCGATGCCGGAAGACTACGGCGCGCTCTACGTCCAGTGGGCCGCGGCGATTCACAAGGTCGATCCCAAACTCAAGCTCGGCGGACCGATCTTCGAAGGTGTGGACGAGGACATCCGCGTGTGGCCGGACGCCCAGGGCCGAACCTCGTGGCTGGGCCGCTTCATTGAGTACCTGAGGGCGCACGACCGGCTCAGCGACCTCGCCTTTGTCTCTTTCGAGCATTACCCCTTCGAGCCGTGCGAAATCACCTGGAAGACGCTCTACCGCGAGCCGCAATTGATCAAGCACATCCTTCAGGTCTGGAGAGAAGATGGCGTTCCCAAAAACGCGCCGCTGATGGTCACCGAGAGCAGCATTTCCTGGGAACTTACCGGACCGATGAGCCAGATCTTCGCCGCGCTTTGGCTCTCGGATAGCGTCGGCACGTTTCTCGAGGCCGGCGGCGCGGCCTATTATCATTCCCCAATCCAACCTCAGCCCGTCGAGCAGAGTTGCCTCGGCGCGGGTTCGTGGTCGAATTTTGTCGCGGACCGGGACTTCAACATCAAGGGCTACACATCGTTCTATTACGCCGCCCACATGCTTAACCTTGAATGGGTGCAGCACCGCTCCGGCGTGCATCAGATGTTCCCTTCCTCGACGGACATCAAGGACCCCGAGGGGAACGTGCTCGTCACCTCGTA
Organism: Terriglobia bacterium; assembly: GCA_050008495.1. Lineage (GTDB taxonomy): Bacteria > Acidobacteriota > Terriglobia > UBA7540 > UBA7540 > CAVROP01. The sequence continues at coordinate 6,906 of JBEKMN010000020.1, read as the reverse complement.
TGCTGTGCATCGTCCTGACGGCAACTGGTCCGTGATGCTGGTGAATCGCGATCAGAACCAGCCGCATACCGTGCGCGTGTTCTTCGAGGATTCGTCGAGCCAGCGGGCGGCGTCCTTCGCAGACCCGGTAACGCAGGTGAGCTTCGGCAGCGAACAATACGTGTGGAAGGATCAAGGCCCCAATAGCCACGCTGACCCGGATGGCCCTCCGGTGGGAACGGCGGTCTCTGGCGGCGAACGGGCGACTTTCACGCTTCCCAAAGCGTCCGTCACGGTGCTGCGAGGACATGTTGAGTAATGACCCTGCGCTTGGCGAGACAACTGAACAGGTTGGAAAGACTCCGTGCCCTCTGGAGGGTGCCGTTACAACCTGGCGCCTACAGCGCCTTAACTCTGCGGGTGAGCTGTTCGGGGGGCGACATCAGGGCGACGGCGTGCTTGCAGCCGCTCAGGCAGCCGCGGGTCACGGCCAGGCTCCCATAATAGTCGTTATAGCGGAAGCCGTTTTCGCCCCGCCACATGGGGAACAGTGCGCAGGCTTCCTGCCAGCGTTCGAAGACCGTAGTAATATCGAGATAAATATCCGCCGTAAAGCCGTTGGCATCTTCCCAATTATCCGCGAAAAATAGTCTTCCGACCTCATGAGGCGGCTGCTGGCGATCGAGGGCGGGCAAGCCCGCATAGAACACAGCGTCGTTGACGATCTTGTAACACGCTTCGTGATCCTTGTGCCAACTCCCCCGCCAGTGCGTCACGATGATGCCGGGCCGGTATTGTCGAATGAAATCGCACACCGCAAACTTGGCTTCCTCAGAAACCGGAATCTCTCCATCGGGGTAGGTGAGAAATTCCGCTCGCGCGCTCAGCTTCTGCGCCGCATTTTCCGCCGCCTGCCTCTGGAGGGGCCCGTATTGCGCCGGAGCAATCCGCGCCGAGCCGCGCTCGCCGAGTGACAGGCTCAGAAAGACGCCTTGGCCACCGAGATGAACCTGGAGCGCCACGGCAAGACCCATGGCAAAGAAAGCATCGCCGGGGTGTGCCGCGATTGCCATGATGCTCGCGGGGTGAGAGGCTTGCGGAGGAGCATCCCCGGAAGGGGGTCGTCCCGGCATTGGATTTGTCTGGGCGCCTTGCGCAGACGCCGAGAAGGCAGCCGCACCGAGACTCAGATCTTTCAGAAAGCGTCGCCGGGTGGGATCATCCATCGCGTTGACTCGCTATTCTCAAGTGTCACTTCGTAATAGCCTCGCAAGTGATTGTAATGCTTTAAGTTCACTCTCCGTGCCGGGTGCCGTACTGTACCACGCCGACACGCGCTGGCTCTCGATTTCCGCGTTCCCTTCCCCGCGGCGAGAATGCCAGGCCTTGACCCTTTCGCGTGCCTCGTCGGCCTTACCGGGCATATTCATCTTCTCGTAGCAGAAGCTCTCGAGATAATCTTGAATCCTGTAATCGGGATCGGCAGGCTTACCCGTGCCCAGCCGCTCCGGGTATTCGCGCGAAGCTTCGAGACGCCCAACCGCCCCCTGATAATCGTCCTTCTTCATTTCCGCCAGTGCCTGGCTGACCAGGCTTTCCACCCACAATCGGTGCACATCGCTCTGGCCTTCGAAAGGCAGGATGGACGCCTTTGCGAGCACGGCATTACAGTCCGCATACTTGCCGCTATTCAAATACGTCCTGGCTAGCAGAATTCGCAGCGCGTCTTCCTTGGGGAACTGTTCGGAAGCGCCAACTGCCAACTGCAACGCCTTCTCGTTCATTCCGGCGTGTAAATAATAATCCGCCAGGTGGTACCAGGTTCTCCACTCTTTTTTGTCGATGGAATAGGCCCGCTCGAAGTCCGCCTGGGCCTGCTGCGGATTGCTAGCCTGCTCGAGAATTGCGCGAGAGATAAAGGCCGGCGCATAGTCAGGCCGCTCGCCGCACTCGGCCCACGTCTTCAGTGCGTCCTCGTCACGCTGCATCCCCCAGTAGATCAATCCCAGGTAATACTTCGGCTTCCAATCGTTCGGCCGCTCCGTCGCGGCCCACAGAAACACCGGAATCGACTCCTCGCGGAAGGGAAACACCAGGTAAGGCGAAAGCGCGGCCGCGCGCTCCAGAACTTTCCGGCTGCGCTCCGGAGATTTATTGCGCAACAGGTAGGCCTCCCAAAACCGCACCGTGGCCTGCTCGGGAGCAGCTTCCAGCACCTTCAGCGCGTCGTCGTCGAGCTTCAGGTTGGCATAGTAGGCCGCGATTTCGAGATAAGTCTCGTGCGGGATTTCGCTGCGAATCATGGACTTGAAATTAGCGAGCGCCGCAGGGCCCGGATCGAGCAGGTATTGCTCGAACCGCGCCAGATGATTTAGCGGGTCGATATCGAGAATTCTGCTCAGAGTTTCGCGCGCCTTATCAGGCTGTTTGTGCAAGCGCAGTGCCGTAGCCAGAAGCTGGTAGCTTCGGATGTTATAGGCGTCGTAAGAAAGAGACTGATGGAGGTAGTCCTGCGCCAGATCGAAATTGCGTTCCCGGAGGTAAATGCCGCCCAGATCGCTATAAGCCGCGGAGCGATACTTCATTGAGCGGGCCGCCCATCCCAGCGTCTCTTTGGCGTCCGCCAGGTCGCCCCGCCGAGCGGCAATGATGCCGTAGATATAATTGGCGTCCGCATCGTACATGGCAATGTCCAGCGCTTTGCGCGCGTAATCGAGCGCTGGGTCATACTGAGCCCGGCGACAATAAAGTTCGGCGAGGCGCGTCAGCGCCGCAACGTGGAGCGGTTCGCGCTCCACCACGGATTGATACTTGCGCAAAGCCGACTGGTAGTTCCGCTCTTTCTCCTCGCGCTCGGCCGATTGGTAAAGCCCCTCGACTGTGCTCTCGTCGGCATTGTGAAAGTGGAACGGGCGCCTTAGAAGGTCAGCGTTCGGGTCGTCCGTGTATGAGAGTTTGTCACCCACATCCACCTGGAGTTGGCCGGTCGGGACGGAGACGGCGAAGGTTTTTTGGTAGACCTCCATGGGTTTGAGCACGATTCGATCGCGGGCAACCGTCTTGCCGTCGGTGGAGACAGTGAGGTCTTCCGCAAGGCTTTGCAGTGCGCAGAAGCTCACGGTCAGGGAATCACCTTGGTTGCGAACATTCAAGGCGCCATAGGGCGTTGCCTTCACCATCGGACCGATTTTCTTGTAAGGAAAATACAATTCCCGCCAGTGGTCGGTAGAACCCGGCGCAAAGAACTCGTGGTCGCTTTGGTCGAGCAGGCGGCCGGTCTGAGCCTCGAGGTACGGCCCGTCGCTGTCCGTCAGCAGATCCTGCCAGATGGCGCCGGCGCGAGACATCGACCAGAGGAACAGCTTCTGGCCGGGCACCTCCTCATGCCGGGCCCAATGGCCATACCCGAATTGCCAATCGTGCCAGTATCCGCCGGAGAAATCCTGAAGCTTGCCATGCACGAAGAGGCTGTCGTCATCGTTGTCTTTCCGGTTGCGGTTGAGGGCCATGTTCCGGCCGTCCTGGGTGATCGGCCAAGGCTCGGAGGGAACTGAGTAGTTGTGCGTGATGTACTTGTCTCCGGGCAACACGAATTCCAAGTCGTCGCGCAGCTTTTGGGCTACATTCATCCACACGTAGTAGGACTGGTTGAAAGGCTGCGGATTGTACCAGAGGGAACGCGCCTCGACGTAGGCCTTGTCGGCGGGAATCCTGTACTCGACTCGCCACTCGGTGCGCGAGGGCAGATCCATGGTCCCCACAATGCAGCTTACGCTGCCGTCCGGGTTCTTGCGGATGATGTAATCCACGGGCGCAGCGGTCGAGGGCGCGTGGCCGATCAGCCCGAAGTTGGCCTCGATTCCGCCCGAAGTCCAAGGCCCGCGCATGGCGATGCTGCGAAACTTCTCCACGTGGTTGTAATAGATGAAGTCCTTCTGGGTGCTCTTTTCGACGGCGCCGATCAGCTTTCCGCCCGTGGCCGGCAAAACGAACGCGTCAATGAATGGGTTCTCGAGGTGAATGACATTCCAGGTTTGGTTCACGCCTTCATACGCCAGGTCATCAAAGGAATAATACGGATAGATCTTCTGGTTCACCTCTCCCCCGGCCCGCACGGCGATGGGGTTCGGGCCGGAGAAGGGATAGGTCTTGATCGTCTGCTTCTCCTCGCGGACGTCAGTGGCGTGGCCCGATAAACACAGTGCCAGAATCGACAGCAACCTCAACGCAATCATCCTCATTGGTGAGTCCCTCAATCGTTAGGGCGGCCACCCTGACCGCCGCCATCTTGTAGGGGCGGCCCTTGTGGCCGTCGTGGTGCTTTGTTGGTTTAATGAGCGCAATTTCAAGTGGCCCTCGGAACGGCGGGGCTTTGGCCCCGTCGTCTACAGGTGCAGGGTTGGAAGGGCCTTTAGGCCCTGAACCCAAGTCGCTTCAGGGGCTAAAGCCCCATGATTACGTCGCGAGACGCGAGGCGGGGCTGAAGCCCCGCCCTTCCGCTTTCGACGAATAATTTCGCTTACTAATTCAGCTAAGCACAAGGCGCCCACCAGCGACGCCCCTGCTCACTCTCTCAAATCAGGTGGGTCAGTCTATGTGGGCCGGACGCCGAGTGTCAAGCATTCCCGTTTATCATTCCAAATCCAGCTCAGCAGCCCTGGCCACGTGAATACCGCTCTTCTGAAGTTCCAACTCGCTATGATAAAATCTCCCTAGAGATAATGGGGAGGGTTTAGGTTTATGATAACCCGCCTGCGGGCTGAGAATTTCAAGTCATGGAAGGATACAGGGGACCTGCGTCTGGGCCGGCTCACTGGACTTTTTGGAACCAACAGTTCCGGAAAGACAAGCATTCTTCAAATCTTGCCTTTACTGAAGCAGACGGCCGAGTATTCGGACCGCAACCGAGTCCTTCACACAGGCGTTGTGGAGTCCCCGGTCTACTTGGGATCCTTGCTGGACATTCTCCATGGGCATCGCCGCGATGCCGCTCTGAGATTTTCTTTCACCTGGGATATTTCACCCAAGCCAGCCCGCGAGGGAGCGCCTCAGCTGTCTGAGAGGCTCTTCAACGCCCGGGAAGTCACCTTCCGGACTTCCGTGGTCCTGAACCAGGAAGAGCCGACCGTCGAGTCTTTTGACTACGAGTTCGCGGGGCAGCATGTCGGGATGCGCAGGGAAACGGGAGTCGAGGAGAGATTCAAGCTGACGCACAGCGGCGCTCGAGTTGAGGAAGTGTTCTTGAGGAACCCAAAACTTCTGAGGTCAACTGTTAAGTGCTACGGTTTTCCGCCCGAGGCGCTCGAATATTCGAAAGACACCACGTTGCTGCCCTCGCTCCAGCTTGCGTTTGAAAACTTCTTTCAAGACGTCCACTACCTAGGCCCCTTGAGGTCTTATCCATTTCGTGTGTATGAATGGGGGGGCGAAAGACCGGCTGATGCGGGGTGGGACGGCGAGGACGCAATTGCCGCGCTCCTGGCTCCGAGGAAAGAACTGACCGAGCGTGTGGAGACGGCGCAGACAATCCGGCGTTGGCTGTGGGAGATGGGGCTAGCCGAGTTTTTCTCGTTGAAGGCTGTGGATGACGCACGAACCCTCTACCAATTTCGAGTCAAGACCACGAGTTCCGCAACCGAAGTGCTGCTGCCCGACGTCGGATTCGGAGTATCTCAAATACTTCCAGTGCTCGTGAACTGCGCAATTCTTCCCGAGGGATCAATACTGCTTCTCGAGCAACCCGAGATACATCTGCACCCTTTCGCTCAGGCCGCTTTAGCCGACGTATTAATCGAAGCGATCGCGAATCGGAATATACAGATCATCGTGGAGAGCCATAGTGAGCACCTTCTGCGGAGAATTCAGCGGAGAATCGCCAGAGAAGTTCTTAAAGCAGATGATACCGCCCTCTACTTCTGTCATCTTGAGAACGCAAGCTCTGCCATCGAGAAGCTTGACGTGGATTCTTACGGCAACATCAGGAATTGGCCGAAAAATTTCTTTGGTGACGAAATGGGTGAGCTTGCCGACATGACGGTTGCTGCCATGGAACGGCAGAAGGTGGGGCGCCAATAGCCGTCATTGTCGATACCAACGTAGGAGCCGTCGCGAACGGGCGTGGCCTGAGTCCCCAAGCATCGGAGGATTGTGTCATCTCTTGCGTAAGGCGTCTGCAGGATGTCATGGCCACAGACAAAATCGTCTTGGATGAAGGCAATCGGATACTTTCCGAATACGGAGTCAACTTGCGCTCGGATGGCCAACCAGGCGTTGGGGATGCGTTCCTTAAATGGGTGTACACCTATCAATGGAATTCCAAACGGTGTGACCGAGTGCGCATCACCCCGACCGAGGACGGTAGCAGCTTTGCTGAATTTCCTCATGACCGTGAATTGACCGGCTTCGACCTGTCAGATCGGATGTTCGTTGCAGCCGCACGCGCTCACCCAGACTCTCCGCCAATTCTAAATGCCGTGGACACCGACTGGTGGCTATTTCGTGCTGCCCTCGCTCGGCATGGCGTGCGTGTTGAGCTCTTGTGCCCACAAGATGTCGAGGGAGTAGTGCGACGACGCCACCGGGATCGCTGATCGTTGCCGAAGAGCAAGCCCTCACCGGATTCGGCATGAAAAGTCGGCAATCCTTAGATGTGATCTCAAGGGGAGAACTGGCGTTCGGGGCGAGGGCGAGGTTCTCATTTTCCGGCGCCGGGCGCGCGGCAGCATGACATTTCGTCGTAGTCACGCTTCCTCGCTTGGTCCGGCCAGGCAGGGCGAGGAAATTCGGGAAAGTCCCCATATATTTTGCGTTTTCCACTGTTGTACCTCGATGATAATGTCCCCTTTTCTCCTCGTTAGAAATGTCCCCTAATAGAGTCTCCGAAAGGAGGCAGATTGGGGCGAACCAGGATGAGTGAGAGGGAGTTGA
>JBEKMN010000002.1:0-152290 GCA_050008495.1 Terriglobia bacterium | reverse complement strand
ACGTGGTCGACAACGTCATCACGGCGCTGAACTCGAACTTAATGATCGCGCCCAACTACTGGGTAGACCGGAAAACGGGGAATGATTATTTCCTGACCGTTCAGTACTTCGAACACGGCTCGGCAGCAATTCATGATGCCCTGGATCTGAAGAACATTCCCCTGCGAGCGCCTAACTTGACTCAGCCCACTACGCTCGATTCCGTGGTGAAACTCAGCCGCGTCCAGACACCTACGGAAGTGGACCATTACCAAATCCAGAGGGTCTCCGATGTGTATGTGACACCCCAAGGAGAGGACCTTGGAAAACTCACCCGCGCCATTCGCAGCATTGTGAGTAACGCCCATATCCCCACTAATGTCCGGATTGACCTGCGCGGCATGGTGAATGGCATGGAAGCCTCTTTCAAGAGTTTCGGGCTAGGCTTCCTGCTTTCTTTTACGCTGCTATACCTCATCCTGGTAGCGCAGTTCCGTTCGTTTGCCGATCCCCTCTTGATCATGCTGGCAATTCCGATGGGCTTTGTAGGGGTACTGGTCATTCTGCCGCTCACTCACAGCACGCTGAATGTAATGTCCTTAATGGGCGTATTGATGCTCATCGGCATTGCGGATTCCAACAGCATCCTGATTGTGGATTTTGCGCACAACCTGGAAGCGCAAGGCCTCGCGCCTGTCGATGCAGTGATTACGGCATGCCGAGTGAGGCTCCGGCCCATTCTGATGACCTCGCTGGCGACCATCATCGGCATGATCCCCATGGCGTTGAAATTGGGGACGGGCGCCGAACAGTACACACCGATGGCGCGCGCCATCATCGGTGGCCTGACCTCATCGGTGATTTTGACGATTTTCATTGTCCCTGCGGCTTACGTGCTTGCCTACAGAAACAGAAAGCTGCCCAGGAACGGGGCACCAACGGAACCCCATTCATGAACGCGCTAATCAGCCAACGCCTGCGCGGACGTGCAGTGCCGTTCCGAGCTCTGGAAGTTGGAATCTGAAATCTTCGGTCGCAGCCCTGCCGGGCTGTGCGTCAATGCATCTGTGGTGTTTCCAAAGCGCGGACTACTCAATCTGACGTGGAGGTTAGGTAGCTATGAACCGTAGATACCTTGTGCTGTTAGCTTTGCTGATCAGCGGGACGGGCGCGCGGGCCCAGAGTGCCGCGCCGACGCTGCTTACCTTAAAGGAGGCCGAGGCTCTTGCGCTCAAGAATCATCCCCAGGTTCTGGCCGCGCAGGCCACGGTGTTGGAATTCAATGAGCACGTCGTCGAGGAGCGCTCTGCCTACTTCCCAACAGTCGACTATGATTTGACCGGGTCAGGAGGCAATCCTCAAGGACGCATTGGCGCGGGTTACCTGCCTGCCTCCCGGCTTTTTGACCGGCTGGGAACAGGAATCACGCTTTCCCAGCTCATCACCGATTCCGGGCGCACTCCCAACCTTGTGGCGAGTTCCCGGCTGCAAGCGCAAGCCAGCCAGCGGACCTATGAAGCCACCCGTTACGACATATTGTTAGCCGTGAACCAAGCCTACTTCGGCGTCCTTCGCGCGCAGGCGTTAGTCAAAGTCGCGCAGCAAACCGTCGCAGCGCGTCAAATCCTCTCCGACCAGGTAACCGAGTTGGCTAAAAACAAGCTGCGCTCGGATGTAGACGTCGCCTTCGCCGACGTGAACCTGTCCGAGGCCAGGCTTTTGCTGCTCCGCTCCCAGGACCAGATGCGGGCGGCAATTGCCGAGCTCACGCATGCCTTGGGGTCAGAACAGGAAGCGAACTACAAATTAACGGATGAGCCGCTGCCGCCAAGTCCTGCGACTGACGCCGACTCGCTAGTCGCCCAAGCCTATGCCAATCGGCCGGATCTGCTGAGCCTGCAACTCCAACACCAGTCCGCGGTCAAGTTCGAGCGGGCAGAAAGAGACCTTTCGTTCCCAACAATTAGTTTGGTAGGTACTGCGGGGGTTATCCCGGAGATCAATCAGATACTCTCGACTAAAATCCCAAACAACTACGAAGCTGCAGCCCTGAATGTCGAGGTGCCGATATTCAACGGCCGCCTATTTACGGCGCGGCGCGAAGCGGCCCGATACCATGCAGAGGCCGAAGACCAGAAGGTGCGTGATCTTCAGCAGCGGATTGCGCGGGACGTGCGGGTGGCCTGGTCCAGCTCCAGAACCGTCTATCAGAACATCGATGTCACGGCGGAGATGCTCCGCGAAGCCTCCCTGGCCCTAGACTTGGCGCAGGGTCGGTACAACTTGGGGCTGAGCTCGATTGTGGAATTGACCCAGGCGCAGTTAAACCTAACCCAGGCTGAGATCGAAAACCTGAACGCCAAATACGACTACCAGAGCGTCTATGCGATGCTGCAGTACACCATGGGATTGTTACGATGACGGCAAGCCGACCTCTACTTCTCTTTGTCGAACTTTAAGGCTGCGGAGTTTAGACAATAGCGAAGGTGGGTCGGGGCTGGGCCGTCTTCGAACACGTGACCTAGGTGTGCGGCGCATTCCTTGCACTGCACCTCAGTTCGCGCCATGCCGTACGAGACATCATCTTCCGTGCGGATGTTTTCCGGATCCACCGGCTCCCAGAAGCTTGGCCACCCGGTTCCTGACTCAAATTTGGTGTCGGAACTGAAGAGCGGCCTGTTGCAGCAGACGCAACGGTAGACGCCTTTTTCATGATTGTCCCAATATTCGCCCGTAAAGGCCCGCTCTGTCCCCTTCTTTCGAGTCACCTCAAACTGCTCGGGGGTAAGCTCCCGCTTCCATTCTTCGTCTGTCTTCACGACTTTATCAGCCATAACCGTTCCTTCTCGCTTTCCGGAGGCTGTCGATTATCGACGGGATACACCAAACTTCGATCCGGCTCCCAGGAAAGGTAAACCTTAGCGCCCGGGGATGTTCGCTCGAGTGGAAGCGCGTTCGCTGCCATGGCTCCTCGCACCACCAACCGTTCACCGCTCGCAATCCGCACCGTCCAGCGGCGGCTGCCGCCCTCGAAGATGGCCTCCACCACCTCGCCGGGCACAACGTTGACCGCCTCGCTGCTTGGCCGAGGGCGGCCCAGACTCAGTCGCATGGCCTCCGAGCGCACACCCAGGATGGCAGCCAAGCCCCGCTCCAAATCCATCGAATTCCTCGACCAGAGAGTCCATCCGGTCTCGGTTTCGAAGCGAGTGCCCTGGTCGGAGTGGCTAAGACAATGGACTGGGAAGAAGTTCTCCACACCCATGAACTCCGCCACAAAGGGCGTCCGAGGCACGCCGTAGGTCTCCTCTGCCGGCCCTACCTGCTCGAGGCGGCCATGATTGATAACAGCGATCCGGTCCGACATGACCAACGCCTCTTGCTGATCGTGGGTGACGAAAATGAATGTGATTCCCAGGCGCTCGCGCAGGCGCTTCAGTTCCACTTGCATCTGCTGGCGCAGTTTCTGGTCGAGTGCGCCCAGAGGCTCGTCCAGCAACAGCACCGCCGGCTCGAGAACCAGGGCCCGCGCCAGCGCTACGCGTTGCCGTTCGCCTCCGCTCAGTTGATGGGGGTAACGGTCCTCTTTTCCGGGGAGTTCCACCATCTCGAGGAGGGAACGAACGCGCTTGGCAATCTCCGGGCGCGACAGGTTCTTCTGTTCGAGGCCGAATGCCACGTTGCGGAACACATTCAGGTGGGGAAAAAGCGCGTAATGCTGAAAGACGGTGTTGACGTTCCGCCGATAGGGAGGTAGGGGCGAGGCGTCGCGTCCGTCGATCAGAATCTGGCCGCTCTGAGGCTGCTCGAACCCCGCCACCAGACGCAGGATGGTCGTCTTCCCGCTTCCGCTGGGCCCTAAGAGCGTTAGGAATTCCCCCCTGCCGACCTCCAGGGAAAAGTCCTCAAGCGCTGTATGCTCCCCGTAGCGCTTGTTAACGCCTCGTAATTCGACAATGCACTGGGGCAACTCTTCCAATTTGTAAGCTGGCTCCACCGCCTCGTGGGATTTCCAGATCATCGTACTCGTGACGTCGAAAAATAACAAGAGTGATTTTTGTGATTTGGAGTTCTAATTTTGATTCACGACCCCCACCCGCGATCTGCAACTTGGAATCGCAGATTTGAGATCTCAAATCTGCGAATGGCGATTGCCGGAGGCGCTTGACACCACGCGCCGGCCTGTTACTCTTTGGAAGTGAGCGGGATAAATCCCAGGAAGGCACACATCCGCCGCTGACTCTCAGCACGGAATTCGCGCATGGCTGAGAGCTGAGAGCATCTATGTCCAAGAAACATAAAGAAACAGTCCAAAAACAATTCACCAAGACGGCCGACGCCTTTTCCAAATTTGCGGTGCGTGATTCACTGGAAGTTCTTGCCGAGAAAGTGGAGTTTGCCAAGCCCCAAGCTCAGGAACTCGTACTTGACGTCGCCTGTGGGCCGGGCGCATTCGTTCTGGCGGTCGCACCGCGTGTGCGTTTCGCTTTGGGCATCGACTTGACACCTGAAATGCTTCGCCAGGCGCGCCAGTTCCAGGCTGAGAAGCAAATCGCCAATGTAGCGTTCGCCCGGGGCGATGCGGACTCCATTCCCTTTCCCGATGCCTGCTTCGATCTGGTCAGTTGCCAGCATGCCTTTCACCACATCACCAAGCCGGAGCCGGTTCTCCAGGAGATGATCCGCGTCACGAAGCCCGAAGGCAGGCTGTTGATCCTCGATCCGCTGGCACCGGAAAGCGACGCGAAGTTTGAACTTTATAATCACATCGAGAGGCTTCGCGACCCTTCCCACACCTCTTCACTTCGCCTCACCAGCTTCCTCAGCATGTTCGAAGAGCATGGCCTCGAGGTATTCCGCCAGTCGCTTCGACGCCGGCCGCGGTCCTTCAATCAGTGGATGCAACGCGCGGGCGCTGTGCCGGGTAAGAAACGTTACGCCGAAACGCGCCAACAGATGGAAGAGTCTATGCCGGGAGATAAAGCAGGCTTCTCGGCGAGAGCCGACGGCGATGATATTCAAATCATCCACAATGAAGGAATGTTCCTGGCGAGACGGCTTCCCGCGGATTGCGCCTAAAGCCACTAACCATTTCCCTGCTTCGAGGTTCTCCCTCGCCGCTTGGCAGCCGGTGGTGGGGTGCGTCGCGCGCCAGGCCCCTTGCCGATTCGCGGATCTCCGGCGAGGATGAGTTCGCAGGCGCGCAGTGCCGCTTCCTCGAAATCCGGCTCGTCGGCGGGAAGCACCTGCCAGCCCGTTACTTCCGTCCCCAGTACTTTAATGGACCGCATGCTGGGGAACTCGCGTCGCAGGCTCTCATGATGCTCCCGGGTCGTAGCAAGCCAGACGCCGTTGTCTTCCCTGCTCGTGCGCTTATCCCGCAGAACGAACACGATCTTGTCTTGAACGTAGACCGCAATGCAGCCGAACAGGGGACGAGTGTACGGCGACAATGCGGCGATACCGTCGAGCACGAACTCAAACGGCACGGCCTTGCGCGGCTTGACGCGAAACAGGGCGTCGTCCAGCGGGAGGGAGGCCGTATTTCGGCGGAGCTTCGACATCAGTCACCCCGCCACTCCAACGCCTTCTTCTGAAGCTCCAAAGAAGTGAACTGGTCGCGGAACTCTGACAGAGCCCCGGCCCAACTCATCCGCAGTTTCGACTGTTTGGGGCGCACCTTGGTTTCCAATAAGAACCTCGCGAAATCTTGTACCTCCTGCTGCAATTCCGGCGGTAGTTCTTTAACTAACTCGTCAAGAGATTTCATCGGACTGCCTCCGCTTAGAGTGTATTACACCTCCTTGGGATTTAACACCCGCTTGTGCACTGTCCGTCTATCCTCCCACTTCCTGCCGATTAAACGGCCACTCGCCTTGCAATTGTGCTCGAATGAAGTAAGCCGCGCTACCCACCGCAAAAACCGCCAACGCGAAAAAGATTGACTTCCTCTCGGCGGTTGCCAACACGTACAGCCAGCCGAAGAGCGAGATGATTCCAGGCACAGGGTAAAGCCACATCCGAAATGGCCGCTGGAGTTGAGGGGCTCGAGAGCGGAGCAGGAAAAAGCCCACCGTTTGGGGCAGATACTGAATGAGCACACGTGTGGCGACCAGGCCTCCAATGACCTCATTGAGACGGCCGAGGCTGAAAATCGAAGCCACAAACCCCAGGGTGATGAGCGAGACATACGGGAATTGACCCTTGGGATGAAGGCGCGCGAAGACACGGAAGAAGTTCCCGTCGATCGCCGCGGCGTAGGGGATGCGCGAGTATCCCAACAACAGGGAGAAAACCGAGGAGAAAGCAATCCAGAGCAGCAGTCCCGTCATTACTTTGCCTGCCGCAGCCCCCTGGAGCGTTTCGATGTAGAGGGAGGCGATGAAGCGGCTGTGAATGGCATCGCGCCACGGAATCACGCTGAGGAAGGAGGCGGTCATCAGCACGTAAAGGGCTCCGACCGCCAGAATCGAAAACATGATGGCGCGCGGGATCACCCGCCCGGGGTCGCGAATCTCCTCCGCCAGGTAACAGACATTGTAATAGCCGAAGTAGTCGTAGAGAGCATAGAGTGTGGCATGACCGAGCCCTGCCCAGAAAATCCAGCGCAGGTTAAAGGCTGCGGGAGGGAAATCCATCAGGCGCGCCGCGCTCAAGTGAGGCAGCCCGGAAAAGATGATCCAAAAGCAACCCAGAATCACGCCTCCTACCAACACTACGGAGAGGTTCCCGAGGGCGCCGATGCGCCGGTAAAGGAGCACGACCAGCAGCAAAGGGAAAACCGCGGCGATGATCCGCACGCCGACTGGCGACACTTGGGGCAGCAGATAGTGAAGATAATTGGCAAAGCCGATACTGCCGCTGGCTACCGAGAGTGGGGCGGAAAACATAATCTGCCAGACCATCAGGAACGAGAACCAGCGCCCCGCGCGGTGCGCGCCATAGGCTTCACGAAGATAGTTGTAGCTCCCGCCCGCCTTGGGCATCGCGGCGCCCAGTTCCGCCCAGACCAGGCCGTCGCAGAAAGCAAGCAACGCCCCCACCAGCCAGCCCAACATGGCTTGGGGGCCGCCCATAGTAGCCAGAAAGAGGGGTATGGTGATGTATGGACCGATCCCCACCATGTCCGTGATGGCCAAGGAGGTAGCTTGGATCAAGCCCAATTCTCGGCGTAAAGCCATAGGAAAGTCGTCAGTTGTCAGTCGTCAGTTATCAGTTTACCGAAAACTGATGGCTGACAACTGATTACTTACCTTTGACCTGCCTCAACAAGTTCGCCTTGGCCTTCGGCCCAGGCGCCACAGGCTGGGCGGCAAGGCTCAGCAGGTAGACCGTTCGCGCGGCTTCCTTGAGCCTCTCCAAACAATGCTCACAGCCCGAGGCCAGGTGTTCCCGAAGCGGCACCGAGTCCTCTTCCGAGAGCGCCCCGAGCAGGAACAGTTCGTAAACGCTTTCTAGATGTCGGCAGTCCAAGTCCCCAACACCGCGTGCTGGCGGTGCCTCAAAAAAGTAAATGCGGCGCGCAAGCCCGCGCTTACTTTGCCCAGGGGCTCGCCGAGCTGCGCAGCAATTTCGACTTCATTATAAGCTTCGAACACCGCAAGCTCCAGCGCGTGGCGCTGCGGCTTGGGCATTTGATCGAACGCTCGTTGCAGTAGATTCAGGCGCGCCTCCGCCCAGGCGATATCCTCCGGCCGCGGCAGCCAGACCTGGGGCGGAGCGAGGAAAAGGCCGCTGTGCCGTTCACGCTCGGCGGGTGACTGTTCCCCTGGCTTTCGCCAATCCGTTGTCGAATCAATGCACTTGTCCGCCGCCTTCTCCCCCTTTTTTTGACCCTGCCGGCCCCGGCTCGTGACCGATATCGCCGCCCCGGCCCGCTTGGCGCGAAGACCCTCTAAGCCCACCTGCCTCGCCATGAGCACCAACCAAGCGGCAACGCTCCCCTTGGCTTGGGCGAGTTCGGGCGCTTCTTTCCACAGTCGCAGGAAGACCGCCTGCAGAGCGCTCTCGGCGTCCAGTTTCGAGGATAATATCCTTACCAGAATTCCCATTAAACTGGGGGCGAATTGGTCATACAAGCTCGCCAAAGCTTCCACGTCACGGCCCGCCACCTTGACCAGAAGTTCCTCTGTGCCCGATTCCGGGTTGCCCCGCGCGGGCTTGGAGAAACCGCTTTTTGCGCCGCTTGGCATGCGCCCTCTCGAACTCGAAACTCGAAGATCGAAATTCGAAACTCGAAGACAAGAACTCCCGCGCGATAACCGCCCGAAGACTCCAGATTTACCGCATCATCGAATTGCCCTTCGAATTCCCAATCCGGCGCTCCATTTTCGGTACTGATTCCTCAGCGACGAGTTTCGAATTTCGGATTTCGAGTTTCGATTATTTGGCCTGCCGCCGTGATGGTTTTTTTATGATCACTATAAAAAGGAACGATTGGACTGCTCACACGCTCCGGGTTGATGATTGCTCCAGTCCCGCCGGAGCATCGGATCTTCGTCGAGAGGACCTTGCCCCCAGGGCTTCGCGGCATGACCGCGGCGGGACCGAGTTCCTCTTCTTCAATTCGGGCCCCATTCGAGGGGCCCGAATTTTTTTCGCCTAAAGTAAAGCTCGCCTTAGGAAGCCGCTGAGCCCAAGATTCTCTTTTTGCCCGCATCCCAATTGGCGATGGTGCTATTAAAGTAAGAATAATTGGCCAAGTGGCAGCAAAGGGCCGTGTTGTTTCCGAAGGTCGCATCCTCGACTGAAGGCCTCCGGGTCCTCACCGACTCGAAGAAGTTCCACAGGTGCTCCCGATCATCGTTGTAGCCCGGCGGCGCGTAATAACGGGTTGATTCTTCGGTCGAGAAAGACCCGGGTTTGAATTCATGTTCTTTGTGCCACTCCTCGGCATAATCAGCTCGCATTTTTCTGGGCCAGCCGGGAGTGCAGGGCGCGTAGTCGGCGCCAGACTGGGGTGTCAAGGTCAGCTCGCCGTTACGAATCTCGAGCAATCCCCGCGTCCCCATGAAGCGGGTCACCTCTTCCGTCTCGGTGTTCAGCGTCACTCGAAGGGTGGCGCGAAATTGCGGGTATTCGTAGATGGTGGTCAACGAGTCGGGAACATCCCTCCCGTCATGCCAGCGGAAAAGGCCGCCCATCGCCATGGCGCGTTTCGGCGGGGCGGTGATTCCTGCAACGTAATGGACGCCGGTCAAGAGATGCACGTAAAGGTCGCCCGGAATGCCTTCGCCGTAATCCTGCCAGCAACGCCAGCGAGTGAAATGAAGAGCATTGAAGGGCTTCTTCGGAGCCGTGCCCAACCAAGTTTCCCAATCGAGAGTTTCCGGCGACAAGTCCGGCGGCACCGTGTACTCCCAAGCGCCGCATGGGTCGTTGCGCCCCATCTGGGCTTCGACCAGGCAAAGATCGCCGATCGCGCCCCTTTCGCAAAGCTCCTTGGCTTTGGTATAGACGATGTCGCTGCGCCGCTGGCTGCCGATTTGCACGATTCGCTTGTTCTTCTGCTCCGCGGCAATCATCTCAAATCCGTCTTCCACCGTGTGGGACATCGGCTTCTCGCAGTAGACATCCTTGCCGGCATTGCAACAGTCCACCACGATCCGCTTGTGCCAGTGGTCCGGAACCGCGGCCACGATGCAGTCGATATCCTTGTTGTCGAGAAGCTCCTTGTATTGCCGGGTCGTGGGAATGTCTTTGCCGACGATCTCTTTTGCCAACTCGCGCCGCCCGTCGTACAGATCGCACGCGGCGATACAATCCACTCCCGGGAGCCCGATGCTCGTCCGCAGCAACCCGGAGCCTTGCATCCCCACGCCGATCATGCCCATCCGCAGTGTGTCACCGGCGGGCACGGGCCGGGGCAAGGCATAAGCCGGGCCCGGCTCTAAAAGAAAAGACTTGGTCGCCAGCGTTGCGCCCGCCACGCACGCCGTCGCTTGCATAAATTTACGCCTGGAAATCCGCTGCTCGCTCATGGGTTAAACCTCCTGAACATTTGAATCGCCGCCGCTCCTGAATTCAGTGCGTAATATCGTGACGGGCCGACCCCCTCGCCCGGCGCTGCGCGCCACCCTCGCCCCCACGGGGGCGAGGCCGTAAACTCCGCTTATTTCTCCCCTCGCCCTTTGGGAGTGAGGGGTCGGGGGCATAAACTCCAATTGTTTCTCCCCTCGCCCCCTTGGGGGAGAGGGGCCGGGGGGTGAGGGGGTGGCGCCATTTAATTCTGCAATCCTCATTAAAACCTACGACGTAATCTTTTTCGCACTCGCGTCCCACACTGCCGGCGTCTTGTGGAAATAGGAATAATTCGACAAGTGGCATCCGAGAGCCGTGTTGTTCCCAAACACCTCATTCTCGACCACCGGCTGGCGTGTCCTCACCGCACGGAAGAAGTTGGCCTCGTGGTCGGACATGTCGCTGTAATGCGGAGGCGTTGTGAAGAGCTCATCTTCCTCATCGATCTTGAATTCTCCCGGCGTCGGCTCGGGATGTTCGGCGCGCCATTTTGCAAAGTACTCGGCACGCATTTTCGCCGGCCAGCTCCCGATTGAGTAGTCCTCGGGCTGGTGGCTGGAGGCTTGCGGGCGGAAGGTAACCGTCGTCTCGCTGATGAGCATGGTGCCGTTCTTGCCGTAGAAGGAAAACAGCTCGTTCTGGTAGTTATTGTTGTGGTTGCAGCGCAACGCCACCTGGAAGTGGGGGTAATCGTACACGGTCCAGAGCAGGTCCGGAAACTCGCGGCCGTCTTTGTAGTAGTAGAGCCCGCCGGTGGAAAGGGCGCGCTGGGGCGGCACATTGGTGCCCGTCACAAAATGGATGCCGGAGAGCAGGTGAACGAACAAGTCTCCCGCCAGGCCGGCCCCGTAATCCTTGTAGCAGCGCCAACGGAAGAAGCGTGTGGGGTCGAACGGCCGCTCAGGCGCGCCGCCGAGCCAGATCTTCCAATCGATCGTCTGCTCGCTGGCGTCGGGCGGAATCGGGTAGACCCAGGCGCCGCTGTCGGTGTTCCGATCCCATACCGCTTCGATGGTATCCACCTCGCCCAACTTGCCGGAATCCCAAATCTCTTTCGCCTTAGCATAGAGAATCGAACTCACGCGCTGGCTGCCAACCTGGAGCACACGATTGTACTTGTGAACAGCCTCGACCATGGCCAGGCCGTCTTCGGGACTGTGCGACATCGGCTTTTCACAGTAGACGTCCTTACCCGCCGCCACAGCCTCCGTCACCGCCTTGCGATGCCAGTGATCGGGCGTCGCCACAATCACGGCGTCAATATCCTTACGGTCGAGGACACGTCGGTAATCACGGGTGGTCTCGATTTCCTTTCCTCCCAGGGCTTCCTTCGCGGCGATATGGCGGCTGTCGTACAGGTCCGCTGCCATAACACATTCGATGCCCGGTACCGCCAAGCTCGCACGCAACAGATCGCAACCTTCCGTGCCTGTCCCGATAATGCCGAACCTGACAGTGTCCGAAGGCGGCACGGGACCCGCCGACGCCCACACCCTTTGGGGCTCCAGTAGAGTAACTTTGGCGGCTACGCCCGCCGCCGCGCCCGCACCTAATTGCATGAACTCACGCCGACTGCACGAGTACTTCCTCATGATAGGCAAGACCTCCTTTGACGAATGCGATTCCTGAAAAAATCTTCAGCCGCATAGTCTGCCAGAAAGTGCGGGAGAGTGAAAGCGTTTTAATGCACTGGGCAGTGGGCAACAGGCAGGTAGGCAGATGGGCAGATGGGAGGCCATCCTGTGCTGAGTGGACGATGGGCAAAGCGTGCCCGGCGTCGTCGGCGATATACCGGGCCTTAACAAAGGCCCTCTCCGTAGGGAGTCTGAACCCTCAAACTCGCTCCCCGTCCAGACATTTCTCGATAACCTCTTCGAGTAAAGGTAACGGGATAAGATAGCGTGCTCCCACGCGCACCACCCCGATGCGGCCGGAATTGATCCAGCGGTAGAAGGTCGTGAGAGAGATATTGCCGCCGGTGCGCCGGCAGAGCATGTGCCAGGCATGCATGGGAGTGAGCATCGGCAAGGCGGAAGCGGATGATTTGGAATTCCGCCTCACCGGGGCCGGGCTCAAAGATCGTGCGGCTTTCAGTTTCATGGCTTTCCAATTCCTCCGGCAAAGTTCATAGTCGAAAAGCGGCACCCGGGATGAAGTTCATGCTGCGAAGTTCTGAGCATCGCACCCGGGTGCTCTTAGTCTACCGACACTCATCGCGCCTGCACCTCCGAATCTCGACGGGGAATTGGGCGTACTTTACTCCCCGCCGAGGAACGCGCCTTGGTTCATCTCCTTGGCCGGGGGGAGCAGGTTGGTTCGGGTCAAAGCTCACGGCGGATCCCGCTAGACAGCCTCGCCCAGCAGAAACCGCACGCGCTCGGCTGCCAGCCGATGGCGATCTTGTACGCGCCCATCGTCCGGCTCGGTATCCGGCAAGCCGAATTTGGCCTGGTCGAGAAGCAAGGACGATGGTTGCAAGGACTGGAAGCAACCAGGTTCTGCGGACTGGCGACGGTGATACGCGCACTCGCCGTGAGCGCCGGGCTGAGCTGGAAAAACGCACGCTTTGTGGCGGCAACGGGCGACGTAGGACTCCCGACGCAGCGTTCCGGCCTGGCCACGCAGCGACGCACACGACTCGGGCGGGCGGACTCCCGCCGCCTGACGAGCGAACCCGCGGCGAGTTGAGGCAACCGGCGCCGGGCGAACGACACCAAGGTGGGAGGAGAATAACCTTGCAGCCTTACGACAATTATCATACGGCATGTTAGTACTCCTTGAGAGATTGGATGGAAGCTGGCGGTGAAACTGCTGATGAAGCGGTGTGGGACAAAGGGTCTTGGGGGGTTTTCGAAGCCTCAGAACTTTTTTCAATTTACCCCCTCCCGAAATAATATGAAATGTGCTACCATCTGTTCCTAGACGGCACGGGAGGTAGGCTAAGTTTTTTCTAGCCGAGGAACGTCCAAAGCAGAGTAGGCCACTTTTCTTCAAGTCTGCGCTCCAAGGTTCCGAGAAGCGGGAAGAGATGAAACCCGAGGGCGGGAGGCTGGAATGAAGTGGGAACCTGAACCAGAACGTCCGCGGGTAATTCGGCGCAAGCGGGGCGAGGGAATAATCGTGGAGGCGCTTGGAACCCGAGAGTCGCATGGCGATGAGTGAGCCCCTTGACCGCGAATCTGCCCGCCACCTGGTGATTGCGACAAAGACACCAGAGGAAAACGCGAGGGCAGGCCGAAGAGGTTCAAGGAACAGGCCTGCCTGGGGAAAAGCCGTCCGCCGCTTGGAACCCGGCCCCACATCCGGGAGGGCGGAGGTTGTGCCTTCTAGGGTAGCCGAACTGAGGACCGCGGCTAGACTTGGACGGTCAAGTAATTATAGCCTATAGTTATTAAAAGCGTCAAGTGTTCTTTTTGCCACGAGAGGAGGATGTACCATGGAAGAGATGAATGCCGCGAAAGTAGTGAAGAAGGTCCGGCAGAGATTGGAAGTCAGCCAGGAGGGCCTGGCGCGCCTGCTGAACGCCACCAAAGGAGCGGTGCAACACTGGGAGCGAGGCCGCAACCGGCCTGACCTGGCCCGCCTGCTGGCGCTACGGCAACTGTGCCCGCCGGGGCTGGAACGGAAGGAACTGGAAACGCTGATCAAGGAAACCCAGGCCCACGTTGCGCCTTTACCGACCGGCCAGCCGGGGCCGGGTGGACGGATCATTCCACCCCACCCAGGTGAAAGCCTGATCCTGCTGCGCAGGGACAACAATAAGCTGCGAAAGCAGGTAGCGAAACTCGAATCAACTTTGAAACGCCGTGGCGAACAGTTGCGCATTTTAGAAGACCTGGCAACGGAGTTACAGCGTGAGATGGCCAAGCTGCGAGCCGGCCAAGCGCCTGCCGCGCCTGAACCCCCGAGTACCCCGGTTCCTCAGGCGACGGAGTAGCCGCAGGGCTGGACAAACCGAACTCGCGGCGAGTGTGCCCGAGCGCTGCAGGAAGTAGTGTGCGACGGGCCGGTCGGCTCGTGCGGCCGGCAGTTCGGAAGCCAGCCTAGAGACTCTTAAGACGCACCGTTCAGACGGCAACGACGAGGGGGAGTCTGTCAGACTCTCCCCGGCGTTCCAAGGGGCGCAGGTACGCTACAGCCTGTCCCAGGAGTCCGCGTGCCTCGGGCCGCGAGCGAAGTTCCAAGAGGAGGTCGAATGCTTGCCTGAGCAAAGCTCTCTCTTGGGATGTCCCATGCTTCATACTTGGTTACGCTCCATTCGAGTCGGCGGCTGGGCTGCGGGTTGGTGAGTCGCGAAGTGGAGGCAGGGCAGCGTTCTTGTGAGAGCGGTTCCCAGGTGAGGGCTTGCAGATGATGCCCGCCGCATAAGACACCCGAGTCGAGCTTACGATTGGCGAATGGTTTGGTCCTGTGGTCGCGGCCCGACAGTTAATGACTCGTTTGACGAGTGCCGTCACATTCTCCGCTTAGCGTCGGCCTTGCCCAGGCGGGCTCAGCAGGTAGGATCTGCTTCACAACGCTAAGGCTCGAAAGCGGACGAAACAAGCCTCGGGGCAATTTCGCTGCCAGTTATAATCCTAGGCACTCCTGTCCCGAGGGACGGAGTCTCCGGTCGGCGCACAACAGACTGACCCGCACCTCTTCATTCCCATTTGAACACGAGGGGGAAGAGTTGTGCACGTGAGACTTAGGCAAAAGTGTGCCCTGTCGAGGGCTGCAAGCCATGTGGGACCCGCAAACCTCGCTCATTACTAAGTAAAGAATATATATTTCTATAAAGTACCTGAAAATTACCGAATTAAGATCAGCGATACCAACCTATGGCCAATTCCGTCACCCCGAGTTGCCAGTTTTCGTCATTGACCGCCCCCGTTTTCGTACGTGGGCTCTTTCCGGGAGTTAGCGATGAGCGCTGAACTTCGAAATCAGGTTACGATCGTGACCGGGGCTGGCCGCGGCCTGGGGCGCGCCATTGCGGCGGCGCTAGCCCAGGCAGGTGCCGCTGTGGGGGTAGTCGCAAGGTCTGAAGCGCCGGTCGCCGAAACGGTGGGCGCTATAAGACAAGCGGGGGGAGAGGCTTTGGCCGTCATCGCCGACGTCAGTGACCCCGCCGCGGTTGAACGTGCGGCGCGCCAGGTCGAAGCCGCCCTGGGCCCCGTCGACCTGCTCGTGAACAATGCCGCCACCCCGGGGCCTCTGGGCCCCATGTGGGAGGCTGACGCGGACGACTGGTGGCATTCCTTCGAAGTGAATTTGCGCGGCCCGTACCTTTGCTCGCGGGCCCTTTTGCCGGGGATGATCGCGCGCCGCCGGGGCCGGATCGTGAATCTGGCCACCAGCGCTGCCACGGTGGCGGTCGCGCACATGGGCGCGTACGTTGTTGCCAAGACCGCCCTCATCCGCTTTACCGAGAATCTCGCGGCGGAACTTCTTAACTCCGGCGTCAGCGTTTTCGCTATTGATCCCGGCACCGTGCGCACTGCGCTGAGTCAGTACGTGCTTGAATCCGAAGCCGGGAAAAAGTGGCTGCCGTGGTTCCGGAAGCTATTTGATCAGGGGCGGGACGTGCCCCCGGAGAAGGCGGCGCAACTGGTCGTGCACTTGGCCTCGGGCAGGGCAGATGCACTCTCCGGACGCTTCCTCGGTGTAGCCGACGACCTCCCGAAACTGCTGGAACAGTTAGAAGAGGTTAAGCGCTCCGGCCTCTACACGCTGCGCGTGCGCAAGCTGTAGGGGCGGTTCGCGAACCGCCCCTACCTTACTTTGAACTGCTCGTCATCGCCATCTGGGTCTCTCCACAATTCGAGATCAACGACGGTGTTCGACTTCATAATTACGCTGAAATAATGTAAAGTCCAGTGCTTGACGCGCTTCGCATCGTCAGCCGCAAACCTCCACAACCGAGGTCTGCGCCGCTCAGAGGATCAGGAGCAGGGGGAAGATAATGGACCAGGAGCAATTCTTCAGCTTGACGAATCGTGTTGCCGTAGTGACGGGCGGCGGGCAAGGGATCGGGGAAGGGATTGCCGGGCGTTTACACGCCGCCGGCGCGAAAGTTGCGATTTTGGACGTGAACCATGAAGCTGCCAATGCGGTTGCCGGTTCCTTCGGGGGGATGGGCGTCGCGTGCGACGTGTCCTCCGCGCTGTCGGTGCAGGCAGCGATCGATCGCGTGCGGGAAAGGTTCGGGCCTATTGACATCGTGGTGAACAACGCGGGAATTACGGGCAAGACGGCGCACCTCTGGGAATTGGACGAAGCAGACTTGGACCGCGTCTACGCTGTGAATCTCAAGGGCACTTTCCTGACGTGCCGGGCAGTGATTCCCGAAATGCTCGCGAGGCGCTACGGCCGGATTGTGAATGTAGCTTCGATTGCCGGCAAGGAGGGAAACCCCACCCTCGTTCCTTACTCGAGCACTAAGGCGGGAGTGATTGCGCTCACCAAGGCTCTGGCCAAAGAGGTCGCCGGCCAAGGCGACGTCACGGTGAATAGCATTGCTCCCGGTGTGGTACGGACCAAGATCCTGGATACGATCGCGCCTCAGACCGTTCAGTACATGATCAGCAAAATCCCCATGGGGCGCACCGGGAAGATTGAAGAGGTCGCGGCGCTGGTGCATTTCCTGGTCTCCTCGGAAGCGTCGTTCACCACCGGTCAGTGCTACGATATTTCAGGGGGGAGAGCGACGTACTGAGCAGTCGTCCGTTGTCAGTGGTCCGTGGTCAGTTGTCAGTGGCTGTTGATTAAGAACAACGGACTACTGACCACGGACAACGGACGTCTTTAATCTCCTTCCCCGACTGACCGGAATGTTGGTAACTTAGTGGCATATGCGTTTCGAACTCTTCGTGGCGCTGCGGTACCTGAAAGCCAAGCGACGGCAATCGGTCATCTCCGTAGTGACGATCATCTCCATCATCGGGGTCACGGCCGGCGTCTGCGCGTTAGTTGTGGCGCTGGCGATCAACAACGGATTCCGCGAGGAATTGGAGAAGAG
Organism: Terriglobia bacterium; assembly: GCA_050008495.1. Classification (GTDB taxonomy): domain Bacteria; phylum Acidobacteriota; class Terriglobia; order UBA7540; family UBA7540; genus CAVROP01. The sequence continues at coordinate 135,291 of JBEKMN010000002.1, read as the reverse complement.
CCTGCTCGGCGCCACCGCCAACGTCAACCTTCTGCGCTCCAAGAACGACGGGATCAGAGACTACGACGCCTTGACCGTGCGCCTCAGCAGGCTGCCGCACGTGGTCGCCTGCGCTCCCGCGCTTTACGGAGAGGTTCTGGCCTCTTTTCGTTCTCGCGCCTCCGGCATCGTTTTGAAAGGCATCGATCCGCAGCGTGAAGTCCACGTCGGAGACCTGCTGCTGAAACTGCGGGAAGGAAGTCTTGAAGGCCTCTCGCAGACCTTTGCGGATGCTGATCCCATGATTCTCGGCAAAGAGTTGGCCAAGTCGTTGGGAGCCTACGTGGGTGACACGATCCTCATTACCAGTCCCCAGGGTTACCTGACTCCGCAGGGCTTGTTTCCCAAGTACCGTCACTTCCGGGTGGTCGGGGTTTTCGATTCCGGCTTCTACGACTTCGACGCCACTTGGGCGTTCACCAACCTTCCCGCGGCGCAACGCCTGCTGGACTTGGCGGATGTTACCTCAATAATTGAGTTCAAGATTGATAATATCTATCTTGCGCCTTCCGTGGCCCAGGAGATCAAAGCTGCCGCCGGCCAGGGGTTTGAGACCACTACCTGGATGGAACAGAACCATTCCCTCTTAAGCGCGCTGCGGCTGGAACGGTTGGTGACCATCCTGACCATCGGCTTGATCGTGGTGGTTGCCGCCCTCAACATCTTCATTACCCTGGCCATGATGGTGATGGAAAAGAACCGGGATATCGCCGTGCTCATGTCGATGGGCGCCCGGAAGAGGCAAGTCTGGGCGGTTTTCACTCTCCACGGACTGCTGATCGGAGCCTTCGGCACTTTGCTGGGGCTGATTCTGGGTTACGGAGGCTCCTGGCTGGGGGGCCGCTACAAGCTTTTTCCGCTCCAGCCGGATGTTTACGCGCTGGCTTCGGTACCTTTCCATGCCCGTCCTTGGGACGGGGTTTGGATCAGCCTGGCAGCGCTCGGCATCAGTTTTCTGGCGACACTCTACCCGTCGTTGTCGGCATCGGGGCTGGACCCGGTGGAAATCCTCCGCTACGAATGAGGCGACCGGGTTCTTGAGAATTGAGCCATTGGGCCATTGAGTCATTGAGCCATTGAGGTGGCACGGCGGAGGCGCCTGTTTAAGCAAGTCAAGCAAGATTATGGCAACACAGCCTGAGCAACTGAGGGACAGAACAAAGCAATTGGCGATTCGGATCGTGAGGCTTTTTCGAGGCCTGCCGAAAACTGACGAAGCCAGGATCATGGGAAAGCAGTTGCTCCGAGCGGGGACATCGGTGGCTGCGAATTATCGTGCTGTGTGCCGGGCTCGCTCCCGAGCCGAATTCATATCGAAGATAGGAGTTGTCGTAGAAGAGGCTGACGAGACGGTTTTCTGGCTAGAGATGCTCGTTGAGACGGGGGTACTGCCGAGAGCGCAAATGGATAAGTTGCTGGCAGAAGCCAACGAGTTATTGGCGATCCTCGCGGCGTCTCAGCGAACCGCAAGAGCGGGTGGGAGGCAAGGGAATTGAGTCATTGAGTCATTGAACCATTAAGAAGCACAGACAAAATGACACCATGACTCAATGAATGAACGGCAAAATGACCCAATGGCCCGATGACTCAATGGCTCAATGACCCAATGGCCCGATGACCCAATGACTCAATCTTTATTGCGCGCCGAAAAACTGACTAAGATCTATCGCTCAGGTGACGAGGAGATTGTCGTCCTGGACGCACTGGACCTGGACGTCCGTAGGGGCGAACTGGTCGCCCTGGTGGGTGAGTCTGGAACGGGCAAAACGACGCTGCTCCACCTGCTCGCTGCTCTGGACACTCCGACGACGGGTGCGGTATACTTCATGGGAGAGAGGCTCAGTGAGTTTGGCCAGGAGGAACGTGCCGCTTACCGGAATGCGCGCGTCGGTTTTGTATGGCAGATGCACTACCTCCTGCCGGAATTCAGCGCGCTTGAGAACGTAGTAATCCCGCAGTTGATTGGCGGCCTTGAGTTCTCACGAGCCAGGGAGCGCGCGCGGGAACTGCTGGGGGAAGTAGGGCTGGCCAACACTGCCGGGCGACGCGTGGGTGAACTTTCGGGGGGTGAGCAACAGCGAGTCGCTTTGGCCCGGGCCTTAGCCAATCAGCCGGCCTTGCTGCTGGCGGATGAGCCAACCGGCAGCCTGGACCAGCGCACCGCCCAGCGGGTGATTGAGTTGTTGGAGAGATTGCACCGGGATCACCAACTGACTTCGGTGCTAGCCACGCATAATCCGGAACTGGCCGGGCGCGCGCAACGGATTTTGCGCCTGACGAATGGAAAGCTTGAGGACGGGTAGGGCGGGCCGTGGGGCCTGCACCTCTGATTCCAATGGTTTAGTGACCTGCTAACCCTGGGGGGCCGGGGGTAGGGGTGACCGAGAGGGCTGAGAACCTATGTTCGAACGCTATACTGAAAAGGCGCGGCGCGTGATTTTTTTCGCCCGCTACGAAGCTAGCCAATTCGGCTGCCCCTATATCGAAACGGAGCACTTGCTGCTGGGGTTGCTGCGCGAGGATAAAGCGCTGACCAACCGCTTCCTCCGCTCCCACGCCTCGATTGAGTCCATTCGCAAACAGGTTGAAGGCCGGACTCCGGTGCGCGAGAAGGTCTCGACTTCCGTGGACCTGCCCTTGAGCCAGGAGTGCAAGCGGGTGCTGGCTTTCGCGGCGGAAGAGGCTGAGCGCCTTTCGCACAAACATATAGGAACGGAGCACCTCTTATTGGGTTTGCTGCGCGAGGACAAATCGTTCGCTGCGGAGATGCTGCACGAACGCGGGTTACGCTTGAACGCCTTGCGCGAGGACTTGAACCGTGCGCAGAGCGAAAAGGCCTCCAGTTCGCGTCCGAAGGAAGCCTCCCTCCTCTCCGAATTCAGCCGCGACCTCACGCAGTGCGCGTTGGAGAACCAGCTCGATCCCTTGATCGGCCGCGAGGCCGAGTTGGAGCGGGCGGTCCAAATCCTCTGCCGCCGAACCAAGAACAACCCCGTCCTGATCGGGGAGCCGGGTGTGGGCAAGACGGCCATCGTGGAAGGACTGGCGCAGCGAATTACCGATGGCGATGTACCTTCGTTTCTCGCCGACAAGCGAATTCTGGCACTGGATCTTTCTTTGATTGTGGCGGGCACCAAATACCGCGGCCAATTCGAAGAACGTCTGAAGACCATCATGAAGGAGCTGATGGAGTCGCAAAACGCCATCGTCTTCATCGACGAACTGCACACCCTGGTGGGGGCGGGGTCGGCGGAAGGCTCCCTTGACGCCGCGAACATTCTCAAGCCGGCATTATCGCGAGGCGAAATCCAGTGCATTGGCGCCACCACCCCGGCTGAATTTCGCAAATCGATCGAAAAGGACAGATCGCTCGAGCGGCGCTTCCAGGCCATCAAGGTCGCCCCGCCGTCGGAAGGCGAAGCCGTCAAGATTCTTTTCGGCATCAAGGAACGGTACGAGAAGTTCCACGCGGTCAGTTACACCGACGAAGCTCTCAGCTCCGCCGTCTACCACTCCAGCCGCTATATTCCCGATCGATTCCTGCCGGATAAAGCGGTGGATCTGATTGACGAGGCGGGGGCGCGGGTGAAACTCCGGCAGAGTTCCCTGCCCGAAGAGATGATCGACGTGCAGAAGAAGATCAAATTCGTGGTGCATCGCATGGAGAATGCCATCGCCAACCACGAATTCGAAAAGGCGCGCTTCTATTCGGATGAGGAGCGGAAGGAACGCGAAAGCCTGCGGCTGCTGCGCGAAAAATACAATATCGACGAAACGGCCATGGGCAGCGTTACCCGCGAAGACATCGAAGATGTGGTGTCGCGGTGGACGGGCGTACCGGTGACCTCGATTAAGGAGGAAGAGAGCTCGAAGCTGCTGAGGACGGAGGAGGAGCTGCACAAGCGGATTATCAGCCAGGACCGCGCCATCTCAGCGCTGGCCAGGGCGATTCGCCGCTCCCGCGCCGGCCTCAAACCTCCCGGCCGGCCCGTGGGCTCTTTCCTGTTCCTGGGTCCTACGGGCGTCGGTAAAACGGAAATGGCACGTTCGCTGGCAGCTTTCCTTTTCGGAAGCGAGCGGGCGCTGATTCGTTTCGACATGTCGGAGTTCATGGAGAAGCATTCGGTCTCCAAGCTGATTGGGTCGCCGCCCGGCTACGTGGGTTATGAGGAGGGTGGCCAACTTACGGAGCGAGTCCGGCGCACGCCCTACTCGGTGATCCTTCTGGACGAGATCGAGAAGGCCCACCCTGATTTGTTCAACATACTGCTGCAAGTCTTTGAGGACGGGCACCTGACCGATGGGCTGGGGAATACGGTGGACTTCAAGAACACCATCCTCATTATGACCTCGAACATCGGGGCTCGCTACCTGCAACGCCGCACTCACCTGGGGTTCCAATCCGCGGCGGAAGGCGCCAGCGAACGTAAGGCTGAAGACATGGTGATGTCGGAAGTCAAGCGGCTGTTCAATCCTGAGTTCCTGAACCGCTTGGACGAAGTCATCGTCTTCAATGCGCTGAGTGATAACGATCTCATCCAGATCCTGGAATTGCTGGTGGGGCAGATGAACCAGAATCTGGAGCATAAGAATATTTCGCTTAGCCTGTCGCGTGAGGCGAGCCAGTGGATTCTGGAAAAAACTTGTGAGGACCGCTCCTATGGCGCTCGTCCGCTACGCCGGGCTCTCCAGAAGTACGTTGAAGACCCTCTTTCGGAAGCCTTGATCCAGGGCGAGATTCACCCTCCCTCGGTTCTGGAAGTGGTGGTAGAGAACCACGGTCTCTGTTATCGTTCGATGAATGACAAGCTCGTTGCGGCCACGCCACTCGCACGTTAATGCAGCCTGCCCCATTGAGTCATTGAGCCATTGGGCCATTGAGTCATTGAGCCATCGGGCCATTGAGTCATTGGGCCATTGCTGTCTGTGTTGGGGCTTCAACGGTGTTGAGGGCACGGGGCAGTCCGTTTGTCTTTGCACCACGCCCGCGCGCGGTTATTGACAAAGCCTACGGCTCAATGGCTAAATGGCCAAGTGGTTCAATGGCTCAATCACTCGATGGCTCAAGGGCTCAATGTTCTTGAGTCTTCGGGCCAACTTCCGGCGCATTCCCGGCATCGGACTCTCTGAGCCCAAACAACGAGGGGGAAGACCGTTTCTTGAAGAGAAGTTTCGCCACCTGTAGAACATATCCGAGTAGACCGTGGAAGAGGCGAGTCGGGCTGGCGCTTGCCGCCCTGCTCATGAGTTCTGGCTTGGCGCTTGGGGCCCAGAATCCGCCCGCAAACCAGAACCCGCCCTCTTCACCCGACTCATCATCTTCCACGCAGAAGAAGCCGGCACAACCCTCGCCAACGCCGCCTGCCAATCAGAATCCGCCCGCGCCCTCCAGCGCGCCCTCTTCCGGACAGCAAGCGCCGGTACAGCCCTCGCAGACGCCGCCGGAGGCTCCCCAACAGAAACTTCAACTCGAGACCCCCCAGGCGCCTGCTGCACAGCAGCAGCCTCCTGTGCTCACCACTCCCACCACACCCGGGCAACCGGCTCAGCCTGCCGTCCAGCAGACCATCCAGGAAATCATCTTCCGAGGCAACCGGCGCATCACCAGCGCGGTCATGCGTGCCCGCATATTCTCGAAGAAAGGCGACGTTTACAACGAGGCTGCCCTCCGCCGGGATTACATGTCGCTTTGGAACACCGGCTACTTCGAAGACATCCGTTTGGAAGCAACCGACTCCCCCAAAGGCGGCTTGATCGTCACCTTCTTCGTGCGAGAAAAGAAGCTGGTTCGCAGCATCGACTACAAGGGATTAAGCAGCGTTCAACAATCCGATGTGCTGGATGAATTCAAGAAACAAAAGGTTCCTCTCTCCATCCAGTCCCAGTATGATCCCGTGGTCGTCCGGCGGGCCGAGGTGGTGCTGCAGGACATGCTCTCGGCGCATGGGAAGATGTTTGCTACCGTCCGGCATCGCACGCGGAACATCCCGCCCAACTCCGTCGCTCTTACGTTTATCGTTGTGGAAGGCCCCAAGGTGAAGGTCGGGAACGTGCGTTTCGCCGGCAATCATGTCTTCTCGGCGCACGAACTTGAACGCGCCATGAAATATTCCCGGGCGTCCGGCGCTCCACCCTGGTTCTACTGGTTTCACAAAACCTACGACAAGGAGAGGATCGAAGCCGACCTCGAAAACATCCGCGATCTTTATCGCGACCACGGCTACTATTTCGCTCTGGCCAAAGAACCGGAGACGAAGATGGTGGACACCCGGCGGCGCTACCCCTTTTTCTTTTATAGCTGGGGCCGGGGCAAGCGCGTGGATCTGAATATCCCGATTGAAGAGGGGATACAATATCGCCTGGGCCGGTTCGTCATCCGCGGCAACAAGCTCTTCACCACAAAGCAACTGGCGCCGATCCTGCGAATGAAAGAGGGTGATCTTTTTTCACTCTCCAAAGTTCGCAAGGCAATGGAGAACTACACCAAGCTCTATGGCCAATACGGTTACATTAACTTCACCGCCTCCCCTGACCCGGAGCCTGATAACAAGCGGCGAGTCATCAATCTGGCGTTGGACTTCGAGGAAGACAAGCAGTTTATCGTTCATCGCATCGAGTTTTCCGGCAATACCAAGACGCGCGACAAGGTGATTCGACGCGAATTGCTGCTCAGCGAAGGAGATATGTTCAACTCCCAGTGGTGGGACTTGAGCGTCCTGCGCGTGAACCAACTGGGCTTCTTCAATACGGTCAAAAAAGAAGACTACGACATCACTCAGAACCAGGCGAATAACACCGTTGATGTCACCATGAAGGTCACGGAAAAAGGCAAGAACCAGATCGGGTTCTCGGGTGGGGTCAGCGGCTTGGCCGGGAATTTCGTTGGGGCCAATTACGCCACCAACAACTTCCTGGGGTTGGGCGAAACCTTAAGCATTCAAACCGAGTGGGGAACCTATCAAAAGCTCTACTCCTTTGGGTTCACGGAGCCGTACGTCTTTGACCGCAACATGACGCTGGGCTTTACCGTCTATCGCAGTGATTACCGGTACGACCAGCTCCGCCAATTGGCTTATCAATACGGCGTCAATCCCACCCAACTCGCCAGTTCCGCGTATGGTCAATACTATGCGCAGAATTTCCAGCAGAATTCCTCAGGATTTACCCTCTTTACCAGCTATCCCTTGCGGCGCCATTTCGCCCGCGTCGGTGTGACCTACAGCTACTCTTACAGCAGCATGCAGGCCTTCAACGCGGCTTCCGCGTCGTTCTTCGAGGCGATCAACTTCCGCGGCCTGGCCGGTCCCTCGGCGCTGAGCGGCATCGTCTCCAGTTCGATCATGCCGACTTACGTCTTTAACACCATCAATGACGCTTGGAATCCCACTCGGGGAAAATACCTGTCGATGACCCTGGGAATATCCGGGTTGGGCGGAAACGTCTACACCGCTACGCCGTCCATCGAGTTCAAGTACTGGCACCCGGTCCGCAACGCTCGTTCCGAGAAACCCGATGCCTTCGGCCTGCGCATCTTGGCCGCCTCGATTGAAGGGTACGGAGGCCGCGTGCCCCCGCCCTTCTCGCGCTTCTATATGGGCGGCGAGTATGACATTCGGGGTTTTGACATCCGGTCCATTAGCCCTCTGGCGTTCTTCCCCGGACTTGGGCAGGTCTGTAACCGCGACAACTTCGGCAATCCCATTCTGGCGACCGGCTCCAATGGACAGAAGGGATCCACCTGCGGCTCTTACACGCAATTCCCCTACTACACGCCCATCTACCCCGGCGGGGATACGGAACTCGTCAGCAACTTCGAATACCGCGTGCCCATTATGGGTCCTGTCACCTTGGCGGCTTTTGTCGACGCGGGAAGCGCCTTTGTCCTGCGGACCAACCAACTCCAGATTGATACGTCCATTTCAACCCTCGCGGAGTTGAGTACGGAGTACCCCTACTTCCAGTTGCCCACCCGGCTTCATATCATCTCGAGCACCAACCTCCGTCCCCGCAGTTCAACCGGGCTCGACCTGACCGTCATCCTCCCCGTGGTCAATGCGCCGTTTCACCTTTATTATGGCTACAACTGGCTGCGTGAGGATAATGTTCTCATCACACCTCCCCAGGTCCTGCCTCCGGAGGCGATATTTCCCAATACATCTACCTACGAAGCTGCCCGGGCCTTATTCAACCCCTTTAAGTTGAGGGAGCGCAAGGGGAGGGTCGGATTCACGGTAGTTCGCACCTTTTAGAGAAAAAATGAGTTAAAATGTGTTATCGCAATGAGTACTTTAAATCCTTGAAGGAGATTGAATGAAGACTCGAGTTTCTACTTTGACACTTCTGTTCTTCCTGGGAACGGCCCCGGCGTGTTTGCTGGCTCAGAGTGCGGGCGCGCCAACCAAGATTGGTTTCGTCAGTATTCAGGAGGCAATCCTCAGCACGGCGGAAGGGAAGAAATCGATGGCTGACCTCCAGAAGAAGTATCAGCCTCGCCAGCTAGAGATTCAGAACGACCAGCGGGATATTCAGGCCATCAGCGACCAGTTGCAGAAACAAGCCGCCACGCTGAGCGACGAAGAACAGCGACGCCTGAACCGGGACCTGGAAGAGAAGCAGAAGGTCTTGAAGCGCGCCAGTGAGGATTATCAGGCCGACACGGCAGCCGATCGGGATGAGATGTTTCGCCGCATAGGTCAGAAGATGGTGAAAGTGATTCAGGATTATGCGCCCAAGAATGGTTACTCTGTGGTGATGGGAAGTGACCAGCTCCAGGTCTTATTCGCGGCTACGGAAATCGATCTGACGGACCAGGTCGTAAAGCTCTACGACGCCGCGTACCCCTCGGACGCTGCGACCTCGGGAGGACCGGCGACTCCTGCGACGCGATCCGGTACGCCTTCCACCGCCAAGCCAGCAGCGCCCAAGCCGAAGCCCTAGGAACGCATCGCTAGGGGAACCCCTTTGCCAGAGGCCTGCGCCCTTGCGTAGTAAGGGGCGGGGTGTCTATGACAGCCCCCCGCTACGCTTGCGGATTCGTGTTGCATCCCCCGAGTGGCTCGCATAGTATAGAATCCATAGGCGAATTAAACAGAGCCAGGCATGAAAAACCAGAAGGCGAAAACTGTAGCGGATTCCCTTACGGAAACGGTGGAGATAGTTCTGCCCAACGACGCTAATCCTTTGGGTAACATCCTGGGCGGCAAAGTTATGCACCTGATTGATATCGTGGGAGCGATCTCCGCCCGGCGCCATTGCCGCAGCCTTTTGGTGACGGCGTCGGTGGATAATCTGGACTTCGTTCATCCCATCAAGGTCGGCCAATTGATCGTCCTGCGAGCTTTCGTCACCCGCGCCTTTAACACCTCTTTGGAAGTCGAGGTCAATGTCTTTTTAGAAGATGGCCTGACCGGCGAGCGCCGTCAGACGAGTTCAGCCTTCGTCACTTACGTTGCCGTCGATCGAGACGGCCGCCCGGCCAAGGTTCCGCCCATACTCCCCGTTACGGCGGATGAAAAACGCCGTTACCGGGAGGCGCTGGCGCGCCGCCGCCGCCGGCTGGCATTTGCCGCCAGCGCTCACCGTCGCTACTTCGAGCCGGAAAAGTAGGTGAAGTGCGGGTGGCCGCCGTATTCGTAGGGGCGGCCCTTGTGGCCGCCCTCAAGCGAACGAACCGAAGGGCCGCCGCCAAATCATGATCTAGACCGATTCCCTGCAGACGGAGACGCAAATGAAGATCAAACGGGAAAAAATCTTCTCAGGAACTCCTTGGGAACCGAAGGTCGGTTATTCACGCGCCATTAAGGTCGGGGACATGGTCTATGTCTCCGGAACGACCGGCACAGACCCTTCCGGCAAGGTTCTCGCCCCGGGAGACATGTACGCGCAGTCGGTGCAGGCAATTCGAAATATCGAAAGCGCCCTCAAACGCCTTGGACTCGGCCTCGAATATGTAGTGCGCACCCGGATTTACGTCACCAAGATCGACCGCTGGGAGGAGGTGGCGAAAGCGCACTCGGAGTTTTTCGGCGAGATCCATCCGGCCACCACCTTGGTCGAAGTCTCCCGCTTTATCGACCCCGAGATGCTGGTGGAGATCGAAGCCGCGGCAGTAAGTTGAAAGGGCAGGAGTCAGGAGTCGGGAGTGAAAGATAGACTGCCCTCTCCCTGGGGAGAGGGTGGCCCGCGACGGCGCTTTCATCAGCCGTCGCGGGTCGGGTGAGGGGTTGCTTCCCAACCATAAAGGACCTCTTCCAAACCTTCCGATGTAGCTTCTGCTTTACCCCGCCATCACCGCAAGCTCCGAAGTCAATCAGGGACTCGCCATCGCGCACGGCATCAATTCCTGAGGGTAATGAACTTCCACCCCACGCATCGGCTTTCCGTTTGCGTCAATGACATTGAGCTTCCATTTCGTGGGTTTGTCCACCGTTCCCGGCAACTTTAGTTCTACCCGGTAGAACTCGCCCATCTGTTGGTACAACCGCTGGAGGGCAAGGTCAAGCGCGGTCTGTCTCGTCTTGGCATCATAGTAAGATCTCACTGGGGATGTAATAACAAGGGGCAAGGTCAGCATATTCCCGCCCGTGACATTTACCACGGATTGGAGTTGGTTGGGACCCTCAAGCTCCTCGGGCGTTCGCGCACGATCTTGAACGTCCCGCCTGATGAGGACCGCAAAAAACCGCATCCCCGCCGTGCCGAGCTGCTCCGCCGCTTTCCTTGCCTTGGTCTGGCTCTTGTTGTCCCCTGCATCGGTCAGGGCGTAAATGAGGTCACCAAGTTTGGGCGCCGCCAATAATCCTCGAGCGTTCAGGATGGCATCAAAGAGCGCTGTCGGTCCGCCAACCTTACGCCGCTCACACACATCCACTAAGGCGTGCAGGTTTTTCATCAGCGTCAATGGCTCTTGTGCGAAGCCTTCGGTATCTAGGACACTTGCTGCAAAAGCCATCTGCGCGATGGACGCCCCCTGCGGACCGAATCGAATCAAATACTCTGACGAAGACTTCTCCGTCTCCCATCCCTCGCTGGGTTCCATCATACTTCCGCTGGCGTCGAGCAACATAACGATATGGCGTGGATTCGTGTCGAGAGCGGCGGAAAGAATCTGAACGTCGTGGCCGCGAAGCTTCCCGCGAAAGTTCGCGGCAGTGAGATTCGGCACGAGATTCCATGCATAGTCGACAACCCCCACGGCGATAGTGCGTTTAGTACACGGGCTATCTTGCGCCGGCAGGTTGGAGATATTCAGACCGGTGACGAACAGCAGGGCGAACAGGATCGTCTTTGATACCATGATCAACCTTCAGATTCCGCTGAGAGCGCGCGCTGCATTGCATTCTACTCCCGCGCGCCGAAACTGTCTGCCTCCGATCCTCTGCACCACAGAGACGCGGCGGATGTGCCGGGCGGCGTTGTATGCAGTTTCACGGCTTGGCGAACGCAGTAACACTCGTGTTATTGACAAGTTGGGTACTTGACAAAATATTCCGCTTATGATAACCTATTAGCGTGAAAGTCCCGCCCTTTGAGGAAGTCCCCTTCCTCGACACCTATCCGCTCCAAAGGAGAACCCTGTTGAGAGGTTTCAGGTGTCAAATACCTGGTATCAGGTGTCCGGTGTCGGGTGTAGGGTTCCTGGGTCAGGATTACGGACGAGTTGTCATGGGCTTGCCGCCCACCCGAGCTAATGAAAACCACCCTTCTCGTCAACCCCGCGAACGCGGGGGTCCATTATCGATCCGGAACACAATGGATTCCCGCTTTCGCGGGGAGGACGTGAATTTCGGGGGAGCGGGTGTCCACCGAAGCAAGCGCCCGAGAGCCAGCACAGAGAAGCTCGCGTGCGGAGTCCCAGGATCGAGGAAAAGAGGACGTGCGAAAAAGATGTTAAAAATCGTGGGAACGAACTCAACAACTCCTTTGGAATCAATAAAAACGTCAAAAAAACGAACTCAAAACGAACTGGTTTTGCATGCAAAGACGAGCAATTAAAGGCCAAGAAAGGACCAAACAGCGCGAGAGAGGCGAAGCCGGAATCGCGAGCCGAGTGTGCCGACCCTGTATTAAAACAGATGTTTTACACAGTTGTTTGAATATAGGCTCAGTGGCAATTGGCATCCGGTACCTCTCGGTCTTTGAGGGAACAAAGCGAGAATGTCTATGAAAACAAAGGATCGGCCTGGGAATCAACCACCCTTGACCCCTCCTCAGATGAGGAGGGGTTGGGGTGGTGGGACTTTGCGGCCTTGGCGTACTTCGCGCCTTGGCGTGAAACCGGGTTTGTGACATCGAAAAATGCGGGAACAAAGCGAGAATGTCTATGAAAACAAAGGAAAACGTCGTGTGGGATGAGGCGCTACTTGCTGGACCGAGGTCCCTTCAGGATTTCGGGTACTCTGGCGAAAAGACTGGCAGCGCTCTGAACTTGCGGGTCGCCCTTTGTTTGCGCTTCCTCGCCGCTGGAAAGGCCGAAGACCAAGTTGAGAAGTTCGACCTTGATTCGGAGTTTCAGGTACTCCTGGTCACTATCCCAGAATTCCGCGGGAGTGCGAATTCCTCTCCTGGTGAGGTAGTCCCTGAAATCGCCAAGCATGGCGGCGTCCGGCTCGAAGGTCCGGTTGGCACGCCCGTGAAACGTCAAGTACTCCGAAGCGTAGTTGGTGAAAGTTCCGGCTTGGTCCAGGAAAGTTACCCAGGGGTCGAGATTGCGGGGAGGGATCTGGACGTCGGGAGAAATCCCTCCGCCTGGCGAGAGCGGTCTGCCGTCATCGGTGGAGAAGTGGCTGGAGGTAGACGCCGGATCGAGTTCTCTGCCCGGCGATGCCAGGGCTGTTCCCGGAATAGGCCGTTGCAGCGAGCGGCCGCTGGGGGTGAAGTATTGGGCGCTCGTCAGAGCAAGTCCCGTATCCTCGCTCAGGGGCGCGACGGATTGCACCACGCCCTTGCCATAGGTTGGCCCACCGGCGATCACCCCCCGGTCGTGCTCTTGCAGCGCGGCCGCCAGCACCTCAGCGGCGCTGGCCGTATCACCGTTTACCAGGACGATGATCGGCACGTCGAATCGCTTGCCGGGGGCGGTGGTGCGGTAAGCCTTTTCAGGCGATGCCCTGCCCCGCATGGTCATCACCAGGACGTCGGGTTTCAGGAAGAGGCCGGCGACGCCGATCGCGGCGTCCACCACGCCCCCGTGATTATCGCGCAGGTCGAGCACCAGGCCCTCGAGAGGCGTCTTCGACAGATTGCCCACGGCATCCGAGACTTCCTGCGGAGTCTTCTGCTCGAAGCCGCTCAAGTGAACGTACGCGATTCCGGGAGAAAGCAAAAACGACTTGTCCACGCTCGGCAGGGCCACTTCCGCCGGCTTCAAGTCGTAGTCCTGCGAGACGTATCGGCCCGGGTGGATGACCCCCAGCCGGACGGGATGCGAGCGGGAGCGCCGCAGCAACTCAACCAGGGATTGAAAGTCGATCTGGTTGACTCGCGTGCCGTTGATTTCCACGATTTCATCGCCGGGCCCCAGCCCCGCGCGCCACGACGGAGATCCTTGGGCGGTCTGAAGCACCAGCAATTTCCCGGGCGTCACATAAAGGATGGAACCAAAACCCAGCGCCTCGCCGCGCGTCTGTTGCTTCAGAAGTTCGAATTGGTCTTTGTCGAAGAACGAACAGAAGGGGTCCAGAGCCGAGAGCATGCCCCGGATGCCGCCATCCAGAACCGCGCTATCGGGATCGACAGGGTCCGCGAAATTCTCCTGAATGGCGCCGTAGGCTTGCGTGAACTTCAGGCTTTCGGTGGTGACTTCGTCCGGGGGAGGAGAGAACGAAGAACTCTGTGCGAGGGCCACAGGGATCGAGGCGGCGAGCCCCAGAAGGTTGCAGGCAACGAACTTTGTCCAGCGCTTCAACTTCTCCCAGTCGTCCTCCTTATCCAGTATATCGCAGGTGCATTCTGTCCGGTGTGAGTGTAGAATATTTCCGAAACTTTTAGCTTTTTTGAGATCGGAGTTTTGACTATGGAGAAAGACCAAGACGTTAGCCGCCGCGATTTCTTGAAGACGGCTGCCGCGGTGGCAGCGGCCTCCGCACTCCCCGGCGGCGGAGCGCCCGCCATTCTGGCCAATCCTAGCCCCAACAGCGTCGTCAACTATGGGATGATTGGCACCGGAACGGAGGGGTGTACGTTGTTGAAGTTTCTGGCGACCATTCCCGACGGCCGGTGTATTGCGACTTGCGACATCTATCCTCCCAATCTCAAGAAGGGTGTCGAAACCATCGGATCGAATCCGCAGACCTATGAGAACTACCATGAGATGCTGGAGAGGAAGGATCTCGACGCCGTGATGGTGGTGACGCCACTTAACCTCCACACCCAGATGGTGACGGATGCCATGAGCGCCGGCAAGCACGTCTTCGTCGAAAAGACCATGTACTTCAAGGAAGACGAAGAGATGCAAATTCGCAAGGCGGCGGAAGAGCATCCAAAACAAGCGCTGCAAGTGGGCCTGCAACGCCGTTCCAGCGACCTTTACCAGGTGGCCATGGAGATGGTCCACAAAGGCGCCCTGGGCAAAGTGTTGTTCGTGCGCGCCAACTGGCATCGCAACAGCAATTGGCGGCGGCCCGTGCCCGACCCCAAGTTCGAGCGCCTGATCAACTGGCGGATGTACAAGGAATACTCCGGCGGGTTATTTGCGGAATTGTGCTCGCATCAGTTGGATGTGGCGAATTGGGCCTTCGGAGCGGATCCGGTCTCAGTCACCGCGACGGGCGGGATCGACTACTGGAAGGATGGGCGCGAAGTCTGCGATAACATCCAGGCGATTTACGAATACCCGGACGGCCAGAAGTTCCTGTGGAGCGGCGTACTCTTCAACGAGCACTTCCAGTTTCAAGAAGAAATCATGGGCGATCGCGGAACCCTGGTGATCACGCTCGGCAAAGGGCTCTTCTTTCGTGAGCCCGTGGCCAAAGTTTCCAATGCCGGTTTGAAGGAAAACTGGTGGGCCGGCGCCACGGTTTCAAAGGCTGCAACCCAGGAAGGAATCCCCATCTTCCCGGACCGCACCGCGAATCAGGCGACGGGCTTCGTTGACCGCGAGATGCTCTACGCCAAGCGCTGGCTGGCGTCGATGGGGATTTATAAATACGAGGAAGCCCACGACCCGTGGTGGAGCGAAATGTCGAATTTCTTCGCCACGATCCGGGATGGCAAGCCGGTCATCGCTCCGCTCGAGATCGGCGTCGCCGATGCACAAGGTGTGATCTACGGCAACCGCGCCGTCGAAACCGGGCAGAAGGTGTTTTGGCCCAGGAAGACGGTTAGCTGAGAGTAAATGGTGAATAGTGAATTGTGAATTGTAAATTATAAATTGTAAATTATGAAAATGTATCGGCGCGAGGTGTTACGGTCGTCAGGCCTGTGCTGTGATTCGAATCGATACGACTCACCGTTAATAATACGCCGTTGCCTATTATCCGCCACGGAATCATGACCCGCTACCGCAATTCACTATTCACCATTCACCATTCACTATTGATCGCGGCCTTCCTCGTCACTTGTCACTCGTCACTCGTCACTGCCTCTGAGCCCCTCGTCCGCTACGAGGCCTCGCACGAAAGCATGGGCACCATCTTCACCGTGGCTGTTTACGGGCGCGATCGTGCTTTCCTTGCGGAGGTTGTGGAGCAGGTGTTCGAAGAAGTTGACCGGCTGGACGAGCAGATGAGCAACTACAAGCCGGAGAGTGAACTCTCCGCCATCAACCGCGAGGCCGCCGGCCATCCCGTGGTCGTGGAGCCCGGGCTGTTTCACTTGCTCGAAATCTGCGTCCAGCGCAGCGAACAGACGGACGGCGCCTTTGACGTCACGGTCGGCCCGCTCATGAAATCCTGGGGTTTCTTCCGCGGCCGGGGCCGCCTGCCCACCTCGGCGGAGATTAAGGAAGTGCTCAAGCGAGTCGGGTACCGGCACCTGAAACTGGATGCCGAACGGCGCACCATCCGGTTTGACGAGAGCGGAGTTGAAATCGATCTGGGGGGAATCGCCAAGGGCTATGCCGTGGATCAGGCTGCCGACATCCTGCGCTCAAACGGGATTACCTCCGCGCTGGTCTCCAGCGGCACCAGCAGCATCTACGCCCTCGGCTCGCCTCCCGGCGCGCAGGGCTGGAAAATCACCCTTCGCGATCCTTACGATGCGCACAAGCCCGCGGATGTCATCCATCTTCAGAACTACTCACTGTCGACGTCCGGGAATTACGAGAGGTTCTTTGAGATTGACGGCAAAAGCTATTGCCACATCATGAACCCGCATACCGGTTGGCCGGTCCAGGGCGTGCTCTCTGCCGCGGTTCTGGCCGCTACCGGCACCGACACCGACGGACGCTCGGCAGGTTGCTTTGTGATGGGGGTCGACGGCACGCGCAGGTACCTCGCCACTCAGCCCAACGTCGCCGTCATCTTCTATCTTCCCGCCGAGAAACCAGCCCAGTACAAACGAGTCCTGCTGCGCTCAGATTCCTACAGCATCCCTCGTGACAGTATCGTGGAAATCGACCGCTAGCAGCAGTATCCACGATCATATCTCGCCGACGAAGCAGTAGCCTGAGCCGGGATTGTGCTATATTAGGCTGAGAGATCGAAGGGGTGAATCACCGTGGCGGCGAGTCTTGTTTCGACTCACATCGAGATTGATGATCAGGGGGTGGCCTCGATTACGGGAGCCAACACAAAGGTTGTCGAGATCGTGCTCGACAAACTCGCTTATGGTTGGAGCCCCGAGGAGATCCACTTTCAGCATCCCCACCTCTCCTTGGCCCAGATTCATTCTGCTCTCGCGTATTATTACGACAATCAGCAAAAGCTCGACTCGGAAATTGAGGAGCGGCATGAGGAAGCGGAACGGTTGAGGCCCAGCGTCACCAATCCTGCGCTCCGGCAGAAGCTCCTCAAGCTCAAAATGCAGCGGTGAGCATCCGCCTCTACATGGACGTTCACGTCCCTTACGCGATGACATTCGAATTGCGCTTGCGCGGTGTCGATGTGCTCACCGCGCAGGAAGACGACGCAGGCAAGCTGGAAGATCCGAAGCTCCTCGATCGCGCCTCGACGCTCGGCCGCGTGCTGGTGACGCAGGATGAGGACTTTCTGAGGGAGGCGGCGCGACGTCAGGAGAACGCCCTGCCCTTCGCAGGGGTCGTCTTCGCTCCTCAACTCGACGTCACCATTGGTCAGTGTGTGAAGGATTTGGAGCTGATCGCTTTCGCCTCTGACCCTGAGGATTGGGCCGGCTGGGTGGAGTTTCTGCCGCTAGCGTGATTCGCGTGGGCACGCGCAGTTAATTGAGGTGATCAAAGTCCAAAGCCGCTTTCGGACGGAACTCGACTTGGTACATCTACCATTCCAGGCCGCGGCGGCGGGCAACTTCGGTCGCGGGAATGCTTTCACCCTCGATCCGAGGGTCCTCGAGATCCCGCAGAAGGCGTTCTCGAATTTCTGGTCGCAGTGCAAGTCCCGCGTCGGGATCAGTCAGAATCTCTCGGAACTTCTGCTCGACCACCTCGCCGATGAGCGCTTTCAGCTCCTCGATTGAAAGGTCCTTGACCGTCTGCATAATTCGTCACTCCCTCTACATCTTACACCTGAAATCGTCCTGAAGTGCGGACCTGAATCGCAGTCAACCTGCTGCGCGCCCCCTGGAGCAATGCCGAAATCGGCTCCAGGGGGCAGTGCCTGACGCGCGCCGCTAGGACTTCTCGAGGCGCAGGTTATCGGTGAAGGCGAAATACGTGGCCGCGAAACGCGCGTCGGCCTCAGCCTTGACGCGATCAAGCTGGTTGGCGACGACGCCTTCCAGTGTCACGCTGCCGTTCTTCACGATGATGTGAATGGGCGGCAAGGCCTGATCGCCGTAACGAACGAAGAACGGGTCTCTGTAAATCGCCCGCGCCACAGCCAGGCGCAAGCGATCGTCGAACTGGGAAGTCGGGAGCACTTCGAGGTTGTCGTCGAGTTCCGCCACTCCCTTGATGTGAGCGAGGAAGTTGGCGATGTCTGACTTCTTGAAGGGCTGCGTGACTTGGCCGCTCACCGCCAAGCGGCCGTCCTGAAGCTGCAGGTTTACATTGTCGAAAATGGTGTAAGCATAGTACGTCACGATATCTTTCCTCGCCTGGTCCGCGATCTGGCGGGACGTGACATCATCGGCATGGACACTGATGTTGTCAACGACGGTCACGCCATCCACCTTACGCGCCGCGCGTTCCGCATCCATCTTGTAGCCGACGGAATCCACCGTCCCGCTCAGCGTGGCCACTCCGTTGTCCACACTGACCTGAACGTTGCCGTGCTTGAAAACTTGAGCGTGATAAAGCTTGTCCTCAATCTTCGCCGTGATCTGTGCAGGCGAGTCTGCCTGTTTCCTGGCGAATCCCACCTGGGCCGCAAGAGCCAGCATCAACGCCGCGAAGAGTAGTCTTGTTCCGCGCATTGGAATCCTCCTTTTCGCCCCCCGCTTGTATCCATGCGGGGTGGGCGCACTTTGCTGGTTCCTTGAGTTCCCTGCCCTTTTCATCTCGCCGATCCCGAGCCCTGGCGGAACCAGCAGTCACGCATATGGACGTTGGGGATTGAATGCAGGTTACAGGGGATGGACGGGCGGCGTTGTGGTGCGGGCGTCTCGCCCGCTGTCGCGGGAGCGTCCCGCTCCCACGCGCGGGCAGGATGCCCGCGCCACTGCGGGCGGGACGCCCGCACCACGGTAGGCGGCCAGAGAGCGCCTCGCTACTAATGTCCCGCGAGGTCAAGGGCCATGGCCGCAGCGCCGTACAGGGGCGAGTACGCGCCCAGTCCGGCAGCGACAATCTCCGTCGAATAGCCAATCGTAGGCGAGGCTAGATTGGCGAGAGACTCGAGCAGCGGATCGAGCAGGACCGCACCGGCCTGAATCAGTCCTCCGCCCAGGATAATCCGGTCCGGGTTGAGTATTCGGATCACCGTCAACAATCCGCGAGCCAGAGAACGGGCCGCCGCCCGCATGATCTCGAGGTCCGCCGGATCGCCTTGAGCGGCTGCCTGGGCGATTTCCCTGGCCGTGATCCCCTCGGACCTTGACCGGCTCGAGTCGCCAAGGGCAGCGAGTGAATCTCCGCGGCGCCGCCTCCATTCTCTGCCTCGCTCGGCGATCGCCCATCCCGAGCTGAAACTCTCCAGGCAGCCTCGAGCTCCGCAGGAACAGGTGTTTCCTACCTCGGAGATGGGAATATGCCCTAATTCCCCTGCCAGGCCGTCCTTGCCCCGATGGATCTTCCCATTCAAGATCACCCCGGCCCCGATGCCTGTACTCAGGGTGACATAAACCATGGCTTCCGTGCCGCGGCCGGCCCCGTAACGGAACTCGCCCAGCGCGCCCGCGTTAGCGTCGTTGTCAATCAGGCAGGGCAGGTGCAGATTCGCGTCGACCCACTGCGCAAATGAAAAGTCTTTCCAACCCGGCGAATGGACCGAGGTGACCTTCTGATGCCGGAAATCCACGGGACCGCCGAAGCTGATTCCGCACGCGGCCACGCTTAAGCCCGCCTGTCCGAGAAGAGCCAGAGTGCGCTGGCGGATCTCGTCGAGCATCCATTCGCGGCCGCCTGAGCGCAGAGTCTCGCCTTCCGAGATCACCAACTGGCGCCCCTGGCGATCGAAGAGAGCGATGCGGAAATGCGTTCCGCCGATGTCGATGGCAAGGACGGTACTCACGGCTCGTTCCCGATGTCGCGGTGTGAAACGCGGGTCTTGTAGCCTTCCTCCGCCAGGGCGCGGCCCAGCTTTTCCGCGACGCCGACGGAGCGGTGACGCCCCCCCGTACAGCCAATCGCAATGGTCAGGTAGCTCTTCCCTTCTTGAATGTATTTGGGAAGAAGGTAGAAAAGCAGGTCCATCAGATGTTTCATGAAGGCCCGCGTAGACGGGAAGGAATCCATGAAGCGCTGCACCACCGCGTCTTGCCCGGTCTTGCTTTTCAACCGCGGTACGTAGTTAGGATTGGGAAGAAAACGTACGTCGAATACCAGGTTCGCATCGGGAGGCAGTCCGGACCGAAATCCAAACGAGACCACGGAAACCCGGATGGCTCTTGCTGCCGAGGGTCCCCCGAAGCGCGCCTGGATGAGGTCTCGCAATTCGTGGACGTTCATCCGCGTGGAATCGATCGTGACGTCCGCAAGCTGCCGCATGGGCTTCAGCAGCGTGCGTTCCAGCCGGATTCCCTCGCGCACCGGAAGGTCGCGCCCCAGGGGATGCGGCCGCCGAGTCTCTTCAAAGCGGCTGATCAAGGCTTTGTCTGAGGCTTCCAGGAAAACCAGCGATAAATTCGCGTAGTTGTTTCTGAGGTCGCGATAGACCGTGGGGAGTTGGCTGAGAGCCGCGCCTTCGCGAATATCCACCACTACCGCCGCGCGCTGCGTCCGGCTGGCCCGCTGCTGGCATCTTTCCACGAACCGCCCGATCAGATCGACGGGCAGGTTATCCACGCAGTGATAGCCGAGGTCCTCGAAGGCCTTGAGTACTGACCCCTTGCCGGACCCGCTCATCCCCGTGATCAGAACGAAATGTCTCCGCGGTTTGGTGGCGGCTGCCATGGAAAATCAGAAGGCAGGTGGGCAGGTCGGCAGCCAGGCAGGTCGGCAGATGGGCAGGTAGGCAGGTCGGCAGGTGAACGGGCAATCAGGTGCGTAGGTGGAGCTTCCTTTAACTGGAGATAGATTGACCTGTCCGTTTGCTCTGCTACTCATGCCCCATCTGCCCACCTGTCCGATTGCCCGCTCGATCTGCCCATGTGCCATCTGCCTACTGCCCAACTGCCCATCTGCCGACCTGCCCACTGCCCTTCTACCTACGGCTCCGGTTCGATCAGACCTAAGTTTCCATCGGGGCGATGATAAATGACGTTGACGCGCTCGGTCTCGGGATTGCGAAACACAACCGCACCTGCTTTCGACTGGTCGAGAGCAGCGATTGCTTCTCCAACGCTCATGGGCTTGATTGGAACTCTCTCGGTCTCGATGGTGCGGCGTTCCTCCGGCTCGATGGCGGTTGTGCCCAGAACGTTCAGGACCACCGTGGTGGTCGGCTTGGGGCGGCGCTTGCGGGTGAGCTTTCTCTCCCGCAGGCGGACGGCCTGGCGCTCCAGCTTGGACAGCGCGCCGTTGAGAGAAACCCGCGAGTCACCGGATTCCTCGATGCCCACCAATGTATGATCGCGAACTGTCAAAGTGATTTCTGCCAGGCGGCGGTGTTTTTCCGCCGTCAGAATGACGTGCATTTCGTACGCATCACCCAGCAGTCGAGTAATCTTCCGCAGTCTGCCTCGAGTGTACTGGCGCAAATCGTCGCCGACCTCCATTTGTCGTCCGGTAAACTCAACGTTCATGAGCTGACCTCCTGGGGGAAATGACAGGCGAAGGGCCTAGGCGGGACCAACGTTTTCACCTTTCGAACTCAGGTTCAAGCTTTTACCCTGCGCTGGTGGGTACTGGGAATTCGCATATCCTCGCGGTACTTGGCTACAGTCCGGCGGGTTACGCAATATCCAACTTTCTGCAACTGCTGCGTGATCTGGTCGTCGGTAAGCGGATGTGCCGCGTCTTCTTCCTCGATCATTTTCTTGACCAGCCGCTTCAAATTAATCAAGGAAGTCGCCGCTCCCGAAGGTCCCTGCACAGCTTCCGAAAAGAAATAGCGCAACTCGTACACGCCCTGCGGGGTGTAGGCATATTTACTCGCCACGGCACGGCTGACCGTGGAAGGGTGGACGCCCACCTCCTCGGCGACCTCTTTGATCATCATGGGACGGAGGTAATCAATCCCTCGATCCAGGAACTCGTTTTGGCGGCGAATTATCGCCTCACAAACCCTCACGATGGTCTGCTTCCGCTGTTCGATGTTCTTGATGAGTTGAATTGCGGAAGTGAATCGTTCCTTGACGTAATTGCGCACCTCGCGCGTCGTACTGTCCTCTCCCAACAAACGGCGGTAATGGTGGCTGAGCCGCAACTGGGGAAGGCCGTCTTCGTTCATGACCACCTGGTAGGTATCCCCCGCCTTCACAAACGCTACGTCCGGCTCGATCAGCCGCGCCTGGGCGTTGTTATAGCGTTGGCCGGGCCGCGGATCGAGCTTGCGAATCAACTCCACGCAACGTTCCACGGTCTTCACCGGCCGGTCCAGGGCGCGGGCGATGTCACGATACTGCTTGTTCTGAAGCTGCTTGAGGTAGCCGGAGACGATCTGTTGGGCCAGCGTATTCTCGGGAGCCAGTGTGTGCAGTTGGATCAACAGGCATTCACGCACGTC
This sequence comes from Terriglobia bacterium, assembly GCA_050008495.1. GTDB lineage: Bacteria > Acidobacteriota > Terriglobia > UBA7540 > UBA7540 > CAVROP01. The sequence continues at coordinate 112,912 of JBEKMN010000002.1, read as the reverse complement.
CCGGGCCGCCACGCCCACCGGATCGCATACCTGGATCAGACTCAGGGCTTCCTGGACGTCGGCCAATGAGTGCCCGCCGGTTTGCGCAACCTCCTCCAGCGGCGCGGTGACGTACCCATCCTCATTCAGGTTGCCAATGATGGAATGACCGGCTTCACGCACCGAATCCGAGCAGACGGAAAGACTCAATTGCCATTCCAGGTGAGCAGCCAGAGACGTTGGCTGAGAAAGGAAGTTCTCGAAGGAGGGCCGTTCCACCACCTCCGCTTCCGGAGATCGGTATCCGGGATCGAGGTAATCATCGAAGAATGAACCGAAATCAATCTCTTGGAATGAATCATGGTGGTCGTCGTTTCGGGCCACCACGTGATTGGTAGCCGGAGGAGTGTGTTCTGCGTTTTCCGTCTCAGTACGTTTGTCGACCTCGTCGATGCTCGGAACGTCCTCCGGAACCTCTTCCAGAACAGGGTTGGCAACCATCTCCCGGTTAATCATCTCCCGCAGCTCGAGTTTATTGAGCGCGAGAACACTGACCATTTGCACCAAACCGGGCGTCAGAATCTGCTTCTGTGCCACCTTCAGGTTCAGTCCGATTCTAGGAGCAGGCCCACCACCCATACGATTCTGTGATCCTTGTGATAGCGATCCCGCACCCGCGGGTCGCCCCTTGGCGGCGTTAGGCGGCCGCTACGCCAAACTGACCCACTACTTATCCAGCATTAGAGACTGGCGCGATCCGGTTACATTGTCAACCGGAAACTATCGCCCAGGTAAACTCTTCTCACCTCGGCATCCTGTCCCAGTTCTTCCGGCGACCCGGCACGGAATATCCGCCCATTGTTAATAATATAGGCCCGATCTGTCACCTGCAAGGTGTAGGGCACGTTGTGGTCGGTCACCAGAACTCCGATCCCTGTCCCTTTCAAACGCACAATGATCTTCTGTATGTCTTGGACCGTGAGCGGATCGATTCCCGAGAACGGTTCGTCGAGAAGCATGAAGGAGGGTGAAATCACCAAAGACCTTGCGATCTCCACGCGCCTTCGCTCCCCTCCTGACAGCATGTACCCTTCGCTCCGCCGCACCTGTTGCAACCCTAAATCCTCGATCAACTCTTCCAGCCGCTCACGACGCTGGTGCGCGGTTAGCGGCAAGGTTTCGAGAACCGCCATGATGTTCTCTTCCACAGTGAGCTTTCTGAATATGGAAGGCTCTTGCGGCAAGTAGCTGATCCCGTTTCTTGCCCGGATGTACATGGGATAGCCCGTTATGTCCGCTCCGTCGAGCATCACCTGGCCGGAATCCGGGCTGGTAAGGCCGACGATGATGTAGAACGTCGTGGTCTTACCCGCTCCATTGGGCCCCAGCAGCCCGACTACCTCTCCCTGAGTAATCCTCAGGCTAATATTATCAACGACTTTGCGTCCCTTGTACGATTTCGTCAGCTCAACTGTAGAGAGAATCTGCATGGTCGCTCATGGCGCGACGCGGTGCTGCGATAAAGAGGGTGTCCCATCACCTCCCTCCACAAGAAGCCTATCATCGTGGACAAACAGTGTCAAACGACGGCCGGTTGTGAAGCCCTTCTTATCATCATGGATGCTGGGGGGCCCACCGGTGAGGACGATTTGCCCGGTGCTGGCGGAGTACTCGCCGCGCTCTGCCGTGGCTCGTCTACCCGGTTGGACAACTACGACGTGCCCATCAGCATTGGCACGGTCCACCTCTGAGTCTTGATTTGTCCCGATGCGGGAGAAATAAACATCCATCCTGTCGCCTTCCATCGTGGTCAGCCCCGTCTGGAGCTTCACGTGACCACGGTAGGTCGCTTTGCTACCCCCGTCGAAAGCCTCCAGGAAATCGGCACGTACAGTGAGCGGACGCGTTTCGCGACGGGCGGTTCCGGTGGAGGGCGGCGTTCCCACCCCATAGGAAGCGGGTTGGAGATGGGAGGTCAACACCTGGGCGCCGGAACTCATCCGCTTCCCCTTCCGGTAAACGTCCAGGCTGGTGGATTCCACGACATCCGCGCCGCGCCAGGCGCGCACGTGTCCCTCGTAATGTACGAATTGGCCGCGCCGTTGGGCCACCATGCGGTCCGCTAAGACGTTTGTGGGGTCAGGGGCTTGCCCGTTCGCCGCCTGGTCCCCACTTCCGAGGTGAATGCTCTGTACCTTGCCGATCCCCTCGGCAGTGTCAGTCGCAAGATCGACGCGAAGACGCTCGCACTTTGTCTGGCTCTCAGCATCCCACAGGCGGGAATGGCCAGTCAGGGTCACACCCTGCACGGCTGCCACGTAGACGGACTCCTCCGCACTGGCGTTGCGGTCAGCGTCGCGGAAGGTGTAATTCCCTGACTGGATTACCTGCTTAAGGGCGTGTGTCGCCTCGTCAAATGTGGCCAATAGCTGATCCGCAGTGCTCTCTTGGGCGACACTGCCCGGCGGGGCGTCACGGGGCGGCTGAAAAACGATATCGGTCGGTTTTAGGCCACGCAGCGTTTCCAGGTCGCTGAGGGCGCTGAAAGTCATCAGGAACTGCCCGGCGGTTATGATGCGCTGCCCTGCCTTGGAATCCGATGGGTCGATTACGAGTCTGCCGCTGCCGACCGTCTGCGCATCCTCAAGGCTCTTGCCGTTCGGCCGAAAGCTGAACTTCAGTTCCGAGGCGGAGAGCGATCGCTTTTCTATGGTCGCCGGTTTCGCCGACTCTCCCTGGCCCAGGGTTGGCGAAGATTCGACCACAAGTTGCACGTTTTCCAAGGCATCCCCACTCTGCAGCTTTGCGGGAGTACCGACAAGATTCAGTTCAACTCGTTCCGCCCGCAAGTGACTAGTACTCCCTTTACCGCGAGATTGCCCGGCCACATTCCCTTCGGCCGTCAGATGGCGCAGGGCCCTCATCGCCGGGTCGAACTCGCCCTGCGCGCGATCCGCCGAAAGTTCCACCTGCCTCCCCGGCGACGATTCCGAGGCCTTGACGCTGCCTTCCATCTCGACTCGAGTGACACGATTCGCTTCGTCCAGAAACACCTTGCCACCGCCGGCGGAGACGTTCTGGTCGCCTTGCGTTACCCGAACAGGGCCCCAAAGGACTACTTGCCTGCCGGGCTTTTCATAGCGAAGATGGCTGGCGGTAAGCTCCATGGGAGGACTGGAGGCATGACCGTCGCGGGGAGGCAATTCCATGGCCACATCTTTTTCGAGATCCAACGAACCATCTTTCGTGGCGTAAACCATCCCCCGGGATGATCCGGATGCCGGCCCGACACGGAAGTGCACAATCTCGTCGGTGGTTACGAGCGACTTTTCGTGTTGATAAGAGACCTTGGAAGTATCCAAGTAGACTGTCCGGCTGCCTCTCGAGTTTGAAGCCTGGGCATTCTCAGCTTCGGAATTGAGCTCAATGTGTACAGGGCCGGAGCTGAACAGATCGCTATTCTGGCTGTTGTACTGGCATTGCTGCGTGCGCATGAGGTCGCGGCGCTTGCCCGTTTTGCCGAACAACTCCACCAACACGTCCTCCAGGACTGTTGCTCCTCCCTGTTTGAAGGACACCGTCCTCGCGGCATGAATGGTGTAGACGCGCCGAGTACCGTCCGAGTGGGTGACGGTATAGCCGGAGAGCTGTTGATGAATATCGAAGGGGACATTCTGCGGCAATACGGCCGGCTTTTCTTTGCGGCGTGTTGCAAGCCAGTAGGTCGCGGTCACCGCCAAGGCCGTGACGGTCATTGCACCGGCCACGAGCCAGGTCATCCAATCCCGGTGCCGGGTTGCGCGTTGTCCTGCGCCATTCATCCCCTGATTTCACTCAACACCAACTGTAGGGTTGTGGTGTCCTGAAACACATTCTGGTCCAACGTGAAAGCCAAGTCGAGCGTTTGCCCGGCAACCAGTGTCGCGCCCCGCTCCGCCATTCCCCACCCGATGGCGTCAAAAGACCTAGGCCCGCGGGCCACTCGTAGTTTTAGATGCCTCTCCTGGAGGATTCGAGGTCCCACCACGAGACGCAGATCGCGAGCCGCCAGGACCGGGGTGGGATTGGCGCAACCGAAGGGCGCCAGCGTCTGCAGCGCTTCGTAGAGAGTCCAATCGATTTCGTGCCCGCTCACCTCGGCATCGACGCGCAGGGTTGGCTCGAGATCCTCCAGCTTCAGAATCTCTCGTGCGTATTGCTCGAAACGCGCTTCCAGTTCCACGATCCGCTCCGCGGGCAATGCGAAACCCGCTGCCCTGGCATGGCCACCATAACGTAGAAACAGTTCCTGCATGGAGGCCAGTGCATCGAGGAGGTGAAAGGCTCGAATCGATCTCCCGGAGCCGACTCCTATCCCATCCTCTACGCTCACCACCAGCGCCGGTCGATGGTACCGCTCCACCACGCGCTGCGCCACAATCCCGATCACTCCCCGATGCCAACCCTCACCGGCGAGCACCAGGGAGTGGCGCTCCCTCTTCTCAGGGTGGCCATCCATCTCCTCCACGATCTCACGCAGAATCCCCTCTTCAATTCGCTGCCGGTCCCGGTTGAATCTATCCAGGCGCCCGGCGATCTCACGCGCCTTCTCCAGGTCCGAGCAAGTGAAGAGGTCAATCACGTCCCGTGCATCCTCCATGCGCCCTGCCGCGTTCAGGCGTGGCGCCAGACGGAATGCCAAGTTCCCGGCCGAAATGTCGCAGCGATGGAGCCCGCAAACCTCGAGCAGCGCCTGCAAACCGGCCTGCGAAGGTTGCCGGAAGGCCTCGAGCCCGAAGTGCGCAATGACCCGATTTTCACCGAGCAAGGGGACGACGTCAGCAATCGTCCCGATCGCGACGACTTTCAGGTAAGACCGGAGAAGCCGGCCGGAGAGCCTCTCGCCCAGTAGGGCTTGCACCAGCTTGAAAGCCACCCCTACGCCGGCCAGGACCTTTTCGGGATAGCCGGAGTCGGCCCGCTGTGGGTTCAGAATAGCACAGGCCGGAGGCAGATGGCGGTCCGGCAGGTGATGATCCGTTACAATGCAATCCAAGCCCAACTCACGCGCCCGATTCAGCGCTTCGTGTTCCCGGATGCCCGTGTCCACGCTGACCACTACTCGGATACCCTTGGCCGCCGCCTCCTCAATGATGGCCGCGCGCATCCCGTACCCATCGTTCAAGCGATGCGGGATGTATGCCTCAACCTCCCCACCGAGTCCCCGCAGTGCTGCCAACAGGATGATCACCGACATGGTTCCATCCACGTCGTAGTCGCCATAGACCAGGATCTTCTCTCTCTGCTCCAGCGCGCGGCGCAGGCGGTCTACGGCGGTCTTCATGTCGGCCAGTAAGAAGGGATTGTGAAGCTGATTGAGTGCAGGATGGAGGAATCGCTGCGCTGTTTCCGGATCAGTGACTCCCCGCAGGATCAGAAGCCGGGCGACGATACTCGGGATGTTCAGCTCGCGGCACAAGCGGGCGACCGCGTCTCCATCCACCTCACAGATTTGCCAACGCATAGCGGACAGCCATCGTGACAGAAGACGCCGAGGGTTGCAAGCGCACACTCGCTTTGCCCAATCCGTCGATGAGGCGCCGCGCCCGTACGGGGTGTAGGGCCGATTCGCGAACCGCCCCTACTAGCCGACAATATGTCGTTGTTCGGCCTCCGATCGCACGCCGGAGCTTTACTTCGTTTTGCGCAAGCTGCGCGGTTTTTGCTGCTTTTAGCGTCCGATTTGTGCCAATTTGCGCCCAAAACGCGCGCAATTTGCAGCATTCAAAAAAGCTATTTTCCTTTGTTTTCAAGTACTTCTTAGCTTCGTTCCCACTATTTTTCATTTTTTGGATTTCCCGGGTTCCCCTCGCGCCGGAACATTCCCGCCTTACCTCGCGCCGCGTCGCTCTCTGGCCCTCGCCTACGACAATATGTCCACATCATGACCACAATTATAGGCTATCACGCCGGTCGCGGCTTGTCAAGCGGAAAATGCAACGGGAAACGACAGGTTGGCGCAGATCCCAGTCGTTTGGCGTCTGCGCCAGCCGGCCGATGCGGATTCCGAACTAGCTTCCACCGAAGTGAGCACTTTTGAACAGCCACGCGGGCAGCGGGGATGCTTTAATCAGTTTGCATGCGACTTTTAGCCCAGAGTCCAGTTGTTACCGAAAGTGAGAGGCGCGGTCACACACTCGCCTGGAAGGAAGTCGTCGCCCGATACCAGCAGCCTTCCCTGTGGCGCAGCGTCTTTCAGATCATCAATTCAGTGGTTCCGTATGTGGTGCTCTGGGTCCTGATGTACCGCAGCCTGGCGGTGTCCTATTGGATCACCGCTCCACTGGCGATTCTGGCCGGCGGATTTTTGGGTCGCGTGTTCATCATTCATCACGACTGTGGCCACGGTTCGTTCTTCAAATCCCGGCGAGCCAACGACCTTGTGGGGTTCATCACGGGCGTGCTGACCTTCACGCCGTACGGTCACTGGCGCTGGACGCATGCCGTCCACCACGCCGGGTCCAGCGATCTGGACCGGCGCGACTTGGGCTCCGTGCGCACGTGGACGGTCCAGGAATACTTGGACGCTCCTCTGTGGAAGCGCCTCGCCTACCGCCTGATGCGGAACCCGTTCGTGCTCTTCGTGCTGACGCCAACTGTTTTGTTTTTGGTCCTGCATCGGTTTTCCGCTTCCCGTGCGGGCCGGCGAGATCGTCATTCGGTGTATTTGACGAACCTGGCGATTCTGGGAGTGGCCGTCCTGCTCAGCTTCTGGATGGGCCTCAAGGCCTACCTGGTGATTCAGCTTTCTGTGATGGTGGTGACCGGCACGTGGGGAGTCTGGCTGTTTTATGTGCAACACCAGTTCGAAGGAGTCTCCTGGCAGCGCCACGATGAATGGGATTACACCCGGGCGGCGCTCCAAGGCAGTTCGTTCTACAAATTGCCCCGGATTCTGCAGTGGTTCTCAGGCAACATCGGCTATCATCACGTCCATCATTTGAGTCCGCGCATCCCCAATTACTACCTCGAGAAGTGCCACAACGAGGAGCCGCTGTTTCGAAGCGTACCCCCTCTGACGCTGCTCGCGAGCTTGAAGTCGCTCACGTTCCGCCTGTGGGACGAGCCACACCAACGCTTGGTAGGCTTCGGCTACCTCAAAACGCTTCGCGGACCAAAGAGTTCGGACAGATTCCCGGATCAATCGTTGCGCCCAAGCGACACGGCCTGATCGGGGCAGGAAGCGTATGTACCCTGATTTGCGCGGGTGGCGCATACGTGCCGACGCCGGCTGTTTCTATTGACATGCGTTACGTGACGCGTTACAGTCAGCCATGATCCGGTCAATCCGCCACAAAGGACTGAGGCGCCTTTACGAAGACGACGACTCGCGGGGCGTCATTAGGGAACACGCAGAAAAGCTGCGTGACATTCTCGCGCGGCTGGATGCTGCCGGTACAACTGCGGATATGGACGTGCCGGGGTTCCGGCTGCATCCGCTCAAGGGAGAGTGCAAGGGTTTTTGGGCGGTGACGGTTCGCGCCAACTGGCGGGTGATCTTTCGCTTTGCCCAACGCGAAGTCATGGACGTTGATTATGTCGATTACCACTGAAAGGAGACTGAAACCATGCCGATGAAGAGTCCGCCCCACCCTGGCGGCTTTGTGTTGCGCCAGTGTATTGAACCTTTGGGTTTGACGATTACGGCTGCCGCCGCCGCGCTCGGAGTCACGCGCACTACCCTGTCGGAACTGGTGAACGGGAAGCGCGGTATTTCTCCCGAAATGGCCGTGAGGCTATCTAAGGTTTTCGGCGGCAGCGCCGCAAGCTGGCTCACGCAGCAGGCGCACTACGACCTGGCACAGGTTCACGCCGAACGCATCAAGCTCAGGCGGCTGGAATTGACCGTCGGATTATCATCGTAGGAAGAGCCCACGGGGAAACGGTCCGGTACCGTTTTTCCCCTGCATGATGAGTCCCACTTCCGGCTTTGGAACCGGCGCTTTCACCCCTTCGATGTGTACAGTGAAGAGAAGGTCCGGGAGAAACTGAACTACACGCACAGCAACCCGGTGAAGCGGGGGATGGTGAGTTCGCCCGGGGATTGGCCGTGGTCAAGCTGGAGGTTTTACTTCCTTCACGACGCATCCGTTCTGCGCATGGACCGGCTGGATTGAGCCGGACTAAGCAACGTGTCCCTTCGGGACTTCGCAGACCTCAAAAGGCGGAGGTCCGCGCCAGCCGGCGCATGGACCGGCTGGATTGAGGCGGAGTAAGAAGCGTGCCCCTTCGGGGCATCGCAGACCTCAAAGGACGGAGGTCTGCGCCAACCGGCGTTTCTCTCCTGGTCCGGCTTATAACTACCGGGCAGGCAGAGTTGTCCAATCAAACACTGTTAGGCCTTGTTGTCCCTGAGGAGGGAGCCACATGGACCTTTCGGCTAGACGACCTGTCATCATCTTACTCTGCTTAATCTGGTGCGTTGCAACCCGGGGAAGTCCCCACAACGTGGGCTACGCCTCGCCAGCCGACGAATGCTCTATCCAGGGGAGGATCATGAGGCAGTTCGGCCACGACCTCGTGCCGGTTGGGCCGTTGCGCGTTTATCTATTCACCCTGGAACAGAGCCGGCCTCTGCAGGCCCTTCAGCGCAAGGCGCGGGAGCGCCGCAGCCAACTGGGAGCGGTTGGACCAGAGATGGGCCAGATGATGGCGGCGTACCTGGGTTCCGCTGCGGAGCTCGTTCCGCGCCTGACGAGAACGGCAGTGGCAAGAACGCAGCAGAGGGGAAGCTATCGATTCGAGCACGTGCCGTCAGGCAAACAATACCAAGTCGTGGCCCTTGCATGGCGGGAAGATGGACTGATATTTATTCAGGCTGTCACGCCTCTGCTGAGGCCTGGAGAGGCGCTTCTCCTAGACCTGAACGATACAGACGACAACGATTGGACGAACGTGACTCCGGCACCGCGCTAAAGAAGGAAATAGTAAAGAAAATGCTGTCACCTACGCATTTCATAGGTGTCACTGACGAGGACCTCCGCCGGTAGGTTCAGGAGGGTTTGTCTTTGCGGGCTTCGGGCCTTGGCTCTCCGCCGCTTTGCGGATGTCCTCAACGTCCGCAAGGTCGCGGGCACGTCCTGACGCGAGTTTCGAGGCGATGACGTCTTCGGCGGATATGATATTCGCCTTCAATGCCGTGGCCGGGTCAACCACGGTTTCTGCACGCCTTTCCCATGCGGCGTCAAAATCAACGGGGCTGGCGCAGAGCGAAACTCTGCGGTCCGCTGAACCGCAACGCCTTAAGGCCGCAGGGCTAGAGCCTTGGACCAGCCCGTAGCGAACCAGTGTCGTGAAATGACCATCGAAAAACCGGTCAGATCACTTCACCATGCAACTTGTTCTTCCTCGTTGCCGTGGAGTCGCCAAAAAGCGATGGCGCTCGGGTTCACTCGAACCACCTTTCCGGACCTCCGCGTCTGCGTATGGAATTCAGCATGACGAAGGAAACGGCGGATGAAGCTCGCCGCCTCATGCTGGCCCACAGCCAGACAAACCAGGCCGTATCGGGAGTGGCGAAGGTGGGAACGGTAAAACCCCAGGTCGCGGGTAAAGAAGGTGGACTTCTCCAACCGATGCAAAAGCGGAATGATTTCGTCGTCTTTCATGCCCGGACGCCCAACTTCAAATCCGATCTGGCGCGCCGGGACACGCCAGCTTCGCAAAAGCTGCCGCTGATCCTCGGGTATGTTCTCGTCGAGAATGGTCATTACGTGACCGCGACGAGCTCTTCGGAATGGTCCATGAGGACCTCGCGCGCCAGGCGGACGGACTCCGCAATGGCCTCTCGGCTTACCGCGCCGCGCCAGTTTTCGATGATGGCCTCCCAGACCATACCGGTCGACACCTGATCGAGCACGTCGGCCACCAGAATCCGCGTGCCCCGAAAGGTCGGCTGACCGTGACACACGCGGGGATCAATGACGATGAAACGCCCGAGGGCCTTGGCCATGTCTTGCTATCCTCCCGGAACCTTCCGCCGCTCCCAAGGCTCCATTGCTGCCATTATATCGAAATCTGAGGAATAGCCGGAAGAATATCGAAGCCTTTCGGCTCGCGCCCAAAGCGAAAGAAACTGTTGCGGTCGGTGAAATCTTCCGTGTGCCTTCGGGACATCGCAGACCTCAAACGGCGGAGGTCTGCGCCAGCCGGCGTAGCACAGGCACTCTTGCCTGTGTCGTGCCCTGCACAGCCAAGAGTGGCTGTGCTACTTCACAGGTTCGTGTTGGCTTCGGTGTGCTCTTCGAGGAAGGGGTCAGGAGGCATGACGCCTTCGCCTGCCAAGGCGATGTTGTTGCGTGTGGTTCTCTTAACGAGGTACATGGCCTCGTCGGCGAGGCGCAGAATCTCCCGGTGAGTGCGGCCGTCGATAGGGAACGTCGCAATGCCGAAGCTGGCGGTGACCTTGATGCTCAGGTTTTCCGAATGGAAGAAGACTTTTGAATTCAGCAGGTCTTTGAGCCGCCGCACGACGGTCAGGGCATTCTCTTTCGAGGTCTGGGGCAGGATCACGACGAATTCGTCGCCCCCATATCGAAACGCGTAATCAATCAAGCGCAGGTTGCTTTTGAGGAGGTCGCCGATTCTCCACAGCAGCCTCGATCCCACGAGGTGGCCGTGCAGGTCGTTGACGTCTTTGAAGTGATCGAGATCGAAGAAGATTACAGAAAACTGATAGCCGTACCGGGTGGAACGATAAATTTCTGCATCCAGAACGAAATTGAGGTGCCGCGCGTTAAAGAGGGCCGTGCAGTCATCCATAATCGTGAGTTCATGCATGCGCTGCACGTACCGAGCGTTTTCGAGAGCGATCGCCGCATAGTCAGCAAGGCTCTTGAGAGTGGGGATGTGCTCTTGCGAAAAGCTCTGCTTACCGAAGCAGTTTGCCAGTTCGATAACACCCTGGACCGGTTCGCGGCCTTTAATGGGAACGCAAACCACCGAATGAGTATCCGGCTGCGGGAACTCGTCGCTCCGGGACCTGAATCGCGGGTCGGTCTGAGCGTCTTCCACCAGGACAGGTTCCCCGTGTTCAGCCACCCAGCCGGCGATGCCTTCTCCCAACTTAAGGCGAACGTCCTTAAGCTTCTCCGCGCCCTGTCCCATGGCGATTTCGAAATACAGTTCGCGAGCCTTCTCGTCCACCATCAAAAGTGACCAGGTGTCCGGTTGTAAGAGGTCACTGATCTTCTCCATAACCGTCTGGAGGATTTTTTGGAGGTCGAGGGTTGAAAAGAGGGCTTTCCCAACCTCATGGAAGAGGGAGAGGCGCTGGACTTGCTGCCGAAGTTCGATGACCTCTTCCTGTATGTCCATACTTATCCCAGGGAAGTCCCGATAATGTCTCCCACCAATCTTAGCATATACATTTCCTGCCATAACCTCAATGGTACCCAAGTACGGTTGGGGGCGCCAAGGAGCAAGCAAAGCAAATCAATTGACACCCCTGAGGCAGGTAAATAAGATAAGCGTGGTGATACCTTGGTGACGCGTAGCGAAGAACCACAGTTAACGGGATTCGGCGATTACTTACGCCGGGAGCGCGAAATGCGCGGCGTGACTCTGGAGGAAATATCCGCCGCCACACGGATTAGCATTCGCTTTCTGGAAGCTATTGAAGGCGAGGAACTCTCAAAACTTCCGGGGGGAATCTTTACTCGCAGTTTCGTGCGGACCTACGCGCGATTTTTGGGCTTGGACGAAGAGCGCGTGCTGACGGATTGCCAGCTTGCCGGCAGGCAAAGGCCGGAAGTCGACATCCATCGCATTGCGGCGAACCGGGCGCACCAGAACGGCGCGGCTTTGCGGACGCGGGTGATCGGACTTGCAGTAGCCGCGGTGCTGCTGGCAGGCGGGTATGCCCTGTTCCGCCATTCGCGCCGCGTCCGGGAGCTGCGTGTCAGCGCACCCATCGTCGTTCCGCCGAGCACCCCTGCGGCTACAACGACCAATCCGGCCGCAAACCCTTCAACCGGCACAAACCCACCTGCTAATGTGCCGGCGGTCCAACCCCCTGCCTCCACCCCGCCTGAAAACAACCCGGCACAGACGGCCTCCACCGCTTCACCCGGCAGCGCAACTGCGCCTGCCACGCCACAGGGCGCTCCTTCCTCCCCTGGAGCAAAAGCAAAGCCGGCAGGTCAGAGCGCCGCCTCGCAGACTCCTCCCGCGGTTCCGAGCCTTTCCGACTTGGCCCTGCAAGTGACCGCGACGGAACGCTCCTGGGTAGCCGTGGATGCTGACGGCAAGACGGTTCTACAGAAGGTATTGAACCCCAACGAGGTCGAAAACCTGAAAGCTCACGACACCTTCGATGTCACGCTGGGAAATGCTTCGGGCATCGTGTTGACTCTGAATGGCGAAACTCTGAAACCCCTGGGGCGGCGAGGCGAGGTGAAGTCCGTTCATTTGACTCGCGAGGACGTGAAAAAAACCCAGCCCTGAGAGATAGTCTATTTCCGAGCGACTAGTCGAGACAATTCGGGCCGGCACTGTACCGGAAGTGGTGCGCCGCAAGGCGTGCCGAGGTGAACTGCCTGTTTCTTTGCAGGAAAAGATCGAAGTCCTGGTATTGCTTGCTTCCGAAGGCGAGGTCGAGGAACAGGTTACCGCCCTCCAGACCCTGCAATGCTGGCCCCCCGCGGAGCTTCAGCAAGTGCTCCGGGACCCTTCCACTCCGGTCACCGTCCTGGAGTTTGTTGCCGCCACCCTCGCGCCCCACCGCGAAGAGTTGGGAGAGGTTCTCCTTCAAAACCCCAACTTGACCGACCACGTTCGTGGCTGGCTGGAAGGCGCTCTCTCCCTCATCGACGAGGCCCGATCCGGCGACGTTTCCGAACCTCCCACTCCCACTCCCGCTCCCTTAGAAGATGCGGCTGGGGACTCAAGCCCTGAGCCGCAAAAGCAGAAGCCCACCACGGCGATTCAGAGAACCCAACGCATGTCGGTAGTGCAAAAGGTCAAGTCCGCTTTGACCGGTACTAAGGAAGAGCGAATGCTCCTGATCCGGGACAGCAACAAACTGGTGGCCCGCGCCGTGATGCAATCGCCCAAACTCACCGAGGACGAAGTCGAGAAATATGCCTCCATGAAAGATGTCTGCGAGGACGCCTTGCGGGTCATTACTCTGAACCGCAGATTCATGAAGCTCTACGTGATTGTGAAGGCGCTGGTCAACAATCCTCGAACCCCTATTGATGTAGGTTTACACTTGCTCCCTCGCGTCAACGAATTCGATCTGAAGAAGTTGGCATTCAACCACAACGTCGCCGATGTCATCCGTCACAGCGCCGAGAAGATCGTCCGGCGAAAAGAAGAACTCAGAAAGCCGAAATTCCAGAGCAGCAAATTCTAGAATTAGAGCGAGCGCTGATCGAAAGGCCGCGGAAAGAGTTCGGCGAGATGGTGTAATTCCTTCACGCCTGCGGCATTACCTAAGACGACCTCAAGATCACCGCAGAACTCCCAAAGCAGTTGCCGGCAGGCTCCGCAAGGCGCTGCCGGCCGTTCTCCCCCCGAGGCTACCGCAATTCGAGCGAAGCACCGCTCGCCTTCAGAGAGAGCCTTCCACAACGCTACCCGCTCTGCGCAAACTGTCAGCCCGTAGGTGGCGTTCTCGATGTTGCAACCCGTATAAACTCTGCCCTCCGCAGTGAGAAGCGCGGCGCCGACTTTGAACCGGGAGAAGGTTGCAACGGCGTTTTCTCTGGCCTGCATCGCGTGCTGGAGAAGTTCTTCCGACGTCATCGGTTATTCACCTTCTCATCCCGCGGCCAGTAGTGGCTCGCTTTGAAGCGGCACGGCCGTCTGAAGGTGTGAAAAAATCGACCAGCCGTGTCATTCCGACCGAAGCGAGGAATCTGCAGTTGTTTGTTTTCAAGCAGCTAAATGCAGATGCTTCGCTTCGCTCAGCATGACAACGCGTTTTCTTCACACCTTCACTTGGCCGTGACCCTGCACGGGCAGAGCCTGTCCTGAGCGCAGCGAAGGAATGCCCGTGCCACAGGAAACTGAGCCACTACCGCAATTCCGGCAGGGATGCGCCGATAAGGCGCGCCAAATTCCGCCCTGCAGCCTGGCCGGTCATGATTACTTCTTGATGGCTCAGGGGTTTTCGGCTCAACCCGGCGGCGCGGTTGGTGATTGTGGCCACGGAGAGCACGCGCACTCCCATTTGCCGCATGGCGATAACCTCCGGCACGCTGGACATACCCACCGCACTGGCACCAAGCGCTCTCAAGACTCGGATCTCCGCCGGCGTCTCATAGCTGGGACCCAACAGCGCTGCGTAGACGCCCTCGAAGCACTTCAGCCCCAGTCCACGGGCCACTTTGAGCACCTCCCGACGCAACCGCGAATCGTACGCCTCACTCATGTCCACAAATCTCTCTCCCCAGCGTGGGTCGTGAGAGCCTGCCAGCGGGTTAGCCCCTTGGAGGTTGAGATGGTCGGAAAAGACCATGAAACTTCCCGGCGTAGCGCGTGGCGCAATGCCGCCCGCGGCGCAGGTGGTGATGAGGCAGCGAATCCCAGCTAACGCCAATACTCGGACCGGGAAAACCACCTCGCCGGGCTCGTAACCTTCGTAGAGGTGAACGCGGCCAGCCAGTACCGCCACCGGCACGTCACGACAGACCCCGAGATGCAACCCGCCGCTGTGGCCTGCGACTGAGGGTTGTGGGAAACCCGGAATTGAAGACCACTTAAACCTTCGTGCCCCGCGCAGTTCCGGCAAAGCCCCGCCTAAGCCTGAGCCGAGCACGATTCCGACGCGTGGGACCGCAGGCCAGCGCGCGGCGAGGAATCTCACGGCTCGCAACGCTTCGGAATATCCTGGAGTCTTCTCAGGTGTCATATTAGTTGTAGGGGCAACCCTTGTGGTTGCCCGAGGGCGGTCACGAGGGCCGCCCCTAGGCTGCGAATCGATGCCGCGAATCGCCCCTACTCCACGACTCACGTCAAGAGGAGGCCTGCGATAGCAGCCGCGAGGTAGTTCGCCATCGTTCCTGCGAGGACGGCGCGAAAACCCAATCTCGCCAAGTCCTGCTTGCGCGACGGAGCCAGGGCGCCAATGCCTCCGATCTGGATGCCGATGGAGGAGAAGTTCGCAAAGCCGCACAACGCGTAGGTGGCGATGGTGAACGATCGCTCCGCGATGTGCCCTTTCAGCGGGCCGAGCATGGAGAACGCCACAAACTCGTTTAATACCAGTTTCGTTCCCAGCAGGTTGCCCACGACTCTGGCATCCCGCCAGGGCACGCCGATGACCCATGCCACGGGCGCCAGCAGCGACCCAAACAAACTCTGGAGACTGGTATGAGCGAGACCGAGGATGCCGTTGGCCAGATACACAAGAGCGATGAAAGCGATCAGCATGGCCGCCACGTTCAGGGCAAGATACAGCCCGTCCG
The DNA here is from genome assembly GCA_050008495.1 of Terriglobia bacterium. GTDB lineage: Bacteria > Acidobacteriota > Terriglobia > UBA7540 > UBA7540 > CAVROP01. The sequence goes on along the minus strand of JBEKMN010000002.1, from coordinate 97,484 downwards.
TTACGCCGCGCGACGCGGCATCGAGGATGTTGGCAGATTTTTCTCCGGCTGCCATCTCAATCTTTCCCGCTGTCTTGGGAGTTCCCAGTTCAGGAACCAGCATCTTGGAAATCAGAATCGTCCCCGGCGCCGTCATGACCACCGCCGTCAACAAATGGCGGGCTTCCGCACCAAACAGCACATACGCCCCGAACACCGAGCCGGCTATGTGCGCCATGCCGGCGGTCATGATTGTCATGAGTTCGGAATCGGTCAGCTCATCGAGATAGGGCCGGATCACCAGCGGCGCCTCCGTCTGCCCCATCACGATGCTCGCCGCCACTTCCAGCGACTCCGCCCCGCTCGTTCCCATGAGTTTGAACATCAGTTTTCCCGCCAGGAAAACCAACATCGGAAGCACGCGGAGGTAATAGAGGATCGATGAGAGGGAGGCGATGAAGATGATCATGGGCAGGGCCTGGAAAGCAAACACAACTCCGAACGGCCCTGCCTTCTCACCCAGCGGGCCAAAGACAAAAGACGAGCCGGCAAACGAGTAATTCAGCAGCGTGACGAATCCACCCGAGACTTTTTCCAGCAGCCAGTACCCTGCATGCGTGCGAAGAACAAAAAGCGCCACCAGGATCTGCAGCCCCAGGCCCCAGGCCACAATCCGCCAGCTTATCGCGCTCCGCTTCTTCGATAGCAGGAATGCGACGAGCAGAATCGTCGCGATGCCCAGCAGAGGTACGAAATGCGTCAGCATAGTTTTCAGTATTCAGTCATCAGTAATCAGTGGGCTTTCAGCAATGAGCTACTATACCCGATAACAAAGACTCGGTGCCTGCCGATGAAGAACAAGCGTCTATTTCTTTGCTTCCGACCGCAGGCGCAGCAGGGTGATTTCCGGAGGACAACCGTAGCGCAACGGGACCAGGACTTTGCCGATACCTCGGCTCACGTAGATTTGGGTTCCATCCAGCCGATTCCAGCCTTCCACAAACCGCTCACCCAACTTTGACCTCCCATACACCGAGCCGACCATCGGAAGCCGGACCTGTCCTCCATGAGTGTGCCCCGAAAGCATCAAATCGATCCCGTGCGCCGCGGCCATGCGGATGCCCAGGGGGTTATGGCAGAGGAGAATCTTGGGGTCGCGGGCCGGAACCAGCCGCAGGGCAGCGCGAATGTCCGCCGCTTCCCACCAAAGATCATCCACGCCCACCACCCAAAGCTTGGCCGATCCGGATCTCAAAGCGCAGTGCGTATTGCGAAGCACGCGGATGCGCTGCGAACGAAGCGCCTGCGTGATCTCCTCCGCATCCACCCGAAAATCGTGGTTGCCCAGCACGGCAAACACCCCCAGCCGGGCGCGTAATTTCCCCAACGCTCTCGCGACCGGCCAGATATAAGTTGGGGAAAGGGTCACGTAATCGCCCGTCAACGCCACCACATCCGGCCGCAAATGATTGGCCAGTTGGACAGCTCGTTGGATCTCTTCCAGGGGAGTAAAAAGACTGTGATGCAGGTCTGTCAGTTGCGCGATCTTTAACCCATCGTGGGCGGGGCTAAGCCGGTGCAGCCAGATGTCGGTTTCGGTAATCTCCGGATCCGGCGAAAGAGGCGATGCGAGGGGAGGTGCATCGCGGCCGCTCAGCGATAACGTAATCAGTCCCCTTCGCCGGAGGAATCGCCGCGGTCGTGCGGGTCTCACCAAATGTACCTCTCGAAATCGTGAATGGGCGTAATTTAAACGCTGATGCTCTTCCTTTGCCCCCCAGTGTCATTCTGAGCGCAGCGAAGCATCTCCGCGGTTGCCCTTCGCAGGGGAGTCAGGAAACTGCAGAGATTCCCCGATTTCTGGGGTCCGATGGACCCCATCGGGGTCCGGAAATCGGACTTCGCTGCGCTCAGAATGACAGGCGAAAAGAGCCCGCGATCCTCAGAAGCGCCCGTCCGCGTCGCCGCGCCGCTCCAGGACCTCTTTGAACACGGCGACCATCTGATCGTGAATTAGGCCGTTCGAGACGAAGATATCGTCTCCAAGTAGTTCGAACGGTTTGCCGGTAATGCCGCTCACGCGGCCGCCGGCTTCCGTAACGAGCAAGGTGCCCGCCGCCTTGTCCCAGGGATTGAGCTTCAACTCCCAAAAGCCGTCGAATCGGCCGGCCGCGACACAGCAGAGGTCCAAAGCGGCGGAGCCGGCGCGCCGAATGCCGTGAGTGAGCTGTGTAAACCGAAAATAGAACTCGACATTTAAATCGTGATTCGAAGCGAAAGGCGGGAAACCGGTTGCCACCAGGCAATCTGACAAGTTGGCGTTCTTTGACACCGAGAGGCGCTCCCCATTGAGGAAAGCCCCTGCCCCCCGTTCCACCGTGAACAGCTCGTCGCGAGTGGGATCATAAACTACCCCTGCCACCACTTCGCCGCGATAAGCGAGCCCCAATGTGACGCAGAATATGGGAAACCCGTGCGCAAAATTGGTTGTCCCATCGAGCGGATCGACGTACCAGCAATAATCCGAGCCCGTCCTTTGCCCTCCTCCTTCTTCCGCCACGATCGCGTACTCCGGAAAGTGGCTTTTCAGCCGTTCCACGATTAAGGTTTCCGATTTCCGGTCCGCCTCGGTCACCAAGTCCGAGCGCCGCTTGTAACTGATCTCGAGAGGCTGGCGAAAATGTTCCAGAAGCAGGTCACCTGCCTCGCGGGCGATATCGATTGCGACTTTCAGGGTATTCTCCATAGCGTTTCCGGGAGCCTTATGTGGGGTTGTTATTTGGGCTCAGCACGCTTCCATGGCCCTCGCCTTCCGCCCAGACCGAGCCGTCCTCAAAATATTCCTTCTTCCAGATCGGAACGATTTGCTTTAGCCGGTCGATGGCAAATTGACAGGCGCCAAAGGCGGCGCGCCGGTGGGCAGAAGTTACAATAATCGCCACACTGGTCTCGCCGATTTCCAACCGCCCCAGCCTGTGTATCATTCCGAGGTGGTCGATTTCGAATTTTCCTCTCGCCTCTAGCCCGATTTCCTGCATCTTGCGGATGGCCATCGGCTCGTACGCTTCGTACTCGAGGTAGAGCGTTCGTCGCCCGTTGGAATTGTTCCGCACGACACCTTCGAACACTATGACAGCGCCATCTTCGGCAGCCTTTTGTTGATGTACTAGCTCCGCGGTGGGGATAGGAGAGCGGGTCAGCAAATAATAGTCCTGGTTCGAGCCACCGCTGACCGGGGGAAGAAACGCCACTTCATCTCCATCTTGTAGGACTCGGGCCCGGTTCGCAATGTCCTGATTCACGGCGAGCAAAACCGCTTGCGAGAGGTCGTTTAAGCGTGGAAAACGCGCCGCGTACCGCTCCCAAAGGTCATCCAGGTTGGCCCCGTCCGGAATCTCCGCCTCCTCTTGTTGAACCCCCGCCAGGTCATGCGTCAGCCCAAAGAAGAGCACCTTGATCTTCATCGTAACCAGTATACACGGCGGGAGCATTCACGGGATGGCAAATCGGGGTAGGTATTACGCCCACAAGCTTGAGGTTCCTGCCAACTCGCGGTTTTGGGAGCAACGCATCGACTGTCCAACCTTCCTGCTACCGTCGCCGCTCTAGAGCAGCCAATTGCCTGCGTACGCGACGAGCGTCGGCAAAACAGGTCAATCGGCCATAGGCATCCAAGAACACCATGATGAGGTTCCTGCCATCCACCTGCGCGTCCATTACGAGGCATCTGCCGGATTCATTGATGAAGCCCGTTTTTTGAAGCTCGATATCCCAATCCTGACGGCCGACTAACCGGTCCGTGTTGCCGTATTGCAGCTTCATTCTGCCCAGTTTGCCTACGTAAACATCGAATTGAGTGTCCGTGGAGAATTGCCGTATCAACGGATATTGGCAGGCGGCTTTCACGAGTCTTACCAGGTCCCGGGCCGTCGAAACATTCTCAGGAGAGAGCCCATTCGGACTCACAAAGTGGCTGTTGTCCATACCCAGTTCCTGCGCTTTGCGGTTCATCGCGGCAATGAAAGCCGGCCGCCCTCCTGGGTAGTAGCGGCTCAGACACGCCGCGGCCCGATTCTCCGACGACATCAAAGCAAGGTGTAGCATGGCTTCGCGCGACAAGGTGGTGCCAAGGCTTAAGTAAGACCGCGTGCCTTTCAAATCGTCGATGTCCGCCTCGCTGACTGTTACCAGATCGGTTAGCGGGAGCTTCGCATCGAGCATGACGATTGCCGTCATCAATTTAGTAATCGAGGCAATCGGAGTGACTCGGCTCGCATTCTTCTCATAGAGCAGCGTGGACGTCTCGGCATCGGCGATCGCAGCAATGTTGGAGTGCACGTCCGGATGGAAGGCAGTCTTCTGAGAACCGGCGTCCGCCTTTGAAGATGCGGGCTTAGACGTTGGGTCCGCCCCATCGGGCGGCCAAGCCGCATTCCAGATTCCGGATTCCAGATTCAAGAGCACGAACGCAACGGCCATCCCCGCAATCAGTCGAAAGAGTTGCCGAGAGGTCCAATGACCTCGATATCGTGAAAGGAAATTCATCCTGCCTGGTCCTTATGCTGGGAGAGAGATTAAGTGTCCAACGCCCATCACCCCACTGCCGACCCACCCATCAGCCGACCTGCCAACTGCGGACCTGCCAACTGCCGACCTGCCCATCTGCCGACCTGCCGACTGCCTACTGCCCCTCTTCCCCCCGCTCGCGTTCGGCCAAGTACACGCCCAGAAGGATTAGCGTGCCGCTGACGATCACGCGCCGCGTCATACTTTCGCCGAGCAGCCACGCCCCCAGCAGCGCCGCCACCACTGGCTGAAGGTAGTTGAACGCCGCCACGCGCGAAGCGGCAAGCTCCGTCAGGGCGAAGGCGTAGAAGAGGTAGGCCACGACTGTACCTAAGGTGATCATAAACGCCAGGCCGCCCCAGGCGCCCAGGGTTACCTTGGCCCAGCGGATATGCATCACCGATCGAGCCGCAAATGGAATCATCAGCAAGCAACCCAAGGCAAAGGTCACGGTGTTCAGGGTAAGAGTATCGTACTGATTCGCGATTTCCTTGACCTGAATTGTATAGTAAGCGAAGGACGCGCTGCCGGCCAGCACGATCAGGTCCCCTTGCCAGTGCGCTGTACTCCCCGGTTCCTGCCCCCCAAGAGTAAGCATCGCAACTCCCACGATGGAAATCAGCATGCCGAGCAGCTTGGGAAGGGTCAACGGCTCGAGCCTCATTAAGCATGCGAGCGCCAGCGTCATCACCGGGCCGATCGCTACGATGAGGCCGGTGTGCGCCACTGAAGTCCTGGCCAAGCCATTAATAAAACATATCTGGTTTAGAGTTAGACCGTTGAATGCAACACCCAGGAGAACAAGCCATTGACGGCCGCCCAAGTGCCACTCAGGCCAGCCGCGCCACGCCAAAAACAAAACAGCAAAAAGGATGGCGGCGCCCGCCAAGCGCAATTGCGGCAACCCCATGGCGCCAAAACCGTTCACAGCCTCTTTTCCGGCCACAATGTTCGAAGCCCAAAACACCGTCCCCAAGAACATCAGAACGTGCATCAGGGCATGGCTGTGGCGATGATGTTGGACTGACCCGTGCGACACGTGCCTCCGCGCGTGCTAGGGTGGCGTCCCGCCTCGGTAGAGGCAACCCTTGTGGTTGCAACTAGGGTGGCAAGAACGGCCACCCCTACAATGGCGGCGAGCGCCACGCTAGCTAAACTGCTCCTTCCGTGTGGTTACTTTTTCGATTCGATCGAGGTCGGGCTCATAACCCAGCCCGGGGGTCTGGGGCACCCGGATAGTTCCGTGAGGGCTGACGGTCACTTCCGGGGAGATAATGTCCTCCGTCCAGTACCGCCGGCTGGCTGAAACGTCACCCGGAAGAGTAAAACCAGGGAGCGAGGACATGGCGACATTGTGGGCGCGCCCGATGCCGGACTCGAGCATCCCCCCGCACCAAACCGGAATGTTCCTTGCCCGGCAAACTTCGTGAAGCCGTCGGGCCGAGGTAAAGCCCCCCACGCGGCCCAGTTTCATGTTAATGATTTTGCACGCTCCTAAATCAATGGCCTTGCGCGCGTCGTCGGCGCTGTGAATCGACTCATCGAGGCAAATCGGCGTGGAGATTTCCCTTTGCAGCTTGGCGTGATCGATAATGTCGTCCCAACCGAGCGGCTGCTCGATCATCATGAGATAGAATCGGTCGAATTGCTTCAAATGCTCCAGGTCGGCTAACGTGTAAGCTGAATTCGCGTCCGCCATCAGGGAGATACGAGGGAATTCGGTGCGGATGCGCTCCAGGACATTGACATCCCAACCCGGCTTGACCTTCACCTTGATCCGCTGATAGCCGGCTGAGACTTCTCGAGCGATCTTTTCCAGCAGTACCTCGACATTACTTTGAATGCCGATGGATACACCGCACGGAATCTCCTCGAGCGTCCCGCCCACGGCTTTCGCCAAGGGAATGCCTTTCTGTTGCGCCTCGATCACCCAGAGCGCGTTCTCGAGGGCCGCCTTGGCCATGTTGTGACCGCGGATGGGGCGGAACCGCGCCGCCAGTTCCGCAGGCGATGCCCAATCATGTTCCAGAGCCCAGGGAATGAGGAACTCTCGCAACACATGCCAAGCTGTTTCGAAAGTCTCGTGGCTGTACAGCGGCGCTTCACCCGCCGTCACTTCGCCCCATCCCGTAAGGCCCTCCGCATCCACGCGCACCAGCACGATCCTGCGCAGGGTTGTCTTGCCAAAACTCGTCTCAAATGAATGGACGAGCGGCATCTGAATTTCCCGAAGTTCCACGCGATTAATCGTCATAAGGGTCCAATAGGTAACGGGCTGACCTCACGTCGTATTCGAACCCCGTGATGGCCAGCTTCTGAGCGAAAAACTCTTGCAGTTGCTTGCGAACCGCCAACTGGCGCCGACGCGCCTCCCCTGGGTTTGACTGCCTTAAACCATCGATATCGGCTGGAATCTCGAGCGTCGCCACCGGCTGCGCTTTGCCGGGGCGCGGCGGCTTTCCCGCCATCGCCCGTCTAACGCGCCCCGAGATCAGATGCCATTCCGCGATCAACCGGTCGCTGGGCAGTCCACGTTGAAAACGGCTCTCGACCTCACCGTAATAATCCGGCTGGCAGCAGCGCGCGATGGCGCCCAGACGGACAATGTTAAGAAAGGCATTCTTAGCTCGCAGGGGATCGAACGTCCACTCGATAAGCCCGATTCCCGCTCGCAGCGCCTCGCGCCTTTGCGCCATCTTGAGCGCTCTACCCAATCCCCGGTTTTCGTGTGCGCGCAAGACGCCAAGGGAAAGCGAATGATAATAGCGGTCGGCTCCGTGCCAGGCGGGCAAGGAAGCGACAAAGCCCACCAGCCCGCCGCGCAGTGCGAAAGCTCCCAGCACCTGCCCCCCTATCTTTCGCAGGGTTACGAACAGCCTGAGGGGATAAACTTCGTGTTCCGCATACCCCCAAATTTGCTGCTGAATCTTGACGAGGGCAGCAAGCTCTTGCAGCGTTTCGCAAGCCCGGATGGTGTATTTCACTCTTTCGACTTCAGCTCGTTCCAAAGCGATTCCATCTCCTCCAGAGAACAACCCTGCAGCTTTTTCCCCTGCGCCACGACTTCCCTTTCGAGCGCCTGGAACCGGCGCATGAATTTTTGATTCGCTTTCCGAAGGCAAGTTTCCGGGTCAGACCGCACGAATCTCGCCAAGTTTGCTACGGAGAAAAGCAGGTCGCCGACCTCCTCCTCGAGCCGGGCTCGCAGCGCAAGCGTCGCGTCGGCTTCGGTCGGAGCTCTCAATTCGTGTCGTATCTCTCGAATCTCCTCCTCGACCTTCTCGAGCACGTCCTCGGCCGTCTTCCAATCAAAACCGACCTCCGCGGCTCGCAGTCCCAGTTCGTAAGCGACGAGGGTCGCGGGCATGGACCCAGCGATTCCGTCCAAGATGGATTTTTCGGCGTTCTTCTCCTGAGCCGTCGCGGCGCGCTCCTGCTCTTTTACCTTCAGCCAGCTCTTCAGGGCTTCGCCGGCATCGCGGGCGCGCACTTCGCCGAAAACGTGCGGATGCCGCCTGATGAGTTTTGCATGCACGGCCTCGATAACGCCGTCGATGTTGAAGCGCCCCTCCTCTTCCGCCAAACGGGAGTAGAACACCACCTGGAAGAGCAGGTCGCCCAATTCATCTTCAAGGCCCTTGAAATCGCGCTCGTTCACCGCGTCGATGACTTCATAAGCCTCTTCGATCATTAAACCCTTGAGGGTGTCGTAGTCCTGCGCCCGGTCCCAGGGGCAGCCTTCTGGCCCTCGCAAGTGCGCCATCAGTTCCACAAGCTTGGAAAGTTTCTCGCCGGCCAGAGTTACTCCTGTCCGAGGCAGTCGCAGTACTGCACCCCGCCATCGCTAAGTCTAGTTAATCTATCAAGGGAAGCGGACTTACTGCAACTGGGCAGGTAGGCAGATGGGCAGTTCGGCAGGTGGGCAGATAGGCAGATGGGCAGGTACGCAGACAGTACATCCTTCACTAGGCGATACGCGGACCTGTACGTTTGCTGCGCTGCTCCTCCCCGATCTGCCCACCTGCCCATCTGCCGATTTGCCTTCTGCCTTTACTTCGACTCGTCCACTACCTCGATGGCATTGACGCAGGCGTAATTCTTGACCGGAACGAAGGTGAGGAACAGCTTCCCCGCTGGGCTGGCCGGCAAGGCGTGAAAGGTCTTCTGCACAGCGCGGTCGGCGCCTCCGGCTTCCTTGAAAATATCGAAGTTGCGAAGCAGTGTGACGCCGTTGCAGTAAAGGTCAAACAGCCGGCTACCGGCGCCGCCCCCGCCGGAGTTCTGCGGTCCAAAGTACGTTTCGGCAAAGTGCAGCGTCAAGCCGTACTGCCGCCCCGTCGCGACGGGGATGGCGTAGCTGAAATGCCCGTAGCGCTCTCCGTAGTAAAGGCGAGGGTCCGGCGTCTGTTCCATTGGCCGGTTGTGAAGGGCCAGGCGGCCTTGGCTCGCGTAAAGATCGGGAGTCCATCCTTGGCCGCTGTGGTCCGTGTAAGAGTTAGTCTGCGCAACGATGCGGACCGGCCGCATTTTCCCAGGTATTCCCGGTACGATTTCGATGGCGTTCAGAATAGCCGTATCTTGCGGGGGCGTGGGACCTACGAACTTGGAAAATTGCAAATGGAGTTTGTCGGCGGCGGCCGGGATCACGTCAACGAAAACACGCTTGTCCGCCGTGTTATTGGCGCCCGCATCCGCTATTGGGTCGAATTCGGTCAGGAGCGGCTTGCCGTTTAATGCCACATTGAAAGTGCGGCTGCCCTCACCGCCTCCCGCCAAAGTGTTTGAGCCGTAAATAGTTTCCGCGAAGTACAGCCCGAGTTCATACAGGCCCGGCTTGAGAGGGATGTCGTAGCTGAATTCTCCCTCGCGCCAGTTCTGGTACATCGTGGCATCCGAGGTGCGATCGATAAACTGGGGAGGCGAGTTCCGTGTGAGCCCCCCAGTGTAATAACGGTCCGGGCCCCAAACCTGCCCGCTATGGTCCGTATAGTTGTTTTTCGAATATCCCGCCAGTATTCGGACTTGCGACCGTGCGTCGGTGCCGGCCACCGCCTCTCGGCTTTCAAAAGGAGCAGCCGGCAGAAGTTCCGCATTGAGCGGCCTCGAAGGAGTGAAACCACTTGCGTCGTCACCCCCGCGAAAGCGGGGGTCCATTGTTAGTCTCGAACACAATGGATTCCCGCTTTCGCGGGAATGACGTGATTTTCGAGACAGCGCCGCGAGGAATGAAGCGGTAATACGAGGATTGAGTTTTCCTACGAGTGTGATGCGGGAGGAATCCTGACGGATGAGTAGCTCGCGCCGCCAATTTCTAAAGACCCTCGGACTCGCCGGATTCGCGGGTTACGGACTTTCAGCAAGAATCCTCGCACCATCAGGCTCACTAGTCCTCCAGGCGCCGAATGGTCTTCCCGCTTTCGAGGTGATCCCAGGTTCTGCCAGCGGGATTACCTTCGAGCGGACCAGCGCTCGCTCTCCACAATTCTACCTGCCGGAAACCCTGGGGGACGGCGGCGGTTTCATCGATTACGATAACGACGGCTGGATGGACATCTTCCTGACCGATGTCGATGAGGAGATGTTCTCCCTCTATCACGTTTTGAACGCGCATGGCCTGGCGACCTTGAGCGCCAATCAAAGCGCTGTTGACGGCTTGCGCTCTGCTGGACAAACAAGCCGAGATCAGGGAGCCAAAGTGGGCAATGAACCGGTGTCGGCAGGCGAGGCACGTCTGATGGATTCGATTGTGCAGAGTACGCGTTCAAATTACCAATTGACGCTCGCTCATCTCGCCGAATCCACGGGTGGCATCCTCATTGCCAACACGAACGATCTGCGCGCCCCGATCCGCAGACTGGCGGAAGACATCCAGAGTTATTACGAGATTTCGTACGCGCCGGAGATTAAGAAGTGCGATGGGTCATTTCACAAAGTCGTCCTCAAAGTGGCGTCCGGTGACTGGCGCGTGCAATCCAGGTCCGGTTACAATGCGTTTCCAACTTCCCTGAACTCTTCCGGAACCACTCCAGTACCTTACGAGATACCGCTGTTAGCTGCGTTGAATTCTCCTGAGTTGCCCAAGGCGTTCGAATATGGGGCAGCCGGTCTGTACTTTCGCGGGCTGAGGAATCAGTCTGAGTGCGAAGTGGTGGTGGACGTACCCCTCTCGAATGTGACCTTCAAAAAGGCTGACGCGGGCGATCAGCACAAAGGCAGCCTCTCCTACCTTGTTGTCGTGAAGGATGCCCAGGGCCAGGTGGTAAAGAAACTCGAAAACGAAGTCCCCATCAATGCCACCTCCGAGAGGCTGGAGACCCTCAAAGCAAACCACTTCATCTATACCGAGACCTTCGATTTGCCGCCCGGGCGCTACGCCCTCGAAACCGCTGTGCGGGATGGGGAAGGCGACCGGATCAGCGCCAGCAAAGGCACCGTGATCATGGCGCCTTCCTCTGGACTCGCCATCAGCGGCGTCAGCGGCGTCCGGTCCACTAAGGAGCGTGGGGCATCGACTGCGGACGATGACCCTTTCTTGTTGGGAGCCAAGGTCATTTCCCCAACCCTCAATCCGGTAGTCAGCAAGACGAACCGCACTCTGCCTTTTTATTTTGTCATTCATACGGACAAGAATGTTGCGGCTCCCCAGTTGATAATGGAATTCAGCAGGAATGGCAAGGTTCTTGGAGAGGGCCTGCCTCCGCTCGGCTCCCCGGATAAAGACGGGAAAATTCAGTACGTGGCCATGACCCCGCTCGAGCGGTTTGAGCCGGGTAACTTCACCGTTCGTTTCATTGTGAAACGAGGGTCTGAAACGGCTGAGGAATCGGCTTCCTTTGTTCAAAAGTGAGTATGGCCGTCGCCCGCGCGGCAGATCCGCGGGCGAAGGCAAGAGCGAACATCGTCAAGCAGAGCTTCGGAGCTGCTTTCCAATCAGACTAGCGGTTAAGTCAAGACCCCTCTGAGGGGTTTGCGACCGCGCTTTCAGGTCTCAATAACAAGCCCTGTGCAGCATAAGCACGGGGAAGTGTCAGGGGCTCTGGGTCGCCGGAACAGGCCAATTGCGGTAAACTAGGAGCGTTTGATACCGGTCGATAGCACTTAGGAGAGCCTTGATGCCCAACACGAACCCGAACCCGCAAGAGGTCTGGGATAACCCTGTCAAGAAATTGCTGCGAGAGGGGAAACCGGCGGTGGGAATTACGCTCACCGTGGGGAGCGCTGAAATCGCCGCGCAGGCAGCTAGCCTGGGGTTTGACTTCTTATGGATCGAGATGGAACACAGTCCCATCACCCTGGAGAGCCTGCGCAACATGGTTCTGGCGACGCGGGGACTAAAGGCTCTACCCTTCGCGCGGGTTCCCGTCAACGAAATCTGGACGGCCAAGCGCGTGCTCGACGCCGGCGTGCTGGGCGTCATGTTCCCCTTCACCAGCACACCCGAGTTGGCTCGCCAGGCTGTGGCCGCATGCAAATACCCGCCGCAAGGCCGGCGCGGTTCAGGAGCCGGCCTGGCGAAGTTTCGTTGGTCGGGTGCTGAGAATTACTTTGATTTTGCCGACCAGAATGTTTTGGTTGTGGTGATCGTCGAAGAGGCGCGCGCCCTGGAGCAGATCGACGCGATTGCCGCGACGCCCGGAGTCGATGTGATCTTTGTAGGCACCAGCGATCTGTCATTCTCGTTGGGGTGCCGTGGCCAGATTGACCATCCCACGGTTCAAGAGGCTCTAAAAAAAGTCGTTGCCGCGGGGCAGGCCCACAACAAGATCCTGGGCGCACCGGCCATGGACGCAAGCCTCATGCAAAAGTACATGGAGCAAGGTTTTCTGTTCTTTCAATCGACAACGGAGCTGAACTTGCTCGCTCGCGGCGCCCGCCAGGTTCTCGATCCGCTGGGCAAGCTGGCAGCCGAGCCGACACCAAGAGCCCTGTACTAAGAGTGAAACGAGGTCGCATGGCAAGCTTTCTGGTGACAGGCGGCGCAGGATTTATCGGCTCAGCGCTGGTCAGTCGTCTCCTGAGGGACGGCCACACCGTCAGAGTGGTGGATGATTTCAGCACGGGGTTCCGACACAACCTCGAGGACTGCCTCGATCGCATCGAGTTGATGGAAGGCGACCTTGCGGAACTGGCCGTTTGCAGGGCCAGCGTGCAGGGAGTCGAGTACGTGCTCCACCAGGCGGCCATTCCCTCTGTCCAGCGCTCCGTGGAACGGCCCGCCCGCAGCCACCGGGCGAATGTCACAGCCACCCTAAATATGCTGGTAGCGGCCCGGGACGCCCGGGTGAAGCGGTTTGTATTTGCCAGTTCGTCCTCCGTGTATGGAAACAGCGAGACGTTGCCAAAGCTGGAGACTATGCCGGAGAATCCGCTTTCTCCTTACGCAGTTACAAAACTCGCGGGAGAGAAGTACAGCGCGATCTTCCATCAGCTTTACGGCTTGCCTGCCGTTTCGCTTCGCTACTTCAATGTGTTCGGTCCGCGTCAAGATCCTCACTCCTCGTACTCAGCGGCCGTCTCGCGCTTCATCGAGGCGGCGCTCGAGGGCAACCACCCGGTGGTGCACGGCGACGGAGAGCAATCGCGCGACTTTACTTATGTCGACAACGTGGTCGAGGCCAACCTGCTCGCCTGCTTCGCGGAGGGCGTGTGCGGCATGGCATTCAACATCGGCACCGGACGCCGCTTCACGCTCCACGAGCTCCTCCGCTCCCTTTCCTCCATAGTAGGCTATACGATAGAACCGATCTACGCGAGCCCCCGGGCGGGCGACGTGCGCCACTCCCAGGCCGGGATTGAAAAGGCCGAGCGCTTCCTGCGTTTTGAGCCCAAAGTGAGTTTGCAAGTAGGATTGGAACGCACCGTCGATTGGCGCCGGAAGACTATGCGACAGCCTGCCGGGAAAGCGGTGTGAACGAACAGCCGACACGCTTTTTCCCATTCCGAACCGGGCCGCTGTAAACTCGATACAAGGTAAGCTCAGAATCAGGCAGGAATGGAACCTGGATTAGGGCCGAAAAACTCTCAGGCACTTCAAAGTCCTCCATCAGCAAGCCGACACCTCCGCGGCTCATATCCAGGACGGTGACGAATCTGGACCTTTCCTGAAGGCGGACCAAGCCCACCCGGCGCGCTCCTTCCGCCGGAATTCGTTCGTCCCGGCGGCGGTTCGGAAGGCCATGGGGGAGTGGGGCGCCCTGAGCCGCGACCATGTAGCTCGGAAGCCAGTGGGAGCGGTCTGAAAAATCCTCACCAACCGGGAACGCCGCACCGGCAGGTTGAGGCAACGGCCCGCCAGATTCGGCCGATGAACCCGAAGCCGAGGGAGCGATCTCCTCGCTCACTCGAGAGGCCTTCTGTTTAGTTTCATAAAGGTTCTTGTCCGCGGTTTGGAACAGTTTTGGCGCCTCTTCACCGTCTTCCGGGAAGATGGCGATGCCATAGTCAACGCCCACCGGCGTTTCGGGCGCCAGAGGTCTGGCATAAGATTCGAACTTCCGCGCGATCCGCTCGGCAAAGGCTTCGGCGCTCGACCGATCGGCTTGTGGGAGAAGGATCGCAAACTCATCGCCGCCAATCCGGCATGAAATATCAGAACCGCGGATGGTCTCTGCGCTGGCGCGAGCCACGCTGCGCAGAATCTCATCGCCGACTGCATGCCCATACGTGTCGTTGGCGCGCTTGAACCTGCGCAGATCCAAGAGGAGCATCGCAAACGAAGCCCCGTAACGCCGGGAGCGGTTAATCTCGCGACCCAGGTGCTCTTCGAATGTTCGCCGGTTCTTGAGGCCTGTCAACGGGTCGGTAGCGGCGTTATGGCGCAGCTTTTCGAGCTCTTCGTACTCCAACAGGATGGGCTTGCGCAAGAGGTGCAATTCACCGAAGTAATCCACCGCCGCTGTCCTGAGAAAGACTTGACGGCCGAGTTTTTCCGCCAGCTCATTTCGGCGCGCCAAGATCCTTTCCCAATGGACGATGCTCTCCTTCTCACTGACCTCGATGCTGGTAAGACCCCTCAGAAGTCTCTGCAAAAAGGCTTCGTGAGGGGCTTGGCCGAGTTGCTGCAGATTGTGCACAATCAATTCCAGCAAATAATCGGAACCGGCCTCGATGTCGAGAGCCAGCAGGGCTTCGGCATTCCGCGCCTCCTCACCTGAGGGCAACGGCCGCGGGAAATTCAACGGCGATTCGTCACTAGCTTGGAATGCCTTGTCTTCCACTGCTGCACCAGCCGACGCACCCGTTCTGCTCATGGCGCGCGCCGCGTCGTGACGCACTCACTACGACTCTTCAGTTCCAGTTGACTTCGTTCGAGGCCGGGGACCCGCCAGACCATGACCAGTGTGCACGCCTTCCACAAACTCAAGGTCAAATTAAGATTAGGAGATTGCCAAGAATGGTTGCAAGGGGAAAACGGGTAGGGTTACTCCGATCACTACCCAATGTTTACCAATAGGTTAGCCTCTCCTGGAGCATCGAATGGCGCTTCCTGGAGCGCGCCGGCGCTACGTTAGCGTCGTTCAATGCGTCTTCATCTGGAGGGCTCATTCCTTCTGTGGCCGCGTCGATACTGCACATGGCGAAGACGTCGTCACCCCGGGCCGAGGGCGCCAAAGGAAGAAAGTGGAAAGCAAGCGCAGGGTAGCGAAAGGAGGGCGAAAGGACAAAACTTACTATACGACATTTTGTCACTGCGCCAAGTTGTCTTGTTGACATTCCTATGACATTTCGATGATGATAGAAAGTATGGGAGTAGGAACCATCGACCATGTGGGGCTTATGGCCCATGCCGACACATGCCGTTTAGTCGTACGAAAAGAAAAGGGCCTCAGCGAAATCATACAATTCGTAGTGCCAGGGTTGGAAATCGGCCAACAGGTTGTCGTCGTTGCCGACCCGACCTTCCTGAATAATATTGCGCGCGGCCTGAGCGAATATGGCTTAAGGCCGGACGTGTTTTTGCACAGCGGGCGTTTGGTGTTCCTAACCGCTCCGGATTGCCTCAACGAACTTTTGAGAGCGGGCGATTCGCTTCAACGCAGCCCCTTGCACTTGCACGGAACCGTTATGCGCTGGGTTACCGACTGGTCGTGGGCTCTTTCCAAAGGCGACGGGCTCAACGTCATTCGAGAGTACCAGCGCCGCCTGCACGACTTTGTCCGTCCCCTCAATGCCATTTCACTCTGCTCCGTGCATTGCGAAAAAATCGGACGGGCATCGCTTCTGGCGATTCTGGCGAACCACCGGCGAGCTGCGCGCACGATTCAAGATCTTCAAGCACTCCCGCGCACGGCACACGCGTGAATCGTAACTGACCGCGCCAGGGTACGGTTCAAGCTCGCAGGTTACGTGTACGTGCGCTTTGGCGTCGCGGCCGAAGCCGCGCTGCGGACACCCGGCTTCGGGCCGCGACCATCCCGCCGTTCAAGCTCTACAGCGAGTTTCGTTCCTCCAGCCTCAAATTCCCGTAATCCCGCTTCGAATCCTAAAAGATAAGTCTTAAGCCGGGGGTAGCGCATACATTGCAGTCAATGTATGTGCCACCCTCCCTATCGCAACGAAATAGCCGGGACAACATACTAGAAGACAAATCTTAAGCCGAGCTGAATTTCCCGTTCGGCAGTGGCGGTATAGCCGGTAGTTCCGAAGCCTGGATTTCCGACGGTCGAAACGGGCCCTCCAAACGTTGCCGTATTGAAGATGTTGAAGAACTCGGCACGGAACTGCACCATCTTCGTCTCGGTGATGTGCGTGTCCTTGATGACCGAGAAATCCAGGTTATACCACCCCGGACCTGTAAACGTATCCCGGCCCAGGGTTCCCGGACCGGGCATAACCCCGCCCACGCCGGCTACCGGACTGATGACTGTAGGTATAGCGAAGTAGCCTGTCCCCACCCCGTTATTACTCCCGATGACAGCATTCGAGAAGAACTGGGTGCTGGTGCGCTCGGTCGGATTGAGGGTTGCCTTTTGCAGGTAGACTGGCCGGTTACTGGCGCCATTCCCGTACTGAACGGTTCCGTAGGGCGAGCCCACCGTGAAGGGGTATCCGGTCTGTGCCTGGAAAATGCCCAGGGTCTGCCAGCCGTCCGTGAGCCGTTTGGGAACGTGCGAGAGCGCCTGCCAATGGGCAAAGGGCACGTCGTACTCAAAATTGGCCACGAACCGGTTGACGATATTGTAAGCAGCGGGAGCGTACTCGCACTTGAGGCAGTTCGGATCCTGCATATTTGTGGCTCCGGTGTTCCATACCGAATCGGCATCCGTCATATCCTTCGCCCAGGTGTAATTGGCCTGGAACTGAATGTGATGCGACGGGGAAATCTTGCGTGCCTGAAGTTGCAGGGCATTGTAGCTGGAGTAGCCCCCGTTGTAGAAAACCTGCATTTCTCCGAGGCCGGGAGTGATGTTGCTGTAGGGAGTGTACTGGGGTTCGGCTCCGCCATACGCATTCGGATACCACTGGTTGTAAAGAGATACGCCGTTGTTGGCAACGTAGGCAGCGGAAACCGCGATGCCGCCGGGGAACTCGTGTTCCAAGGTGACATTGCCGTTAATCGTATAACCGTTTCTCATGGCGTCCGACGGATCGTCCACGAAAAGGTTACCCAGGATCGCCGCGTACGGAGCAAGGTTCACCGGAGTGTTCTTGGGAATGGTCTTGGTATTTCCGTTGGCCGCGATCGGCTGCCCGGAAGTGCTCGTCAGCACAGGAAGTGCAACCGAGAATGGAGTAAGGGAATACGGCGCGTTGAGTATATAGTTCTCACTAGCCAGGGGAAAATTCACCAGGTCCTGGTCGGGATAAACCGTGGGAATCATGTTGGTGAAGATCCCGAAGCCGCCGCGGAAGGTGGTCTTCTTTCCCAGGTCAGCCGCTATGCCGATACGAGGGCCAAAGTTGCCTGCGAGATAGTCCGCCTTCCACAATGGGTCGGGGTTCACTACAAACGTCCCGTAGAGATTGCCCTGGTCTTCAGGGCGCGCCATACGGTTGCCGACTTCCCAGGGAACGGAAGTGTATTCGTAGCGCAGGCCGACGTTCACGGTCAGTCTCCGTGTGACTTTGATGTCATCCTGCGCAAAGGCCGCCATGTTCCACCGCCGCAAGCCCCACCACACGCCTCCTCCTCCGGCTCCGGGAGGACCAAAGCCTGGCACCGTAGTCGCGCGTTCATATTGGACATCGGCGCCCTCCATGAAGCTGATCAGCCCGCTGGGGCTGGCGTAGCCAACCGGCAGGGACGTGCCGCCATTGGTTGAAGGAATGGCCACGGGCAGGAGTGTCCCTTTATTGAAGATGTATTGGCCGCTGGGGCCTGTACCGGTGACGCCGGTGCCGTTGTCCCATTCGCGCCGGTACTCTCCGCCGAAGGCAAAGGAATGGCGGCCCCTGGTCCAATTGACAACGTCCAGCGGGTCGAAGACCGTGGTCACGTATTTGGTCTCAAAGGTGTCAGGCCCCCAGCAATTCAGGCTGCCGTCGTTGAAGCAGGTCTGGGTTGTGGTGTACTCGGCGGGCGCTTCCGGCACACCTTCAATCCCGCGGTTCAGGGTAAAGGTGAAGTTGTTCAGGAAAGTGGGAGAGAAGATGTGCGTCTCGCCCACGGCGTAGTTCCGCGCGTCGCCGATGTTGCTGGTGGAGAAATTGGACCCTCCCAATACGGCAGCAAAGGCGTCAGTATCCTTAATGATGTGGTTGACGTAGGATGCGCGAGCGAAAAAGGTGTCGCTGGAGGTAAAATGATGATCCAAACGCGACGACCACTGATCGTCGTTGATCGGTTGGGAAAACTCGAAAGTATAGGTGTTAGCCCCGTATTGTCCACCCGGGTTGTTGGGGAGCGGGTAACGGCCGAGGACGCTCTGAGCCACGGGATTAAGCGGGACCTGAAGGTCATCCGGCGGTGGGGTCGCCGACGTCGAACTCGGGTCCGGGATCGTCACCTCACCCGTTCTTTGTGCCGCGGTGGGAACGGCGGCGTTGTTCGGTTCGCCCAGCCGCTGACGCAGGCCCGCATACTGCACAAAGAAGAAAGTCTTATCCTTCTTGATGGGTCCGCCAAATGTTCCGCCGAATTCGTTCCGGCGGAAAGGCGCCACCGTGCTGCCGAAGAAGTTGCGCGCGTCAAACGCGCTGTTACGGGCAAATTCAAAGAGGCTCCCGTGGAACTGATTGGTGCCGGATTTGCTCACGATCTGCGTGATGGTGCCGGCGCCCTGCCCGTATTGGGCGGAGTAATTGTTCTGCTGGACTTTGAATTCAGCAATGGCGTCGAGATTGAAATTGGTGAACTGGAGGGTGCCCATCTCCGCGTCAGTCGTGTCGGCGCCGTCCAAAGTCCCTACGGCTGTCTCGCCTCGATTGCCGTTGCCTGCCAACTCGTTGCTCATCCAGCCCATGTTGCCGGTGTATCCCACGACGCCGGGCTGCATGGTCATCAGGCCCTCAATGTTCCGGCCATTCAGGGGAAGGTTTTCCACCTGCTCGGTGGACACCACTTGGGCTAGCGTGGCGTTCGTGGTGTTCAGTAACGGCGGGGCCGCAGTCACTTCCACATTTTGGGTCACACCCGACACCACGAGAGTGAAATCCACAGACCGGGTTTGGCTGACGTCCAAAGTAATTCCGGACGCCGTTCCGGTTTTGAAGCCGTTAGCCTCGGCGGTAACGTTATAGGTGCCCACGTCCAAACGCGGGAGCGTGTAGGCTCCGGCGCCGGTGGTTACCGTGGATTGGGTGACTCCGGTCTCAACACGGGTAGCAGTGATCTTGGCGTTGGGGATAACCGCTCCGGTGGAATCGCTGACGGTCCCGGTGATGGATCCCACCGCTTGGGCGAATAGGCCGGGAGAGTAAGCAAGAAGAACAAAGACGATCGTGCAGACGGATTTCAGCACACGCTTCTTCATATTTCCTCCTCGTTGGTTAGACCGCTGGCTGGACCCGACGCGAGTTAACACAGACACCAGGATTTTGGTATTGCCATCCTGAACATGATTAAGATATATCCAACCGTGCTCAATTGCAAGACGGATCGACCTGTGTCCGAATTGTGTGTTGCTCGAGTTCTTTGGACTTGCCACAGCCTTTCGCCTGCCCCGTTCAGCCCCGAAGGGGCGACCTAACGCAGCCCAGGCCATCGGCCTGGGTGGTTGAGCAGGGTAATATCAATTCCTTCTCTAAGCCCTGAAGGGGCGCGATCATGTCAAGTGCCGTAAATCGCCCCTTCAGGGCTCGGGATGGCCAACCGCCCGTCTGCCCAGGCCGTTGGCCTGGGCTGCGTTAGGTCGCCCCTTCGGGGCTCAGCCGACGGGCACGAGCAATCGCCTCGAAATGACGCTTCGTGCCGCGCCGACGGCCGCTTTTTCTGCGCGAAAATGAGTTCGTTTTGCGGCCGCTATTTCACTTATCCCCTGTCTTTGCAATAAATCTTTGAGTTCGTTCCCGCGATTTTTAATGTTTTTGAAGGCGGCGGCGAGAACCGCACCCATCCAGATCAGCAGCGCACGGAGCTGGGCAGCGCGGACCCCCGGTGTCGGGGTCCGCGGCTTGTCTGTCGCCCCACGGAAGAACCGCGGACCCCAAAACCGGGGGGCCGCCCTACCACCCTCATCCCGTTCTGTCGTCCCGCCCGCGATGGGCGTTCCAGCCTGTCCCTTCGGGACATCGCAGGCCTCACAAGACGAGGTCTGCGCCATCCCCGTCGGTGAAGAATGTGAAGCCGCGGGGTGGCGCCTACGTCCCGACGCATTCTGTCGGGATGTAGGCGCTCCGAAACGAACAGGCGCAGACATGCCAAAGGACGGCACGTCTGCGCCACCCCCGTGATGCGGCCCGCTCCCATCCGGCGGCGATGACGCTTCCAGGCTTTCCCGCGCTTCGCTCTTCCGTTCCCGCTGCAACTCCATCAGCAAGCGTATCTTGCGTTCCAGTTGCCGGGCGAGCGAGTTCTGCTGGCGGATGATGATCGCCCACTGGGCCTGCGAGGGTGCCGTCGCCGCCATGCGCGCCGACCGCGTGTTCTCCACGTGCTCGTGCAGGTATAGCTCGTATTCCGGCCCCACGTCCGCGATCTCCTCCGCTCTGTAGGGGCACGCCATGGCGTGCCCGTACGGGGCGCCGAAGGCCGACTGCCGATAATCCCCCATCTTCCAGGCTATCAAAAGAAAATGAGAGAGTGGGAAAAGCTGAGAATAATGCAAAAATAAATTCTTATTGCAATGGAATCAGAGGATTGAAAGGGTTATTCAAGTGGTAAACCAGGCCCAGAATGTAGCATTTTGACACATATATGCAAGAGCGTGCATATTTTGGCCCCGGCCCATGGGTGGCGCATGCGACCCGCGAAATGTCATCCTGCCGCGCGGCTATGGCTGGAGAATTACGACCTGCCGCTTCCCGCGAACGCCAGCACCCTCGGTGGCCTTTGTCACAAGGTTGCGGATTGCAGATTCCAGATTTCAGATTTCAGAATCCCGATATCAACAGCAGGATTATGACTGCAGCGAATGCCGGAGGATCGGTGGGCTAGCCCCCGCTGGCTTCGGGTCCCAAAACCCGCCCGATGGCTGCCGCTAACCGGCGCCACTTGGTGGTCTCTCTGACGAGCTGTTTGCGGCCCGCCGGGGTCAGCGTATAGAAGCGAGCCTTGCGGTTGTTCGTGGAGGTCCCCCACTCGGCCGAGATCTGACCCCGGTCTTCCAGGCGCTGGAGCGCGGGATAAAGGGCTCCGTGCTCGACCAGCAATTCGTCCTCGGTTGTCTGGTGGATGGCGTGTGCGATGCCCTGGCCGTGTTGGGGCCGAAAATGAGAGTGCGCAGGATCAGCAGATCCAGCGTGCCTTGTAAGAGTTCCAGCCGCTCTTTTCGCTTTTGGGTAGACATATAACCCAAGTATAGCGAGCTTGGGTAGGCTGTCAACCCCAAAAATCAATCTGTTCGTCCGGCGGCCAGCACTCTCTTACGGCAAGCGCGGATTTCAGATTGAAGATTTCAGATTGCAGATTCCAGATCGCGCCCGGCAAAGTGCGAGCTGAAGGCTGACAGCTTCATTCATATCTTAGCGCCACCAGAGGATCTACTTTCGTCGCTCGCCGGGCGGGAATATAACTCGCGGCGAAGGCCACGCCCGCGAGGACGAATGGAACCACGAGGAATGTAGCCGGATCGGTGGAACTGATTCCGTACAGCAGACTGGCAAGCGCCCGAGTGGCGGCAAAGGCGCCACCAACCCCAATCGCAATGCCAATGAGTGTCAGCAGCATGCCTTGTCCGACCACGAGCTTCAGTACGTCGCGCCGTTCGGCGCCAAGGGCCACGCGCACTCCGATCTCGTGAGTCCGCTGCGATACCGCGTAACACATAACGCCGTAGAGTCCCCCCACGGCCAACGCCAAGGCCAGCACGCCAAGCGCACCCAACAACAGCCCGGCCGTGTGCGCGGGAAACAACGGAAGCGCCATGTACTCCCTCATGGTTTCGAGGTCCTGGGCCACCACGTTTGCATCCACGCTCTGAATCTCGCGCCGCACCTCCGGCAGCAGGCTGCGCGGGTCGCCCGCCGAACGGACCACCAGCGTGCAGCGAGGGCGGTATTCCTGAAGGATCGACCGATACAGGAACGGAAGCGGAGGTTCGCTCAGGGTCCGATACTTGCCGGTGCGCACGACTCCGACGATTTCCAGGTGGCTCCCGGAAGCGACGACGCGGCGCCCGATGGGATCCCGGCCCGGCCAAAAACGCTTCGCCAGAGCCTCATTGATGATGGCAACCCCCGGCGCGCCCGCGCCGTCTTGTGCCGTGAATTCGCGGCCGCGCACGAGGGGAATGCCCATGGTTCGGAAATAATCCAGCCCCACCTCCGTGGTATCGATCCCGGGGCCCTGTCCGGGCGGCACAGGATGGTCCTCCGGGACCACTTCCTGCGTCGTTCGTTCGGTCGTCAAGGGCAGGTAACCCGCCAGGCTCGCCGACGAGACCCCGGGCAAAGCGCGGACGCGCCCGAGCAGTTGATTGTAGAACGCCCTGCCCTTCGCCTCGGAATAACCCAAGCCGGACGGATCAAGCACCGCCAACATCTCGTGCTGTGTATCGAAGCCGGGATCTATTGACTGCGCATTCATCAAGCTCCTTACGCATAGCCCGGCGCTGATCAACAGCAGAGAACATACGGAGATCTGCGCCACCACGAGGATGTCCCGTAACTTAAACGCGCGGCCCCCCGTCTTTGCGGTCCGCAGTTTATTCTCACGCCGACGGAATAGCCGCAAACCCCAAAATCGCGGGGCGACGCTGCCCCACGCATCGCCCTTCAGCGCCGGCGCCAAGCCTGCCCTTGCGCCCCTCAAGGCGGGTGCAATTCCAAAAACGATTCCAGTAGCGAACGAAACCCCGAGTGTGAAAACAAGAACTCGCCAGTCTAACGGAACATCCATTTTGATTGGCAGACTAGGCGGTTTGAGGGCCAGTAGCGCGGGAGCGAGCCAACTGGCCAGGAGAAAGGCCACGCAACCACCCAGCAGGGCAACGAGTGTGCTTTCAATCAGCATCTGGCGGACCAGGCGGCCACGTCCGGCGCCCAGCGCGGCTCGGATCTCCATCTCACGGTGACGCCCGGTCGCCTGCGCAAGGAGAAGGTTGGCGGCGTTTGCGCAGGCGATCAGAAGCACCAGGCTGACCACCACCATCAGGAGTCCCGTAAAGGCGATAACGTAACCGCGGAATGGAGCGGGAACCAGAGTCGTAGGAAAGATCACTGCATCCAGCAGTTTGTTGCTCTCGGGATAAGACTGCTGGAGCTGACGCGACAAGACCCTCAAGTCCGCCTGCGCTTCGAGCGGCCTTACTCCCGAGTTTAACCGGCCCACGCCGAACAACCAGAAGCATTGGCGGCTGGTAAGGTAAATCGGATCGTGTGTAAATGCGAGGGTCATCGCCAGGGGCGTCCAGAAATCCGGCTGAAGCCCCACGAGAACCCCTGTGAACCCGGCCGGCGCAACGCCCACAGCCGTGAAGTTCGTTCCGTTAAAATTGAATGTTCTTCCCAGCACCAGCGGATCGGAGCCCAAGCGCTCTGCCCAGAATGCATGACTGAGGACAATCACGGGGTGTGCGCCGGGAGCCTGGTCTTCCTCGGCAAGAAACGCTCTCCCCAAAACAGGCCTAACTCCCAGGACCGAGAAGAAATTGCCGGACACCAGCGCGCCTTGCGCCCGTTCACCCTGTCCCGCCCTGATCCAACTCACGATGCGAGGGTCCCCGTCGAACGCCAGCAGGCCGGAAAACGCGTGATTGCGGTCTCGGTAATAAAGGTAATCAGGATAGGTCAGCGGTGTGTAACTCTCGATGCCCTGGGCCTGAACATTCTGGTTCCAAACTTCCAATAATTCACCTGCGCCCCGAACCGCAGGCGGCCGGAACAACAGAGCATTGACGAAACTGAAGATGGTGGTGTTGACGCCAATCCCCAGGCCGAGTGAGATCACCGCTACCGCGGTGTAACCCAGGTTCTTGCGCAGCATCCGCAAGCCGTATCGCAAATCCTGCCAGACACTGGCGAAAGAATTTCCACTCCCTCCCCCGCCCGGCACGACGGGCTCCTGGGTCATTTCCTGCTCGACCCGCCGCAAGCCCCTTGCCAGTAAGTCCGCGTCGCTCAACTCTTCCACTGCCAGGCGACGGGCCTCCTCGGCCGCCGTCCCGCCAGCCACCAGTTCCTGATAACGATCCTCGAGGTGCTGAGCCACTTCCTCGACAATCTCCGCCTCGCGCGCCGGAGAGAGATTTAAGCTTGCCAGTCGTTTCCGTATTTCTTGATTCCACTTCTGCATAGGCTGCCCCTGTCGTCGCTGGGCACATCCTGCCCTCGAAAGGCAGTAGCGACGCTATCTAACTCCCGGGCGCGGACCTTCGCTCGAGGCGAATCCCCACTCCGCGAGACCATCAGCGCCAGTCGGCGATACGAGCCGCCGGAGGCAGCCCGCGCCGATTACTTGTTCTTAACGACCGATTTCTGGCATTCCCACCCACCTTCGGCTTCCTGACTCTTCGACCAATGGCCGCTCAATTGGCCATGCAGCAACTTTCCCGTGGCTAGATACTTGCCGTCCGGAACCTCGACGTGGAATTCGAGTACGCTCTTCTTGTAGCTCGCGGAGGTCAGCGGGTACTCCCCGGTCGAGTTAACGAATTTCCCAGCCACTTCCTCCCTGTCCTGCTTAAGGTCCAACGTAAACGACACGTCATCCTGGACGCTGCTGTGCGCTACGCACTCCCAGGTCCCCGTCAAAGGGCCTGACGAGGGCCCCTTTCCATTGGCAAGAGCAATGTAGGCCGCCCCCGCCACCAGCAGCAAAACGCCGATCAGGGTCCATCTACGTCTCATTGGTGCACTCCTTTGGAGGATTGATATCAACTCAAAGAAGTCCTTTATAGCACCAGTTACGAGTCAAATCACGAATTTCAGATCACAGATTTCAAACCCCGGCCATTGGCGATGCCGCGAAGCTGCCCCCCCTGCCCATCTGCTCCCGCTGATGAGAGCGCCGGCGGCGGGCTTCACTCTTTCCTCACGCGTGTTCAACTTCCGTGATGCGCTTGATCGCATCGACAAACACCCGCCAGCCACGCCGCTGCGAGGCGAGGACCTTTCGCCCTTGGCGGGTAAGACGGTAATAGCGTCTCCGACGCTGGCCCTCCTTCTCCACCCATCGTCCCTGCAGCCAGCCGCGCTTTTCCAAGCGGTAAAGCAGCGGGTAAAGCGAAGCGACATAGAAGCTCAGGGCGCCGCCTGAGCGCTGCTCGATGAGCTTGCTGATTTCATAGCCGTGCCGCGGCCGGGCTTCCACCAGGGAGAGGATCAGCAGCTCGGCGCTGCCCTTCTTCAGTTCGCGATCGGAGAATTGCGATTCAATATATGGCATTGCCATATACTAGAACGCCAGCTATGGGTTGTCAATGGAAAAGCGGGGGCGCCATACTTCCGATCGGCACGGAGCCCGTTTGAATCGGAATTGCAGTTCAGTCTGAGAACGGTTATGCTGAGACTTCGGGGTGAGCTTCCCAGGTTTACGCAACGATTGAGTGACGCGCGCGCGGGCGCATCCAGCGCGCGTCTTCATTGACGCAGAAAGGAACGATCCATGTCTCTCCGTCCCATTAAACGAGTGGTGTTATCGAAGCCGACATTGGAAGGCGCGGGTGTGCACCTGCGCCGCGCGTTCGGCTTCGGCACTACGTCCGACTTTGATCCTTTTCTTCTCCTCGACGACTTTCGGAATGACGTTCCCGATGATTATCTGGCCGGCTTCCCGTGGCATCCCCACCGTGGCATCGAAACCGTCACTTATGTCCTGGCCGGAACGGTCGAGCATGGCGACAGCATGGGAAACGCCGGAGTCATCGGCTCCGGCGACGTGCAATGGATGACGGCAGGCAGCGGCATCATCCACCAGGAAATGCCCAAGGGCGATCACGCCGGCCGCATGCACGGCTTCCAGTTGTGGGCGAATCTTCCCTCCTCGCTCAAGATGACTCCGCCTCGCTACCAGGAGGTGAAGTCGGGCGACATCCCGGAGGTCAAAGATGATGACGGCACGGAAGTCCGCATCGTCTGCGGAAGCTTCTGGGGCAAGAAGGGTCCCGTGGACGGCATTGCGGCTGACCCCACCTACCTCGACGTCTCGCTCCCTCCCGGCCGCAGGAAGGTGCTCCCCGTCGAAACCACCCGCCACGCCTTCGCCTACGTCTTCGGGGGCGCCGGAAAGTTTTGCAACGCTTCGGGCCCGTTGGCAGTTCCCACTGAGTCGGTAGGATGGTTGGACACAACTCCTCCTGCCGATGCCGAGAACCGTGCACTGATTCTTTTTGATCGCGGGGATGAAGTGGTCGTTCAGGCCGGCGATGACGGAATCAGGTTCTTGCTGATTTCGGGCCAGCCGCTCCAGGAGCCTGTGGCCTGGTATGGACCCATCGTGATGAATACGCAGGAACAGCTCCGGCAGGCTTTCCAGGAACTTCAGGAAGGAAAGTTTCTTAGGGGATGAGAGATCGGCCGGACCGTGCCAAGCGCAACAAGGAATCTCGCCCTGGTTGCCGCTTCATGGCTGACCCGCGTCAAGGCGAGATTCCGCGCTGCGCTCGGAATGACAGCAGCATCTCTGTCGGACGCAATACCCTCAACCGCAGAGCAGAAAAAAGGGCGTCTGCCAAAGCAGACGCCCTTCGAACTGAATGCACCCGCCGTTGACTAGGAATAAATCTTCGCGCCAAGCTGCAGAAAGTGGATATCCTCGTACAACGCAAAGTCGAAGTTGTTGAGCCCAGGCCCATAGATGGGATCGCGCGAGGAATTGCCGATTCCCGTACCTGGGGCAGCCTGTGCGAAGGCGGCGGGGTTGAACCGGTAATTCGGCGGCAGATCTGCAAGCTCCCCTACCGCACTCCACAATCAGACTTGCAATTTGCGAAGGTAAGGCACGCTGGCCTTCATCAGAGGCAAATCCATCTCGACAAAGTAGTTCTTGATCCCACCCGTCCTTGCTGCGGTGAAGATCTTCTTCCAGTCGAGACTATCCTGACCTACGGGTGCTTCCTTGCGGTTCTTGGCATCCCATCCTTGCACGTGCATCGAAATGAAACGACCCGGGTACTTGGTGAAATACTCTGCGGCGTCGTAGCCCTCTGAGATTGTCGAGACCTGAAACTGGAACTTCACCAGCTTCTTATCCAGGAGCTTGAGCAACAGGTCATAAGTCCGCTGTCCGTTCACCTTCGTCAGCTCAAAGTCCTCGTTGTGGAGGCCCTGCTGAATACCGGCGGCGGCGGCTTTCTCACCGATGCGGTTGTATTCGTCCGCGGCCTTCTTCACGTCATCCATCGTGGGGTGCTGCGGCCCACCGAGGCTGGCCACCAGCATTTGCGTCAGACCGACACCCTTGGCCCAGGCGATCCGGTCATCCTGATTCTTCCTGAGTTCACCAAGGTCAAAGTGCGAGCTGACACAGGTGAGGCCGGCATCATTGATAATCTTGCGCAGTTCGCTCCCCGAATATTTGGCCAGGCCGGCGAACCCAGAGTCAGAGTAACCTACCGGCGAGCAGAGCTCGATGGCTCGAAACCCTGCCGTACGGAGCATCTGGAGCGTACCGGGAAAGTCCTTCGCGATCATGTCCCTGACAGGCCAAGTCTGGCACGCAATGGGCATGCCCAGAGGATTGGCGCTGAGCATGCCCGCGTTTCCAGAAAGAAACCCCGCCACCGCAACTCCGGCCGACGCCTTCTTGAAAAAATCCCTTCTCGAAATATGAGACATTCACACCTCCTTGCTTCATGAATTTGAATAAAACGCATCACTAACCGTGGCATTGTCTCACGACTCGCCACGATTGTTACAAACAGCCAGCTAAAACTTGTTGCTGTAGGGGCAACCCTTGGGGTTGCCCAGGGCGGCCACAAGGGGCGCCCCTGCTTCGACCAATCACAACGCACTATTCCGCAGGCGTGAGTACAATGTTTCTAAATGCGACGCGTCCTTGCTCGCTGCCTTGAAAGTAAATAGGCCCTGGCGCGCCTTCGTGGCTATCGAGAGCTCCGCCGGTGATGCCCGGGATCTCTTTATGATCGATAACGGCTACGCCATTCTGCACCAAAGTCACGGTTCTCCCAAGCAGCGTGATGTCAAAAGTCTGCCAGACTCCGTCCTTCCGGGGCTGCTCCGGCGTGGGGTCAAGATATCCGTAGACCCCACCCGTGTGGTGGCTGGGGGGCTCGGCTTCTGAATCGGTTTCGATCTGCACTTCGTACCGGCCTCGCAGATATACGCCGCTATTGGATTTGGGCCCGCAGTAAAACTCGATGTGCAACTTGAAATCGTTGAATGCGGCGGTGGTAATGATCTCGGGGCCGTGTCCGTTGCTGACCAGCGTACCGCCTTCAATCGTCCAGGTCTTGGCCCTTTTCGGATCACTGAATCGCCACCCGGTGAAATCTTTGCCGTCGAACAAGGTTACGGGCGCGCCCCACTTTGGAGCGCCGGTCCGCTTCAGAGCCGGCGCGCGGCGGCCGATCCAGGACCAGGAGACCCCGCCTGAGCTGCTCGCCGTGCCTACCAGTTGGCGGCCCACAAGTTTCCCCTTAAAAGTCGTGTCGTTATCAAATCCCTCCTCTTCCTTGGGAGACACAAACTCGATCTCTCCCGCTTTGATTTCGGCCTTCGCGAGCGGGGTCGCATGCTCGGACACACCGACCATCACAACCTTTACCTTCCCCTGCTCATCAGAAACGTCGATCCAGGAAGGAAGTTCGCCCTTCGGCGTCTTGATGCTTATATCCCAACGCCCCGCAAAGGCATCGGTGGCGGCCGCCGAACTCGCAGACGCCCCGGCCTGTGAGCTCGCGCCGCTGGAGTAAGCTGCAAACATACTCACAATTACTAATAGCATACTTAAGCATATTAACTTATGCTTCATTTCCATCCCTCCTCCGTAGTTATGGTAGCCCCGACAAGCCTAACAAGTTTTGCATGTTGCCCCCCAGGATCAAAGCTTGCGACGGCTCGCTGAGTTTCAGCAGCCTCACCGAATACAACTCCACGCGAGGATCCAGCTCCGGGGCGAAGGAACCAAATAGAATCCTCTGCGCGGGCAGTTCGCGTGCCGCCATCTCGAGATACTTGCGGCTGATCACGCTGGATGTTCCCACATAGATGTTAGGAAAACGCTTTACAAGATCCATCGCTTCGTAATGCGCCCACCAATGCCACGAGCGATACGCGCCCAGATGGGGCAGTATGAACTTCACCGAAGGGTAAGCGGTGGCTATCATGTAGTACGCCCGGGCGGGTCCCGGATATTCGTTGCGGTCGGGGTAGTATATCACCGGAATATTCAATTCGGCCACGACGTCCAACAGTGAAAAATTAAGGAACGACACTATGTCGTGCACCGGAATTCCGCGTTTGACCACACTCCCTAAGGAGCGGGCATATTGCCGATCGTGCCGGGAGTGGGGTTCCAAAGGCATGTGGTGATCGAACTGCCGAGATCCTTCGCTTCGCTCAGGATGACACCTTCCGGTTTTTTCACGCTTTCTCCATGTTTTCCGCAGGGTGGCGCCTACGTCCCGACACTTTTTTGTCGGGATGTAGGCGCCCCTCTCGATCCCAGGGGGCGCAGACATGCCAAAGGACGGCACGTCTGCGCCACCCCGAAGCACCCAAGGTAATCCAAGCTTGACCCGAAACGGTCGGCGGTGTATGGTTTTTGCCCGGGACGAACCTGAGACAGGAGAGGCGGAGCTTACATGAAAGCCTTGAATATCGCCGTTTTATATCTACTCTTCGGCGCGCTGGCAGGCGCTCAGCAGCCGCTCTTCCGCACTGTGGACATTGACACGGGAGCGACGGAGAGCGTCCAGCTCTCGAATGGCAAGCGCGCAACGGTGAAACTGCTCTCGACCAGCGAGATGCGGGACAAAGCTCGTTCCGCGATTCGGGAGGCGCGCGCGGAGGTGGAGATCGACGGCTCTCGGGCGACACTTTCCTGCGGGAATTATCGTCTGCCGGTCGAGGTGGGCGGCGTGCAGATCGACTGCACGGTGACCAGGGCTTACTACCAGAATACCAACCGCGACCACTGGGGGCTCGTCAAGGACGCACGACTGCGCGTTTGGCCGGCGGGGTCGCCCTTCATGCCTCCGGGGTCCATGGTCTACCCGGTTCGGCAGCTCTGGTTCGCCTCGCGCACTCAGATGGGCAACGAGCCGACTTACGTCGATGAAGGCGAGCGCATTACCACGAAGCAAATCTACTATCACGCGGGCCTCGACATTGGCGGCGCCGAGGGCTTGACGGAGGTCATCGCCGCAACCGATGGCCTCGTGGTGGGGCTCGGCACGGCGGTAATCGACAAAGTGAAAGACAACCCGGCAATCGACAGGGAATTCAACGATACCATCTGGGTGGAAGATGGCCGTGGCTGGTTCACGCGCTACACGCACCTGTACTCGTATGACCCGTCGGTGAAGCTTGGGGGCCGCGTGGTCCAGGGGCAGAAGATCGGCACGCTCGGGAAAGAAGGCGGAAGCGGTGGATGGTCGCACCTCCACTTCGAGATCATCAGCCGGCAGCCCTCCGGCAAATGGGGGACTCAGGAAGGCTATGCCTTTTTGTGGGAAGCTTACCGGCAACAGTTTAGCCCTCGCCTGGTCGCCGTCGCGCGCCCTCACGCAGCCGTGCTGGTTGGAGAGAAGGCAGCGTTGGACGGGTCGCGATCCTGGCCCGCCTCGCACATCACCAGCTACGATTGGACCTTCACAGACGGACAAACCGCTTCCGGAGCGAAGGTCGAGAGGGCTTACCCGAAGGCCGGCACGTATAGCGAAATTCTGAAAATCACCGACGCCGGTGGCCGAACCGCCTACGATTTCGAGACCGTCAATGTGCTCGATCCGAAACACCCCGAACAGGTCCCGCCCTCGATTCAGGCCGCGTACTGGCCTACGGTGGCCATTGCGCCAGACAGCCCGGTCACCTTCAAGGTACGCACTTTCGGCACAACGGACGGAGAAGAAGATTGGTCGTTTGGCGACGGCGCGACGGCCACAACCAAATCGGATGGCAACGTCAATGAACACGCGAAGAACGGATTCGCAACCACCACACACGCATTTTCGAAGCCGGGAGACTATATCGTCCGTGTGGAGCGCACCAACCGGCTGGGGCAGACAGCCATCACGCATCTTTGGGTGACCGTGGCAGGCAAAATTTGAATTGTAGTTCCGTTTGCCATTAAACTTTCGCCCTTCGAGTCTTGAAATTCTGTTCATTTAAGGAGTGTACAGATGTCAACCCGACGTACTTTCATAAAGCAAGCCCTGGGAAGCTCAGCGGCGATGGCCGCCTCGGGGATCTACCCATTCAGCCGTGTGCTGGGAGCCAACGACCGCATCCGAATCGGTCTGATTGGCGGCGGGGATCGCGGCCAGGAAATCTTTCACGCCGCCATCAAGTGCCCCAATGTCGAAGCGGCAGCCGTGGCGGATGTCTATTCGCGGCGCCTGGACGAAGTGAAAGCCATCGTTCCCTCGATTCACACCTACAAAGATTTCCGCCAATTACTCGACGACAAATCCATCGACGCGGTGCTGATTGCCACTCCGCAGCACCAACATGCGCTGAATTTCGTTCCCGCCATCCAGGCAGGAAAGGACGTCTACCAGGAAAAGACTATGGCGTTCAATCCCGACCATGCGCGGCGCATGAAGAAGGCCTTCGAGGGCTCGGGACGCGTGGTGCAGGTGGGGATTCAAGCCATCAGCACTCCAGGCTTCAGCACCATTCGCGAGATGGTCGCTGCCGACAAACTGGGCACCATCACCGCACTTCATACTCATCACTATCGCAACGCTCCCTACGGCGGATGGACGCGGGAAACCCCTGCCGACTGCGACCCGCAGCATGTGGACTGGAAAGGTTTCCTGGGCGAGGCAACTCCGCATCCGTTCGATCCGCAGCGCTATATGAACTGGCGCTTCTTCTGGGATTACGACGGCAGCAACGTCTTTGAGAACATGGTTCACCAGGTCGGCTTCTGGTACAAGCTCATGGATTTCAAGATTCCGGACAGCGTCACCATGACGGGCGCCAACCTGCTCTCGCCGAAAATGCAGGTGCCCGACACCATGGATGTTTCAATGCTGCAAGGCAAGATCCTCTTCACCTGGAACTCGATGTTCGGGAACGATTTCTACGGCGAAGGACATGACCTGCTGTTGGGCAACAAAGGCACAGTTTCGCGCAACGAAGGCGACCAGGTCCGCTATCAGCCCCAGGGCGGCGAGAAGCGGGGAGTTGAAACCATGTGCGCCGAAACCCCCGAGGGCGGGCAAGCGACGGGGTACCGCGATGCCACCTCCGAGCACATGCAGAATTTCTTCGACTGCATGCGCAGCCGCAAGGAACCCAGGTGCTCGTTCGAGATCGGCTACCGCGCCGCCATCGCTTGCCAGATGTCCATCACTTCTTACCACAAAAAGCGCGCCGTGCACTGGGACCCGAAGACAGAGGAGATTGTTTAGAGTTATGCACACTTTGCTGTTGCTGGCGCTACTGGCGCCGGGCATTACGCCTCAGAACCTGCGATGCGAGTACCGGGTCGAGCCGCGCGGGATCGACGCCGGCCAGCCGCGGCTCAGTTGGATTTTATCCAGCGACGAACGGGCGCAGTCGCAATCCGCTTATCAGATCCTCGTCGCCTCGACGCCCGCCAAGCTGGAAGCGAACGACGGGGATTTGTGGGACAGCGGCAAGGTAGCAAGCCGCGAGAGCATTAATATCGCGTACGCCGGCAAGCCCCTCGTCTCGCATCAGCGCTGCTATTGGAAGGTCCGGGTGTGGGACAAGGCAGGTGCGCCCTCAGAATGGAGTCGCGCGGCAAGCTGGTCGATGGGAATCCTGAAGCCCGAGGACTGGCACGCCGCGTGGATTGCCTGGAGCCGTACGGCGCTCAACTCCGGGCCGCTGCCCATGTTCCGGCGCGAGTTTGCGCTCACGCGCAAGGTGACCCGCGCCACTGCCTACATCTGCGGATTGGGCTTTTTCGAGCTGTATCTCAACGGCCGCAAAGTGGGCGACCACGTTTTGGAGCCCGGCTGGACCAACTATCGCCGCACCAATCTGTACACCACGTTTGAGGTTGATAAGCTCCTGCAACCAGGCGCGAACGCCGTGGGAGTGATCCTGGGTAACGGTATGTACAACGTCGCGGGCGGCCGCTACGTTAAGTTCACCGGTAGCATGGGCCGCCCGAAATTCATCCTGCTGCTTCGCATCGAGTTCGATGACGGGTCCATTCAGAACATTACTTCGGACTACAAGTGGAGGGTAGCTCCCAGCCCGATCCGATTCTCCTGCATTTATGGCGGCGAAGACTACGACGCGCGCGCGGAGCAGCCGGGATGGAATGAGCCCGGCTTTGCGGCAAAAGGCTGGGAAACGGTTGAAGTGGTTGACGATTCCACGGAACATCTGTTCTCCGAGACCCAGCCGCCGATCAAGGTTATGCAGGTGTTCCATCCAGCAAAGGTCAGCGAGCCTGCGCC
Organism: Terriglobia bacterium; assembly: GCA_050008495.1. Taxonomy (GTDB): domain Bacteria; phylum Acidobacteriota; class Terriglobia; order UBA7540; family UBA7540; genus CAVROP01. The sequence continues at coordinate 63,840 of JBEKMN010000002.1, read as the reverse complement.
TGGAATTCACGTTTACGACCTTGGACAGAATTTTGCCGGCTGGCCGCAAATCACGGTGCGCGGCAAGGCCGGCGCCTCCGTCCGCCTTACCCCGGGCGAATTGCTCGGCGCAAAAGGCTTCGTCACCCAAAGAAGTTCGGGCGGCCCCGAGTACTTCACCTACACGCTGAAAGGCGGCGGCGACGAAACCTGGCATCCGCATTTCTCCTATTACGGCTTTCGCTACGTGCAGGTGGAAGGCGCTGCCGAGGTGACGGATCTTCAGGGCCAGTTCCTTTACGCCTCAGCGCCGCAGGCCGGAGAGTTTTCCTGCTCGAATCCGCTGTTCAACAACATCCATAAACTGATCGACGCGGCGGTGCGCAGCAACCTCCAGAGCGTGGTCACCGACTGCCCGCACCGTGAAAAACTCGGCTGGCTCGAGGTGCCTTATCTCATGGCCTCGAGCATCGGCTACGATTACGACCTCTCAGCCTACTTTCCCAAGATCGTGCGTGATATGCGTGATTCGCAGACGGTTGAGGGGCTTATTCCGGACACCGCTCCCGACTACGCGGTGCACGCCGACGGTTTCCGTGATTCGCCGGAATGGGGCAGCGCCATGGTGATGATTCCCTGGTGGGCGTACCGCAAGTACGGAGATCGGCAGTTGCTTGCCGAGAGCCTGCCGGCCATGGAGCGTTACGTCCACTATCTGGGCAATAAGGCGGCGGATAATATCTTATCGTATGGCTTGGGCGACTGGTACGACATTGGACCGGGCGAGCCCGGCGTTTCAAAACTCACTCCACTGGGCGTAACGGCCACCGCCACCTACTATCAGGACCTTTGCGTTGTAGAGCAGGCCTGCCGTATTTTGGGGCACGACGAGGAGGCCGAATGGTACAAGGCACGCGCGGATGCGGTCCAGACGGCGTTCAATTATAGTTTCTTCGACCGCCGGGCCGGGCAATACGCCACCGGCAGCCAGACGGCTCAGGCGATGCCGCTGGTGACGGGTTTGTGCCCGCCCACCGAGCGTGGCCGCGTGCTCGAACACCTGGTTGAGGACGTGATTCGCCGAGGCAATCAACAGACCGCAGGAGACATCGGCTATCACTACCTGGTGCGCGCCCTGATGGAAGGCGGCCGCTCGGACCTGCTATTCGCCATGACCAGCCGCACCAATCCTCCCAGTTACGGCGCCCAATTGGCCAAGGGAGCCACTTCGCTGACCGAGGCTTGGGACGCCGATCCCGCCTCCTCTCAGAACCACTGCATGCTGGGTCACATCGAAGAGTGGTTCTATGCAGGGCTGGCAGGCATCGAAGCGGATTCGAACCAGATTAGCATTAAGCCACAACCGGTCGGCGATTTAACATGGGTGAAAGCCTGGCATGACACGAAACAGGGCCGGGTCGAGAGCAATTGGAAAAAGGACGCTGCGGGCTTCGAGTTGTCAGTGCGCATTCCTGCGAATACCTCGGCGGCGGTTTACCTGCCCGCATCCTCGATAGAGCTCGTGAAAGAGAGTGACAGACCGATTTCGAAAGCGGAGGGCGCCCGCTTTCTGAGGCAGGAAGGCTCGACGGTGGTCTTGGAAGTCGCTTCGGGGCAGTACATCTTTCGCGAGTCCCAGCCTTTGAACTAACCCTGGACGGACCAACCGGTTTCACGCAAAGAGAGAGGCGCAAAGTACCCAAAGGGCGCGAAGAAGGGCACGATTTCCACTTCGCGCTTCTTTGTGCCTGAGTCCGTCAGCAGACGGATGAGCTGTTTTGGCTTTCGAATACCTATCCGCTTTTTTGGAGAACGGGGATGGGGCGCATCTGAATAAGGAGGCTGAAATCAGGTGCGCCCCCCGGGCGGCTTACACGTTGATGAGACATTCGGCGGTCACGCTGCCAAGCTTAACGGCGTCGACGCGCTGGCCAACTACGTTCGCAAAGTACTGCAGGACGGAGGTCAGCCTGAGGACTACCTTGTTGTCGCTCAGGTTCAGCAAGCGCCGCACAGCCAACGAAACGCTCTGGGTGTAGAAATACGCGATCAGAAGCCGTTCCTCATTCGAATAGCGCCTTTTGGAATTCTCGACATTCTTCAGCAGATAAGTCAGGGCAAGGAAATCACATCGAAGCGCCCTGCGCAGCCGCGCGTATTCGATCGGTGTGCCGACTTCCTCGAGCGCTTGTCGCAAAGACGGAAACTCCAAGCGGTTGGCGCTGGCGATGGACTTGAAATACTCCAGATTAAACTGCCGGCGCAGAACACTCTGGCAGGTAGCCTGAAAGTAAAAGAAGAACATCGCCGCCGATAGGATCAAGATTAGCGTGGCAACAATCATGGCCTTACACCTTCCCGTCAGATTTCGCGTGGTCCCGGCCGAAGCAGAAGACCCGCGTCTGGCAACCCCAACCGTGGCTGCCGTCGGTGCGAACCCTCGCATAAGGCCGAACCCAAAACCCACACTACATCGTACGAGTAACTTATACGCTCGATTGCTGTTCTGTGCTATAGCACAATAGTACCTAGCCCCCAGGGGCCCGCCGAGTAGTACGGGCACCCAGTTCTTGGGGCCGCGGATCCCATCCAACGCAGGACAGGCGCTCCCCAGTTGCACAGTTGCGGTGGATTTCTTATCCCAACGTGGCTAAGATCTCTGCGTCGTAGGGGCAGCCCTTGTGGCCGCCCCAGGCTCTGACGGGGCCGCCGCTACAAGGAGACTGCATGAAACGATACCTGTCATACATTACGTTGTTGTTATTAATTTCCGCATGGGGTTCGAAGGCCGGCCAGCGAATCTACGAAGTAGGCACAGTCTATATCTACTACTCCTGGACAACCAACGAACAGATTGTTCACGATCTCGAAACGATAGCCGCAACCGGCATCAACGCGATTAATCCCTACCCATCCTTTCTGCTGACGTACGGAAACCCCGAGCCTGACTTCTCCAAAATGGATGTCATCTTGAAGACGGCTCAACGTTTGGGGTTGCGGGTCATGCCGACAGTCTACTGGAGCGGGCTGCTGCCTGACTTCGCAGCGGCCAAATGGCCGACGCGCTTTTCGCCCGTCCTGGATGCGGACCAGCGTGAGGCCAAGCTGTCGTTGGCGGACCCGGAGGTGATTGACCTTATCGACTATTACTCCAAGGCCACCGTAATGCATTTCAAGGACGAGCCGTCCGTGATTGCCTACAACATCTGGGATGAACCGCACATGGAGGGATTCTCCATGACGGCAGGCGCAGGGAGAGGAGGACGGGACGAGGCGCACTTCGATCACTGGTTTGAGCAGTGGGGGCTCGATAAGTACGGAAGCCCTGCTGCCTGGTACGCGCAATGGAACGACGTCCTCTTGAATCAGGAATACCAGGGATTTGATCGCCCGCTCTTCTACTGGTATGCAACAGGACACGTCCTGCAACATCTGAACGAACTGGTAAAGTCGCTCGACACGGTGCATCCCACCAGGACTCATGACGTGGGCAGCACTGTGTTCAGTGGTGGGCTCAGCATTTATAACCAGGACGACTGGACGCTCTCGAGATTCGTCGACGAATACGGGCTGTCGTATTATCCCGACATACCTGCGCGCGGCGCCGAAGCCAAGCCAGAGGAATTGGCGAAGGAAAAAGCTCTCTGGGATACGCCATGGTCATCCAGCCTGGACCTGACTTCCGCTCACGATGCGGCGGGTGCCAAGCCCTTCGTGATGCCCGAAGTACAAACCGGGCCCCAGACAGGATTTACCCGATATGGAGACGAGCCCGGAGCGATCTTCAACTACGACCGGATTCATCTACTGGCGTGGCAGATGGCCGCTCATGACACCAAAGGGATGTACTTCTGGAGGTGGCGTCCCCACATGGATGAATGGCAAGCCTTCGGCCGGGGGCTTGCGGCCTCCGACGGCAGCGTCACTCCCCGCGCCGTCGCCGCGGGCGATGCCGCGCGAGCGCTGAATTCGGATCCCGACCTTTTCCTGGAGAGCAGGCCGTTGCCGCCTCAGGTGGCCGTTGTCTACGACATTGCCGGTGACCTGAAAGCCAAGGTCCAGGGTGGCGACTGGGACTCGTTCACAGTCCGAAACATGATTGGGATCTATCATGCCTTGTGGAACGACCAGGTGCGTGTGAACATCCTCGACGGCCGGCAAGTGACGGCCGATGTCCTCAAGCCGTACAAGCTGGTCATCTTTCCCTTCTACCTCTGCCTGCGCAAGAACGTGGCTGAGGCGATCGAGGCATATGTCGCCGGCGGCGGTACAGTGCTTGCCGACGCCCGCTTTGGAATCATCAATGAACTCGACCATGGTTATCGGGTGAATCCCGGGCTGGGTATGGAGAAGTTGTTTGGCGCGCGCCGCCACGACCTGGTCGCCAGCCACAATCCTTCTGAAATTCGCGTCACACAACCGGCGGCGCTGTTTAACGGCGCCACCCTGCCAGGCCACTTGGTGGGCCGCGTGTTTCGCGAAGAACTGCAACTCGAAAAGGGCAGCGAGGGCACTGTTGCTGCCGTTTTCGAAAAGGCTGGTACACCCGCCATCGTGGTCCGCCGCACAGGCAAAGGGCAGACCATTCTGCTGGGTTTCTCGCTGGGAATTCCCTTGCTGGAAAACCACGACCCCGGCGCTGCCGCGTTGTTGCGCGCGGCATGGCAGTCCGCGGGCGTGAAACCTCCCGTCCATGTGGCGACGACTTCCAACGCGGGGCCTGTGGAAGCTGTTGTGCACGCGCGCGGCCGCGAGGATGAACGGCTCGTTTATGTGCTGAACTGGGGACATCATCGGGCTGACGTCAAGGCGGAATTGCCTTGGCCAGGACAAACGCCGCTTCAGGGGAAGGATATGGTCTCCGGTCATGCGGTAGTGGTTGAACACAAGCAGAACCGGGCGGTCTTCAGCCTGGACCTTCCCCCGGACCGTGCAGCGGCGGTGCATATAACGCCGTAGGTGCGGCGAGAGGATGACAGATAGCGTCGGAAATCCCTCAGAGGAGGCTCAAGACTTGCAACGACGTACTTTTATCGGATTGACCGCAGCGGTTGTTGCCCGGCTCGGCGCGGACAGGGTGTTACGCGCACAAAGCGCAAGCGCGCTGCGCGGCGGCGCAATAGCACCTTCCCAGCCGCAACTGGCTGGGATGAGCCTTCGGGAACTGCGTCAGACCCTCTACAATCAGCTTTTCCAGGTGCTCTCGCCTTTCTGGGACCAGCATGGCATCGATCACAAGTACGGCGGAATCATGTGCAGTCTGGACTACGACGGCACACTCCTCAACACGGAGAAGAACCTGTGGTTTCTGGGCCGCGCCATCTGGGTTTACAGTTTCCTGTATAACCACTTTGGGAAAAACCCTCAGTATCTGGAAGTGGCGCGAAAGACCAAGGAATTTGTGTTCAAATTCGCCTTGCAGAAGGACGGCTGGTGGGCTGAGGTGTTGTCGCGTGAGGGCAAGGTCTTGAGGCCTTTCAGCGGGGACACTGAGGGCATGTACCATCTCGCCGAGGGCCTCCAGGAATACGCTGCTGCCAGCGGAGATGACCAAGCCAAGGAAGCAGCTTTCGCGCTCCTCAAGAAGCTGTTCCGAGATTTCAATAGCCCAACTTTCCGGTACCGGGGGGCGGATTTCCCCTACCTGTGGAAGAGCGAGCGCGCGGTGCGCCCGCAAGGGTTGTGGTTTCTGAATCTGACCATTGCCACGCAGATTCTTAAGCGCTGGAACGATCCGGAAATCGCATCTATAGCGGATCTTTCCGTGGACGCGATCGTGAACAAGCATTACAAGCCGGACTTCGGCCTGAACACGGAAATGTTGTACTTCGATTTCACCCAGCCGAAGGACGAGGCTAACAAGTCTCGCTTCGGCCACTCGGTGGAAGCCTACTGGATGGTGATGGAGGAAGCGAATCGGCGCGGCGACGAGGCTCTATGGCAAACCGCCGCCGAGAGAATCCATCATCACCTCGACGTCGGATGGGACTACGTCTACGGCGGACTTTCGCAATGGGTCAACGTTGATCACCCATGCTATCAATGGCCCGTCGAGACGCCGCCCGGGACCAGCCTGAAATACCATTTTGAGGGCGAGTACGAATACATGAAACCGCTGTGGGCGCAGAACGAAGCGCTGGTAGCCACTTTGAATGTGTACGAGCGCACGCGGGCAGAGTGGGCAGCACGGTATTTCGGTTTGGCGTTCAACATCATCAATGAGAAGTTCTCACAGACGGGCCGGGGATTCCCGGCCGGCTATATTCTGTTTGCCGACCGCAAGATCACCCCTCAATTTCACGTTGGCCGCCAGGACAACTATCATCCGCTGCGGCAATTGATGTTCAATATTCTGACCTTGGACCGGATGATACGGCGCGCCGCCGTCTGACTTGACGCCGGCCGCTAGGCAAAGTTGGCGAGGGTGCGCATGACCGCCATGTCCTGTTCCAGCGGAGCCAGGGGGCTGTACTCGAGGGCGACGGAACCTTGGAAGCGGTCGCCAAGCTCGTAGATCGCTTTGAACACATTGCGGTAGTTGATCTCACCGGTGCCCGGCTCGTGTCGTCCGGGAACGTCTCCCACATGAAAGTGTCCAATCCGGTCTATATTCATTCGGATATTCTCGATCAAATTACCTTCCATGATTTGAACGTGATAAATATCGAACAGCAGCTTCACGTTGGGACTTCCCACACGATCCACAAGCTCGGCCCCGTCGCGCACATAATAGAGAAAGTATCCTGCGTGGTTAACATAGGTATTCAGGATTTCGATGATGGCGGTGACGCCGTTCTTCTCCAACAGGGGCGCGGCCTCACGCAGCGCCGCCACCGCGTTGGCCATCTGCTCGGCGCGCGGCATTCCTCCCAGCTCGTTTCCTGTCAGGACCACTAATTGCTTGCAATCCATTCTCTTCGCCGCCTCGATCGACGCCTCGAGTTCGCGAAGGAAACCCTGGCGCTCGCGAGGATTCACCAAGCCACAACCAGGCGCCGTCACACCCTTGTTGGCCACCAAGCAAGCGCAGAACAGCGGCGACTTGCCCTTCTCCGCTACAAAGGCGTCGAGCGTCGCCGGATTACGCCAATCAAACATTTCGTAAGCGTCGTAGCCCAGGCGGTTGAGGAGCGCCATCGCCTCCGGCACGGGCATGCGCCCCAGCATGCCCCAGGTAATCGACAGCCGCAGGCCCTTCTTCCCTTCCAGGTTCGCCCGAGCAGGCGCGGGCATCTGGGCAAGCGAGAGAGCTCCAGCCGCAACTCCAAGAAATGAACGACGGTCCATGACAAGCCTCCAGTCCGAAGGAATCGAAATATGGGCGCTGATTATATGCGAACTAAAATTCGCGAACAATTGCTTTGGAGTGCCGCAGCTTGACAGGTGCGGCGGAGGGAGAGAGAATGCCGGTTCGTCACAGGGGAGTGGGACCAGCGCATCTGCAAGGCGGTCTCGGTGTTCTCCGTGCCTTCCAAGCATTAACACAGAGGGCGCAGAGTATCTCAGTGGCCTCTGTGGTAAAGCTTTTCCGCTCAACGAGAACACGGAGCACTAGCGAGGCTGCGATTACGTATCCGTCCAGTTATGCAAAGCAGTTAATCTTGGGACTCGGCTTGGCCCTTCTCCACCCCGAGTTTTCCGCCCACGGGGCTCAGCTCAAGCGTTACGAGTACTCCCTGCCCCGCATGGGGACGATCTTTCACATTGAACTGTACGCTCCCGATGATGCGACTGCGTCGAGAGCGGCTGAGGCCGCCTTCGCGCGGGCTGAGGAACTCGAGCAGATCATGAGTGATTACCGGGAGGACAGCGAACTCATGCACCTCGCGCGCGAGGGATCGCGAGCTCCCTTTCCGGCCAGCAACGACCTCTATGAGGTTCTGGCGAAATCGATACGCATTTCCGAGCTGTCGCACGGTGCATTCGACGTCACCGTCGGTCCCCTCGTAGCGTTGTGGCGGGAAGCTCGCACCACAGGACGCTTTCCCGATGCTTCGGATCTGGCTAAGGCGAAAGCGTTGGTGGATTACAGAAACATCGAACTCGATCCCACGCGGCGGACGGTCTTCCTGAAACGCGCCGGGATGAAGCTGGATCTGGGCGCCATCGGTAAAGGCTACGCCGCGGACCAGATGCTGGCTGTGCTGCAGTCGCGAGGGCTGCGCCGCGCCATGGTGGTGGCAGGAGGAGAAGTGGCCATGGGAGCGCCGCCGCCGGGCGAAGTGGGCTGGAAAGTTGCCATCGACACAGCCGACGCGAAGGCGGGGAAGGCGCCTTGCACTCTCGTGCTGCATGACGCCGCCCTATCCACCTCGGGGGATTCCAAGCAATTCGTCGAAATCAACGGCAAGCGCTATTCGCATGTCATTGATCCCTTCACCGGCGTGGCTCTGGAAGGCATGGCCAGCACTACGGTGCTCGCCCGGGACGCAACCACCACCGACGCGCTGGGGACGGCCCTTTCCATCCTTCCCGTTGCCGATGGAATTCGACTTGCCGAATCGCTACCAGGAGTGGCAGTCTACATGGTTCGCCAGGCTGAAAACGGCTGGAAGAGATATTCTTCGCGAGGGTTTCCGGAATCGTGCCTGGGCCGGAACTGAACGCCTGCAGTTCTCATTGAGTGTGGAGGCTTCGCGGAAGAGAGTTTAACGATGTCTACACCCGTTTTGATCGACCTCGATTCATCGAACCTGGCCGAGTTTCCGTGCTGCGGCATCAAGAACCCATCGCACCCGGGGCTCCTCGCCAAGCGGTGCTGGCTGAAAGCCCAATTCAACTTGGGTCTAAGAGCCAAGATCCTCCTTGATGCGAACGGCAAACCGTTCGGCTATATCGAATATCTTCCAGGTGACGTCGCATGGCGCGGAGTGCGCGCCGCCGGCTACATGTTTATTCACTGCATATGGAATCAATCGAGCCGGCATCAGCACAAAGGGTGGGGGAGCGCCATGCTCGAAGCCTGCGTCAAGGATGCCAAGGCGGCAGGCATGAACGGCGTCGCCGTGCTGACGCGTGCGGGTCCCTGGTCGGCCGGCCGCTCTCTGTTCTTCGCGAAAGGATTCAAGCTCGCGGATGCCGCGCCGCCGGACTATGAGTTGTTGGTTCACAAGTTCAAAGCCAGCGCAGCCGATCCGGCCTTCAAAGGAGGTTATGATCGGAAGGCTGCACGATTCGGCAAAGGGCTCACGATCATCCGCTCAGCTCAATGTCCATACAACGCGAAGTTCGCCGCCGAAATTGCCCGAACCGCCGAGGAAGAGTTTCATCTCACTGCCAAGACGATCGATCTTGAGTCATGCAAAGATGCCCAAGACGCTCCGACGCCCTACGCGGTGTTTGCGATTCTCTATGAGGGACGAATTCTGGCCGATCACCAGATCAGCCGCACTCGTTTTCGCAACATCATGAAGAAGGTCATGAGCTAGGGCGCGGTGCATCGGCGCTTCAAAGGAATGCATCGGAGACGGTTTGGGTTGTCTTTCTGGTTCTCGTGCATGATTTCCAATCTCAAGAAAGTTCGAACCAGTCTAGCGCTAATCGGCGCGGGCATCCTGCTGGGCGTCGCCATGATGCTGGGAGGCAAGGCAGGCGTCGATGCCACCTCGACGGACAAGTTCTGCGACCAAACCTGCCACGCGCATCCGGAGGCCACCCAGACCTGGATCAAGTCGACGCATTTCACCACCAAGAGCGGGGTAGTGACGCATTGCATTGATTGTCACCTTCCCGGCTCAGGCTTCACCTATTACACCGAAAAGGCCCGCTTGGGCGCGCAGGATATTTACGGTAAAATCTTCAAAAATCTCAGCAAAATAGACTGGCAGGCGAAGCAGCACCTCGATGAGGCTCGCACTTTCACCTACGACTCCGCCTGCATCCGCTGCCACGCCAACCTCTTCAGCGCAGGACTTTCGAAGAAGGGGGTGGACGGGCACCTGCATTATCAGCGCTCGAAGGAGAAGATGCGCTGCATTAACTGCCACCTGCATGCGGGACATTATCGGGGCAAGCAGGCCGAAGAAGTTCCTGAGGAAGCTGAAGCCGAGGAACGCGGTCTCGACGTCTCCTTCCCTCTCAACCCCGAGGGGTTCCGGAATTACGCCGAGACGATTCCCGGCTCGGAGGTGAAGATCCGCATGGTGGCCGTTCCCGGCGGTTCGTTCCTGATGGGCAGCCCCGAGTCGGAACCTTATCGGCGTGCGGACGAAGGTCCTGCGCACCGGGTGAACCTCAGCCCGTTTTGGATGGAACGGACCGAGGTGACCTGGAGGGAGTACGAAGTGTACCTGCTCGAGCGCGGCAGCCGGAGCCGAACTCGTGATAACCCGGGGGCCAACAAACCCGACGCGGTAACGGGACCTACGCCGCCTTACGGCTCTCCCGACCAAGGCTGGGGGCGAGGCTCGCGTCCGGCCATCACCATGACCCACTACGCCGCCACCAAATACTGCGAGTGGCTCTCTGCAATCACCGGCAAGAAGTTCCGGCTTCCCACCGAGGCGGAGTGGGAGTATGCTGCTCGCGCGGGATCAACGTCCGCGTATTTCTTTCCCGGCGATCCGGCTCGGTTCACCCGCGAGCGGTGGCTGAATCGGTGGATGGGAGTGAAGACGGCGCCGCTCAGCGAATACGCATGGTACTTGGAGGACAGCGCGAGCAAAACCTATCCGGCCGGTGGGACCAAAGCCAATCCCTGGGGCCTGGTCAACATGTTAGGCAACGTGCGGGAATTCTGCTCGGATTGGTACGACCCCCAGGCTTACGCGCACCTCGGAGATTCTGAAGTTGTCGATCCTCGTGGCCCGGCTACAGGGCAGGAGCACGTAATCCGCGGGGGCTCATATCGCTCTGACGCCGCCGATCTGCGTTGTGCCGCCCGTGACCATACGCGGCACGACGAATGGCTGCTCACAGACCCGCAGGTGCCTAAAAGCGTGTGGTGGTACTCGGATTGCGCTGACGTGGGATTTCGTGTGGTGCGGGAATACGAGACGGGCGCGGCGGCGGCTGTCGTGGGGAAGGCAAAATAAACCGCTGCCATCCTGAGCGAAGCGAAGGATCACGGCAGTTTTCGACCCAGCGTACGGCGAAAAACAACTGCAGCGATCCTTCGCTGCGCTCAGGATGACAGGTCGAAATTGAGTTCTGGTTGATTCGAAGACTTTCATCGACTTTCAAAGGAGAGTGGACATGAGTGACGAACGGAAGGTAGATCTTGACCGCAGGACTTTTATCGGCGCTATCGCGGTGGCGGGCGCGGGTGCGGTGCTGGCCAGTTGTAGCAAGTCCTATCCGACTCTGACTTTCGTGGACGCCGCGCCGGACGGTCCTCCGCTCAAGGCAGGCCTGATCGGCTGCGGCGAGCGGGGCACAGGGGCGGCCACGCAGTTTGTCAAGGCCGGGCCAAACCTGAAGATCGTGGCGCTGGCTGACGTGCTGAAGGACCATCTGGACACTTGCCGCGCCAGCCTGGCAAAGGAAGCCCAACAACAGGTGGCGGACGACCATTGCTTCATCGGCTTCGATGCCTATAAGAAGCTGCTCGAATCCGATGTGGATGTCGTGCTGATGGCTACGCCGCCGCATTTCCGGCCCATCCACTTCGATGCCGCAGTGGAGGCCAAGAAACATTGCTTCATTGAGAAGCCCGTGGCCGTCGACGCACCCGGCGTGCGGTCCGTGCTGGCTACCGGCCAGAAAGCGGCGGCCTACAATCTGTGCGTGGTGGCGGGCACTCAGCGGCGGCATGACCGCGCCTATCAGGAAACGCAGAGTCGAGTGGCCAATGGCGCCATTGGCAAGATAACCGGCGCCGTTGCCCGTTGGAATCAAGGCCAACTTTGGTACGCGCCCAAGAAGAAAGAATGGTCGGACATGGAAGCGATGATTCGCGACTGGGTGAACTGGGCATGGCTTTCAGGCGACCACATCGTCGAGCAGCATGTCCATAATCTCGACGCTGTCCTCTGGTTCACGGGGATGAACCCGGCCAAGGCCATCGGCGTGGGCGGGCGCGCTCGCCGCGTGACTGGCGACCAGTTCGATTTCTTCTCCATTCAGTACACCTATGAAAACAATACGCGCCTGGCAAGCATGTGCCGCCAGGTTGACGGTTGCATCAACGACGTCTCCGAGTACGTAGTGGGGACAGAAGGCTACACCAATTGCAAGAACACCATCTACGATCCCAGCGGGAAGGTCGTGTGGCAGTACCAGGAAGCGGGGGCGGACCCGGGCAAGACCAAGTTCGACCCGTACGAGCAAGAGCATGTGGATTTCGTCACCGCCATCCGCAAAAACCAACCGATTAACGAAGCGGAGCACGTCGCCCACGCTACGTTAACAGCAGTGATGGGAAGGACCGCCGCTTATACGGGACAAGAGGTTACCTGGGAAGCCATCATGAACTCTAACGACCGCCTCGGCCCGACCGAGTACGCCATGGGGCCGTTGCCCGGCATCAAGGCCGTGGTGCCCGTGCCCGGTAACGGCGAAGAAACCGCCAAGCACGCGCGGGGGTGAAGGGCAGGTTTCAGGTGTCAGGTTCGAGATTCCCGATATTTGGTAGGGGCAACGACGAGGGTTGCCCCTACTGCTGCTAGTGTCGTTCCCTTCCTAAACGGTAGCGTGCTTCATCAGATCACTCTTCATGATCCAGTCTGAACGTTAGCGCTGCCGAAAACGAGCTTCTCCGACAGACCTCCTGGATCGACCGCTGTAATCACGCTCGTGTTTCCTTTTGTGTTGAGCCCGAGCGCTGTATAGCCATTCTTCTGCGATTGGGATTCTTCTTGGGTAAAGCGCTCGCCAAGGGCGGGCGTGCTGGGAATTCATTTTCGCGCTTTCACGTGTCGGGGGCCGCGCTTAAGGGTGTGTTTGGGCTCAGGCCGCTCCGGCATCGCGTCGCTTTGCCAGCCTGCCACCGTTCCCAGCGCGCGAGTGATGGTGTCAAACAAGACGTATACCTTTTGATACTTGGCGCCACTGCTGTCCACCAACCGCAAACGGAAACCAGGGAGAGTGCCTTCGTGCGTCACAAGTATCGGGAAATATCCTTGCAGGTCCCCTTCCCGATAGGCAATGGCATAGGTTTGCTTTCTCTTCCACCAGGTCAGCACTCGAACATGTGTATAGTCGTAGGTCTCAGTGCCGGTGCGGTCCGCCACAATGTATTGGGGCACCTGCCGCCCGTTATCATCAATGGTGTTCAGCACCAGCCAGGCGACGAGATTCACATCCTGGGTATAGGCCGAGATGTTTTTGGGGACGTCGAGTTCCACGAGACGTCCGAGAATCCAACCCGCGCGCGAACCCCATCGGACCAAATACCAGGCCTCGACAGGAGTCGAGGGAAGCGATGGGACATCGGCCGTAACTCCCTCGGTGGGGCGCGGTAACATGCGCCGGCCAAAGATGTCCAACTGCTGCTGCGGCTTCAATTGCGCCACCACGGCAGCTTTGCGCGAGGGTTCGATATGTACGTTGACTGAGTCGGCGGCGTGCCCCGCCGCTTGGGCGGGCAGGTTCGACATTTCGCCGAGAAGATGTTCATCCGCAGCGTATGTGTCGGCGGTCATCAGCCCATCTTTGTCCACCCAGCCATCCAGGCCGCTCATCAAGCGCACATGAGCCCACGTGCGAAATCGGGCCAGAGCATAAACGCGATCCCCGGATTTGAGAGTGGCGATTTGCATGCGAATCTCAGCAGGGCTGTCCCAAACTCCCAGCGTATCCGGCAACACGTAAGCAGACTCGCGAATGGGTTGGAGAGGAGAATAGGTGAGAAAATAACTCATGAACGCCAGCACCGGTTCACCGGCTTTGCTATGTCTGGGGACGTAGACAAGAAGGTAATATGCGGCTGAAAGCAGCGACACAAGAAGTAGCGCTAAGAACACGGTTCGGACTTTCATCTTTCGCGATCGTATTTAGGCCAGGAGGTCAAGCTGCGGCGTGCTGCGGCGTCTGAAATGCAAACGATAACAGGATTCGGTAATATCCCAACCCGGGTCGTAGTTCCCCGGCTCGTCTCGGCACTATATTCATAACGCGTCTCTGCCGCCGGATTCAGATCGTAGCGCGTCCTCCACTCGTTAGGCCCAAGCACGCAATTTCCTTTTTCGATTAGTCGAACGAGGGTCTCCATTGCATTTTAGCTCACTTCCGCCAAAGTGCAAACGCAGTCGGATGCGGTCAGATGATGGGTGTCGTCCTGATTATAGCGTAACGCTTGCATTGACAGGCTGCTGAGGCCAGGGAAGAGCCGGGCGTGTGGACCCAAGCGCGGGGGTGAGCTCGGGAGTCCGAACTCGCCCCGCACTTAGGTGAGCCAGGAACATGCGTGTGGAAGTTGTTGTGTGCTTCAGTATGTCCTCTTACACGCCGGCAAGGCTTCATGAACGTGATGGCGCGGTTGATCGCACTATTCTAGCCGCCTCGGTATACATTTCGTCGGCGTAGGACGTGTACGGCGGGAACATGGTACGATCCCGGTTGGTATTCAAAAAGTCTATCGCAAGTTGCGCGTTATTCGTAAGCTCTGCCGCCGCGGGAGCTAGTTGATTGATTTCGGATTGCTGAGCTTGAGGCAGATTCGCTTCCATTGCACGCAATTGGTTGACCGTCTGGTCGATCTTGTTGATTTGACCCTTCATGCTGTCCAATGTGAGCGCGTCCGCTCGCCAGTCGATCATGAAAGCCTCCCGGTTATACTCATCGAGAGTATCTGCGGATTTCAACACCCTCTGGGCATTCTGGTGAATCTCGGCCAGTAGCCCTGAAGCCTTCTGGGAGAGGTACCCCGCTGTGTCCGCATCCGTGGGACTTCCCGCCCGTGCCGGCGGTGCGGCCGCGAAAAGCGTGGAGGCTAGCGAGAATGCGGCGAGCAAGCCTGTCAACTTTAGCGTTGAATTTGGCTTCATAGTTACTATCCCCTTTCTCTACAACGAATTAGCCGGGCCAACCGTGACGGTCCGGACGATTTCGTACAGATGGTTGGATGCCGGTGGAGTGCGTCGGGTTGGACATAATGTCCCTGCTCGGCTCGCTCTTTCGCCCCGTAACCCACCAACTGGTTATCAATATGATTGAGGCCGACCGGTAGCGCATACGTCTCGACGCTTTCTCGCGGGATGTAATGATCCCGCCTCGAGTCGGGGACGCGCAGACATGGCATCGAAGGGCACGACTGCGCCTGGCGCACGCCACCTTCGCGAGTAGTTGGCAAACGCTTGGTTCTGTGTTTAACTACCCGATCACGCTCGTATCCGGACTTCTTGAGGCAGCCATGAGCACAGTAAGCCGCCGGTCGTTCTTGGAAAAGGCAGGAGTGACGCTCGGAACTCTTTCACAGGTGTCACCCGCGAAGGGCGGCGGACCTCCGGCGAGCGGAGCGGCAAAACGGCCGAAGGCCGGCGCCACCGTTCAATACGGCACCGAGCGCTGCGTCGTGGAGTGGGCCTACTACTCTGGCAAAGCTTACGCCGACCCTTTCAATGACCTCGACGTGGACGTAGTGTTCACCGACCCTCGCGGTCACGAACAGCGAGTTCCGGCATTTTGGGCGGGGGAGCAAGTCTGGCGCGTGCGCTTTTCTCCTGCCACCGCGGGGCAATACGCTTATCGCACAGTTTGCAGCGACGAGGCCAATGGGGACCTGCACGGGCAGTCGGGTATGTTGGAGGTGTCCGCCTATGCGGGAGATAATCCGCTGCGGAGGCACGGCCCCGTGCGCATTGCCGCAGACCGTCGGCACTTCGAGCACACCGATGGCACGCCCTTCTTCTGGTTGGGAGACACCTGGTGGATGGGATTGTGCAACCGGCTGCGCTGGCCGGAAGACTTCCAGCAACTGGCGGCCGACCGCGTGAGCAAGGGATTCACCGTCATCCAGATCATTGCGGGACTATACCCCGACATGCCGCCCTTCGACGCGCGCGGGGCGAACGAGGCCGGGTTCCCGTGGGAAGCGAATTACGCGCGCCTTAATCCCCGCTACTTCGACATGGCGGATTTGCGCATCCAGTATCTCGTCGAGCTTGGGCTAGTGCCCTGCGTGGTTGGATGCTGGGGCTATTTCCTGCCCCTCATGGGCATCCCCAAAATGAAGAAGCACTGGCGAAACCTGATTGCCCGCTGGGGAGCGTATCCGGTGGTCTGGTGTTTGGCCGGAGAAGGCGCCATGCCGTTCTACCTTTCAACAACGGAAGCGGCGGACGCGGCCACGCAACGGCATGGCTGGACGGAAGTGGGAATGTACGTTCGAAACACCGATCCCTATCGCCGCCCCATCACCATCCACCCCACGGATAACGCCCGGAACCAGGTCGAGGACGCGTCCGTTCTGGATTTCGATATGCTGCAAACGGGTCACAGCGACCGCAAGAGCATTCCCAACACGGTGAACCAGGTCACGGGATCGTTGTTGCGAGATCCGCGCATGCCGGTTCTAGTGGGGGAAGTCTGTTACGAGGGAATCCTCGAGGCCAGCCGCCAAGAGGTTGAGCGCTTCATGTTCTGGACATCCATACTCAATGGAGCGGGCGGCCACACCTACGGCGCCAACGGCATCTGGCAGGTAAACACCGCCGAGCATCCCTTCGGCCCCTCCCCGCACGGACGTTCCTGGGGTAATACGCCCTGGGACGTGGCGGCCAAGCTCCCCGGCTCAGCGCAGCTTGGGCTCGGCAAAGCATTACTCCTGCAATATCCGTGGTGGCGGATCGAGCCGCACTCGGAGTGGGTAGATCCGCAATGGAGCAAAGAGAATTATGAACAGCCCTACGCGGCGGGTATCCCTGGTGAATTGCGAGTAATCTTCATTCCCCCGGCGTGGGATCCGCCCCGAGTTAAGAGCCTCGAGCCGGGCATCACCTATCGTGCTTTTTACCTTGATCCGGTGACGGGAAGGCGGCATGAGACAATCGAAGTTACACCGGACCCCGCAGGCACGTGGCAGGCGCCGATCACGCCAACGTTTGCAGACTGGATACTTGTTCTGGAGACGAAACTGTAGCAGTGGATCTGCGCGAACAATTCGAGTTTGTCATGCTGAGCGGAGCATCTCTGAAGTTGTTTGCGTCTCGTGGGAGCAAGGCTGACTGCGGAGATCCTTCGCTGCGCTCAGCATGACAGGCCAGGAGGTTACAGTGGAGCGCGTATGCTTTTTGTTGAAAGTGCGGCCAGAGCGGCTCACAGAATATAAGGAGCGTCACAGAACCGTCTGGCCTGACATGCTGCAAGCCCTGCGCGAAACGGGTTGGCATAATTACTCGCTTTTCCTCCAAGAGGACGGTTTGCTTGTGGGATATTTTGAAACCCCGGACCTTCAGGCCGCATTGACCGGCATGGCCGGCCGGGAAGTCAACCTGCGTTGGCAAAAAGATATGGCGCCTTTTTTCGTGAATCTGGAAGGCCGTCGTCCGGACGAAGGCTTTCTGCGCCTGGAAGAGATTTTTCATCTGGCTTGATGAAGTCGAGAGTCGACAGTCGAGAGTTGAAAGGGTTTCGCGGACGTGCTGTTAGCCTCTCGCGCAGACCCAACGCCCCGACTCTCGACTCTTGACTTTCGACTCTCGACTAAGGAGAAACCAACATGGCCGACGTTGATAATGTAAAAGAGACAAAGGAATTCTATCTGGATATCCCCGCCAAGAACCAGGCGTTCTTTCTGAAGGGTTCCGGGGCGCTGGACTGGGGAATGCAGAACCGGCTGGCGTGTATCTTCAGTCCCACGAGCGGCCGCACCGTGATGCTGGCCATCGACCACGGATACTTCCAGGGTCCCACCACGGGGCTGGAGCGGGTCGACGTCAATATTCTTCCGTTGCTTCCTTACACCAATGCCCTAATGTTGACCCGTGGCATCCTGCGCTCCATCGTGCCCTCGTCATTCACTTCCGGCGTCGTGCTGAGGGCCAGCGGCGGCCCCAGCATCCTCAAAGAGCTCTCCAACGAGCAGCTCGCCGTGGATATTGAAGACGCCGCGCGTCTCAATGTGTCGGCGCTGGCCGTGCAGGTTTTTATCGGTGGCGACTTTGAAACTCAGACGGTCAATAACATGACTCGGCTGGTGGACGCCGGCTTGCGCTACGGCATTCCCATCCTGGGGGTAACGGCGGTGGGCAAGGCGATGGTGCGAGACGCCAAGTACTTTCGCTTGGCCTGCCGAATTTGCGCCGAGCTGGGCGTGCAGTTTGTTAAGACTTACTACGTGGCCGAAGGCTTCGACACCGTGACGGCTTCCTGCCCCGTGCCCATCGTGATGGCGGGCGGCAAAAAGCTGCCGGAACTTGATGCGCTGACCATGGCCTATCGCGCGGTCAGCGAGGGCGCGGCGGGCGTGGACATGGGTCGTAACATTTTCCAGGCCGAGGCGCCCACTGCCATGATCCAGGCGGTCGGAAAAGTGGTCCACGAGCTGATGAAGCCCGCGCAGGCGTTTGATCTTTACGAGACATTGCGGCACGAGACGCTAAAGGCAGTCGCGCAGTGACAAATCCGGAGCCAGGGGTCAACAAAAGGCCTTCAGAGGAGGTTCATGACCGGCCCAAGTGCTTTCGATATTTTGCGGCAATCATCTCCTGTCGTGAGTGTAGGCGTCCTGACTGCGGATCTGCTATCACTCGGATCAGAATTGGCCTTGCTGGAACGATGCGGAGTTAAAGTGGCTCATGTGGACGTTATGGACGGCTGCTTCTGTCCCATGATGACGGTGGGCCCGCCACTGATTAAAGCTCTCAAGACTCCCCTGCTGAAGGACGTTCACTTGATGATCGAGGAGCCGCTGAATAAGGTGGCAGACTACGTTGCGGCGGGGGCGGACATCATTACGATTCATCCCGAGGCTTGCTCTCACGTTCACCGGGTTTTTCAGCAAATGCGGCTGATGAAGAACGCCCGTGACTCCGAAAGAGGTATCGTGCGCGGCGTGGGCCTGAATCCTGGCACGCCCCTCGAGGTCCTCGAACCTCTGCTCGATGAATTGGAGTTAATTCTGATTCTGGCCGTCAACCCCGGTTGGGGTGGGCAGAAGTTCATCGCTTCCACTCGAGGGCGAGTTGAGAAGGCAAAACGGATGATCGCCGCCTCGGGCCGTGAAATACTGCTGGGTGTGGATGGCGGGATAACACGAGATAACATCGCCGAGGTGGCCGCCCTGGGCGTGGATTTGATCGTGACCGGAAGCGCTGTTTTTGATCGCAAAGCAGCGGAGGCCAACGCGAAGTTCATGCTGGCCGAGGTGAAGAAAGGAGTCAGAAGCCGGGAGTCAGGAGTCAGGAGTTAGCTCTCAGCCGTCAGCCATCAGCTATCAGCAAGCCGGCTGAAAGCTGACGGCTGAGAGCTGATGGCTACACCTGGCTTCTGTTCAATCATATGCGGAACCAATGGTCCGACGAAGACGCCAGTTTGTTCATTGCTTTGTACGCTGGAAAATGGGGCGAGGATTTAGCCTTGCGGACGTATACCAGCCGCCTGCTGGGCGCGGAGGAAAACCTGGTGCTGCATGGCGGAGGCAACACCTCCGTCAAGGGGTTTGCCACGAACGTTCTGGGCGATGAGGTCCCGGCCATTTACGTCAAAGCCTCGGGCTGCGACCTGGCCAGCATCGAACCTGAGGGGCATTCGGGAGTTGACCTCGCGTTTCTCAAAAGACTTCGTGTCCTCGAGGACCTTTCCGACTCGGCGATGGCGGACGAGTTCCGCGCTCATCTTTTCAATCCTCACGCCGCAACGCCTTCGATTGAAACCCTTGCGCACGCTTTTCTGCCCTGCAAGTTCATCGATCACACTCATGCGGACGCAGTGCTGGCGCTGACGAATCAGGCCGAAGCGGCCATGCGGGTTCGTGAAGCTCTGGGCGAGGATGTAATCGTATTGGACTATGTGAAGCCCGGTTTCAAGCTTGCCAAGGCTGCGGCTGCCGCCTACGATTCCCGTCCCAGCTCGAGGGCCATGGTGTGGATGCGGCATGGGCTTGTCACCTGGGGCGCGACCGCGCGCCAGTCCTATGAGGCCACCATCGAAGTGGTAAGCCGGGCCGAGCGGTACCTGGCGCAGCGTGCCACCAGGCCGCTGGCCGTGCAGGTTTCGACGCCGCCGTCGCTGTCTGAACGGCGGCTGGCCGCCGTCGCGCCGCTGGTCCGCGGCTTGCTCGCGGAGCCGAGCGGAAATGCCGATCGGCCCTACCGCCGCGTTATCCTACAGTCTTTGACCGATCGCGCCACGCTGAATTTCGTCGATTCGGACCGCGGCCGGCAGATTGCCCTCTCCCCTCCTCTCACTTCTGATCACCTGATTCGCACCAAGGCTGCGCCCCTTTGGGTTGATGACCCGGCCTACGAAGAGCCGGCGCGGCTGCGGCAGCAGCTTACGACTGCTCTGGAAGAATATAAAGCTGCCTACAAGGCCTACATCGAGAGGAATTCGGCGCACTTGCCCGAAGGTCTGGGTACGTTTGATCCTCTGCCCCGCGTGCTGCTGCTGCCTGGCTTGGGTGCGCTCTGCGCGGGCCGGAATGTTCACGAAGCGAAGATCGCACGCGACATCACAGCGCACACGCTTGCGGTTAAGGCCCAAATCGCGGCGATGGGAACCTATGAAGGTCTCTCGGAAAGCCATCTGTTTGAAATGGAGTACCACACCCTCCAACATGCCAAGCTCGGGAAGCGCGATGAATTGCCGCTGGCTCGGGAAGTCGCCGTGATCACGGGCGCGGCGGGCGCGATCGGATCGGCAATTGCGCAGGGGCTGCTTGAGAATGGCTGCCATGTGGCGGTGACGGATCTGGCCGGTCAGGCCTTGGACAACCTGGTCGCGGACCTCAAGGGGACCTTTGCAGAACGCGTAACAGGCGTGGCGATGGACGTGACGGATGCAGCTTCCGTCACCCGAGGGTTCGAGACCATTATCAGGACCTGGGGCGGAGTGGACCTGGTGATTGTCAACGCAGGGGTCGCGCTCGTTTCCTCCCTGGCGGAGATGAAACTCGAGGCCTTCCAGAAACTCGAGCGAGTGAACACCGAAGGAACACTCCTGACGCTGGCGGAGGCAGCCCGCCACTTCAAGCTGCAGGGAACCGGCGGCGACATCGTTGCGATTTCCACCAAAAACGTCTTCGCGCCGGGCGCCAAGTTCGGGGCTTACAGCGCCACCAAAGCGGCCTCGCATCAACTGGCGCGCATCGCCAGCCTGGAAATGGCCGAAATCGGCGTGCGGGTCAACATGGTCTCGCCGGATGCCGTCTTCTCGCACGGCGCGCGCCGCTCCGGCTTGTGGGCGGAGGTTGGCCCGGACCGCATGCGCGCGCGGGGATTGGATGAAAAGGGACTGGAGGAATTCTACCAGAACCGCAACCTGCTGAAAGCCCGCGTCACGGCGCAGCACGTGGCCAACGCCATACTTTTCTTTGCCACGCGCCAGACGCCCACCACCGGCGCGACCCTTCCCGTGGACGGCGGACTGCCGGATTCTACACCGAGGTAGACTTTCGACTTTCCACTTCCGACTTGAGCCTTGACCCTTTATCATTTACTCTTTATTCGAATGGAAGCCGCCGCAAAGTCCGCAATCCGCGTGATTGGAATTGATCCGGGGCTGAACATCACCGGCTACGGCATTGTGATTTGCTGCCCGGACGAGGTGAAACTCCTGGAAGCGGGTGTGATCCGAATGCCGCGGAACGAGGGCGGGAATCTACCCGAGCGGCTCGAATCGTTGTTCGTCGAGCTTCGCAGAGTAATCGAGGAATTCAGCCCGCAGACGATGTGCCTCGAGGAAGTTTACAGCCATGCGAGTTACCCTCGAACCGCCATCCTGATGGGGCATGCTCGCGGCGTGATTTGCCTGGCGGCGCGATTGGCAGGAATCCCCGTGCTCAGCTTTTCAGCCAAGCGCGTGAAGCAGTCCGTGACGGGCAACGGCAATGCCTCCAAGATCCAGGTGCAACGCGCGGTGCAGAATTACTTCTCGCTGCATCGCGTCCCCTACCCGCCGGACGTGGCCGACGCGCTGGCCGTTGCGTTGTGCTACGTCAACGCGCAGGCGCGCCGGTGGGTGGTAGGCTGAAAGCTGACGGCTGAGAGCTGGTCTTATGATCTCCGAAGTCACAGGTGAAGTCCTTTACGACCGCATCGAGCGCCAGTCGCTCCTGGTGCGCGTCGGGTCGCTCTGCTATGAAGTCCTCGTGCCGTCGGGGATCGCTTCGCGCCTGCGAACTGCGCCGGCCGCCGAGCGGCACAATCCCTTGACCTTCTACACCATCTACTACATCGACGGCGGCTTAGGCGGTGGCCACCTGACTCCGAGACTGGTCGGCTTTCTCGACCCGCTCGACCGCGAGTTCTTCGAAACCTTTACAACCGTTCCGGGCGTAGGATTTATGCGGGCGCTCAAGTGCCTTGTGCGCCCGCTGAACGAAATTGCCTTGGCGATCGAGCGCGGCGATACGGAGTTCCTGAAGCAGTTGCCTTTTATCGGGGCCAAAACAGCCGAGCGCATCGTGACCGAGTTGCGCGGCAAAATGGCAAAGTTCGCCCTGGCGCGAGCGGAAGAACCGCTTTCCGTTGAGCACGAGTCCGGTGCCGAACTCAAGCAGGAGGCACTGCAGGTGCTCGAGCAGTTGGAGTACTCACGGGCCGAAGCACAGCGCATGGTTGACGAGATTTTCTCCCGGCACAAGAACCTGAAGAGCACAGAAGACTTCTTGCGCACGCTGTTCGAACAGTTGCATCCTGGGAACAAGCCCTGACACGTGAAATCTGACACCTGTTATGCGAGAACGACTGGTATCACCGGACCTGATCTCGAAAGAAGAGGAAGGCTTTAACCGCAGTCTTCGTCCGCCCACCCTGGCGGAGTATGTGGGCCAGAAGAAAGTAGTGGAAAAGCTCTCCATCGCCCTGCAGGCTGCCCGGCAGCGCAACGAACAGCTCGAACACGCCTTATTTTACGGCCCACCGGGCCTAGGCAAAACCACCCTTGCCTATATCATCGCCAACTACATGGGCTCGAAGATCACCACCACTTCCGGCCCCGCGCTCGAGCGCACCGGCGACCTGATGGGTATTCTAACCAACCTCGCCGAGGGAGATATCCTGTTTATCGACGAGATCCATCGCCTGCCGGTGAACATTGAAGAATTCCTCTACCCGGCTATGGAGGATTTCAAGGTTGACTTTGTGGTGGATAAAGGGATGTTCGCCAAGACCATCAATGTCCCTTTGAAGAAATTCACGCTGATCGGCGCCACCACGCGCGCCGGGAGCCTTTCTGCGCCGTTGCGCAACCGCTTCGGCCTTTTCTATCACTTGGAGTTTTACGCCGTCGACGAACTCCGTCAGATCATCATGCGCTCGGCTGGCATCCTGAACGCCCGCATTGAAGAGTCCGGGGCCATGGAAGTGGCCCGCCGGGCTCGCGGAACTCCCCGCATCGCTAACCGCTTGCTGCGCCGGGTGCGCGACTTTGCGGAAGTCAAAGCGGCGGGTCTTATGACGCCCGCCGTGGCTTGTGATGCCCTAAAGCTGGAAGGGGTGGACGACGAGGGGCTGGATGATCTCGACCGCAAGTTCCTCTCCACCATAATCCGTACCTATCAAGGCGGTCCCGTAGGGGTGGAAGCTCTTTCTGCAACGCTCAACGAAGAAGTCGATACACTTGTAGACATGGTAGAGCCGTTCCTCCTCCAACAAGGCTTTATCAGCCGCACGAAAGCGGGACGCAAGGCCAATGAGCCCGCTTACAAACACTTGAACTTGAAGCCGCCGGCCGGAGTTCCGCCGTCACTTTTCGAGGAATGACGTGCTCTTTCTTGCCATAGTTTGTCTTAGGAGATCCAGAATTGGGTGACGTCCAAGAACCAGCGCCCGTGCCAAAGTTATCCTCGCCGGTCAAGCGGGTCTTTCTTTCTTTGGGCTCAAACCTCGGCGACCGGGTGGCCAACATTAGCAAGGCGCTCGAACAACTGGCGGCGGTCGGCGTCGCAATCACGCGCGTTTCTTCGTTATACAAAACCGAGCCGATGGACTTCCGGCCACAAGCATGGTTTGTGAACTGCGTGGCGGAGGCAGAGACGCGCCTCATGCCCATGCAGCTTCTCACTGCGGTGAAGACGGTGGAACGCGCCCTGGGCCGCCGCACCGGCGTGGCGAAACGGCCACGGGCGATTGATATCGATATTCTACTTTACGAGAGCGTGGTCGTGCGCTCGGCAGCATTGAACATTCCGCACGAGCGCCTAGCGGAGCGCCGATTCGTCCTGCTCCCGCTCCGCGAGCTGGCGGGAAACATCCGGCATCCGGTCACCAAGCGAACCGTCTACGAGATGCTGGCGGAGGCCGGTGACACTAGCCAGGTGGTAAGGATAGCAACCTAGAGACCGCTTGACGCCGCCATTTGGCGAGGTAAAATCGCGGCTACACTTGCGGGGGAACCTATGGTCACACCTAGTGATTACGATGCGCCGCGCTTCATCGCCGTGGAAGGCCCACTTCGGGTAGGCAAGACCACACTGGCAGATATTCTTGCGGAGCGCCTTCAAGCGGCGCGAGTGTGCGACCCTGAGGACAATCCCTTTCTGGAAGCGTTCTACAAAGGCAGGGCCGGCGCCGGTTTTCAAGCCCAGTTTTACTTTCTGATGAAGCGCTACACCCAGCTTTGCGATCTGGACCTGGCTCCCAACCCCCAGCGAGTTGTGGTGAGCGATTACATTTTCGAGAAAGACAAGATTTTCGCTTACCTCAACTTGAACGACATTGAACTCCAACTCTACGACCAGTATTACGCGTTGATGGCCGAGCAGGTGCCGATCCCGGATTTGGTGATATACTTACAGGCGAAGTTGGAAACGCTCAAGAAGCGCATCGCGAAGAAACAAGTGCCGTTTGAAGGCCGCATTTCGGACGAGTACCTGGCTGCGGTAGTGAATGCTTACGAGCACTTCTTCGTTCATTATAAGCGCAGCGACTTGCTGGTGATTGATACTTCCGAAATTGACTTTGTCGATCGGAGCGAACACCTGCAGGAGCTCCTGCAGCGGCTGAGCCAGCCGGTCAAGGGCACGCAATATTTTCTGCCGCTTGGATCCGCCTCCGCGGACTGAGACGGTCGCGAGTGAGTTTTGTCGCCAGGTCCCAGACCGGCGGGAATCCCGCTACCGCGCCGCGCGGAGCACAATGCTCGCGGGAATCACCGGTTTTCACGGGAGCAGCCTGGTAGCCTGAAGCGGGTTTGACCCTCTCTGTCCAGGCAAGTGGAGGCCCGTCCGGGTCCCCGGACGCTCTTTAATGGGCGCTGGAACTCCCGCCCTGCGACAGAGAGGGTCTTTTCGTTTTAGATTTTTGACTCATGACTGTCGACTTCTGAACTCGGAGTAAATGCCATGGACCACAACCCTGAGGCCGTGAGCAAAGTGACCGTGCCTTGGATTCTGGAACGCAAACTGAGAGGTGAGAGAATCTCCTGTTTGACGGCCTACGATTATCCCACGGCACGCTTGCTCGACGAAGCGGGAATTGACTTGATTCTGGTAGGCGATTCCCTTGGCCAGGTGGTCTTGGGCTACGACTCGACGCTGCCGGTTACCGTGGAAGAAGTACTTCACCACCTTCGAGCCGTTCGCCGAGGCACGCGCCGCGCTTTGCTCGTGGCGGACCTGCCCTATGGCGCGTATCACGTGAGCGATGAGAAAGCGCTGGAAGCTGCAATCCGGTATGTGAAGGAGGGCGGAGCGGAGGCGGTGAAGCTGGAGGGCGGTAAGAAACGCGCTCCACTGGTGCGGCGCATGGTAGACGCGGAAGTGCCCGTGATGGCGCACATCGGGCTAACACCGCAGTCGCTTCATGGCATGGGCGGCTATCGAGTTCAAGGCAAGACGTGGGAGTCCGCCACCGAACTCCTGCATGACGCCGAAGCACTGCAAGACGCTGGAGCTTTCGCCCTCTGTCTTGAGGGCTTGCCGCGCGAACTCGCGGCCGTCATCACCCGGCGATTGAGTATTCCGACCATCGGAATTGGCGCCGGCCCCGACTGCGACGGGCAGATTCTGATCTTCCATGATTTGGCGGGATTGTGTTTCCTGCCGCGAACAAAGTTTGCCCGCGTTTATGCCGAAACTGCGGCAAATCTGCGTCCCGCCCTGGCGCATTATCGCGAAGACATTGCGAGTGGCCGCTTCCCTGACGATAGCGAGTCCTATCACTGGCCCGCGGGGTTGCGGGAGCAATTTGAACGAAACTGCGCCGCCAAATAAAACATGAGCACGCGTTGGATTTTCACTGTCGCAGAGATGATCTCATTCGCAACCGAGGTGCGCTCGCAGACAAAAACCCTGGCGCTCGTTCCCACCATGGGCGCACTTCACGAAGGGCACCTCAGCCTTGTCCGTCAAGCGAGAATACAATGCGACGTGGTGGTTGTTTCGATATTCGTGAACCCCGCGCAATTCAGCCCCACGGAAGATTTTGCGCGTTATCCTCGCAACCCGGAAAAGGACTTCGAGCTTCTCGAGTCCGCTAAAGTGCACGCGGTCCTGGCGCCTCCGGTGGAGGAGGTCTTTCCCTCCGGGTTCTCGACCTTTGTCGATCCCGGCCATATCGCCACCGTTTGGGAGGGCGCGCAGCGCCCCGGCCATTTTCGCGGCGTAGCCACAGTGGTTCTGAGGCTCTTCAATATCGTAAGGCCCGACATCGCGTTCTTCGGCCAGAAAGACTTTCAGCAAGTGGTTATCATCCGGCGCTTGGTCGAGGATCTGAACCTGCCGGTAAGAATTGTGGTTTGCCCGATCGTCAGAGAAGCCGACGGCTTGGCGAGAAGTTCACGGAGTGTCTATCTGAGCGCGGAGGATCGCAGAGCGGCGGTGCTCCTCTCCCGCAGTTTGAAGCGCGCCGAAGGGTTGGCCCAGTCCGGTGAGGCGGATGTAGAGACGCTCTTGGCGGAAATACGGAGGATGTTCGCGGCGGAACCGCGCCTCCAACTCGACTACGCGGGCATTGTGGATCCGGCCACCCTTGAGCCCGTGACCCATGCGCTCCCGGGCTCGATAGCGCTGGTAGCCGCGCGACTCGGGAAGGTGCGCCTCATCGACAACCTGATTTTCGGCCCTCCGGGCTCAAGCCCGGAGATGAAGCTCCAGCTTGCCTTGACCGCGCCACAGCCTGACAGGGAGAGCCCCGCGACTCCCAGACCTGAGATCGACAGCTTGCGTCTAAAAATAGAGAATTGCCGAGACTGCGCCGCCGTTTCCTCGATCTCACTGCCGGCCCGCGAGTTCCTGTTCAAATACCTGAAACGAGACTACCCGAACCTGGATGTGATTCGCGTGCTGGTGATCGGGGGGTGCGCTCCCATGGGCCCGTCCGAGTCGCCGTACCGCCACCCGGAACAGCCGAATCCCTTTTCCACCCGGCTCTATGAACTACTTGGCGTGAGGGACTTCGCAGAGTTCAAGGCGAGCTTCGCGCTCACCGACGCCGCGCGCTGCCATGCAGTGGGCAACCGTGTGGACGAACGAACTCTCGAGTATTGCGCCAAGCATCTGCGCGAGGAAGTAAAGCTTTTCCCCAACGTGCAAGCCATCGTCATTCTCGGAGAATACGCCTACCTGCAATTCCAGAGGCATATTCTGGGCCGGGAACGGACGAGCATCAAAGCCTTCCCGGAGCTCCTGAAAACGGAAGGCTGGGCGCAAGAATCGGTTCAACTGCCTTGCTATGGTGAGCGCGACGTGCGCCTCCTGTATTGCTATCACCCCACGTTTGAAAACAAGAGAAGCCCTTCCGTTGCCGCGTACCTGGGCTCGAAGCCGTAGAGACACAGCTTACCAGCCAGTGGCCGTCGTCCGGCCGACGTATTCCTCATCGACTCGGAGGCTCTGCAGCCTGAACCGCGAAACGGTCTTTCTCTTCCCACTGCGGCGTCGACCCCTCAGGATTGGCTACGCGAATCATGGTGGCGGTGAGCTTGTTGCCTTCGAAAACGAACTTCAGGTAGTGATAGTTCGGGAACTCGTTGCTCTGGTACAGATCGGCCGGAGTGCGCACAATGGCGTATGGCCTGGCGCCCCCGCCGCCTGAGACGAGATAAACAATTCCGTCCTGGTTGAAGCGCTCGTAATTGTGGACGTGCCCCGCCGCCACGATGAACCGAGCGTGGGTTTTCTCTTGGGCCTGAGCCAGGAATTCCGCCAAGGCGTGTTCGTTGGGGCGCCCGTTGTGGCTCGGGTCGCCGCCAGGTTGCACGTCGACCACGGGCGGGTGGTGGAGGTCAATCAAGACGAACCGAACGCTGGAAGGCAGATGCGCGAGCTGGCTTCCAATCCAATCGATTTGCGGACTGCCCGGCAGGAGGGAGGAGTTGCTGTCCAGGTTAAGAGAGTAAACTGAATCGCTCAGTCTCACCGAATACCAACGGAGGCCGCGGAGTTCCGGAAAAACTCTCCACCAATTCTCGAGACATTCCTGCTCGCGTCCAACGAATTCGTGATTGCCCAGCGCCGGATAAGCCAACAGGTGAGCGTCGCGCCAGACCTTTGTTTCCGCAAGATATACGGCATAATCGCCCGCCGCGCCTCCATGCCAAGGCAAATCCCCCGTCACCAGCACAGCGTCGGGCTTCTCTTCGGCAATCTTATCCACCAGCCAACGGCGCACTTTGGGATTAGTCGCCGAGGTCTCCTCCGGATCGGTAAAACGCGTGTCGCCGAAAACGATGACGCTTAGCGGGCGAGAAGCATCAATCCCGGGGCGAACCAAATCCGGGCCGTTCGCTCGCGATCCCTGCACCCGTCCCGGATTAGACCACAGGCGGCCCAACAGCACTAAGCCGATAACGCCCGCACACCAAGGCAGCAGCCATCGAGAACGCATAGTGATTAAACCCGATCTTGCGGCAGCTGAGGCCTCCCCTCAGAGAAGGCCCGCTTGCAATTGAACTGCGCCCTCCACCGTGAGGATGTGGTCGCGGGTGATGAAACAAGCGACTTGCTTCTCAGGCCTTCAGCACCGCCAGAATCTCGTGGGCGTGGCCGTCCACCTTCACTTTCGGGAAAACGTGCGTTACTTTGCCATTACCGTCTATGATATAAGTAGTTCGTGCAATACCCATCGACTTCTTACCGTAGAGATTCTTTTCCTGCCATACCCCGTAGGCTTCCAAGGTGTTGTGTTCGGTATCGCCTGCCAGGGGGAAATTCAGCTTGTATTTAACTTTGAATTTCGCCAGCGCCTCGACGCTGTCGCCGCTCATCCCCAGAACCTTGGCTCCCCGTCTATCCAGTTCTTTTTTGGCATCACGGAACTGGTTAGCCTCGCTGGTTCAACCCGGGGTATCGGCTTTAGGAAAGAAATAGAGAATCAGGGTCTGCCCCTTGAAATCATTCAGGCCCACACTTGCGCCCGAATCGGACGGTAATGAGAAATTTGGCGCTTGGTCACCAACATTGAGCATAGCTCACTCCTCTCCTGGGAATTCCACCTTTCTCTGCTTTTCGTGCTCGGACCGATCATCTGCGTAGACAAGAATACTCGTGTCCACGAGATACCTAGCGTTCATGGGCATCCTCGCGGGTCCAACGTCGTTCCCCTTTTACAGGTCCGAGGCGAATAAGGGAGTCGATAAACGCGCGGGACTTCAACCAAGCCCGGTGATCCCGCCCCAGGGGCAAGGGTTCTGCCAGGATGCGGTCCACGCCTGCGCGCAGAAGGTTGCTCTCGGTGGTGCCTTGGCGGCGGGCCAAGGCTCGAAGCCGCCGGTCCTGGTCCGTGTAGATGTAGACTTGTTTTCTCTTCATTCTCATTCTTAAGCGCCTATACATCACGTTATACATCGTACCCCACAAGAGGGCAACCAACCACCCCAATCATCCCAGCTCTTTTTTCAACACCTCCTGCACCAGGTGGGGATTTGCCTGGCCGTGCGTGGCTTTCATCATCTGGCCGACGAACCAGCCCAACGTCGCGGTCTTGCCCTTTCGATATTGCTCTGCCTGCTTGGGATTGGCGGCGATGATCTGGCGCGCCACCGCCGCGAGCTTATCAGCGTCCTGAATCTGTTCCAGACCCTGCTCGGCGATGATCTGGCGCGCGGTTTTGCCGGAAGCAAACATCTCCACAAGAATTTCCTTACCCATCTTGCCACTAATGGTCCCCGCGGCGATGGCCGTCAGCAACTCCGCCAGCGCCTGGGCCGAAATGGGCGATTCGGTGATCTCTTTGTTGGCTTCCTTGAGCAGGTAAAGAAGCTCGCTGAGCACCCAGTTGGCGGCGAGTTTAGGCTCCCCGCATGCCTTGGCAACCTGCTCGAAGTAATCCGCCAACACTCGGGAGGAAGTAAGCTGGGCGGCATCGTAATCCGTCAAACTGTAGTCCCGCAGAAAGCGTTGGCGGCGCGCCTCCGGCAGCTCCGGCAGTGACCGCCGAACTTCCTCCTTCCACTCTTCAGTTATCACCACCGGCAGCAGGTCGGGCTCGGGGAAATACCGGTAGTCGTGGGCAAACTCCTTGGAGCGCATTCCGTAGGTCCGCTGCTCGCGGCTGTCCCACAAACGGGTTTCCTGGTGAATCGTTCCGACTCCTTCCAGAATCCCAATCTGTCGCTCGATTTCGTATTCGAGCGCCTTCTGCAGGAACCGGAAGGAATTCAGATTCTTCACTTCGGTCTTTGTCCCGAACTCGGAGGCTCCAAAGGGCCGCACGCTGACGTTTGCGTCGCAACGCAGGCTGCCCTCTTCCATGTTGCAGTTCGAAACCTCGAGATAGAGCAACAGGCTTTTCAGTCGCGTCAGATAGTCGTAAGCCTCCTCGGGCGCGCGCAGATCAGGCTCGCTGACGATCTCGACCAAGGGGACGCCCGAACGATTCAAGTCGATGTAGGAATTGCACTCCGAATCGGGAAACCCTTCGTGCAGCGATTTCCCGGCATCCTCTTCGAGGTGCACGCGGGTGATCCCAACGCGCTTCCGCGCCCCGTGCACTTCAATCTCGATCCAGCCGTCTTGCGACAGCGGTTCGTCATACTGCGAGATTTGATAGCCCTTGGGCAAATCGGGATAGAAATAGTTCTTGCGGGCGAAGCGTGACCGCGGATTGAGGGCACAGTTGAGCGCCATGGCGGCTTTCATAGCCATGGTGACCACCTCGCGATTCAGCACCGGCAGCGCTCCCGGCAGGCCAAGGCATACGGGGCACACATTGCTGTTGGGCGGATCGCCAAAGCGCGTCGAACACGAGCAGAAGATCTTGGACTTGGTCAGAAGCTGCACGTGCACTTCCAAGCCAATGACGGATTCATATTTGGCGCGTACTTCGGTGGCAGCAGGCATTGTCCCTCTCAAATCACAGAATCACCCTGACCGGGCATTATACAGGTGCCGGGCGCCAGGTGTCAGGTGCCGGTTTGCAGGCGCCGGCGACGCGTCCCATTTGGCAAGATCTCGGTTCATGTAGCCCCTTTTGTGCGTTGGGGAAGACCGCTAATTCCCGCTCGGAAGTTTCGGTTCGTTTTGCGCAAAATGCGCTGTTTTGCTCCTAATTAGCGTTCAATTCGTGCCAATTTGCGCGCAAAACGCGCGCAATTTGCAGCATTGAAAAAAGTGATGTCCTTTGTTTTCAGCCACTTCTTGGCTTTGTTCCCGGCATTTTTGAATTCTCTCACGGTCCCCAGGGCTTCCACCTGGCGAGCAATTTCGATCCCTGTCGCATCACCCACGATCGAGTCCCCGGCCCGGACGTGTACGATGTCAAAAAGCTCGAATTTTGGGTCCATTTCACGCATTTGAGCGTTCAATTGAGGTTCGTTTTGAGTTCGTTTTGAGTTCGTTTTGAGTTCGTTTTCGATGTGCCTCATTTGTTTTCAATGATATACTGGCTTCGTTCGTGCTATTTTTTGTTTTATTCGGACCCCGGTTTTCCCCAGTGTCGGGACTATTGCGCTTTTCCTCGCGGTCGGAAGCCTGCCCACGACAATGTGTCCACAAAACGACCACAATTATAGGCTACCATATCCCCCTGGGCTTGTCAAGTGAAAAATGGGCAAATGCCGAAGTTCTTCGGGAATGCCTCCCTGGGTGGAGCAGACGTGCCGCCCTTTGGCATGTCTGAGCCTCGCCGCCGCAGAGACTGCTCCCGAAAGGCGCCTACATCGCGGCAGAGAGCGTCGCGACGCAGGCGCCCCCCCAACGCTGCGGTTGACGGAGCATGCTGCCGGTGCTACAAAGGAGGAGGGCCGTGACGTTGCCAGGCAATTTTTATATATTTGCGACGGAGGTGTGCGATGGACAGGCGGAATTTTCTGATGACGGGAACGACGGCCGCAGCGGGTCTGGCGGCTTCGAGCGAGATTTTCGGGCCAATCGCCAAGGCGGATGAAACCGTTCAGAAGCCCATTCCGAGGAGGAAGCTTGGGAAGACCGGTGAAGAGCTTTCTATCGTGGGATTCGCCGGGATCGTGTTGATGAATAACAGCCAGTCGTTTGCCAACAATATCGTCGCGGAGGCCGTGGACCGGGGCATTAATTACTTTGACGTGGCTCCGAGTTATGGCGACGCGCAGGCGCGCCTGGGACCGGCGCTCGAACCCTACCGAAAGAAGGTCTTCCTGGCTTGCAAGGAAGGGTCGGGGGGAGAGGAAGGAGATTTTACGAGGGACAGCGCGGCGAAGACACTCGACGAATCTCTGAGGCAACTGCGGACTGACCACGTGGACCTGTACCAATTTCACGCCCTGTCAAAGATGTCGCAACTGGAGCAGATTTTCGGCCCCAACGGCGCCATGGAAGCGTTCCAGGCGGCGCGAAAGGCGGGCAAGTTGCGCTTCATCGGTTTCTCGGCGCATTCGGTGGAAGTAGCGATCGCGGCCATGGACCGCTACGACTTCGACACGATCCTCTTTCCGATTAATTTTGTGCTCACTTCTCAGGCCAACTTCGGGCCCCAGGTGATCGCGCACGCGCGGGAAAAGGGCATGGGGATCATGGCCATCAAGGGTATGGCGAAGACAACCTGGCCTGAGTCTGTGAGAAGGGATCATCCTCACGAGAAGTGCTGGTACGAGCCCGCTGATTTTCCCCACGAGGCCGCGCTCGGCTACCGCTGGACGCTGTCCCAACCCATCACGGCAGCAATGCCGCCCGGGGATGAGAGATACTTCCGGCTGGGAATGGACATCGGCCAGAACTTTACTCCGGTCACGAATCAGGAAGAGCGGAAACTGATGGCCAGCGCAGCAGGAGTCAACCCGATTTTCCGGCTGGGAAACGCCTAAGCAGTTGAGAGCCGAAATTCGAGGGGTGGCGCAGACGTGCCGTCCTTTGGCATGTCTGCGCTCCGCCGTGGCAGAGTTCACGTCGAAAGACGCCTACATCGCGACAAAGAACGCCGCGACGTAGGCGCCACCCGATTTTCAACTTTCGACTCTTGACTCTCGACTTTCGACTGCCTTCAGATCTGCGAGTACGGCGTCGGTGTCAAAATCGTATTCGTAATGTTGGAGACGATCTCCTCGAAGGCGTACCTCGGTGACGTGGAGAGCTTCTTCCATTCCGGCGCGGTGCGGAAAGCGTCCCATTTCTTAGCGCGGTCCGCCATGTCATCAAAGCAGAGCATGTAGGTCAGGTTGGGCAATCGCGATCCGACCAGAGTGTCGCCGTAGAAGACCTGCCAGAATCCCGCTTTCTCAAAAACGTCGAATTCACCACTGTTGAACATTTCGACCTTGCGGACGTGGTCCTGAGGGGTAGGGCTTTCGTAAGTTCGAAGCTCAAACATACGTGGGCGGTGTTCGGCGGCGGCCGGCGGGGCCTTGAGCCGGGGTTTTCCCTCGAAAGCCACCAGCAACGAGCTTTCGATGCGCACAAAAGGCGGCTGTGCGGCAGGCGCATTCAAGAAGGCCGTCCCCGCTGCCACATAGTCGGCGTCATGATTAAGGCGGAACTCAGCGGTGACGAGGGTCTCGAGCGAGGTGCTGGGCATCAGCACGTAGACTGCAGGGCTGCCTGGGCCGATCTCGACATTGAAAACCCCCACCGGGTTGATTCCCAAGCGGTTTAGCCCCGGCACCAGGGCTTGGCGAAAGAAGTCGTCGGCGAGTTTGACTTGCGGCCCGCGGAAAAGCTGGTAACGCCGCAGTTCGTAGTAGTCGCGGCCTTCTCCTGCCGCGGCCCCCTGACCGGCGCGAAGTGCGGTACTTGCCGCGTTGGCAGCGAGAGCCGAGGCTGCGAGGGATGACGCTAGAAAACTTCGTCTTTGCACGTTGATTCCTCCCCGATCGTGTAGGACAGCCACTCCTGGCTGCCCGAGCAAGCCCACAGGCACTCTCACCTGTGCTCGTGGGACAATGGCGCTCGCCACGGGCACAGGCAGGAGTGCCTGTGCTACCTGCGTAGGCGGCGTTGAAAAACAATCCGCAGAGGGATTATTCCACACTTTCAGTTTTACTTGAACCTGAAAACAACCCCTGCGCTGGGGACAACGTTGTGACTGGTTCCGGTGATAAAGCCAGGTTGGCCGGTTACGTAATCTCTGATTTCCAAACGCAAGACAAAGTGGCGTTGCAGGACGACGTCCGCCCCGCCTCCGTAATTCCAGGCGAATTGGTAACCGTTGTCCGGGCTGACTAGGTGTGATGCAACCGTAGATGTGGACGAAGGCCCACTGAAGCGATTGGTCCCCAGGCCAATGGTGGCAAACGGCTGCACGGGGCTCCTGGCCCAAAGATAGCGGACGTAATTGAAGGAGATGAGATTGACGCGATTGTACGCTGAGCCGAGGGACTCTCCTCGATATTGAAGAGAGAAGTGGTTGGGACTGAAAGAGTAGCTTGCCTCTACGGCATCATGGCGCGTAAAGCGCAGGCGGGCACCGGTGAAGAGACGACCCGTCTTCGAGAAGGAACTCGTCGGTGTCGTGGGACACTCGATTTCGGGAATGCATGAGATGGGTGCTTGGCCCGTGCCATTGTTCAAAAAGGAGCCACCACCTTCGGCGAAAAATTCGAGGCGCGGCGGAGCATCCTGTGCGACAGCCGACAGGCCGGGGTAACTCAGGAATAACATAGCTGGCAGAATAATCCGTTTGGTTCGCACGCTGTATCACCTCACTTAAACCTGAAAACGATCCCGGCGCTAGGAACAATGTCATGGCTTCGTATGATCGTCGTCTCAAAACTGGGCTGTTTAATTACGTAATCCCTGAGTTCCAGTCTCAATGCAAGGTGCCGTTGCAGGACGATGTCCGCCCCGCCGCCATAGTTCCAAGCGAAGTGGTAGCCCTTGGGGAGATTGGACTGCGGACTGAATCGGTCCGCGCCAAGTCCGAGAGTGGCGAACGGCTGCAGGTTCGACCGAGTCAAGAGATAGCGAACGTAATTGAACGAAATGATATCGACGCGATTGAACGGTAGCGCCGTCTGGCGGCTATACGAATAACTTGCTTCGATGGCGTCATGGCGTGCGCGCAACCGCGCGCCAGTGAAGAGACGCCCTCCATGCGTAAAGGAATTTCCAGGACAGGGGGGACAGGGACCGAGAGCAGGACATAAGCAATTCTCGTATAGTGTAGTAACGCCATTACTCAACAAAGAGGCGCCGCCCTCCGCGAAAACTTCGACCTGCGGCGGAGCCTTCTGCGCTAGTGCGCAGGAGCAAGCCACGGGCAGGAGCAAAAGCCACGCTCGAGTGTTTTGTCTAAGTCGCATGAGCATCCTCCCGAGCCTGAAGGCGGCAGCTCCGCTGCCGCACTCCAAGGCGCTGCGCGCGTCACCAAAACCTGAAAACAATTCCTGCGCTGGGAACGATGTTATGACTCGTCCCATAAAGGTATTTGGGCTGACCACCTACATAATCCCTGAGCTCCAGCCGCAAGGCCAGGTGCCGTCGCAGCACGATATCCGTTCCTCCTCCGTAATTCCAAACGAAACCGAAGCCGGTCCACGTGGTCGAGGGCGAGGTGCTACTGAAGCGATTACCCCCAAGGCCGATGGTGGCGAAGGGCTGCACCCTCGACCTCAACCACAAATAGCGGGCGTAATTGAACGAAACAACGTTGAGGCGATTGTAGTACGTTGGCAGTTGGTTGGGGCTGTAGGAGTAGCTTGCCTCGACAGCGTCATGGCCAGTGCGGATGCGCAGACCGGTAAAGAGGCGCCCCGCATTCGAGAAGGTAACGGGGCTGGGAGGAGGTGGACAGCCTGAGACAGGACAAATCACATTGGTGTAAACCCCAGGCGAGGTGTTCCTGATGAAGGAGACGCCAGCCTCACCGAAGACTTCGCCAATCACCGGAGCGTTCTGCCCGGCGGCCATTGAGCATGTGAACGGCAGGAGTAAAACGCATCTTAAAATAATACGTTTAATTCGCATGAAACCCTCTCGAGCCGCGACAGCGACCACGAAGGCTGTGCGGCTTGGCGGCATACGAACCTCACCTCTGGCTCTCCTGAGCTAGGGAAGAGAACAAGGGGTATGAGTGACAAGAGTGTTTGCAGAACGCGACCGCTAATGTGATGCCGAAACGGTCCGGGGAGTTATCCAGGTTTGAAACATCGGCCGAGCCGGACTTCAACAATCTGTTATTACCGGCTTGGGGTTGATTTGACAACCCTCTCCTTTGGAATCTGCGTGACAACCGCATTGCGACTCGGCCGCCCCGCTGTGCGGAAAGCCAATGAAGGTGAGAAATAATCAACCGCCTGTCATCCTGAGCGGAGCGAAGGATCTCCGCGGTTTCCTGTGCTACGACGACTTGCGAACAACTGCAGAGATCCTTCGCTCCGCTCAGGATGACATATCGAATTCGTTCACGGCTTCGAAGCCGTTCCGCGCAGCCGGAGAGGGCGGTTGGTTCACTTTTGTGTTTTCCCGCTGGCAAGAAGCGGCGTTGTCCGGCCAGGGACCGTTTATCGATAAGTGCTTTCGTTGCTATGAGGGCGAGCTATCAGAGCCGGGGCATTCGATTCTTCGCACACAAAATGTTACGCACGTGCAACTTTTTCGGTCTATTTGACGTCTATACAAGTAACTCAACTCTAATGACTACCTGGGGAAGCAGGTAGCTCAAGGGGACTTGGGTTACTTGCTTCCTCCTTCCTTTCTGCTCGTCGTGTTTCCTGTTGCCCCTCCTCAGCTTTAGGCATATGCTGTCGGCGGCTATGGAGGGGTGGAGCTGTGGAATCCCCGCCCTTGCGGCCAGGGGTCACGTCGTTTCGTACCCACGAACGCGCCGCAGGCCGATGTACAGCCAGAATCACTCCCGCAAGCCACTCTTCAGGAGAACATCCAAGGTTAAGACTATGAGCAAAACTAATTCACGACCGAACTTAGAGTCCGGACGCGCGGAAACGCGTCATCCGGCGACTGACAAGAAGCTGAGGCGACTAGCAGTTCTTTCGCTCACTTCCTGCGTCTTCACGCTTGGCGTTCTGGCAATACTGGCGCGAGGCCAAGGCTTTCCGGGGACACAAGCGCCTGCGGCAAAGGGTCCATGGATGGACAAGAGCCTATCAGCCGATCAGCGCGCTGACCTGCTGATCGGGCAAATGACGTTGGAGGAAAAGATCTCACTCCTGCATGGCAGCGGTCGGAGGGGAGGGTTCGGAACGCCCGGCGCGCCGCCGCCGCCCACGCGCTCGCTGGGCGGGGCGGGCTTCATTCCCGGCATTCCGCGCCTGGGCATCCCTGACCTTCAAATGGCGGACGCGGCTTGTGGTGTCACGCGCGGCGCGGTGTACGGCCGATATTCAACGGTTCTGCCGTCTGACATTTCTGAGGCCTCGAGTTGGGACCTGAAGGTGGCCCATGATTACGGCGCGTTGATTGGCCGGGAACTTCGCGACCAAGGCTTCAACATGTCGCTGGGCGGCGGCAGCAACCTGACGCGGGAGCCACGCAACGGCCGCACCTTCGAGTACAAAGGTGAAGACCCTATCCTGGCAGGGAAGTTGGTGGGCGAGGAGATGAAGGCTCTCCAGGAACAAGGCGTCATCGGCGACATCAAACACTACGCCGTGAACGACCAGGAGAGCGGGCGTAATTTTGTGAACGTTATTATTGATCAACGAGCGATGCGCGAGAGCGACCTGCTGGCCTTTGAGATTGGGGTCAAGGAATCGGGCGTGGGAGCGGTGATGTGCTCCTACAATCTCGTCAATGGCGACTATGCGTGCGAGAACAAATACCTTCTCGAGGACGCGTTGAAAAAGGATTTTGGCTTCCAGGGCTTCGTCCTGTCGGATTGGGGCGGCACTCACAGCACCGCTAAGGCCGCCATGGCCGGACTCGACATGGAAATGCCCGGCGATACCTACTTCGCCGAGGCGCTCGAGAAAGCGGTGCAGAGCGGAGAGGTTCCCGCTTCGCGCGTCGACGACATGGTCCACCGCATTCTGCGCACGGAGTTCGCCGTGGGCCTCTTTGATCTTCCTGCGGATCGCAAGGTGGTGAATATCTTCACCGGGTTCGAGGTGGCCCAGCGGGTCGCCGAGCAGGGCACGGTGCTGCTGAAGAACGCGCAGGGCCAGTTGCCGTTGAAGGCGTCGCGCCTCCGTTCCATTGCGGTGATCGGATCGCACTCGGACGTGGGCGTGCTCTCGGGAGGCGGATCGGCGCAGGTGGATCCGCCGGGAGGAAACGCGGTGCCCCCTCCGCCGCCGGCGCCGGGCGCGGCGCCGCGGGGCTTCTTTGAGCGGATTGTGTGGGACCCGTCGTCACCGCTCAAAGCCATCCGCGAGAAGGCGCCGCACGCCAAAGTGGAATACAACCCAGGCACGGACCCCGTAGCGGCAGCGGCCCTCGCCAAGAATTCGGACGTGGCTATTGTCTTCGTCAATCAGCCCACGAGCGAAGGACGAGACGTACCGAGCCTCTCGCTTCCCGATAACCAGGACCAACTGGTCAGCGCGGTGGCCGCCGCGAATATGCACACGATCGTAGTTCTTGAGACGGGCGATCCTGTGGCGATGCCTTGGGTCGATCAGGTGAGCGCGGTTCTGGAAGCTTGGTATCCGGGGATTCGCGGGGGCGAAGCCATCGCGAACATCCTTTTCGGAGAAGTGAACCCCTCCGCCAAACTGCCCGTCACCTTCCCCAAAGCGGAAGCGGATCTTCCGCATCCCAAGCTGACGCAACAGCCGCCGCCCTCGAGCGACGCCGACATGACGAGCCCATTTCCTGGCTCGCGCTTCCGCATGAATACGAGGAAGTTCGAGGTTGACTACAACGAAGGTCTGAAGGTTGGCTACAAGTGGTACGACGCCGAAGGCAAACAGCCGCTTTTTGAATTCGGCCACGGGCTTTCCTACACGAGTTACGCGTATTCAGACCTGAAGGTCGTGCCCGGCCCAGAGATGACCGTAACCTTCAAGGTGAAGAATACGGGCGCGCGCTCAGGAGCGGAGATCGCGCAGGTCTACGTCTCGCTGCCGGCCAGTTCGGGCGAACCCCCCAAGCGCTTGGTGGGTTGGGAGAAGATCCAACTCGCTCCAGGCGAAGTGAAGCCGGTTACGGTCACTTTGGACTCTCGCTACTTGTCGATCTTCAATGCAGACAAGGACAGTTGGGAGGTGGCGCCCGGCGAATACAAAGTCTGGGTCGGTGGCTCTTCCCGCGATCTTCCGCTGTCTAAAGCTATTACGCTCGGCGACTGAGGAAAGGCGAATCTCCGATCGCGGTCCAAGGCCCAACCCTCATTGCCGCTCAAGCGGGCCACAGGAGTCACTCTTGCGTCGGGCGATCTGTCAGGAGGCCCTATGAGGGGAAAGAAGGCTGCTGCGATCATTCTTTGCCTGACAGCCCTGGCGCCGTTTTTAGTGCCGGCGGCTGGATCCCAGCAAATGTCCAAAGATGATCGCGAAGTTGTGCTGACGATGTTGGAGAATGTCAGCAAGGACATTCGCAAGTACTACTACGACCCGCAGTTACACGGTGTGGATTGGGAGGCAGAAGTCGCGGCGGCGAAGAGTAGTATTAAGACTGCGACTTCTGCCAGCATGGCGCTAGCCCAGATCACCGCAGTTCTCGACACGCTCAACGACTCGCACACCTTTTTCATTCCCCCGCTACGGACTACCCGGCACGATTACGGCTTTCGGACAGCCATGATTGGCGCCCGGTGTTACGTCACGCAAGTTCGACCCGGCAGCGACGCCGAGGCGAAAGGCGTGAAGCCTGGCGACGAGGTAGCGGCCATCGAGGGCCTCCTCCCCAGCCGGGAACTGCTACCGAAATTGGACTACCAATTGAACGCACTTAGCCCGCAGTCCGCGGTGCGGCTTGGCCTTCGTGACCCCAACGGCCAGGAGCGCGTTGTCATCGTCGCGGCTAAGATCGTCGAACTCGACCAAGTCCGTAATTTGATGACTCAAAGCGGAGGCGTGGACCACCGGAACATGATTCGAGAATTGGATTACCAAAGGTATCTGGCGCGCATACGCTCTGCCTCGTTGGGTGACGAGTTGTTGGTCGCCAAACTCCCGAGCCTTTCCTATCTTGAGCAAGAGGTCAATGGTCTGGTCGATCTGGCCCGCAAGCATCAAGCCATTATCATAGACTTGCGCGGAAACCCGGGCGGTGCCATTGAAACGCTCAGGTGCCTGCTCGGGGGCATCTTCGAGCAAGACGTCAAGATCGGCGACCGTAAGGGGCGCAAGGAGCTCAAGCCGGAGATCGCCAAGTCGAGGGGTAGTAAGAGCTTCAGAGGCAAACTGGTCGTACTCGTGGATTCTCAGTCGAGTTCCGCAGCTGAGGTATTCGCGCGCGTCGTGCAACTCGAGAAGCGTGGCGTGGTCATCGGCGACCGTTCGGCGGGCAGCGTCATGGAAGCGAAATTCTTCACCTATAAAATGGGCGCCCAAATCGTGGTTTTCTATGGCGCCTCGATCACCGAATCCGACCTCATCATGGCCGATGGGGAAAGCCTCGAGCACGGCGGGGTAACGCCGGATGAGCTGAGGCTTCCGACTGCCGCGGACCTGGCTGCCGGCCGCGATCCCGTCCTGGCTTACGCCGCCGCCAGCCTGGGCGCCAAACTTACTCCCGAGGATGCCGGAAAGATGTTCCCCTTCGAGTGGCCCAAGGAGTAGCCAACTAAGTCACACTGTGATATAATTCCACATTATGCAGCGACGTAATCCTTCTGTGGGACGTCGGTCAACGAATTCCCTGGTCATCCGGCGCCTTGCCTGGTTCCGGTACAATCTCCGCCGCTTTCTTCGTTTCAGCGAGAGCGCCACGCGAGAGCATGATCTGACACCCCAGCAGTACGTCCTGCTTCTGGGCGTCGCGGGGTACACCGGCCGCGGCTGGGCCACCATCAGCGAATTGGCGGAGTTCTTGCAGGAGCGTCACAACGCGGTCGTAGGACTCGTGCAAAGGGCGTGCAGCAAAGGCCTGGTCCACAAGAACCAAGTCGGGCGAGACCGCCGCTATGTTCGTGTCCGCCTGACTCGGCGCGGCAGTACTGCCTTGAACGGCCTCGCCACCCTCCACCTTCAAGAACTCGAGCGAATTCAGCTCGACCTGGGCAAGGCTCTCAAGGCCAAACCGAAGTTCCTCGTGCCGGAGGCAGGAGCCTAATTAAATCCCATGACGCGATCCCAGCCCCAAGCCAACCGTGGAACTGTTTGGTTCAAGGAAT
The DNA here is from genome assembly GCA_050008495.1 of Terriglobia bacterium. GTDB lineage: Bacteria > Acidobacteriota > Terriglobia > UBA7540 > UBA7540 > CAVROP01. The sequence continues at coordinate 22,240 of JBEKMN010000002.1, read as the reverse complement.
TTGGCAAGGCCCTCGAACCGACCGTGGCCATTACCTCCGCTTTTGCGGCCCTCGTCGGCTTTATCGCCGGGCTCGTGGCACAAGGGTTGCTTGAACTCATATACTTGTTTACGAATCTGTTTTTCTACGGTAAGTGGTCGTTTGCCATTACTTATCCTGTTCACCATCACCTTGGAGCATGGGTCATTCTCATACCGCCCATCGGCGGCCTCTTGGTGGGCCTCATGGTCTATTTCTGGGAGCCGACCCTGAAAGGCCACGGCATTCCCGAAGCGATGGAAGCGGTGCTGATTGGAAAGAGCTTGGTTCGGATGCGGGTTGGGATATTGAAGCCGCTGGCCACAGCTTTTGCCATCGGGACGGGTGGGCCCTTCGGAGCGGAAGGCCCCATCATACAGACCGGAGCGGCGTTCGGGTCTATCTTCGCGCAAGTGGTGAAGTTGACTCCTTACCAGCGCCGGGTCCTGCTGGCTTCGGGCGCGGCCGCCGGGATGGCGGCGACCTTTGTGGCGCCCTTCGCGGGAATTTTGGTGGCTATCGAACTGCTCCTTTTCGAGTTTCGAGCCCGGTCCTTCATCCCCGTCGCCATCTCTTCTTCTGTGGCGACGGCAGTAGCGGTCCATTTCAGGGGTTGGGCTCCGCTTTTTCCCACGCCCGCCTTTGCCGTAAAAAACATGCAGGAATTGTGGCTCTTCGCTCTGATGGGTTTGGTCATGGGCCTGATTGCCATCTGCATGATCCGGGTACTCTTCTGGCTGGAAGACCTGTTCGACAACCACTTCCCCATAAGGCCGCGGCTGATCTGGGCGCCGGTCTTCGGAGCTTTGTTGCTGGGAATCATTGGGTATTTCTATCCCCAGGTCTTCGGTACAGGTTACGACACGATTCGCGACATGCTGAACGATCGCTTATCGACAGGAACCCTGCTGGGCGTTTCCCTGGCGAAATTCTGGGCTCTAGTCATCTCGCTCGGATCGGGAACCACGGGAGGAGTTTTCGCTCCTTCCCTCATCGTCGGCGGTGGGGTCGGAGCGGTCTATGCGCAGGCGTGGCATCACTTCTTCCCTGGTTTCGTAAGCGACCCCGCCCTTTATGCGTTAGTGGCCATGGCTGCGGTTTTTGGGGGAATCGCCCGCGCACCGTTTACCTCCATCGTATTCCTTTTCGAACTTAGCCGGAATCCCAACGCGCTTCTTCCCCTAGTAGTGTGCTGCGTCATCTCTGACGGGTTCGTCAGGCTCTTCAGCGCCGAATCCATCATGACCGGTAAGCTCGTCAAACGAGGTTTGATTGTTCTTCAGGATTATTCCGTCCCGGTTCTGATGCGGGCCCGGATTGAGCAAGTCATGCGCAAGGAGTTCACAACGGTCAAACCCGACGATGAGGTCAAGATCGTGGTTCGCGACGTTACTCCTGAGACCACGGGTGTAATCCCGGTTGTCGAAAAGGACGGGCGGCTGGCGGGAATTGTGGAAGCAATAGATTTACTGAAAGGCGTTGACTCCGATTTGAAAGTCCGGGATGTCGCTCGCCAAGACTACGTTGTGGCCCGGCGCGGGGAGAGCGTCCGAAGAGTGATAGCGGAAATGGAGGCTCACAACACTGAAAATGTGGTGGTGGTTGATCGTGATGGCAACACCACGCCGATCGGCGCGGCGCGCGCCGCAGATATTCTCAGGCTTAGCCGCTGGACTGCCGAGGATGAAAGTTAGCCTCCCTGATAATGACTCCCTTCCTCATTAAAGCATGAAAACCCATTTTGCCGCCTGCGCTGTAACCGTTCCTGTTAGAATGGCATGACGAGGTGCAAGTGGCACAGGCAGAACTGCCTCTGCTGGTGCGGAGGTGCTTGCACGCATTGTTGAGGGAACGGCATGCAGAACAGCGAGTGGAAAGTCGACGTGTTGTTGCCGGGGAGTTGGCATGGTGCGACCTCGGTGCTTCTCTCCAATGGGAAACATCACGTCATTGTGGACACGGGAATGCCCCACGAGGCGCACTCGATTGTAAAGGCTCTGGAACTCCGCGGCTTGAAGCCCGCGGATATCAAGACAGTCATCAACTCTCACTTTCATATCGACCACGTGTCGAACAACAGGCTCTTTCCAGCCAGCGAAATTTTCGGCTCCCAGGAGTCCTACGACTGGTGCCGGGCGGCCTACTCCGATCTTCTGGACCAGCAGAACTGGGAGACGCTCATTCTGAAATACTATCCGGAGACCTTCGACTACGAGCGAGCAGAGGAAATGATGGGAAAACTCCGGAGATTCGCACTGCGCTGGTGGGATCCCAAACGACTGGGTGACCCTTCCCAGTTCCGGTGGATCGAGAAACACCCGCTGCCGCATAACCTTGAGAGCCTGATCACTTCCGGACACGTTCCCGGCCATGCTTCCATCATTGTCCAGGGCGACAGCCAGCGCGCGGTGATCGCGGGGGACGCTTTGCTCAGCCGCACGCACGATGAAAAAGTCCTGACGATGATTCCCCACCACCGAAAACAGTACCAAGCAGATCGGGAGCGCATTCTTGCCATGGAGGCCCGAATTCTGCCTGGGCATGATTTGGAGTTTTCAACTCCCTCCTCCGGTAAGTGACCTACGCCTACGGCCGTCATTCTGAGCGAAGCGAAGAATCTCCGCAGTTTTCAAGGCCGTTAACTAAAGGGGTTCTTCGCTTCGCTCAGAATGACAGTCGGCGGGATGGCATGGAAGCAAAGGGATTCGGCTTGAGAGGGGGGCATTACCTTAATACTGTTGACGGCAAGATCAATTAGTGTGTAATTTGCATTGACGCGGCTCAGTGCGTGGGGGCGCGGCGCATGACTGAATAAGTGCCGTCTGTTTTTCGAACCTCAGCGAGGATTCTTTGAATCAAGGTCACGAGCTTCGCACCGTTCTCATCATCGAGGATGAACCATCCATCCGTAACGTCCTCTGCGTCCTGCTGGCAGGACTGCGATGCGAAGGCGACATTGTCCCCAACGCTCGCGAGGCGCTGGCCATGGTAGAAAAGCGGAGCTTTGACGCGGTTCTTCTGGACCTCCGCTGCTCCGAGATGAACGTCACAGAGGCGGTCTCTGCCCTCAAGAACCTTCGGCCGAGTTTGGTAGGCAAGGTTTTGGTGATTACCGGTGACGTCTCCGATCCTCAAACCATGGAGTTGATCAAGAAGAACCATTGGCCCTTCATCCCCCGGCACCGGGTGATGCAGGAACTCTGGGAGCGGCTCCGTTCCCTCCTGGGATTCTCGCCACCACCTCCCGATTCATCCTCCCGTCAATCGCCGTCGGCACGTCCGCCTGCGGGTTTTCCGTTCTGAGGGCTACCCTCGTGGTTGCCCAGGGCCGCGCAGACACCTCCCCGGCATCGCCTTTAGAAGGAGATTGTGCGAAGGTAGTCCCCCAGCGCCTCGAGCCAGGGCCGGGGCAATGAGAATCCGGCCGCTTTGAGTGCGGCCATTTCCATCACTGCATATTTCAGTCTGGGAGCACGGCGCCCCAACTGCGCCGCAGGGACGCCGACCACTTTGTTGGAATCCAGCCCGGCCAACTCGACGGCGCGCCGGGCGAGTTCGAAGCGTGTGCAGGTTCCCTGGTTTGCGAGGTGATAGAGGCCATAGCGGCGCGCCTCAACGACCTCCATGATCTTGTAGCCGGCATCGACGGTGTATGTGGCGCAACCCGTCTGGTCGGAGGCCACCCTGTAATCTTCCCCGGCTGCGATTTTGCGCAGGCCTTTTTCGATGAAATTAGTCTTCCCGGGCCCGAACAGGACCGGAACACGAAAGATCCAGTGCTGCGGAAGGGTTTGCGTGATGATCTCGCCAGCCAGCTTCGTTCGCCCGTAAATCGTGATGGGGTCAGGCTGGTCGGACTCGACGTAGGGCCGCGTGCTTTGGCCATTGAAGACGGCATCCGTAGAAATGTAGACGACCGCGGCTCCAACCGCGCGTGCCGACTCCACCACGTGGCGGGTCCCCTCGACGTTCACCCGATGCGCTTGCGCCGGGTCAGCATCGGCAATATCCAAATCGGGAATTCCCGCCGGGTGGACCACAACCTCCGGACGGATTCGATCCAGAAGCACGCGCACTGCTTCCGCATCCGTGATATCGGCGTCGGCTCGTGTCAAAGGGATGACGCTGTGGCGCGAGGAAAAGGCCGCCACCAGACCGTGTCCGAACAATCCTGCCGCGCCCGTGATGGCGATTCTCATTTTCCCCCGCTCGGTTTCTCCAAACCTTGTTCATACTCCTTCAGCTTCTCCACCACTTTCGCCGCGATCTGGTCCGAGGTCATGTCACGAGCAAAAATCTTCGTCTGCGGGCCCGCAGGAACATCGGCTTCATCCTTCTTCGGCTTTCGGTTCAGGATGTCAGCTTGCCAGACGGTCTGGCTGGATATCCAATTTACAACCGCGATCGAGGTTGCCGGGAGCTCAGTATGCTTCTTCGATAGGGGCAAATGCGGCCGGTCGGAACCCTTCGGCTCGGCGGTGCCGCCCCTCGTCTCGAGGCGGAGGTCCTCGTCCGGCTTGACGGCCTGGATCACCAAATCCACTCCTTCCGGGTTGGATGTAACCTTGTATTTTCCCCAGCGGCGGAGGAAGTCGATAATCCACTGGTCGAGACCGTCTTGCATGGATTCGACGTAGATCAGTTTTCCGGCTACGAGTTGGTTGGGCTTTTCAGAGGGCGTTTGCTGACCGCTTGCCGTAGCATAAGTTCCCAGCACCATTAGACAAGTCGCGAAGCATAAAATGGCGGAAAGTTCTCGTTTCCTTTTCATGGCTTTCCATCTCCCACCGCAATCTTGCCTAACAGTATACACCCCGGCTGGTGGCGTAATCATGGCCGTCTCGCTTGGTATGGTATGATTTCCGAGCGCAGAGGAATGAACATGAAATCTCCACAGAATTCGTTTTCGCAGATGACTCGGAAGCGATTCCTAAAGACCGCAGCGATGTTTTCGGCAAGTGCGCTCTCGGTAGACATGGGAACCGCGCAGCCCCGCGACGGCTCGCACGGCCAGGTCGCATCAGCGTCCAACTCGGTGACGCTCGAAAACAGTCATTGGCAACTCAGCCTCAACGCAGGCGCGGGCTTGAAGGCTCAGTTGGTCCATTCTCCCTCTGGCATCGCCCTCGCCGGCGGCGAGTACAGCTATTCCATAGGGACCCCGGCCTTCGGTGAAGCCCGGGAAACGCAAAACGACAAGACCAGAACGGTCAGACTGATGGGCGAGATCCCCGGTGGCATCAGGCTGCAGCATGAATTCAGGATGTCCATTGACAGTCCGTGGCTTGAAGAGCAAATCACGATCTCGAACCGTGGATCAGCCATCCTGGCCATACCCTATGGCCGCTGCGGCTTCGTGCTTCCGATGACGCTTCACGGTGGAGCGGTGACCGGTTCCCTGCAGGATTTCAAGGCCACGGCAGTGCCGTATCGGCGCGAACCCAACGGCAACCGCGCCCAATATGCCGATTACACGCTTGGTCAAGTACTCAGCGAGCCGCGGAGCAGTCACCTGCGAGCAGAGACTCCCATCGAGCGTTCCGGAAACGTTGTATTGACCACGGTCTACGCGACAGGGGTTATCCAAACGTCTTACCCTTTCTACGCCTCCGAAGGTTGGGTTCTTACCGAAGGGCGTCGCGGCTTCCTGCTGACTAAGTATTCGCAGGACGGCATGGAATGGGCCCTGCTTGACCGCGTCACCGTGAACGACGGACGAGCGGGCCTTCGCTGGGGAGGCTTTGGCATTTTCCAGGGCGATCCGGAGCGCGGCGCCTGGCTTGCTCCCCAGGAATCGCACCGATTTGGAGTTACACGAATCACCGCCTTCGAAGGCGGGATCGAAGAAGGTTTCTACACATTTCGCGCGGAGATGGACAGCCGCGGGCACGCCTGTCCAAAGGGTTTCAACCCTCCGGTGCATTGGAATGAACTTTACGACAATAAGCTTTACTGGCTCCCCGGCATGGATCTAGCCGAGAACCGAAAGAAGAACTACACCTTGGCTGACATGAGAGAGGAAGCCGCCAAGGCCCGCGATATAGGCTGCGAAGCGCTCTACCTCGATCCCGGTTGGGACACTCGCTTTGCCTCCAAGATTTGGGACGAATCGCGGCTGGGCAGGATGAAGGATTTCACTGCCATGCTTGCGCGGGAGTACGCACTCAGCCTGTCCCTCCATACTCCTCTCTCCGGATGGTGCGATCCCTCATCTTATCCTCGCAGCCTGGACCGCATGAACCGGGATGGCAGCCGCGTCGAGGGGTCGCTCTGCGGCGCGTCGGCGCAATACGTAGAAGAGACCCGCTCTCGCCTCGAGGCCCTGGCGCGCGATGGCGCTCGATTCTTCATGTTTGACGGTACGATGCGCAACGGCGAATGCTGGGATCCGCAGCATGGCCACCGCGTTCCTTCCGGACGCGAGGAGCACGTCGAAGCCACCAACAGGCTGGCTCGCCTGGTCCACGCCCGGCATCCCCATGTGCTTATCGAGATGCACGATCAGATGCTGGGCGGCACGCGCCTCCGCTACGTTCCGACCTATTACGGCCAAGGAATTGGGGGCAGGGCGGAAGCCGATCCTGCCGCCGGGTGTGACTCCGTTTGGGCCTTCGAATTGATGTGGGATCCCATGACGGACCTGGTGGGAGGACACAGTATTGCCCTGTACTATTACAACCTGGCTTATTCCCTTCCCCTGTACCTTCACATCGACCAGCGTAAAGACAACGCCCAGTGTTTGATGTTCTGGTGGAATGCCTCCACCTGCCGACATCTCGGCATTGGAGGAACGCACGCTGACCCAAGCGTGCGCACAGCTCAGAAAGAAGCTATGGCGACCTACCGGCGCCTCGAGACCTTCTTCAAAGCGGGAACGTTTTACGGCCTCGATGAGATGGTCCACGCCCACGTACATCCCACCGAGCCGGTGGCGGTCGTTAACTGTTTCAACCTCGAGGATCACACGGTCAATCGCCGCATTGAGCTCGATCCAGGCAAGCTGGGACTCGAGGCAGCGGGGTCATACGAGTTCAACGGGGCCACAGCCCGGCGCTCGGGGAACACTTACGTCCTCGAAGTTGTGGTCCCAGGTTACGGCCATTCGCTGGTCGAATTGCGCAAAAAGTAGCGCCGCCCTTTAGAGCCTGCCCTGAGCGGAGCGAAGGGCCGACATCTCCGCTGCGCGGGCCGCGAGGTCAGCGCCACGCACACGCGGGCAGCCCTTCCGGAGCTGGAAAGAGCGGACCCCAAAGTCTTAACCCGCATTTCTTTACAATGTTAATAATACGTGCCGGTGTAATTAGTTGGATTGGTAATGGGCGACCCGATGCATTGACCATTGCCGGGGTTACAGCAGGGTGGCGCACTCTCGTCGTAGCCACAAGTCCAGCCGGAGAAATCGCTCAGAGAGTAGATGCCATGGTTGTCGTCGGGGGCGAGGGGAAGGACAAGGACGTTATAGCTGCCGGGCGGAACAAACAACTTGTAAGTGCCATCCGCGTTGGCCAGACCGTCCACGACGACGTTGCCGGAACTCGCATCGATGGCCACTAAATGCGCCGCGTAGACGCCGCCGACGTTGGGGAAGTTCACCTGTCCCGAAATGGCACCCATGTAGCTCGAAAAGTTGGACGAAGGGTAGAGAAAAGATATACCGATGAGGTCATCCGTTGAGAGGGTCCGTTGTTGGCTCTCGCCGGAGTCCCCTGCCGGAAACATTACGGCGTGGGCAATTCCGCTATGGTCGAGCCCCAGCGCGTGGCCGAACTCATGCGTAGCGAGGGAGACCAGGTCGAAGGCGCCGGATAGCGGCGGAGTGGATGTGGAGAATTGAACGTGCGGATTGAAGGCGATATCCGCGTCAAACACAATGGCCGGTGAGGTAGTGGATATGGATAGCTGCGTGTTGCACTCCGTGAAATGGTAAACCGTGCCTGGGGTCTGAGGCGGTCCGACCCTCACGTAGTCAGTGCTGACGGTCGTAAATGCCACGGACTCTGTTCCAGTGGGAAAGTCAGTAGCGTTACTATCGGCAAACGTGACGACGTTGGTGCAGTCAATCTGCGGATTCGGCAGATTGGCGACGTCGCTGCCGTTGGTAACAGTAAGACTGCTCAACTGCTGCCCATTGAGCAATCCTGTCGTCCAAGCGTTGGCTGCGTTCATCAGGGCCATCTTGAGAGGCAGGGGATTGGTGCCATCGGTCGTGTCGACGTTACCTGGCGGTGTACCGGGATTGTCCAAGACCCACGTGAAGGAGGCATTGGGCCAGCGTGAGGGAACCGGGACACCGGGGATTTCCGGAGAGGTCCCGATCGGCGGGACCTCGCCAACGTCATTCTGATAGGTCGTGTAGGCAAACGCCAGGATCGCACCCAGCAGGCTCAAACTTCCTGCCATCGCAAATAACACCGGGCGGCGAACTCGCGACACTCTGTTGCTTTCCTGCATCCTCACCTCACGTTGACCACAAGTGTACGGCCTTGCAACGTCCTCGCAGCAGGCGCGGTGTTTCGAGCCGAAAGAAGGACCTGCTTGCCGCGAATCGAAACCTCCGTCCAGGAGATCATCCAGGAGTCTCCGACTCGCTCCGCCATTCCCGAGATCGCGCTGCCGGCGGGAATTACCAGGCCCGAGTTTGGAAAAAGGTCGGTGGTTGTTCGTCCTCTTACGTCCATCCGCCGGACGCCCGCAGACTGCGTGGACTTGATGGCCACGGGTATTGCCGTGCCTCGCGGAATACTCAAAGGACTGCTCAGCGAAGCTGAAATGTCCCTTTGGAATTGATGGACCGGAACCGCCGGGCCGGCCAAGACCGATCCGGGGCCTGAAGCCGGACTTCCGCGCGTCAAAGAGCCAAGTGGGAGGACGAGCTTCTCCTCTTGCGTCTTCTCGTCGGGGTAGATCCTGTAGGCGCCTTGCACCATTCCGACCAGGAGGAATTTCGACGGGTCCGCCGATGACCGTTCCAGAAACAACAGGTATCCCGTCTGAGTGTGGAATTGAACGGTTCCGGCGACAAAAACCCGCGTCTTGCCGACCGTGCCGCCGGGTTGCTGGACGACGGGGAAGGAAGGCGGATCACCCTTGTACGTCTGGTCCAGGGCGAGTGTGGTGTAAGTGTAAATGCGAGTGTGCTGCGGATTCCAGGCTGTCTGCTGGCTGACCACGTGGGCGCGGACGATCTCCGTCGAAGCCTCGGCAAGCTGGTCCAGGCTCATCCTCACCAGTGTTGTGGCAGACGCCGGGGCCGCCATGAAAAGAGCGGCGAGCACCACGAGTAGTGGGCTCGACAGGATCCCGCGCTTCGCCTGATCGGCTGTGGCGCGGGCGTCCCGCCCGCCGTCGCGCGGGCATTCCTTCGTTTCGCTCAGGAGAGGCCCTGCCGGCACCCTCGCGGGAGCGGGACGCTCCCGCGACCGCGGGCGGGACGCCCGCGCCACATCGCGAAATGGCAAGGCTACGATTTGAGACCCTATTTTCATCAGTTTATTGCCCCGAAGAGGTAATGAGTAATCCACCCACGAAGGCGGAGAGTTCGCCCGTGGCGGGATTCGAAACCATGATATTTCTTAACCCCGGCACGGCGTTGGCGCTGACTGAAATACCAAAAGTAACCGACGGCGTACCGTTGCTTGTTTGACCGAATTGCGAACCGGAGGGCTGCGTCACCGTCACATCGGTGGCATTTCCACTGATCGAATAAACCGTTCCCGCGACCACCCCGTTGCCGACCAGAAAGATGGTCGCCGAACCGCCCTGGGTCACTTGTGCCCCGGTGGCCGAGGTGGAACAGGTGCTGCCGACGCAGGTCCCCGCTCCGTAAATCGTCAGCGTGGGAGTTAATTGCGGGACTTGCACGTTGATGTTCGTGATGGTTTGGCCGGAAGCCACCTGCACCGCATGAGCGCCGGAGGTCTGACTTACGATCGTCGCCGTGGCGGAAGACGAACTGATGGCATCGTATTGGCTTGTCGCTGTGATGGTGACCTGGGCCGGCGAAGGCACGCTGGCCGGCGCCCGGTAGAACCCTGTAGAGGAGATGAAACCGACGGTGGCGTTTCCGCCCACCACGCCACCCGCACTCCACACCACCAGAGAATTTGGTGTCCCGGAAACGGTCACGCCAAATTGGAATGAAGACGACACGGGGATATAAGCCGTCGCTGGGGTCACAGTAAGTACAATCCCTGCCGACGAGGGCGTCGAGGAGCACGCGGCGGCCATCAGCGATAGCCCAACGACAAGGCCCAGAGCTATTCTCACCACAAGATTGGCTCGATTTATCCGCCAAATTCCGCTCATGATTCCTTTACCAGATTGCTGCTACGCTTCGACCTTCACTTCTCAGTAGTTAGTCGTCAGTTTTCGACTCTTGGTTGTAAGTTGAAAACCAAAATAATCTCGTCCGTTGTAAGTCTATCATTGGATCATTGCGGCGAGAAGCCGGATCCACTGGGGGTGGATCCGCCTGAGGACGAATTGCCACTTTGATTCTGCCCCGGCGGAGAATTCGGCTGCCCAAAGCCGCCGGGTTGATTTCCCTGCCCAAAGCCGCCGGACTGATTTCCCTGGCCGAAACCGCCGGACTGATTTCCCTGGCCGAAACCGCCGGACTGGTTTCCCTGGCCGGACTGGAAACCCTGAGGGAGTCCGGGGATCGAGGTCGCAATGCCGAGCGCGCCCAAATCGATCCCAATAAACTCCCACTCGTCGTAGTGCGTCTTCTGATTCCAAGTACGGATGGATGGCTTATGGCTTGTGCTGGCGACCCCGACGATGAAGGTTCCGCCACCTTGGCTGCTTCCCATCGAGAAACCGGAGCTTTGCTGAGTGCCGGGAGTGCTTCCGCCGAGATTCGAATTGGAAGAGAAGCCACCGGTTGACGTGCCAAATCCGCTGCTGCCGGCGCTCTGCGGGCCGAAGCTGCCACCGCCCGTGCCCTGCGCGCCAAAGCCGCTATTCCCGGAATCCGTTTGGCCAAACGAACTTCCCCCCGTGCCTTGCTGGCCGAATGAGCTGCCCTGTTGGCCGAATCCGCTGCTTCCCACACCTTGCTGGCCAAATCCACCCGTGCCCGAAGCGGCTGACGTCCCGAACCCAGCCGCACCTGGATTTGCGCCCGACTGACCCATCGCCCCAGGTGGGGGGCCTTGCGTCTTCGAGTCCAGCAGAACGCCTTGCGCGTTGGCGTGAATAAACCGCCACTTGCCACCCGGAGTCATCGGGTCGGCGTATTCCTTGCGCAGGAAGCGGAAGCCATTCGTCAGTTTTGTCAAATCCTCGATACTGTTTGGGTATCGTTGGAACTTCTGGTGGTAGCCCGCAATGGCGCGCGCGTACTGGTAGCCGCGGAAGATAAGTTCCGCTTCGCGTTCGCGCTGGCCTTCCTGATAAATGCTCGGCAGCACCGCCGTCAGGCCGATCAAAAGGACTGCGGCCGCCACCATCACAATGAGCAGCGCGAACCCGGTCGAGCTACTGCGGGACGGGCAAATCAACGGTTTGATGGATCGCAGCATCTTCAACGGTAACCACCGTAGAATTTATCTTGACCACCTTGTATCGGGTCCCGACGGCCTCGCCCGCGTGGACCACCAGAACCTGGTCATCAGGGGACGAAGTCTCGCAACTGGCAGAACAGAGCTCCACCATGGCTTCATCGGGCGCCCCTTTGCCCTCGGTGTAGCCCATGACCTTCAAATTCAGCGGAGGAGGAGGCACGGGCGGCGGAGGGGCCGCCACGCCAGGGGCTTGCACCCGCGCCGGAGCTGCGACGGCCACAAACGTGAAGGGGTCTCGATGCAACTCCGGCAGCGGACGGTCTTCGTACTTCTTTAGCAGCTCCACATCGACGATTGAATTGTAAACGGACAAGTCATCCGGCGCTCTCGGCCTCACGGCTTGCTTCACAACCGGCACTTTGGCCGCCGCCCGGACGCCAACTCTTGCCGGCGGGCGAGCCTTGGCCGCGGGAAGCTTCACGATCGCCCGCATCTGGTTATACTGGTTGACGAGAATCACAACCAGCACAAGCGAGACGACGCCCAGAATGGCAATGCCCCACTTCTCCATTTGTCCACTTAGTTTCATGCCGTCCCAATTCGGGCGTAGCGCCGACCTTCAGCCCGGCAGGTCGGGGCGCTACAAATCAAACTCGGCCGCCGCTTCAGGGTGTAAAGTAGATATCAACCAGCAGTTGCAATTGCTGGGGCGTATCCTCACCCTCCATCATACTGAAGCTCCGAATCACCAGCAAATCGTTGGCGGTTTCAAGCCCATGCGCAAACTTGAGCAGCGCCGGGAAAGACCCCTCAACGTTGATCGCGGCTCCGAGCGGCAGCACGGGCCCTGTAGCCTTGTCATTGCGCTTGAAAGCCACCTTGCCAAGCTCCGCTCCTGACTGTTCCGACACTTGCCGCAGGAGCTTGAAGGCCTGCGAGTAGGCCTGGCGCCGGTGGAGAGTATGATCCTCGATAACCGCCGCCAGCTTTTTACCAGTCTCCGGTAAACCTTCTTTATACTTCGTGAGGCGCCCGATCCGCGCCTCTCCATCAAAGATTTGCTGGCGCAAGGATGCAAACTGTTCCAGCTCCGAGGAAAGCTGCGACTGGGTTTGCCGGTAGACGAAGAAATAGAGCGGCACGTCGAGCAGCACCAGAGAAATGCCGAGGATCTGGAAAACGCGAGTTACAATCTGGCGACGATTCCTGCGCAATTATTCTCCCGACGATTCGCCCTCACCCGCCACATAGTGCGCGGTGCAGGCGATATTCTCGAGTTCGGCATTGGCGCCTGTCTCCTCGAGCCCTTCGTTGATTATCGCCACGTCCTTAAAGTGCGGCGAGTCCTCAAGATCGCTTAGAAAACGTTCGATGGCTTCGGCGTTTTTGCCGGTTATGACGAAGCGCACGGCCAGTTCGTGGCCATCCGGCTGCATAGCCAAAGCACTGAGGCGCACATCATCCGGAATGAGCTCGGTAATGTCGGCGGCCAAGCTGGTTAGTGATACCTGTTTTGCTTCAATGAGTGCGTTAATGAATTGCACGTCGTTCAGCAGCCGGCGGGAAGCGGGTTCTTCCAGGACTCTGCGCAGTGCCATTTCCTGGGCGCGTAAGGCATTGTCCCGGTCCTGGTACCGGGCGACCGACGCGTGCACTACCCTGTATTCGCGATAGGTGCGATCGGAGAACAAAATGATGAGAACTAAACCTGCGATGCCCAGCAGCGTAGCCGGGATCGCCCACAGCAGCGCATAGCGTTCGCGAGCGCTGGGCGGGATGGCTAGATTCAGGGTAACTCTCATAAACCTGACGGAAGTCGGGGCGGTTCGCGAACCGCCCCTGCCTTAGTTTTGGTTCTCCAAAAGTCCGGCAAACGTCATGCCGAAACTCTCCAAGATCTTCTTCTCGGCCGGAGGAAGTCCTCCCGCGCGTGATGCCGGACTGCTCAGGAGTTGAACGCGGCGGCCCGTCACTTTCCCGATTTCGTTGTCCAGCGACGAACTTGCCGGCGGCCGGACGTAAATGTAGACGTCCTCGATCTCGCTCCTAAGGTGGTCCCGGCAAGCGGCAACCACGCGCGCGAATTCGCTGATCACTTCCTCATCTCCGGCCGCCGTGACCCGCTCCGACTGGCGATTGCGCCAGAAACTGATACCGTCTCCCACCACCACGACCGAGGTCACCGAACCCGAACAAACATGCACGAGAACCTGGCTTCCTGGGTGCCCCGCCGGAAGCAAGGGGAGAAGGGCCGCTGTGGCGGGGAGAACCAACGCGGGCCCGGCGCCCACATCCTCCAACGCCGCTTCGTATTCCATGACGACGGAATTGCGCACCGCCATCGCCAGCACCTCAACCGATTGTTCGCTCTTGGCGAGCAATTGGTAGCTGACCCTGGCCTCTTCAGGTGGAAACGGCAGGATACTTCCGATCTTCCAACGAACCAAAGCATCCGCTTCCTCTCGGCGGCTGGACAGCGTTTCAAAACGCAGGACCGCAACGCGCACCGAAGGATCCGGCAAGAGAACGCCCAACCGGTCGTTGCGGTCTCCAACTGTTTCCAGGACTTCACGGATGGCCCGACGCACCACTTCCTGCTTAACCAGGTTAGGCCGGGCGGCCAGCGGCTCCAATGCTCCGTCCTCAATCTGCCGGACGGCAACCCGGCGAACTTGGCGCGATTTTCTGTCTAATCTCGCACCCGCAATGAAACCCGGCTGCAAATCGAGAACCACAGAGGGCAACAGGAACGAGCCGGTTCTCGCCCCCTGCTTGGGCAACATCCTGGATTTTATCGTGTCCCAGTTCATCTCGCGCCCACAATTTACTCCACGAAGGTGACCTTGTTAATCTCCTTAAACGTCGTGATTCCCGCCCGGACCTTCTCGAGCGCCGACTCCCGCAGTGACACCATGCCTTCTTCGTGCGCCGCCCGCCGAATCTCCGAACTGGGCTTCTTCTCCAGAATAAGCTCGCGTACGCGGTCCGAGAGGGACAGTAGCTCTCCGATGGCCGTCCGTCCGTGGAACCCGGTCTGGTTGCACGCCTGACAACCCACGCTCTCGTACATGCTCGTGCCGCGCCAAGCTTCCGGAGTCTGGCCGGATTCCTCGAAAAGTGCCCGCGATATTTCCGTGGGACGCTTGCACTCTTCGCAGAGCGTACGCACCAGCCGCTGAGCCAGGATGCAATTGAGCGCCGACACGAAGTTATAGGGCTCGACCCCCATATTCAGGAAGCGGCCCAGCACGTCCACCACGTTGTTCGCATGGACGGTGGTGAAAACCAAGTGGCCGGTCAAGGCCGATTGGATGGCAATCTGAGCTGTCTCGTTATCACGTATCTCGCCCACCATGATCTTGTCCGGATCATGGCGCAGGATCGACCTGAGGCCGCGAGCGAAGGTCAGGCCGCGCTTTTCGTTCACGGGTATCTGCGTCACTCCGTGAAGCTGATACTCGACCGGGTCCTCAATCGTGATGATCTTGTCTTCGTCGCTCTTGATCTCCGAGAGGGCGGCATAAAGGGTTGTGGTCTTGCCGCTTCCCGTCGGTCCCGTCACCAGAACCATGCCGTAAGGCTCGCGGATGAATTTTCGCAGCCGCCTGATCTCGCGGTCCGCCAACCCCAGGACTTCCAGCCGTAACTCCTTGAACTTCTCGTTCAGCGATTCCTTATCCAGAATGCGGAGCACGGCGTCCTCGCCATGGATGGAGGGCATGATGGAAACACGGAAATCAATCGCGCGGCCGCGGTATCGAACCCGGAAGCGCCCGTCTTGAGGAACACGGCGTTCGGCAATATCCAGTTCCGACATCACCTTGATACGCGAAATGAGGTTGGATTGGAATTCGTGGGCCAGGGGAGCCATTGCCTGCTGGAGGACGCCGTCCACCCTGAACTTGACCACCAGGGAATTGTCCCGGCTTTCGATGTGGACATCGCTCGCACGCCGCTCGAGCCCGGCGAAAATGATGGAATCCACCAGCCGGATCATGGGGCTGGCCTCTCGCTCCTCGACCAAGTTCTCGAGCGAAAGCCCCTCGTCGGCCGCGTCCTCCTCGCTGATGACGTCCAGCCGGAATTCCTCCGTCGCTTCGTCCAATACCCGTTGCGAAGGCTCTGTTTTCTTCAGGAAATCCCGCACCTGGCTGGGCGGGGCGACGCGAATGACCAGTTGCCGGTCGAGCTTCATTTCCAGCTCATCCAGCCGCGATAAATCTGTGGGGTCGCCCACCACAATCACCAACTGGTGGTCGTGGGCTTCGAGCGGCAAAAACTGGTAATGGAGCATCATGTCCAGCGGGATGGTGCGGAGCAGGTCCGCGTCCGGACGGCAGTCCCGCAAGTCCACAAAATCAAAATGATAGCGGGCCGCCAGTTGGCGTACTTGGTCGAATTCGGCGTTTAGTTCCGGAGTCGGTTGATCCAACTACAATCTCCGTTCATCCTGGCGCAGCACAGGCACTCTTGCCTGTGCCTCCGAGAAACATACACTCTGCACAGCAAAGAGTCGCTGTGCCACCGTTCAATGGATCTGCGCGGCCATGGAAAACAGGGGCAGGTAGAATGCAATCAGCACCAACGCCACCACCACCGCCATGGCTGCGATCATGATCGGGTCGACCAAAGCCACGAGCGAGGCCAGATCGACGCTGACATCCTCCTCGAAGAACTCCGCCAACGCCTCGAGCATGTTCGGCATGGCGCCGGTGGCCTCCCCCACTTCAATCATGTCCAGGGCCAGAGGTGGGAACAAACCGCAAGGCCGCAGGCTGGAACTCAAGGAGCGTCCAGCCGTAACCGCCTTGACGGCCGACCCGATCGCATCTGCCATCAAAGGGCTGGTCACCGACTCTCTCGCGTTCTCGAGGGAAATAACGATAGGCATTCCGCCCTGAAGCAAGGTTGAAAGGGTGCGTGCAAATTCCGCCACGGAGAACTTCAGCAGCAGTTTGCCCAGCCTGGGCAACGCAAACTTCGTCCGTTCCCACGCCAGGCGTACCCGCCGGGTACGCAGCACTCCGCGCGTCGACATCACCGTCACCACGATGCCCACTAAGATGAGCAGCGCGTATCGCTTCACCGCCAACGAAAAGGAGATGAAGAAAAGCGTCAAGGGCGGCAATTGCACTTCCAGTTCGGCATACAGTTGGGCAAACCGCGGAACCACGAAAGTGACCACAAAAGAAATCAGCCCCACCAGGAAAGTCATCAGAAAGGCAGGGTAAATCAGAGCTGACAGGAACTTCTTGCGGAAAGAGCGCGAAGTCTTCTGGTATGCGAGGTATTGAGCGAGCACGCGGTCCAGGCTGCCGCTGCGCTCCCCGGCGCGTAACGTTGCACTATACATCTTGGGAAACTGGCCCGCCGACTCGAAGGCCTCGGAAAGCAGTGCCCCCGCCCGCACTTTCTCCTGGACTTTGATTATGGCTGCCCGCAATGCTTCGCTCTGGACTTGACCAGCCAGCAATTCCAAGGATTTTTGCAACGGCAAGCCGGATTTTGAGAGGGTCAGGAATTGCTGATTGAACACCAGGAAATCGTCAGGCTTGATGCGGCCCTTGCGTCGCGGAGCCCAGTGGCCGGCAAAGATGTCTTTCGACCGAACTGAGAAAACGTAGAAGCCTTCGTTCTTCAGCCGATGACGAAGATCCACTTCCGAAGCGGCTTGCTCCGTCTGGACCAGGACCTTGCCCGATTCCGTTCCGAGTTTGCAGACGAATTCCATCTTAGTCGAGAGTCGAAAGTCGAGAGTTGAGAGTAAGAACAGCTACTGAGAGTCGAGAGCAAGTCCGACTTTGGACTTTCGACTCTCGACTTTCGACTGATTTACCAACTGCTATACGCCGTCCCATCCAGCGCAGTCCCATCCGACCCACTATGCACATTTACGATTCCGGAAGCCGCCTGGCTGGGACTCGTCGGAACCTCCTCGGTATCCGTCTGCCAAGTGTCGCTCGAGCCGGTAAAAGGATCCACGGGAACCCCAGCCCGCAGGTAACCGGCATCCACCAGATCATTCAAAGAGGTGGGTGGCTTTTGCTTGTCCAGGGTGTATTCGTCGATAAGTTTCCGGAGCGTGTACAGATCGTCCTTTAAGACTGCTTCTCGCGCGTGCACGAGGGCCGCGGTAAAGAGGGGCATGGACATGGTCGCGAGAATCAGGAGAATAGTCAGGACCACCATCAATTCGATTAGTGTGAAGCCCTGCCCGGGCTCGCCGTGTGGAATCGGGGATCTCAGATTTGCGAGCTCACGACCGGAAGCTTGATGTCCCGCATTTGAGCGTTGGCAATTTGAGATTTGAAATCTCAGATTTGGAATTTGAAATTTCAGTTTCGAAATTCGTCTCCCCATCACGGTGATCCGCCCCCCTAGCAATCACTACGCACGCTCACTCCCGCATCTACCAGTCACTGTATTTCGTCCCATCCAAACCGACCCCATCGCTCTTGGAATAAACATCAAAGACGTTCTGGCCGCCCCAGCTCCGGGAGTCGGTATCATCTTGCATGGAGCGCATTCCCCAATCGTCGGACTCCGTCATGGGATCGACAGGTAACTTGCGAAGAAACTTGTACTTGGCGGTGATCGAGCCTTTCAGCTCGACCCCTTCGACCAGGGTCTTGAGGTCGGGAGGATATCCAAAGGTGTCGGCTTTAACCGGAATCATGCCGCGGTCGGCGAAGTCCTTGTAGTGATCGATCGCCTCGCGCATTTCCCGCAAGTCTCTCTTCAGTTCGACTTCCTTGGTGCGTTGGATCTGTATGCGAGCCAAAGGAAGAGCAACCGTCGTCAACAGTATGAGGATGGTAATCGACGCCATCAGCTCGACGAACGTAAAGCCTGTCGTCCCTAGCCTGAATCGTGTCATCCTGAGCGAAGCGAAGGATCTCTGTAGTTGCTCGTAAATCGTCGAGCCTAAAATCAACTGCGGAGATTCTTCGCTGCGCTCAGAATGACAGCCTGGGCTTCGCTCAGGATGGCAGTCCGCGTTCCTCAGTCGCTGGCGATCGGCGGTAGGCTCTTGCGCCCTCATTGCGGTTCACCCGGTAGTGGTTGCCCGGGGATCTCGACTCCGGGAAGTGGTCGTGCACCCGCCGGCATCGGTGAGCCCGTCAAGGTCGTTTTGCCTTGGTCCGCCAGGTAAGGCTCCGGCAAGCGCACAACCCGCGGAGTCAACATTACCAGGACTTCCTGCTCCTGCCGTTCGGCGTGCTCCGTTGAGAACAAGTAACGCAAAACCGGAACGTCTCCCAGGAACGGCAACCCGGCCACAGTGTGGGTCAGCGTGGTTTGGATCAAGCCGCCGAGCACGCTCGTTTCACCCTCCTTCAGGCGAATATCGTGTTCAATCTTTCGCTCACCGAAGGTGGGCTCGCTCACTCCCCCGACCGTGACGTTCGCCCCCACGGAAGAGATTTCGATCGAGGCATGGATCGCCACCTCGCCATCCGCAAGGAGATGCGGCGTAAGCTCCAGGATCACGCCCACGTCCTGGAATTGAAACTGCGTGCTGGCCAGCAGTCCAACCCCGGAAGTCGTCGAACTGGCGCCCAGCGAGGGCAGGAAACTGCCCGTCGCGTAGGGCACTCTCTCGCCAATCTTAAGCTTGGCAACCTGGCCGTCCGTCGCCCGGATCTGCGGGTTCTGAAGAATATGAGTGCGGGTATCGTTCATGATCGCGTTCGCCCCATAGCTGGGTACGACCAGGGCGTAGTCGCCTATGCCAAGGTGGGTCGGCACAATGCCGGTTCCAGGAGTCGTAGTCGAGCCTGAGGTCACTGAAGGAGGAGCGAACACCAGCCCCCCTTGCGCCCCAGGCGTTATCGAGCCTGAGGCCGAAACTGTGGCAGGATACAAGCCCAAGTCCCGTGCCCGATCGGCGTCCGCTTCCACCACCGCCACCTCCATCACAATCTCGGCTTTACTCCGGTCCAGTTCGTGCACGAGCTGCTCGGCAGCCGCAATGTTCTCGGGGTTATCGCGAATGATGATGGCATTTGAGTCGGGATTATCGATAATGTTTCGCAGCCCCAGAACTTGTTTTAAAGCGGTGGCGATGGCCGTGCGGTCCGCGGCCGCCAAAGGGTTGGTGAGATAGATCGTCTTAAGCTGTTCCACGTCGTAGTCGCGTCGGTTCGTCGCGTCGTTCGGAACCACCAGGATGGTGTTGGAAGTAATCGGCCTCCAGAACGTGTGGGTTTGCAGGGCCACAATGTTCAGCGCCTCTTCGATGGTCACATCGGTAAGATCTACAGAGAATTGGGGAGTAGGGCGAAAGGTAGACGTGAAGGCAACGTTCAGGCCGGCAAGCTTTCCCAGCGCATCAAAGACCTTCTTGCTGTCAGCAGCAATGCGGAAGTGGGCCAAGGGCTCTTTAGGAAACGGTTTCAGCTTGATCTCTGGCGTGTTTGCCGCCTCCGCCGTGGACTTCAGCGCTTCCTTGAGCGCCGACTCGCGAGCCTTCCTGGCAGCCGCCTGGGCGGCCACCACCCTGGCCAGCTCCATGGCCGCAGCTTCATTGGAGGGATCAATGCTCACAGCCTTCTGGAGTTCGGCCGCCGCTTCGTCCGTCCGCCCCTCCTTCAACAGCCTCTCCCCCTGTTTATAGTGCAGTGACGTAGCTTGAGCACGAACCAACTTTGTGTGAATGATAATCTTGGCATTCTCCGGTTGCTCCCGGCCCGCTTTCTCGTAATCAACCAGAGCGGTATCCCAGTCTTTGCGAAGCTCCGCTTTCTGTGCTTCCCGGAACTCCACATTGCCGGCCGTGCACCCCATCAGCCACATCAAGACGAAACCAGAAGCGACGATGCGTAGCGTCTTAG
Organism: Terriglobia bacterium; assembly: GCA_050008495.1. GTDB lineage: Bacteria > Acidobacteriota > Terriglobia > UBA7540 > UBA7540 > CAVROP01. The sequence continues at coordinate 1,884 of JBEKMN010000002.1, read as the reverse complement.
TCATCATTCCCGCTCCTAGAGCCCACGATCACTCAAGAACAATCGACATTATGAATGACGGCACACAATAAAACAAGCGTGCGGGTAGTGTCGTAGCGCCTGACTTTAAATTGGCACGATCATTTTGTCCGTGACCGTGCCCGGGCAGAGCCTGTCCTGAGCGGAGCGAAGGAATGCCCGTGTCACCGTTAACTGAGCCACTACCGATAGTGTGGCCATTGCCTGCACACTATCGGGAAGTTAGACGCACGAGGAGTTGAAACGGGTTAGCTGCCCTGGAAATATTCTCGGGCTCTCCATCTGACCTTATGTCCGAGAAGAGCCAGCCTCGTCTCCGCTGTTGACTGCCGGCTTCATTCCGCGTGAAGCGGGGAATCTCGCTGTGCGGCTCATCTCGGGCGAGGTGCCTCGCTTGGCTCGGAAGGCCGAACCACCAGACTCCACAACCGCTCTTTCGTCAACGATCTCGACAATTCTCACAGTACCCGCCGGCTTCCACGCGTACGACCTTGATGTTGAATCGGCGCTGGCGTTCGATCTGCCCTTTGAGCTTTTCGAAAAGCGAGCTTTCGAACTCCTGAATGCGGCCGCACTTAAGGCAAGCCAGGTGAACATGATCCCGGCTTGCCCTAGCCTCGTAATAGTGCTTTCCGCCCTTCAAATGCATCAGGTCAAGCTCATCCACCAAGCCGTATTTCTTCAACATGGCCAAGGTTCGGTAGACCGTCACCTTATTCAGCGTGGGATCCTGGCCCCGGGCACGCTCCCAAAGAGCCACGGCATCCAAATGGCTCTCAGCGCCCTGGATGATCTGGATCAGGAGCCGCCGCTGGTGTGTCATCCGCAAGCCGCGTGAGACCAACTCCTGCTCGAGAGAAACAGTCTGCATTCCTGATCTTATAGGTAGCGATGATGTTTCCTGCCGAGCATCCTTCGATTCAACCGACATGAGATGCCACCGCCTCTGATGGCCTTGACCGCCAATAAGATAGTTTCGCCCTCGGGAGAACAACTGTCAAGCGTCCCTTTGTTTTCAACGACATTCCCGGTTCGTTCGTAGAGTTTTGAAGTTTCCTTCATGGCCCACAAAAAAGCAAAGCCCCCGCCATTCCTGACGGGGGCTCTTGAGTTACAGCTTAATTTCCTATCCGACCCGCCTACTGGGTGGGAGCGGAAGCAGTCGTCTTCGCAGCCTTCGTCTTCTTCGTCTTTGCAGCCTTCGTCTTCTTCGTCTTCGTGGCCTTCGTGGTTTCCTGCGGGGTGTCCTGCGCGAACACCGGCATCGCCAACGAGAAAACGATCATGCCCGTGAAAAGCAGTGTGAGAAGTTTCTTCATACTAGGTCTAGACCTCCTTAAGGATTACTTCCTCTTCCCGTATGAGCAAGCTGGGTGCCAGAGTTCCACCATTACGCAATTTGCTTATACGTTATTGAAAGTAAACAATTTATTTCTGTAACAGACAAAATGGCGGGCACTGCCGGCGGGTTTCACCCACAGTTGTCGTGCACCATCCGGTATGGCTCGCGCACCAAATGGAGCAAAGAGCGCTGCGGGCGGCTCCGCCTCCCCGTTGTGGGGAAGGGCTTCGCCTTTCCCGGCGATTGCGCGCCTTTCATTTTCCTTCATGTCGGCTCAAGCACAATCTGGACACGCCCAGTCAAGCCCTACCCGACCTGCCAAGACGAACCCTCCAGGAATCAGCGATCTCCTGGAGAATAGTCGGCAGCGACTTAGTGATCCCCCAGTTCGGGAAATGCGACTTCAGTTTCCTGAGGTCGCTATAGTAGCAGATGTGGTCGCCGGCGCGGTTTTGGTCATTGTAGCTGTATTTCTGCGGCTTGCCGGTAATCTGCTCGATCATTCGGAAGCTCTCCAGAATCGA
>JBEKMN010000019.1:0-60781 GCA_050008495.1 Terriglobia bacterium | reverse complement strand
TTTTGTTCTTCTGGGCATCCAACCCCTGTGGATGAAACCGCGCACGTTGGAAGAGTCGGAGTCCCTGATTCGAAAGAACAGTTGAGAGAGGAGAAAACGATGCTGCGCAGACGCGGGTTGTGCGCTGCCGTGATTCTACTGATGCCGGCCTTGTTGGCAGGAGCAGAGCCGCAGGCCTACCGGAATTTTAAAGTCACAATTTTTATTCCCGTATACGCGGTGCAGCGGATGGAACGCGAGCCGGGCTGGATGCAATCGAGCTGGAACACCATCAGCAGCCGGTTACACGTGGACAAGGTATTCATTGAAAGCTATCGCAGTGGGACGACGGCGGATGACGCCGCGCTGGCTCACGTAAAGAGTTTCTTCGAGTCGCAGGGTGTGGCGGTGGCGGGAGGCATGGCGTTGCTGGGACCTGGGGGGGGAGGGCAGTTCCGCACGCTGGACTACACCGACCCCGCCGATCGGGCGCTGGTAAGCCGCGTGTGCGCCCTGACGGCGCGCCATTTCGATGAGTTCATTCTCGACGACCTGTTCTTCTTCAATACCAAGAGCGAGTCCGACATCGCGGCCAAGGGCAAGCAGACGTGGGACCAGTTCCGGCTCCAGACGATGGATGAGGTGTCGCGCGACCTGATTCTGAAGCCGGCGAAGGAGGCCAATCCCAAGGTGCATGTGATCATCAAATTCCCCAACTTCTATCCGTCATTCCAGGGGATGGGGTTCGATCTCGAGCACCAACCGCAGATTTTCCCCGAGATCTGGACGGGGGATGAGACGCGCGATCCCATCGTCACGGACCAGCAATTGCAGCAGTACGAGAGCTACGAAATCTTCCGGTATTTCGAGAACATTGCGCCGGGACGCAATGGCGGCGGATGGGTGGATCCGATCTCCATGGGGTCGATCGATCGTTATGCCGAGCAGCTTTGGGACACGATTCTCGCCAAGGCGCCCGCCATTAACCTGTTTGAGTACACTGACCTGTTGCGGTCGGCGGAAGCGGGGGAGCGCACGGCCTGGCAGATGCGGCCCACGACTTTCAATTATTTCCAAATGCTGAGTGAATGCTGCGGTTTTCCGGGCACTCCGGGAGCGAAAGACGCTCTGCTGGCGGATGCGGCGGCTTACGCCCTGCGCCGGGTGGACCAGGTGGCGGGCGAACTGGGCGCGCCGGTGGGCCTGAGCTGCTATCGGCCCTATCATTCCAGCGGCGAGGATTTTCTGGAAACCGCGCTGGGCATGATGGGAATCCCCATTGAGATGTACCCCGCGTGGCCGCAGGCGAAAAGCGTGCTGCTGACCGAGGCGGCGAAGTACGATGCGGATATCGTGGCGAAGATCGAGCAACACCTGCGCGGCGGAGACAACGTGATCATCACCAGCGGCCTGCTGCGCGCTCTCCAGGATCGCGGCATGGATCAGATTACGGACATGCGCGTTACCGGGCAGGTTCTGGCCGCCACCTCCTACGTCGAGGGACGCGGCTTCGGGAGCGGCACCGAGCTGGGCTCCTCGAGTCCCATTCTCTTTCCCGAGATTCACTTCTACACCAACGAGGATTGGGCGGTGGTGCGCGGCTTGGCCGCCGGTCGGGGCGTGCCGCTGCTGCTGATGGATCATTACGGGAAAGGGGAACTGTACGTCTTGACGGTGCCGGAAAGCATGAACGATTTCTACCGCCTGCCCAGCGGGGTGCTCGACGCCCTGCGGAGATATCTGGGGCTGGAATTGCCCGTGCAGTTCGAAGCTCCGGCGCAAGTGAGTCTCTTTGAATACAACAACGGCGCCTTCGTGGTGGAGTCTTTCCTCGATCATCCGGTGGCAGTGAGGATCACGGGCGGCTCGGCGCGCCTGGAGAATTTGATGACGGGGGCGACGCTCGCGGGTGAGCCGCTGGCCGGAGGGAGATGGGGGTGGTTCGGCCCGCGCGGCCCGGGAAGCACGCCGGAGGCTCATCTGGTCAGCTATGAATTGCAGATCGAGCCGCATAGCCTGGCGGCCTTCCGGCCGCGGCCATGAACCGCCGCACAGGGACGCCAACGCAGAGCGTAAGAAGTTGACAGGAGTGAAGGCTGATGGATCCGCAGGAATCTGCGTTGTGGCAGATGAGGGGGAAGGACTTCGATGCCTCTAATCGCGTCGGCCAAAAGCCGCAGGTCGAGACGAGAGAGATAGGCAAGGTTTCCCAGGCGTTATCCGTTGCGCCCTTTAGCATAAACGTATATCGATTTCCCGTGGTTCAAACCCCAGACTAAGAAGCTGGCAAATTGCAAATTGGCACTGTCCTAAATGTGTGTTGGTAATTTAGCTGTAATCATCTAATATCGAAATCGATCACGTCATAGGCCGCGCACATTCCATCGAAAAATGTCCCCCCGGTCTTGGAAATGACAAGCGGTCCCATGGAGTTAGGGTAATTTAAGATACCAAGGAATCGGACTGTAGTTGGATTAAGAAAACGAACGTCTAGAACCTTTTTGTCCTCTTGGTCATAAACAATCAGCGTGCTCTTATCCGGTCGTTCTTTCCGAAAATAGTTATTGGGGTTACTTGAAAACTCATTATCTCTTATCTCAGCAACAATCCTTCCATCTCTACCAAAAATCCTTACACCTAAGCAGATCTGGTCTTTAAGAGCTACGGTTTCTAAACCTGCTTCTGAGCACAAAGCGAAATCGGTGGCAGCCCCCACATCGGCACAATTGGAGTCCAAATACTCTCACTGCCCAGTGTAGAGGGAGAGGAGACCTAACTTTATCGAATGTTCGCGCCCCACATATCCAGCATGGACGGGCAGCATCATACAGGTTTTTAGAGTAGGCCCGATCGTACTTCAGACCTTCCCTTGATCCTGGGCTCATCAGATCCGTCATGCCTCTCTCTCGATCCCAAAAATGGTCTCGTAATTCCAGTTCCCTGGCCTGAGTTGAGAAGTTTCGACAACGAAACTTGTGGAGTCGCCGGGCCAGTGAGAAGCATAGGTTCAGAGTGCGTAACAAGCCATTGCCCGGAAGTAACAGTACCCCTCAAAAAAAGCCAACACACATTTAGGACACTACCTGCAAATTGGGTCGCTTGCTCTTGCCACCGTTCTCGAATATGCTATGCAACCGGAACGGGACTAGCCCGCAACTGCGTGCGAAGCCTTTCCCGGGAGCCACCAGAGGAGCTGTGACTATGAAAACATCGATCCGAATTGTAGTGTTCTTGGCAGCCGTGCGCCTGGTGGTTGCGCAACACGGTGGTGGCCCTCCCGCCGGCGTGGGGGGGGCGATAAGCCCCATCTCGCGCAGCCAGTCCGACTTCATCCAGCGGACCTACACGGTTAACGGCAAGGTGCAGAACATCCGGCGCGATCCCATCCGCGGCGCCAAAGTGGTGATTAGAGCGACCAAGATGGCGGCCGTCATCCGGGAACTTCACACCGACGATCGGGGAGAGTTCAGCACCGAAATGAAAATTAGCCAAGAAAGCGATATAGGCTTTGGAGTGGAAGCGAAGGCGGACAAGCGCGGCTATATGCCCGCTCACGAAATCGTGGACTTCGGCACGTCCGGCAAGACGTGGAAGCTGACCATCACTTTGCGCGATCTGCGCGAGGATGCGAATTTGCTTTTCCAGGAGGACCTGATCGCCGACTTGGCCCCACGACTTAAGCAGCTATCCTCCGCTGACGGCTTGTCAGGGAAGTCCGCCAAGGACTATGCGCATGGCGTGAACGAGTTTTTGATCGAGGACAATCCGGTTGGCGCGGTTGCCAATTTTGCCAGGGTGGCAGGCCGCGATCCTTCCTGCGCGGAGTGCCGAACCATGTGGGGCTTGGCGCAGCTCGCCATGAACGATTGGGACGGCGCGGAACGCAATTTCGGTGAAGCCATCACGACAATGCACGGCGACCACGCCAAAGCGCGTCCGGAATCCGACATCGCGTATGGCGTGATGGAGACCTGGCTTCACGATCCGAAGAGGGCGGCGGACTTTCTGCTCGAGGCGCTCAAATCTGCCCCGCAAGACCCGCTGGCCCTTCAGGAACTCGGCCGCACGCAATTGGAGCTGGAGAACTGGGAGTACGCCAGCGACCAGCTTCAGAAGGCTATCGCTGCCGGCGCCGGCCGGGATGCGCACCTGATGCGCGCGGAGGCCTTGCTCCATCTCGACAGTTACAGGGAGGCTGACCGCGAATTGACGACGTACCTCGCCGGCCGGGATGTGAAAAAAATGGCTCCGCAGATTCGCCAGCTATGGCTGGACATCCAGACCCGGGAGAGAGAGGACCTTGCCTCGACTGGGGGCATCTTTAGCATGGACCTGCCCACCGACAAATTGATTCAAACCATTCCCGGGCTTAAAGGGCTGGAGCCCGCGGCCGACCAGAGCCTGTTAGCGTCTATCCTGGACGAAACCGGCAAGAGGGTAGCAGCTTCTTTCCACGATTTTCCCAGCACCGTATCCGTGGAGGAGGTTCACCAGGAAAAACTGCAACGTCACGGCAAGATTGCAGGGAGCCAAGACCAGGAGTTCAACTATCTTTGGCTGATGGAGCCGGATCCCACCGGACCGGGCATCACCGAGTACCGAGCAGACAAGAACGGGGGCAAGGCAACGCTGAAAGGTCTGGATGACGGGTATATGCTGACTTCCGGATTCACCTCTGCGGCGCTTTACTTTCATCCCTTCTACCGCGGCGACGCCCAATTTCGTTATCTGGGGCGTCAGAAATCCGAGGGAAGAGAGTATTACGTCGTGGCCTTCGCGCAATATCCGGACAAGGCGCGTATCGCCGGAGGTTTCCGCGTAAACGGCGTCCCCAAGCCGACGTACTTCCAAGGCTTGGCCTGGATCGATGCCGGGACCTACGAAATCGTTCGCCTGCGCCAGGATCTCTTGAAGCCACTGCCCGAAATACGCCTGGAGCGCCAGACCACTGAAATCGACTTTGGCGCGGTGCGATTCAAGAAGTTCACGGAGGAATTCTGGCTTCCGCAGCGAGTGTTCGTGGCCGTCGATTGGAGTCGCAAGCGCCTGCGCAATGAACATCGCTACTCGAACTTCGAGTTGTTCAACGTGAGCGCCACGGAGAACGAGAATCAGCGCCGCACTCCCGCGGCGCCTGCGCCTAAAGTCGAAGACGGCCCCGGCACCCCCTAACTAATTGTCGGTTGATCATCCTCGATCGCCGATTGGGAGGAAGCAAAAACCGAAGCTCCGGAAAGCCAAGTGCATAGCGCATCAGAGTTCCGACGAATGATCTCCAGATGCTTGCTCGCCGTGGCGGCAGCAACCTTGCTTCTGGTCGCGCCGTCAGGCGGCCCGTCAGCCGACGGGCAGGCCGCGGCCAAGGCCGAATCGTCCGCGGCGGTCAAGCCGCTTCCGTTCCTCAGCCCGATCTTCGGCGACAACATGGTCTTGCAGCGCGGCAAGGCCAACACCCTCTGGGGATGGTCCGAACCCGGCGGGACGATCCGCGTCCAGGTTGGAGACAACACGGCCTCCGCGATTGCCGGGGCCGACCGCCGCTGGGAGGTGAGGATTCAGCCTCCTCCCGCCGGCGGCCCCTACACGCTCCGGATCTCCGGCCGCGAGACCCTCGAACTGCACAATGTCGTCGTGGGCGACGTCTGGCTGTGCGGCGGCCAGTCGAACATGGGGCTGCCGCTACGGTTCGCACGCAATGGCGCCGACGAAGTGAAGGCGGCGAATCATCCTGAGATCCGCTTCTTTGACGTTGCCGGCCACGCGGCCTACCACCACACGGACCTCGTGGAAGGAAACTGGAAGGCCGTCACACCCGAAACCGCCGGGGGGCTTTCGGCGGTCGGTTACTACTTCGCTCGCAAGGTCCACGAGGAGACACACGTTCCCATCGGCCTGGTTGTCGATGCGATGGGCGGAACACCCGCCGAAGCCTGGACCAGCGTTGCGGCTCTTCGCGCGATCAAGGACTTCGACATTCCCTTAGCCGAGCTTAATCGGCTCGCCGCGGCGGGGGCGCCTGAGTATGGCAACTACGTCATGCACTGGTACGACCAGTACGACTTGGGGGTCAAAGGCAACTGGGCCGCGCCCACGTTCGACGACTCGAGTTGGAAGACTGTCAGCGTCCCGGGAGGATTCGCCGAGCTCGGTGTGCCGGACACTCCGGCCGTTGCCTGGTTCCGGAAGGTGATTATTCTGCCGGATCCCGTCCCGGCCGGGAGGGCCTTGCTTTTCCTCGGTTCTGTGGAGCGGATGGACACGGCCTGGATCAATGGCGTTCAGGTCGGCGCCAGCGCCTGGGTCGAGAACCCTCGCGTCTATTTCATCGGCGGCGGCGTGCTCAGGCCCGGACGCAACGTTGTGGCGATTCGCGTGCTCAAGACGAAACCCGATGGAGGTTTCCTGGGTAAGCCGGAAGAACTGCGCCTGCTGCTCGGCGGCAAGACCGCCCTTCCGCTGGCAGGCCAGTGGAAGGGGCAGTTGAGCGTGGATGCGCGGCCGCCGCAACCATTGCCCATCGCGTATGAGAACTGGCCTGTCATGCCAACCGTCCTCTATGAAGGCATGCTCGAGCCCATTGCGCCGCTCTCCATCGCCGGGGTTTTGTGGTACCAGGGCGAGCAGAACTCCGAACGCGGATACCACTACCGCAAGCTGCTGCCCGCGATGACCGCGGATTGGCGCAGGCTCTTTGCCCAGGGCAATGTTCCCTTCTACATCGTTAGCCTGCCCGCTTTCAAGCATCGCAGCGCCACGCCGATCGATGACGCCTGGGCGGAAACCCGCGAATCGCAGGCGCTCACCGCCGCCTCGGTCCCCAACTCGTGCCTCGCCGTGACTGCTGATACTGGCGACCCGGACAACATTCATCCCCAGGACAAGCTCCCGGTCGGTGAACGCCTCGCGCGGTGCGCACTGGCGAATTACTACGGCCTGCCTGTGGTCTATTCCGGTCCCACCCTCGCTTCCGTCGAACGGCTTCCCAGGGCGATACGCCTTCACTTCGCCCACACCGACGGCGGCCTGATCGTGAAGGGCCCAAAGCTCGAAGAGTTCTCCATCGCCGGCGAAGACCGGAAATGGGTCTGGGCCGAGGCCCACATCGAGGGCGACACGATCGTCGTCTTATCCCCTGCGGTGCCCAATCCCCGGGAAGTCCGCTACGCCTGGCAGGCCAATCCGGCTGCCAATCTCTTCAATGGAGCGGGCCTGCCTGCCGCGCCGTTCCGCACCGACCACTGGCCCGGCATCACCGAGAGCCAGCGGCCCTACTGACGGCTTGAACCTGGCAGGCCTATGCACCAAATCGTGCTCCGCCAGGTGCGCGGCTTGTGGTCCTAAGAGCTGCCAGGAACCTTCGCCAGCCTTGGGCGGGCAGCTAGCGGCCTCACGGCTGACGCATAAGAAAAATGAAAACGCCAGGCCATCTGGCCTTATAATCTCCAGAGGCAGAGGTCCGGAAGCCCCAAGGTGGAGGCGCCTCATCCGGGAAAGGAGTCGATGACGCATGAAGACCTGGACGATGTTGTTCCTAGGGTGCGTCGCCGCAACCGTGCTGACGGGCACATCTGCGGCCATCCGCGCCGCCAAGAACGAGGCTATCCTTCGAGTCGAAACGCACCTGGTGGAAGTCAGTGTGGTGGCCCGGGATTCCAAGGGGCAGGCGATCAAAGGCCTGACGAAAGGCGATTTTAAGCTTTATGACAACGGCAAAGAGGTTCCCATCGAGGTCTTTTCGGGGCTTCCCACGACTCCCACGGCTGTCGAGCCTTTGCCGCCCAATGTGTTTTCCAACCGCGTCCAGGGCGCGCTGCCGAGCGTCACGCTGGTTCTCCTGGACGGCCTGAACACCAGCTTTCATGACCAAAGTTGGGCCCGCACGGAAGTGGTCCGGTTTCTTGAAGCGCTCAGGCCTGAGGACCGCGTCGCCATCTTTTCGCTGGGTGAGCACCTCGATGTGCTGCAGAATTTCACCAGCAACCCGCAGCTTCTGCTGGCGGCTCTGAGAAATGCGAAGATTCGCAACCCGAGGGAAGTTGCGGGCTCGGCGCCGCCTCAGACCGATCCTGGCGAAGCGGACCAAGCGTCGATCAACGTGATGGGCTCACCTATTCCCTCATCCGCCGACCCGTCGACCTTGGCGGGTACCTCGTCGAACCCAGCTTTGGGGACCGGCAGCAGCGCGCCCGCCGGCGCAGCGGCGGGCGCTGCCGCGGGAGCGGCGGGCGAGGCCGCCGCCATGGCTCAGATGCAGGCGATAATGAACCAATTTCAGGGTCATGAGAGCTCCTCCTTCGCCGTCGACCGCATGCAGCGCACCCTGGACGCGCTGATTGCCATTGCGAATTATCTAGGTCAGTTTCCCGGGCGAAAGAACTTGATCTGGGTTTCCAGCAGCTTTCCGGTTTCAATTGGCTTTGTGGGGGATCGTCAGCCAGGCGACACGCGGGACCAGATCCACTTTGCGGCGGATTTCGGTCGGGCGTACAAAACGCTAAACTCAGCTCTGAACAAGGCCGACCTGGCCATTTATCCCGTCGATCCGCGCGGGTTGGTGGCGGCGGCGCCGGGGACGACGGACTGGAACGAATTCTATTCCACGGTGGGCACGATGAAGGAACTGGCGAGCGCAACCGGCGGGCAAGCGTTCACCAACACCAATGACCTCGCCCACGTCATGCGAGCCGCCGCAGATGATTCCGAAGCCAGCTACACACTGGGTTTTTACCCTCATGACATCCGCTGGGACAATAAGTATCATTCACTTAAAGTCGAGGTTTCGCGACACGGCGTCCACTTGCGTTACCGCCAAGGATATTTCGCCACCCAGGAAACTTCGAAAACTCCAAAGACCGGAGACCAGGTCGACACCCAGTTCAATCAAGCCATTTACGGCCCGCTTGACTCGACGGGCCTGGGGCTGAGGGTCACGCTCGAAAAAGTCACTCATAAGACCGACACCCGCCGGAATATGGCGACCAACAAGGTCGTCCCATTTCATAAGGACCGCGCTCTGCTGGGCATCAACGTGGACATGCACGACATCACGCTTCCGGGTGGGAGCGAGGGCGGGAGCGTGCGACTGGCATTGGTTCTTGCCCAGACTGGACCTGACGGCAAGGTTCTGGATGCTTCCCGATACGACGTGAAAATGCGCGTCGTGGCCGGCGGAACGCAGCGCCTTCAGGGAAAAGGGTTGCAGATGGAGAAATGGGTGGACCTCGTCCCGGGAGCGACGTCGCTGGAACTGGTGGTGCGCGATCCAGCCTCCGGCAATCTCGGTTCAGTGAAAATCCCTGTGGGCGGCGTGTGAGCAAGCAGGGCTGACTGCCCATCGTCTGACGCGTCCGCGTCTTTTCCGTGCCGGGCCGCGGCAACCGGAGTGGGGAGGGTTCGCGCCAGGATGGAGATAACGGAAAGCTCGGCCTGCCGCGCTAGCCTGTGTCGGCTCACTCCTTCTCGGTTTGGGCGGCGTTCTCCATGGACTTGGTTAGGACTCCCTGGGCTTCCATTTTCTGAATCGTTGCTCGGATCTTCCCGGCGAATTGCCCGTGTGGGTCGATTCGCAGGTAATCCAGCATCTTCGCGTAAGCTTTGTCATACGTCTTCCGGGCCAGATAGGCGTCCGCCGCTCTCGCAAAGTAGTACGAGGGGGGTGCAGGGTTAAAACTGAGGACCTGCTCGAACTCTTCTGCTGACTTGGCGTACTCACCCAGACCGAAGTCTGCGACCCCGAGCTGGTAGTACAATTCCCACGAGCTCGGGGCAAAGCGGATGGCCTCGCGCAGGGTCTTCTGGCTCTCCCCGAACCTCTTCTGCATATTCAGAAGCTGGCCCAGCACCAAGCGTGCCTGGTTATACCCCGAGTCACATTGGACTGACTTGCGCAGCGCCGATTCAGCCAGGGTGAAATCCCCCGATGGGATCAACACGATGGCCAACTCGGTTTGCGCCCGGGCATAACACGGATATATGGCAATCGCTTTTTCAAAGTGAGTGCGAGCGTCCGAATACTTCTCTTTCAAAAGCGCCTGAACCCCTTTAACCAGTTCGTCGCGAGCTTTCTGCGGCGCCTTCTGGTCAGTTAAAACGGCGGGAGCAGCCTCCTCGCTTCCGCCTTGAGCCACCGGTTTAAGGACGACATTGATGACGGTACGATATTGGACGAATATCACCTCGTCCAGGCGTTGCTGAAACGTATGAAATCCCTGCGCCGAGACCCGCAGGAGAACGGCGTTGCCGGGCACGGAATCAAACTCGAACTGCCCGTCGGAATCGGCCTGTTTGGTTGCCATCGGCACGTGATCCACGGTTTCCAAAGTCACGATTACGCCGGTGCGTATGGCATGGCCGTCGGAACTGCGGACCTGACCGGCAAGGACAACGGTCGTCCTTACCGCAGTTGCTGAAGATAGAGGCGGATTGGGGGTGCCGGTCTGCCCGGCAAAGTCAAGCGTCGCCTGGCAGCAAATCTGTCGAACCGAAAGTGCAGCGAGGTTTAAGGCAAGGCAGAATACGACTCTCCCGACAGGGACCCCTCGGATGCCTTCCGTGGAACGGGGTGCGGCTGGCATGGGTGTCTCCCAAGAACCCTCGATGACTCAACCTTAGCGCCGCGCTTCAAGCCTGTCAAGCGCGTATGAGACAGCGCGGACCGCCGCCTTTGCGGTCCGCGTCTGTCCCGAATCGTGATCTGCTGATGACGTTATTAGGCTACTAGTCTTATCCAACGTTGCGAAGAACCGCAGGCCGCGAAAGCGGCGGTCTGCGCTACCGGCCGTCGGTAGGGTCTCCAAAGGATCTGCGCGGATCGATGCTGCGGGTTGCTGGGCCGGTCAGCAAGTCCGGGAATGGGCCGGGCAGGCGGGTGCCCGCGGCGGGCTTTCCATAGAAATCCGTGTCGATGGACTTCCATGCCTTGACCGGCTTGATCTCGCCCTGAACCGTCAGCGACAGCGTGAGCTTGTCGGGGTCGAGCGAAGCTGTAATCCGGCCTTCGGCGCCGTTCTTGTCCCAGCCGTGCTGCTCGCGCCAGGACCTCAGGTTGTCCCACTCCGGCGGCTCCGGAGTCTTGACGCGCAGGTAGGGGCCAAAGCCGAAGCCGAACGGCCCCTGCGGCCCCGCGTAGACATTGCCGTCGGCATCGTTGCGGGCGTTGGTAAACTCAATCGCCGAGCGGCCCATGCGCGCGAAGATATTGCCGTACACCATCAGGCCGTGCACGTCGATGGTATGGCCGAAGATGGGCCGCGGACCGTTGATCCCCGAGACCGTGTCCACGCCCACCTCGTCGCAATCAAGGAATAGATTGTAGGCGATGATGACGTTGTTCGTGTCGCGGATCAGGATGCCGCCCGTAAGCTGCGAGAAAATGTTGTTGTCGATCTCATTCAGCTCCTCGCTGCCTTCGATGTGAACGGCGTGCGGGTTCACGTTGCCGGGAATGTCGGCAAACAGGTTGCCGGTAATGCGCACGTTGGCGTTGCCGATGTCGAGCCAGATGCCGTTGGCGTGGCGAATGTGGCGCAGCACGTTGTTGCGGAACAGAAGATTGCGGGCGGTATGCATCTTCGTGCCGCCGGACTCCGACATCATCGCCGCGTCCTGCCAGCCGATCCACTCGAAAAGGTTCCGCTCGACCAGCGTATCCCGCGGACCTCCCGTGCCGCCCAGTCCCTCGATGCCGCAATAGCGGAAGGTGTTGCCGCGGATGACATCGAAGCCGACCGGCTGTGGGGGACGGCTCGCCTGCCAGTCCTCGTTGCCGATGTCTAGGCCCACGCTGTTGGCCCACTCGAAAGTGTTGTCTTCGAAGATGAAGTGATTGCCGCGGTTGGTGGAGACCATGCCGCGCTGCGGCACCGGAAAGCCGTTGCCCGCGTGCTGAAAGGTGATCCCCTTCACGCGAATGTAGGACTGGTAGCGCTCGAGGGGCGAAAAAACCTGCTCCTCGGTGGTGATCTCAAGGGTGTGCCGCGAAGGGTCCTCGTCGTTGGCCAGGCGGATGTGCAGCGTCATCCCGTTGGTTTCAATCCAGACCTTGCCTGCATAGGGCGAGAACTCCTGGAAGAGCGGCGACCAGTGAACGGTGCTGAAGAAGTTCATTGACTGCTTCGAGGGGCCGGCAAGCTCGGTCGAGAGCTCGACCGGCTCGAGCGGATGGCCGTCCACGAACACCATGCCTCGCCGCCGGAAGTACGTCGCCATGTTGTCCTCGGCATAACGCAGCCAGTAGCGGTTGCCGATCACGTTGTCCACTTCGAAGGGGTTGTACCCGTCGTGAAAGAGCGCCGGCGAGAGCGGCAGTTCCCAGGCCTGTACCGGCTTGTGGGTCACCGGATCGAAGCCGAAGTTCCAGCCCTGGCTGGGACGCCAGCCGGTCACAACGGCCGAACCCTTCACCACAACCTTGGCGCCGGGCGCGGCCTCGTAGCTGATCATCGCGTCGGGGCCGGCGCCGCCGCGCGCCGGACGGACGAACTCGCGGTAGACGCCTTCAGCGATGACCACGCGCTCGCCCGGCTTGAGAATCTGCGCCGCACCGCCGATGGTGCGGAAGGGCCGCTGCTCGGTGCCGGGGCCATTGTCGTCGGCATTCGCCGCCTGGCCGTTGACGAAGTACGTGTGCGTAAAATGGAGCGGCTTCTCCCAGGAGGGGAACTCGGCGCCGCTGGGCAGCGTCGAGCTAGAAGCGGAGGCTTGAGATACGGCGAGAAAAATAAAGAGCGCGCAGGACAAATAGCGATTCATGACCGATGGATCCTTCTCAGTACGAAAACTGGTCTTTATAGGCCATTTCTTTAGGATCGAAGTCGATGTACATGATCTGGTGGATCTGAGGCTGGTAAGAGAGTTGGAAGCGCATTTTACCAGCTCCGGGCTGGAGGATGGGCTCGCCCTTGAATATTCGCGGGAAGACGAATTCGGCCCCCAGCCCGCCCTGGTTGGGAAAGTACTTGAGCAACTCCAACTGGCCCGCGATGGGGCTGAAGAGATACGCGTTCTGCTTTAATGTGTCGTTGGTTTGAGTATTGAACCACTTGTCCATGTTCCGCTGAGACATGGGATCGTTGGTTTGATAAGATAGCGCGATGACGACCTGCTGGCTGAAGTCGGCGTGCAGAAACCTGTCCAGTGATTGGTCGAAGGCTTGTTGCCGGGCGGCAGGCAGCGCGTCGTAGTGGTTCATGATCTGTAGCATCCGCACGTAAGCATCACGGATGGGCTGGGCGGAAAAAAGCCTGGCCGTGAAAATGAATTCCGGGACATCCACGCCTGGGGTGGCGCCACCGGTTCGGGCGCCCCCACCGGCTCTACCTTGTGGAGCAGAGGGCGCGTTGGCGCCTGCTCCACCAGTTCCGATATTGCCCGTCGTGTTACCACCGCCCGTTCCAGCGTCCACCGCCGTGCCGTGCTGGCCAAGGTGAGCGGCCCCTGTGCGGCTGATACTCGCCGCCTGGCCCCGGAACGATTTTGCCTGAGCCCAAGCGGATTTGTTGAACAACTCCGCCACTTCCTTTTGATCCCATTGGGTATAGGGCTTGTCCATCCAGTTCTCATTTTTCTCGCTCGCGTAGAGCATCCCTATGCTCAAGATTATCGCCGTGCGGGCAATGAGGAAACCACGACTGCGCATGCTTACCTCCCCCATCCATAATCTGGCGCGCTGGAGCAAGCCGCGAAATGGCTGCGTGCCGAGCAAGCATATTTCGTTCCGTAAGCGTATTCAAGGGATTTTGCACGGCCCCAATCCGTCGATAACTAACCTGCTGTGGGGAGACGACTTACCGTCCGCGCATTTCTGCTGGCCCCGGCGGGGGTAGGGCAAGCCCTACCCCTATCCCTACACCGCCCGGGTCAGGCGGGTGCGACGCGGAGGCACAAGGCCATGGGCCCTACCCTCCTTGACCTCCCTTATCGGGGGTGTTAGAAGCCGTCGCGGTTTTTGGTCTCAGAAGTGCAGGATTTTCGTGGGCGCCGGAGGCTCTGAGCGCTAAAGCCCGAACTGCCATTGCATTCGGGAGCGACGAGTTGTATATTGCGGGCCGGGCCAGTGTCGTGAATGAGAGTACTCCCGCACTTGGTGGAGTGAGGAGCAGAATATCGATGAAATATCTGGTCCTACTGGGCGCGGTCATGGTTGCGTTAGCGGGCGAGTGCGTGGCAGCTCAGCCGAAGCGCGCACAAGGTGCTTCAGCGGCGCGCCCGGCCTCGTTAACCATCGATTATCCCTTGGAGGGTTCGATTTTCCCTCCCGAAATAACTCCGCCCACTTTTATCTGGCACGACTCCGCGGAAAGCGCTACCTATTGGCGAATCGGCATTGCCTTCGCCGATGGCTCGGCTCTAATTAAGGCCGAATCTGCGGGTGAGCGCTTGACCATCGGCACGATTGATCCGCGCTGTGCTTCCTCCACGAATGAACTGCCTAAACTCCCGCCGGAGCAGGCCTCGGCGCACACTTGGATACCCGAAGTGAAAGTTTGGGAAAAGATCAAGAAACATTCCGCGGCGGGCGCCGCAGTGGTGACCATCAGCGGATTCAGCGGGCCGAAGGACCGGCGCACGGTCTCGAGCGGGCGCGTCACCATCGTCACTTCCCGCGACCCGACCGGCGCACCCATTTTTTATCGCGATGTGCCTTTGATGCCTACCCAGACTGAAAAGGGAATCATCATGCCCTTGGCCCTGGACGCGCTCCATCTGATCCAATGGCGGCTGCGCGACATCTCAAAAACCGAAAGCCGTGTAGTACTCACGGACGTGCCTACCTGCATCAACTGCCATTCGTTCTCTCGGGATGGCAAGACCCTGGGGATGGATCTCGACGGACCTCTCAACGATAAAGGGTTGTACGCAATTGTTCCCATCAAACCGCAAATGACGGTCCGCAACGAGGATGTGATCTCGTGGAGTTCCATCCGGGACACAACGGCATCGACCTCCCGAATCGGTTTCATGTCTCAGGTCTCGCCGGACGGCAAGTACATCCTGACCAATTACCGGGGCCAGACGAAGAACCTTGGCAACGGCTACTTCACGGTGAACTACAAAGACTACCGCTTCGCCCAGGTGTTCTACCCGACGCGCAGCATCGTGGCCTGGTACGACCGGGCGACGGGGGTAAAGCAGCCTTTGCCCGGGGCGGACGATCCGGCCTATGTGCAAACGAACGCCGTCTGGAGCCCCGACGGCAAATACGTGGTCTTTGCCCGGGCAGTTGCCATGGATCCCTATACGCCCGGCATGAAAATGCCCGAATACGCCAACGACCCCAACGAACCCCAAATCCAATACAATCTCTATTGGGTTCCCTTCAATGACGGCAAAGGCGGCCGTGCGCAGCCGGTCGCGGGCGCTTCCCACAACGGCATGAGCAATAGTTTTCCCAAGGTTTCACCCGATGGCCGCTGGATCGTCTGGGTGAAGTGCCGCAATGGGCAGTTGATGCGTCCCGACAGCCAGCTTTACATGGTCCCCGCGCCGTCAGGCGGAGTAGCGCGGCGCATGAACTGCAATACTTCCCTCATGAACTCCTGGCACAGCTTTTCACCCAATGGCCGCTGGTTGGTATTCTCCTCGAAGAGCCGTTCGCCCTACACGCAAATGTATCTGACCCATATCGACGAGCAGGGCAACGACAGTCCCGCGATTCTGATCGACAACGCGACCGCGGCGAATCGCGCCGTGAATATTCCGGAGTTTGTGAACATCCCTCAAGACCAACCCATGGCCATCAGCACGCCTGCCATCGACATGTACAAGGAAATCGACCGCGTGGCGCAACTTGAAAGTCAGGGCCAGCTTGATGCGGCCGTCACGGGGTGGAATAGCCTCCTCGCCAACCATCCTGATGAGGCCCGCATTCATTATAACCTGGGTACCGCCCTTACGCAGGCGGGCCGGCCGGCGGAAGCAGTCCCCGAGTTTGAGAAAGCTCTGGAGCTGAAGTACCCCAGTTTCAGCACCGTCTATCTCAGTCTCGGCCGCGCCCTGCTGCTGACAGAGCAAACGGATCGGGCGATTGCCGCGTTCGAAAAGGGTTTGGAGTATGACTTGGATTCCGCGGACCTGCACTCCCATCTCGGCCTTGCCCTAGCCAACAAAAACCTTATTGACGAGGCGAAGAGTGAGTTTGACAGGTCTTTGCAAATCAACCCCAACAATGCCAACGCTCACTTCGCCTTGGGGATTGCTTTCAGGGGTTGGGGCGATGGTGAGGGCGCGATCAAAGAGTTTCGAGAAACGCTGCGCTTGGATCCCAAGAACGAATTGGCGCACGTCAACCTCGCGACGGCGCTACGGCAAAAAGGCGACTTGGACGGAGCGATCGGAGAATATCGCGCCGCAGTGCTTCTGAGCCCGAGCGATGAAATTGCACATGTAAATCTCGGCTTGGCGCTCGGGACCAAAGGCGATTGGGACGGCGCCATCTCCGAAGAACGGGAAGCCCTGCGCTTGGCGCCCAAGGACGGGGCCGTCTGTGTATACCTCGGCGCTCTGCTCGGACAAAGAGGTGATCAGAACGGAGCTATTGCGGAGTTGCGCGAGGCGCTGCAATTGAACCCCAGCAACACCTTGGCGCATTACGACCTCGGCGTGGCGCTCGAGAAGCAAGGGGACCGCCAAGCCGCCTTGCAGGAATATCGCGCTGCTTACCAACTCGATCCCAACACCCCTCCGTATCGGCAAGCTTACGAGCGCCTGTCGCACCTGGAAAAGTAACAGGATTCGGATTTCAGGCCGAATTGCTCGTGCTTGCTGCGCAAGCGGGAATCCAGCGTAGATTGAGGTTTAGCAGTCTGCGGAAAAACCCTGGAAGGCTGTCATTCTGAGCGAAGCCCTGGACCGTACGGTCTAAGGCGAAGCGAAGAATCCCCGCAGTTGTTGGTTCAAGGAACTGTGGAGATCCTTCGCCGCCTGCGGCTGCTCAGGACGACAGTCCGAAGGGTTTTTCCGCGGCCCGTTAATACGAAAGCTGGTCCTTATAGGTCATTTGCTTGGGATCGAAGTCAATATACATTGTCTGGCCGATCTGAGGCTGCCAAGAGAGTTGGAAGCGCATTTTACCAGCTCCGGGCTGGAGGATGGGCTCGCCCTTGAAGTTTCGCGGGAAGATGAACTGGGCCCCGAGTCCGCCGTTCTGCGACGGGGGAAAGTACTGGACCAATTGCAACTGGCCCGCGGTGGGACTGAAGAGATACGCGTTCTGGTTCAATGTGGCGGTGGTTTGGGTATTGAACCACTGGTCCATGTCCCGCTTAGAATTGGAATCGTTGGTTTGATAAGCCAGCATGATCACAACTTTCTGGCTGACGTCGAAGTGTAGGATGCTGCCCATTTTTTGGTCGAAGGCCTGTTGCTTGTCGGGAGGCAATCCTTCATAGTGATTCATGATCTGTAGCATTCGGACGTAAGCCTCACGGATGAGCTGGGAGGAAAAAAGCCTGGCCGTGAAATTGAATTCCGGCACATCCACGCCCTTCGTGCCTCCGCCAGTTCCGGTGACAGCGCCATTGGTGGCCGCGCCTGCTCCCATGTCCGTTGCGGTGCCGTGCATGCCCGACGCCTGCCCCCGGAACGACTTTGCCACGGCCCAGGCGGATTTGTTGAACAACTCCGCGACCTGCTTTTGGTCCCATTTGGTAAAGGGTTCGTCCATCCAGTTCTCATTTTTCTTGCCCGCGTAGAGCATCCCTATGCTTATGATCATTGCCGTGCCGGCAATGAGGAAACGATGATTTCGCATGCTTACCTCCCTTATTCATCATCCGGCGCGCTGGCGCACGCCGCAAAATTGCTACGGGCCGAGCATAGTTCTTTCCGTAAGCGCATTCAAGGGGTTTTGCGTGAGAAACGGTCGCTAAAGATGTGACGCAGAATGACCACCTTTTTACGCAAATTGTCTCTTGACGCATGGACGCCGCTCCCGTAGGATGGCGCGGTAATTGATTTTAAGTAGTTCTGTCTTTCTTTTATGTTAGTCTTGCGTCCGCGCTTGGGTCAGCGAAGGAACAATTAATTAATAATCACGAACGTGGGGAATTCAAAGTTGTTCGTGCGTAACATTGCAGGGAGACGTATGCGAGATTCTCTCTGGGCGGGCGGGGTTTGGGGTTCAAAACTTCCCGCTTTTTCTGGGCCGCTTAAAGTGGATCGGCGAGCGGCTCACATCTCGAATCTTAATTTTTGAAAACAAGAGAAAGGTGGCGAACGATGAAAAGCTTATGGCGCGGAAAACTCGTAGGTGTCTGGCTTGCTCGCCGCACGCTCGCGAGAACGGCGATCCGAGTTTCCGGGTTGCTTGCGCTGCTGGGCCTGGCTTTGATTCTCGGCTTGCCCATGGCTTTCGCTCAGCAAAGCGCTGGCAGCGTCTTAGGAACGGTCCGCGACGCCTCTGGCGCGGTCATTCCGGGGGCATCTGTGGTACTGCGCAATGAGGCCTCCGGCGCGGAACTGAAGGCCACTTCGGATGCGAGCGGCTTATATAATTTCAACTATATTCCCGTTGCAACCTACAAGCTGACGGTTTCAACGAAAGGCTTCAAGGAGTACGTGCTGACGGGCATTCACGTGGCCCCCAGCGCGGTGCTTCAAGAAGACGCAGCCCTCGAGGTGGGCACCCAGGTGGAGGTCGTCGAAGTGAAAGGTAGCGCCGTAAATTTGATTCCCAAATCGACGGGCGGGCAGATGTCCACTATCGGCGAGGCACAGATTCAGAATGAGTCCACCATCGGTCGCGACTCGCTGGAGTTGCTCACGCTTTTGCCCGGCGTGGTGGGCGGCACGGGGACCCCGGGCAGCATTACCGGCGGGTTCAATGGCGCGAGCGGATCGGGTTTCCAGACCGTCGGCGGAGTCAACACCGAGGGCATCAATGGTTTCAACGTCAACGGGCTGCGCAACGATCAGAACATGGTTATGCTCGACAACGCCAACACGATCGACCCCGGTGAAAACGGCGGGTTCATGGTCGAGCCCAACATGGACATGATCCAGGAGTTTACGGTCAAGATGTCGGGCTTTGAAGCCAGCCAGGGCGGCGGCGGCGTCATCGTTGAGGCGGTCACGAAATCCGGAGGCAGCAGGCTGCACGGCGAGGGTTACTGGTATGCCCGTAACGCCTTCTTCAACGCCAATGACTGGTCGAACAACGAGGCGGGTATCTCCAAGCCGGGCAGCAAATTCAATTACCCGGGCTTCAACATTGGCGGGCCGGTCCGCTTTCCGCACTCCGACTTCAACAAGAATAACGACAAGATGTTCTTCTTTTACGGCGTGGAGTGGCAGCGGCAACTCGCGGACCCCGGAACCCAGTTAAGGACGGTACCCGATGCGGCTATGCGCCAAGGCAATTTTGGCGAGCTTCTAAACACCAAGTTCTGCTCGACAGCCGGCGGAGCGGTCACGGGCGGGAATTTTCTGAGCATGCCTTGCATTGTGAAGGATCCCGCTACGGGGAACCAGGCGAACTACGGCGGGCAACTCAATGTGCTCCCCCCCGCCGAGGTCACAGCGGCCGGCCAAGACTTGCTGAATGGCACCTATGTGCTTCCCAACTATGTTGACCCGAATGGGAACTCGAACTTGGCTGCCCATCCCCTATACCCCACGAACCGAATCGAGAACAGCATACGCATTGACTACAACCTGACCCAGAACACCCGCGCCTTCCTGCGCTTGGCGCAAAACTCGGACCATGAGTATTACCCCTACGGGCTTTGGGCATCCGGTTTAGGCGATGGCTGGGGCGGGAACGTTCCGAGGGTCAGCCCGGTAGTGGGGCATGACAGCGGGGAGAACGCCTCGATCAATCTGGTCAGGGTCATCAATCCCACGCTGACCAACGAAGTCCAGTTCAACATGGGCGCTATAAACTACCCCTACAAATACGCGGATCCCAGCAAGATGGCCAGCACCGCCTTACTTCAGGTCCTCCCAGGCGTCAATTGGGCGAAGAGCTCGGGTGGGTCAGACTTTACCCGCAGCGTCGAGGTGCCCGGGGTATGGAACGGCCAGCCGCCTAATTCACAGACTTGGGGCCAAGGCGATCAATACAACGGGATTTATGGCAACAAGACCATATTTGAGCTTACCGACAATCTAACCAAGGTCAAGGGGACGCACACCTTGCAATTCGGTTTTATGATGAACCATACGCGCAACGACCAGAATCAAGCCAATGTGAATGGCAGCATTTGGTCGAATGTGGGTTGGGCGGGCGTCAACACAACCGGAAACGTCTTCGGTGACTTGCTGGACCAAAGCGTTTACCAATTCTCGCAGTCCACAAACGACCCGGATGGCATGTGGCGGTTCTGGAATTACGAGTTCTATGCCCAGGACTCCTGGAAGGCAACGCGGAAACTGACCGTGAACTACGGCGCGCGTTTTGCCTACTTTCCGCCTTGGTTTGAGGCGCGCGGGGAGGTCAGCAATTTTAACCCCGCCATCTGGACGGCGGCCAACGACACGAACATCAACGACGGCGTTCAGGTCGGGTCCGGATACAAGTTGGTTGAAAACCAACCTTACATTCCCTCGGCCGTCCGCTCGCAGTTCGCTGGCGGACTGCCGCCGAGTGGCGGGTTCCCCGCCCCACCCCTTGTCATTGAGCCCCGGTTAGGATTCGCCTACGACTTGTTTGGAACCGGAAAGACGGTGCTTCGCGCCGGCGGGGGAGTTTATGAGGAGCGCGACCAAGGCAATACCATCTTCGGCGCCGCAGATAACCCTCCCTTCGAGTTCGGTACCAGCATCTCCGCATCCAGCAGGTACGATCCTACGGCGGCAAATCCTGCTGCGACGGGGTTCGGTTATTATGCAACCCTTGACCCCTTATCCGAGGTCGGAGGTATCAGCGCCACCATGTATGACACTCACGACCACCATGGCGCGGAGAATTACTCGTGGAATTTCACAGTTGACCAGGACATCGGCTGGAAGACTATTCTTGAAGCCGCTTACGTGGGCACTGTCGGGCGGCACCTATACATCGAGAATATATTCACCCCCATACCCTTGGGGGCATTGTGGATTCCGGGAACGGAGAACGATATCCCCAATGCGGGCAATAGCGGTGTCCAGAACTCGCTCCGCTACTACAAGCCTTTCGGAGCCATGGACCTCCTGCACCACGTCTCAACGTCGAACTACAACGGCCTGCAAGCGACGGTGAGGCGGAATGTGACCCACGGCCTCACGCTGCTCAGTTCCTACACTTACTCAAAGACGATGGGGTACTCCGGGGGCTATAACGGGACCGTTGACCCGTTCAATTCAAAGCTGAATTACGGTCTCATGTCGTATTCCCTGCCGCAGATCTTCAACGTCTCCTACATCTACCAAATGCCGAATGCGGCCGCCAAGTATTTCAGCGGCAGCAAGGTGGCAGGAGGCTTTCTGGATGGCTGGCAGCTCTCCGGCATCACCAACTACCAAAGCGGAGCGCCACAGCAGTACGTTGGTGGTTCCGCGGCCACAGGCACTATCAATTGCTACGAGGGTGGGGTGCAGAATGCTGGGCTCTGCAGTAATTTTAACGCAAACGGCACAGGCTGGTACGGGACACCCGACCGCGCCTTATCTCCACAACTGCTGTTCAACCCGCAAAAGGGCGCTAGCCACAAAGGCGTAGGTTACCAGTGGTTCAATCCGGCGTCTGTCTCGCTCCCGGCAGTCGGCCAGTTGGGCACAACCGAGTTGCCGCAGTTCCTCGGACCGGCGTCGAATAACTGGGACATGACGCTGTTCAAGAGCTTTAAGCTCGACGAACATGGGCGGCGCCTCGAGTTCCGCATCGCGGCCTTCGATATCTTCAACCGCGCGCAACTCGATACTCCGGCCCAGGACGCAGTCGCAAACCCGAATATCAATTGGATGCTACCAGCGGGTGCGACCAGTTTCACTCAAGGCACTGCCTCACCTGTCCTCAACTCCAATCCTAATTGCAGCGGCGGCAACACGGTGGGGTGCATCCTGGACAAACATGGCCACCGGGAGATGGAGCTGGCCCTCAAGTTCTATTTCTGAGGCCGCCATTGCGGGCCTTGTTCGGATGGAACGATAGTCACACGGGGCGGGCGCAAGGCCCGCCCCCTTTTTTTTCATGGCAAGGCGTGGCCGAAGCAATACCGAGGGAGTGACTCTGGCTCCGTGCCCTCTGTGCTAGTACTTCCGAATTTCTTCGCAGCTTGCAAAGATTCTGCTCTGGAATCTTGAATCTGGAATCTTGGATGCGACCGTTAGGCCGCGCTGTGGTGAATCTTCTTCGGAAAAGCCTTCACCACAGAGCACACAGAGGTCACAGAGAGAGCGCTCCTGTTATCTGCGTATGGTTGAATGCGGCGCTTTGGAGTAGAATGCGGGAATGAAATTTTGCCGGCCAATCTTTACGGCCCTGATCGTCTTCTGCCTGGCGGCCCAAGCGTTGGGCGCGCCGGACCCGGAGCCACAAGCCCCGGGCGCACAAGGCCAAGAGCCTCCTGCCTGCGTTCTCGGCGATCAAGCGCTGACCCAGAAACAGCCTGACTTGGCGGTGATCGAATACAATAAGTGCCTGTCCAAGAGTCCGCCGACCTTCAAGATGCTGTCGAACCTCGGCATTGCCTACGCACAGCAGAAGAAATTCATCGAGGCAATCCAGGCGTATGGGCAGGCGCTGGCGCTCGACCCGGAGAACGCGAACGTTCTCACCAACCTTGGTCTGGCGTATATGAAGACGGACCGTCCGAAGGAGGCGTCGTCGCAATTTGCGCGCTCCTTAATGGCCAACCCGCACGACGCCAAGACGTTGGAGTTGCTGGCCTATGCTCATTTTGACTTGGGCGATTACGCGCTGGCGGGTTACGAAGCGGGCCTGGTGCATCAGGCGTCGCCGGGCGACCCCACGGCCGCGTATATCCTGGGCGCGTCGTACATGCGGATGGGAATGAACGTTCAGGCCATTCCGCTAATCGACAGTTCGCTCTCGCAGGTGAAATCCGCTGATGCTTACATGATTCTAGGAGAAGCTTTCCTGGGCGTCAAGAATTGGCAGGGGGCGCTGGAAGCGTTCCGGAAGGCGGAGAAAATGAATCCCACGCTGCCGGGCATCTACGCCAATCTGGGCGCGGGGTTGGCGGCCATGGCCGAGTTGGACCAAGCCAAAGCGGCCTTCCTGAAGGAACTCGCCAGGGACCCGGACAACTTCAAAGCCAATTATCTGCTTGGCCAGTTGGATCGCGTCCAGGGAGACAATGCAGACGCCCTAAAGTATCTCGAGAAGGCAAACGCGCTGCAATCCGACAACCCAGGCCCCGCTTATGAGCTTTCCGTCCTGGCCGTGCAAAATCAGGATTATCCGAAGGCCTTAGCGAGTTTGGAAAGCATTTTGCAGAAGTATCCAAGCTTAACGGACGCTCACGTGCTCCTTGCGCAAGTCTACTTTCGCCTGCACAAAACGCAGGAAGCCATGAGGGAAAGAGCCATCGCTGCCGCGCTCCAGGAGGCTGACCACGCCCGTCTCCAGGCCGAAGGCGAAAGTCTCAAGTGGTTGTCCGGCGGCAAGAGCGCGGCTCAAAAGCCCCAGGATAAATGAAGGCGCGGCCGCGTGGCGCGGGCGTCTCGCCCGCGTTCCGGGTTGGCGCTCAAACGGCCCGGAATCAGCGAAGGCGCGGCGGCCGCGGTGACGCACTCATGAAGCTGTGGCCACAGCTCGAAACTAATACTAAAGTCAGTTTGGCAATCACGGCATGCTGGGCCGGGCAGGTGTTAGCGGCGCTTCCCGTCCCCGCTGCAGCCCCGCAGGAATCTTCCGCTTCGAAAAGCAGCCAGGCGGCACAATACGAGGCTGCGGCGAAAGAGTACGAAAATCAGGTGAAGATGCAGCCGCAGTCCGCTAAGGCATGGAGCAACCTGGGTGTGACTCGCGCCCTGGCGGGCGATTGCCATGAAGCTCTCCCGGCACTCGAGCGGGCGAGAACCTTGGACCCGGCGTTGTTCGCGCCTTGGCTCTTTTCCGGATCCTGCGATCTTGCGCTGCACCACGACGCCAAAGCTCTCCGGGAGCTTGAAAATGCCTCCCGGCTGAATCCCCGCGACGCGAACGCCTGGTTTCTGAGGTCCCAGGCCGCAGGCAACTTGAATAAGCTGGATGAATCCCTTGAAGCTGCGGTTCGTGCGCTCGCTCTCGATCCCGGGAATGCCGCCGCCTACTATGTCGCGGGGCAGGATGGGCTTGGCCTGGCCGCCCAAGCCTACGATCGGGTGTTCGCGCACCGCGCGGGCGACGTTTTTTATC
Organism: Terriglobia bacterium; assembly: GCA_050008495.1. Classification (GTDB taxonomy): domain Bacteria; phylum Acidobacteriota; class Terriglobia; order UBA7540; family UBA7540; genus CAVROP01. The sequence goes on along the minus strand of JBEKMN010000019.1, from coordinate 36,522 downwards.
GGCATCTGCTCGAGGGCCAGAGAAGCGCCGTGCAACAACAGTGGCCGCCCGCCATCGACCACTACCAGTTGGCTCAAAAAGCAAATCCGGATGATCCCGAAACCGATTTTTCACTGGGGTCGGCTTATCTTGAAATGGGCCGCTATCCTGAAGCGGAGGCGGCGTTCGAGCAGTGCCTTAAAAATGCGCCCGGGCTCGTGTGGGTAAAGCTGCGCCTGGCGCTGGCTTTGGCGGAACAGGCCGAGCGGCGTGAAGCCTTGAAAACCATCCAGAGCACTCCACCGAACAGCCTTGACCTTCCTGCGGAATATCAGGATTATGTTGCCGCGGCCGGACTTCTGGGTTTGCATCACGAGGCGCAAGAAGGCGTAGAACTTGGGAAAAAACGATTTAAGGATCACGAATGGCCTGATTGGTTTAAAGGCGTGGAATCAACTGAAGCGGTGGGGTCAGAAGGCGCAGACCAAAGCATCAAGCTGCAAGACCTGACTGGCGTCGGCCTTTCGATCCGGTTTTTTCTGGCCGCAGATCATCTGGCGGGGAATTATGTGGAGCGGGCGTTTCCGTCCGAGGCGGCTTACCAGGGTTTTCGCGCGGCTTTTCTGGCCGAGAACTGGGTTCGAGCGGCCGAACGGTTGCTGCCCCTCGTGCGGGCTTCGAAGCCACAGCCGGACTCGCGTTCGGCTTTTGTTCTGGGCGAGGCGCTTCAGAGCCTCTCCTATGGTTTTTATCGGGACTTGGCGCGAAAGTTTCCAAATTCCGAGCTGACCCTGGAGCTGGCGGCCGAGAATTTCGAAGCGATGGGGCAGCAAGACAAAGCGCTTGAGATTTACGATACGGCCCTGCGAGAGGATGGGCCATCGCCCGGTTTGTTGCGCGACATCGCACGCGTGTACTGGACTCAACACGAGTGGGACCAGGCTCTCGAAGTTCTCCGTTCGCTGACCGCGATGGATCCCAACGACCCGACCATCCTTGTGAATATGGGGCGCATCTACCTTTATCGGGACAACGTTCAGAAAGCAGCGGAGAGCTTTCGTCAGGCGGTTGGCCTGGATCCGGGCATGTTTGAGGCGCGGCTGGGGCTCGGGCAGGCTCTTCGCCGGCAGAATGACGACCCGGGCGCGCTGAAGGAGTTTGAAACGGCGGCCCGCATCGATCCAAAGAATCCGCGGCCGCACTACCAGATTTCGCAAATATGCAGTAAGATGGGCGAGAAAAACCGCGCGGCGGCTGAGATGCAGGAGTTTCAGCGCCTGCAAAGTTCAGCGGACGCCGCGGCAACAGAAAAGAACAGCTTATTGGTTCCGGTTGACTGAATCACACACCAAGTCGCGATTTGGGACGAAACGTCGAGGGCCATTCCTGCACCCTCCAACCTGTCATCCTGAGGAGCCGAAGGCGACGAAGGATCTCTGTAGTTGCTTGAGAACTCGACTGCGGGGATTCTTCCGCTTCGCTGCACTCAGGGTCAGAATGACAGCGCACAGGTTTTTTTGGCACCCGTTTGCGATGGCTCCTGCGTGGGGCTGCGTTCTGGCCAGCCTGAGTTTTTCGATCGGCGCCACCTGGGCATTCGCCGCGCCTCAATCGAACGCGAAGCCGGCCACGGAGAGCGCGGCGGAGTCTGCCCCTCAAAAAAAGGCGAACCCTGCCGCGAAGAGCGACGCGGGATCTCCTGAATTCAAGAAGTTGGCGGCGCGCGCGGCGGAAGCTCGCCAGCAAAACCGGTTGCCAGAGGCGGCCGAACTCTATGAGAAGGCGCTCCGGCTCAACCCGCGATGGGAAGAAGGCTGGTGGTATCTCGGGACGCTTGATTACGATGCGAACAATTATGGCGACGGCGTGAAAGCCTTTCGCAACCTTGTGCAACTGGATCGACAGAATGGAGCGGCGCTGGCCTTGTTGGGACTTTGCGAATTCGAGACCCACGATTACGCGAACGCGTTTGTCCACCTTGAGATGGCCAAGTCCAAAGACCAAGCGCTCAATGACGAGCTCTGGCACGTTGTCGAATACCATTTGGCGCTGCTCCACATCTTTCACGGCGATTTTGAGACGGCGAATAAACTGCTTTCCGGTTTGGTCACCCACAATGTCCTCTCCCAGAACGTCGAGATGGCGCTTGGCCTGACGCTGTTGCGGGTGCCGCTGCTCCCCGACCAGATCGATCCGGAGAAAGACGCGCTTGTCTCAGCGGCCGGTAGAACCGGGGAGCTCATGGCGCTCGAGGATTACAACGAGGCGGACAAGTCGTTTCAACAACTCATACGCGACTACCCCACTACGCCTTTCGTCCATTGCGCCTACGCGTCGATGCTCGCCGGACTCTCAGAGTTTGAGAAGGCGGAAGAACAACTTCGCGAGGAGCTCAAGCTTAATCCCGAGAGCGCCATGCCCTACATTCTGTTGGCTCGCGTGGATGTTCACCTCAACCGCTTCCAGGACGCGTTGCCTTTGGCCCAAGAGGCAGTGAAGTTGGCGCCTCGGTCTTTTGCGGCGCATTATTTGCTGGGACGGGCTCTGCTGGCCGCCGACAAGGTGACGGAGGCGGTCAGCGAGCTCGCCGAGGCGAAACGCCTTGCCCCCGCGAGTATCGAGATTCGATTTAGTCTCGCTTTGGCTTTGGCCAAGGCGAAGCGGCCGAAGGAGGCTGCGGCCGAGCAAGCCGAATTTCGGCGATTGAGTGTCCTCGTGCAACGCGACCGCAGCGGAGGGCAATCAGACATCAGTAGCCCCCCCGGGAATTTAAGCGCGCCCGGTGAAATCGGGCTCGATCAATTACGGACCCCGCCCGCCAGCGCCCCGCATCAGTGAACTGTGCTAACATTTGTGAGCTGCCTTTGAAAGACTGGGAGAGAATAAAAACAGTCTGCGAGGCTATGAGGGAAGGTGCATGAGGAAAAAGGGAAATAGAATTCCGGCGGTCTCACGCCGCAAATTTCTAAAGACACTGGGGATTGCAGGAGCAGGCAGCGCGAGACTCTGGAGCGGGCGGCCGCTGCTCTACGCTTTGCAGGCCGCGCAGGCCGCGCCGGGGCCACCGGCTTTTGAGGAGATTCCCTCCACCGCGAGCGGCATCACCTGGATCCATAAGGATGGCCGTTCGCCGGAGTTTTATCTCCCTGAGACCCTCGGCGGCGGGGGGGGGTTCATTGACTACGATAACGACGGCTGGATGGACCTTTATTTCGTCAATAGCGGGAAGTGTGACTTCTACGACCCGCATCCTCCCCTTCGCAACGCCCTCTACCACAACAACCGCGATGGCACGTTCACCGATGTCACGGAGAAGGCGGGCGTGGCGGGCGGGGGATTCGGCATGGGAGTGGCGGCAGGCGACTACGACGGCGACGGCTGGCCCGACCTCTACGTCACCCAGTATGAGCGCAGCATCCTCTATCACAACAACGGCGATGGCACCTTCACGGACGTAACGGAAAAGGCAGGCGTGGCCGCGCCCGGGTGGGCGTCCAGCGCCGTGTGGTTCGATTATGACAACGACGGGCGGCTGGACCTGTTTGTGTGCCGCTCGGTCGATTTCCACAAGTCCAACAACCGGTTCTGCGGGAACCCCTCAACCGGCGACCGCTACTACTGCATCCCGACCGTCTATCCTCCTACGTCCTGCTATCTGTTCCACAACAACGGCGACGGGACCTTCACCGACGTAAGCGAGTCATCGGGCATCGCTAGCGTCAGAGGCATCGCCTGGGGCGTGGTCGCCACGGATATCAACAACGACGGGCTGATGGACCTGTTTGTTTCTAACGACACCATGCCGAATTTTCTTTTTGCCAACCGGGGCCACGGCAAGTTCGAGGAAATCGGGCTGCAATCCGGAACCGGTTACAGCGCCGACGGCCGCGCCCGCTCCGGAATGGGCGTGGACTCCGCCGATTACGACCAGGACGGCTGGATGGACCTCTTCCTGACCGACGTCGACGAGGAAATGTTTTCCCTTTACCATAACAACCATGACGAAACGTTCGAGGACGAATCCATCTCCAACGGCATCGGCATGACGGTGCGGTACATGAGCGCCTGGGGCGTGAAGTTCTTTGATTACGACAACGACGGCAACATCGACCTCTTTATCATCACCGGCCATCCTGACAATAAGGTGGAGGAGCGCTTCGGCATGGTTACGTGGAAGGAGAAACCTCTGCTATGGCGGCACAATGGGGGCCGCGACTACCAGCACACTTATCAAAATGTGAGCGCCCAGAGCGGCCCAGTGTTCCAGACGGCCTACGCGGGGCGCGGCCTGATCATCGGAGATTTCAACAATGACGGCGGCATTGATGCCCTGCTGGTTCCGAACGACGGGCCGCCTGTGGTGCTGCGGAATAACGTTGGCAAGCATAACCACTGGCTCGGCATTCGCCTGATCGGCAAGACATGCAATCCGGATGCGGTCGGGGCTATCCTCACCTGGCAGGCCGGCGATCTGAAACGTTCGGCGATGAAAATTGCAGGCGGCGGTTATCTCTCCTGCCACGATCCGCGCATGCTGCTGGGCATCGGCCCGCGCGCTCGGATGGATTGGGTGGAGGTGAAATGGCCGCTTCCCAGCGGCAAGGTCGAACGGCTCACCGGCCTTCCCATCGATCGATATATCACCCTGCAGGAAGGCAAAGGGATTGTAGGCTAGCGTGCGTCGGGGGCGGCGGCCTGAACGGTTTGACCCACGGCGACGCTGGGAAGAAGGTGCGGCGAAGAAACCCGACGCGCGCTTGAGATCGAAAGGCCGGACTGCGGCCGCAGGCTCAAAACCGCAATGACTTGCCGCTGGTTAATCACCAGTTTCCTGTTCCCCGCCGCTATGAGTGTGGTGGCGGGGTTTGGAGCCGCACGTACGCCCCTGACGGCCAACACTAGCTCTGCTGTAGCTCGAGCCAGCTCACGCCCCGCTCCCGTTTGCACCACTTGTCACCTAGAAGCCAGATGGCAACCCGCCACTTCCATGGGCCACGCGCTGGAAACTCCGGAAGAATGCACCACGTTCGCCTCGCTTCCACTTCTGACCTTCAGGGACAAGAAATACACCTACCGCATCGAGCGCCGGGGCGGCCAAGTCCTCTATACCGTCTCGGATGGCCGGCAATCACTGACCCTGTCCATTCGCTGGGTGATGGGCGCCAGCTTCGGTATTGGACAGACTTATATCCTCGAGAAAGACGGTCAACTCTATCAAAGCCGGGTGAGTTATTATCGCGAGCTGAAGCGGCTTGACCTCACCCTGGGCGCCGAGGGTACAGTGCCTACCAGCCTGAACGCCGCGGCAGGACGCATGATGGACCTCGACGAGAAGCTCAAGTGCTTTGGCTGCCACGCAACTCATGCAACCGAGGGAAGCCGACTTACCTTGGACGTCATGACGCCCGGGGTGCAATGCGAGCGCTGTCACGGGGTGGCAGAGAAGCACGTTGAATGGGCGACTAAGGGCGAATCTCCGCGTGTCCTGATGAAGGACCTGTCCAAGCTATCTACGGAGCAAGTGACGGATTTCTGTGGACAGTGTCATCGCACCCTGGGGGACGTTATGGCCATGGGTCATTTTGATATCACCGATCTGCGTTTTCAGCCTTACCGGCTGACTATTAGCAAGTGCTACGACGCCCAGGATGCGCGCATCAGTTGCCTCGCCTGCCATGACCCTCACCGTCAGGTGGACACCAACGCGGCAGATTACGACCCAAAATGCCAGGCGTGCCATGGCGGTGGGAAGGTGGGCGCTAACAAGTGCCCCGTCTCTACCCACCGGTGTACCACCTGCCATATGCCCAAGATCGAATTGCCCGGCGCGCACTTCAAGTTTTCAGACCACGACATTCGCATCGCGAGGGCGAATGAGCCGTTTCCGGGCTAGAGGAAGAATCGCAGCTACTCTGGAGTGTTTTATAGCGGCGTCGAAGCCGCTCGCGACGTTAATGCGGCTTGGATTCCTGCGACTGGTAGTAGTCAATCCTCGCGCCCAGCGTTTCGGCAACGGATGAATCGCCGGCTTGGGTGGCGAGAGCCAAGGCTTGCTGGGCGGCGCGGAGCACATCCGGGAACTGCCCCACTTCCGAATACACGCCCCCAGCATCTCCAGGCTTTCCAGTAGCTGCTTCCGGTCTGACGACAAGGGCCCGCACAAAGGAGCAAGGGCGGCCTAAAAGCGTCCTTGCTTGAACTTCGTGCGGCCCAAATTGAGTTGGATACCGGGCAGTTTCGGATTGAGGGCAAGCGCTCTTCGGCCATCCCCCCGAGAGGCTGCTCGCGCGGGAGATACAGCACAAGGACGGCAGGCGCGCAACACCTCGGCACCCACCGGCGCTCCTCCATGACCCGACGTTCGAAAGGACACCCAGTGCAGACCCAACCTTAGAGGAGTCGAAAAGACAACTCAGCTCAACACTGACGGAACCGTCCGGCAGCGGCCGCGTTCTTCGTCCCCTGCCGCACAGGCCAGCGCGTTCCATCGAGCGCTGTGCCTACTGGCCACGGTCTTGTAAGTGATGCGCGCTCGGTTTGTCTAGGCCCCATTTTGCGAAACTTGTTGGACATTTTACGTCACGGGCCAGTGGGGCAGGCATACGTCAAATTCAGCTTGAAAACCGACAGCCCTTAAGCTATAAACCATCCGTGTACCCTAACTTGCGCCACTTCTGAGTGACCTGACCAGTTCGTGCGGAGAAGCCATGACTAAAATCCGTGCCATCACCGGAATGCCCCAAGTAGCCCTGCTGCTGGAAACCTCAACGGAATTTGGGCGAGGACTGCTGCGCGGGATTGTGCGTTACTCACACCTGCACGGGCCGTGGTCGCTCTGTGTGGCGCCCGGGCATCTCGAACAGTCCTTACCCAAAGCGAAGTCGTGGAGCGGCTCAGGCATCATCGCCCGCATGCGATCGCCGGAAATGGCGAAGCAAATTCGCGCCACGGGGCTTCCCTTCGTGGCTTCTTCACTGGACGAATTCCGCTTGCCGAGACGCGGAGACAAATTCGGCGAAATCCGCACCAACTCAGCGGCTATCGCGCGCATGGCGGCAACCCACCTGATGGACCAGAGCCTGCGCCATTTCGCTTTTTGCGGATTTCACGGCTGCGCGTGGTCCTCATGCCGGGAAGAAGTTTTCTCGCACTGTTTGAACGATCAGGGCTTCGAGTGCCACACGCACCGCATCGAGTTAGGAAACTGGATGCATCTGCCAAACTGGATCGAGGATTGGGAGCTTGAGCAGAGGATTCTTCTGGATTGGCTCAAATCACTGCCCAAGCCCGTGGGTCTGATGGCCTGCAACGATATTTGTGGACGCGAAGTGCTGCAAGCTTGTGCGGCCGCCGGGCTGCGCGTGCCCGACGACGTAGCCGTAGTGGGCGTTGACAATGACGAACTCATGTGCGAGTTGTCGACTCCTTCTCTGTCCAGCATCGCGTTGGATGTGGAAAAGGCTGGGTACGAAGCCGCCCGGCTGCTCGACAGCCTCATGTCCGGCCACTTAGGGGTGGAACAAGTGGTGCAGGTGGAGCCGGTCTATGTCGTGACCCGGCAGTCGAGTGAAGTCATGACGCTCGATGACCCCAGCGTGGCCGCGGCGCTGCGATTCATCAAGGACCATGCCGCGCAGCCTATCGCCGTCTCGCACGTGATCGAGCGGGTGGGTGTGTCCCGGCGAACCCTCGAGAGGCGCTTCGCTCGCGTCCTCAGTCGGTCGATCAGCTCAGCGATCACGCAGTGCCGGCTGGAGCGGGCTAAGAGACTGCTGCTTGAGACCGACTTGCCCTCGTATCGCGTCGCGGCAGGAGCCGGGTTTGGCACCATCAAAACCTTTAACCGCATCTTTCGTCGCGCCGCGGGCGTTTCCCCGAAGCACTTTCGGCAGAGTGCGCCGGCCTGACAACAAGGAGTCCTCGTGCGGTACCCTGTCGGCGCCGAATCCCTCTCAGACTGAGACGCATGGCCGATTGCCGATTGCGAAATGGGTGAGCCAAACATCTCAGCCCCTCTGCGCCAGACAGTCCGCTTGTCGTCTTTGACCTAAGCGGAGTGAACGAGTTGCCTTCGGAGGAGAAGAATGCCTCAACACAAAGCGCACTTCGAATCAAGGACAGCATTGGTCCTTGCATCTATAACCGTGCTGAGCATCGCGGCGGCGGCCCAATCGGAGCTCAAGCTGACGTACGACAAACCCGCCGCAAAATGGACCGAGGCTTTGCCGCTGGGCAACGGGCGCATGGGCGCCATGGTGTTTGGCGGAACAGAAGACGAGCGCTTGCAGATCAACGAGAGCACCTTATGGGGTGGCGGTCCACAAAGCTACGTGAACCCCGAGGCGTACGCGCATCTCGAGGAAATTCGACAACTGATCTTCGCGGGCCAAGCGGACGAGGCTGAGAAGCTTTCGGGAACGCTGATGGGTCGACCGAAGCTGCTCATGCCCTATCAACCCTTTTGTGACCTGCGGTTGCACTTTCCCGGTCATGATCGGGCAACCGAATACCGTCGCGAGCTTCACCTGGACGATGCGCTTGCCGTCATAGCCTACAGAGCGGGCAGTGTGTCTTTCCTGCGCGAAGCGTTCGTTTCCTATCCGGACCAGGTTCTGGTGGTCCGAATCACAGCCGACCAACCTGGCCAGGTGACGTTCACCGCAGGAATAGATTCTCCCCAGCCTAGAAGCCACGTCGAAAGCACTGCCAGCGACATTTTACAACTGACGGGTCAAATCCAACCGCGACAGAATTCGCCTTGGTCTTGGACAGGCTCCTGGGATCAGCCAGGCATGCGGTTCGCCGCGGTGTTGAAGGTATCGGCCGAGGGCGGTTCAGTTCGCAGCGCTGGAGAGCGTCTGGAGATTTCCGGGGCGAACGCGGTGACAATCCTGTTCAGCAACGCAACAAGCTTCGAGAATTATCGGGACATCGGAGGCGACGCTTTGGGTGCGGCCCAAATGCATCTGCGGCCCGCGTCCAACCAACCGTATGATCGATTGCGGCAGAGGCACGAGGGTGATTTTCACCGCTTGTTTTCGCGGGTTAAGTTGAGCCTTGGAGAAGACCATTCCTCCACCGAGGCGGCTGACCGGCGCATCAAGGGTTTCTCAGAAAGCAACGATCCCGGCTTGCTCGCCCTTTACTTTGAATTCGGTCGCTACTTGCTGATTTCTTCTTCCCGGCCGGGAGGCCAGCCCGCAAACCTGCAGGGTATCTGGAACCAGGATTTGAACCCTGCCTGGGGCAGCAAATGGACGACGAATATCAACCTCGAGATGAACTACTGGCAAGCTGACACAGGCGATCTCTGGGAAACGGAAGAGCCCCTGTGGGATTTGATTCGCGACCTGCGTGTGACCGGCGCTGAAACCGCCCGCGTCCACTACCACAGTGGGGGATGGGTTCTACACCACAACACAGACCTTTGGCGTGCGACGACACCAGTGGATGGCCCCTGGGGTATCTGGCCAATGGGCGGGGTATGGTTGGCGAACCAGATGTGGGAACACTACGAGTTCAGTGGTGATCAGGCGTTCCTGCGGCAGCAAGCGTATCCCGCAATGAAAGAAGCCGCGGAGTTCGTGCTCGGTTTCCTCGTTGAGGCACCGGCCGGAACACCTTTCGCAGGCCGGCTGGTCACAAATCCCTCGACCTCGCCGGAAAACTCATACATTCTGAACGGCAAGCCTGAGCACCTGACCTATGCGCCCGCGATGGATATTGAGCTCATTCGAGAGCTCTTTGAGAACTGTGGGCGTGCTGCCGAAGTCCTTGGAACCGACGCTGAGTTCCGCTCCGACCTGGACCGTACCCAAAAGCGATTGCCGCCGCTGCAAATAGGTAAGCGTGGGCAACTCCAGGAATGGATTGAGGATTATCCCGAAGCTGAGCCGGCGCACCGGCACGTGTCGCATCTGTACTCGCTTTATCCGGGGCATGACATCAGTCTCGAGACCGCTCACGATCTTGCGGCTGCCGCAGAGAAGACTCTCCAACTTCGCGGTGATGGCGGAACGGGGTGGTCAACTGTGTGGAGAGTAGCTCTTTGGGCGCGCCTTCGAAACCCAGAGCGTGCTTATGCCAACTTGAAGCTCTTGATCACAAAGAGTACACTGCCGAACATGTTTAACCTGTGTCCGCCTTTTCAGATCGATGGCAACCTCGGCGGTCCGGCCGCAATTACTGAGATGTTAATACAGTCTACTCCCGGAGAGATCAGGGTGTTACCTGCACTTCCGCAGCAATGGCCGAGCGGCAGCCTGAAGGGAGTGCGCGTGCGGGGCGGCGGCAGGGTAGATCTCGCATGGAATGAAGGCCGTCTCACGGAGCTCAAGCTGCAATCCGATCATGCGGCGAAATACCGGGTGCATTACGGCGATCAATCAGCTGAAATCCATGTTGGACCTCGGAAGCCTATGGTGCTGGACGGGGCGCTTCATACAACCGGTATGTGATGCTGTGTTGGAGGCCTGGCTGAGGACAATTCTATTTCGACCAAGCGGTCTTTGCGGAGGCGGACAAAAACCCGCTTCTCAGCCACGAACGAAGGTGCAGCGCGATTGGAATCTGAATTAAATGGGAGAAAAAAGATGAAACGGGTTGGGATGGCATTGATCCTATTTGCAAGTTTTTGTTGCGCACAGGAGCCGGACAGCTTTCAGCCGGCTGCGACTAACGTTTGGGAAGCGCAATATCCCCGCATCGATAGCGCCGGCAGGGCGGAGTTTCGCGTGAAAGCTCCTGATGCCACCAAGGTCCGGCTAAACTTCTGGAGCGGGCCGAAGCTGGACATGGTGAAGCAGCCGGACGGATTCTGGACAGTCACGACGCCGCCTCTTGTTCCGGGCTTTCACTACTACACGCTGATCATCGATGGTGCAGAGGTCACCGACCTCAACAGTCATGCCTTCTTTGGCGGAGGTAAGGACGCAAGTGGAATTGAGGTTCCGGAACCGGGGACCAAATTCTATTCAATTCAAGACGTACCCCACGGCCAGGTCCGTGAGATTTGGTACTACTCGAAGGTGATGGGTGCCTGGCGGCACGCACTGGTGTATTTGCCGCCGAACTACGATACGCAGACTAGCGTGCGCTATCCCGTGCTGTACCTGCAGCATGGCGGCGGTGAGGACGAAACCGGGTGGACGAAGCAGGGTAACGCCAACTTCATACTCGATAACCTGATTGCCGCCGGGAGTTCGAAGCCAATGCTCCTGGTAATGGCTTATGGTTACGCCAGGCGCGCCGGCCAACCTCAGCCCGATCTGACGGGAAAGCCCTTTGGTTCACCGGAAATGATGCGGGCGATGCAGGATGTGGCAGCAGCCTTTGAAGACGATTTCACACAAGTCCTGATCCCCTACATCGATTCGAACTTCAGGACACTCCCTGATCGCGACCACCGCGCCATGGCTGGCCTTTCCATGGGAGGGTTTCAGACGTTCCAGATTACTTTCAACCATCTCGATCTCTTTTCTTACATTGGAGGATTCAGCGGAGCGGGGCCCATGGCGTTTGGCAACCAGAAGCCGGACATGAAAACAGTCTACCATGGGGTGTTTGCTGATCCGGCCGCCTTCGCGAAGAAAGTGCATTTGCTCTGGGTGGGCGTCGGCACAGACGAGCCTGAGAGAATGCGGGCAGGTCTTCAGAACCTGCATAAATCACTCGTGGAGGCGAACATTCAGCACGCCTTCTATGAGTCGCCAGGCACATCGCACGAGTGGCAGACGTGGCGTCGTGATCTGAAGGACTTCGCGCCAAGGCTCTTTCAAGAAGCCGCTCAATGAACAGTTGAGCTGCGTTGATCTGACGGCTGGCCGATTGCCTGAAGCACATACGGAAGGTGCTCGAGGTTAAGTTCGTCATCGCGACCGCTGTGGTGTAGGCGGAGCTATTTGTGTGTGCATCGATCCCGCAGCGTTGCGGCAATCGTCGTGAGGGGGGATATCGATGAAAAAAATCGGATTGCTTTGTGTTACGACGCTGTCCGTAGCGATCGCTTTCGGGCTTCAGCTTGCGGCGCAAGTACAGACTGAAGTACCGCCGGTTGTTCCCGGAGCGAAGTCAGTAACCGTGGAGCACATTAAGATCCACGGGGCCGCTCTGGAAGGCAATTTGGAAGGGGACGCCGTCGAGCGCGATGTGATCGTGTTCCTGCCGCCCAGCTACTTCCAGGAGAAGCAGCGCCGCTACCCGGTCGTCTATGCCCTGCACGGCTTTTCCATCGGCGCCGAGCAGTGGACGCACGAAATTCATGTGCCTCAAACCATCGAGGGAGCCTTCGCTAAAGGCAGCCAGGAGACGATTGTTGTGCTGCCCGACTCGAAAACTGTGTATGGCGGCTCGATGTATTCGAGTTCCGTCACCACGGGCGATTTCGAGCGGTTCGTCGCCCACGACGTGGTCGCCTATATCGACGCTAACTATCGCACCATTCCTAACCGCACAAGCCGGGGCCTGGCAGGCCATTCCATGGGCGGTTATGGCGCCGCTCGCATTGGAATGAAGCACCCCGATGTGTTCGGTAGTCTCTATATCATGAGTCCCTGTTGCCTCTCGCCGATGGGCTCCAGGCCGGCAAATCCAGCCATGCAGAACGCCATGGCGCCGCTGGAGAAGGAATTGGAATCGGTAAAGACACCTGCCGACGCGGCTGGCTTGTCGTTCTTCGCCCGCGCTCAGCTCGCTTCAGCCGCCGCGTGGTCGCCGGACCCCAAAAAACCGCCGCTCTATCTTGATCTGCCCAGGAAAGACGGTGAACCCCAGCCCGACGTGACTGCCAAATGGGCGGCCAATGCGCCGTTGGCGTTCATCGACCAGTACATCGACAATCTGCGCCAGTATCGCGCCATTGCGATCGATGTTGGCGACCAGGATGGTTTACGGTTCGACACTATCAAGCTGCACGATGTCCTCGACAACTATGGCGTAGGCAACAGTTTTGAAACTTATCGCGGCACTCACACCAGCGCCGTCGCTGATCGCTTTCAGAACCACGTAATCCCGTTTTTCAGCCGGAATCTGTGCGCGACGGAAAACTGCAAGTGAGCGCCTAGGGAGTAGTCATGGTGAACGAGGACACGTTCACTTCGCCGCCAAGGGTTTGCGTGGCGTAATTGAAGATCGCGTACCGGTATCCCATAAAGAACTGCCAGTCGGTGTCCAGCACAAAGGGCGTGCCGATCGGCTTGAAGGTGCGGCCATCGGTACTGTAGAAAAACTTCCCAGTTCGATCCTCTCCAGGGCCAATGTCCGCCGAGGCGCGCAGCCAGATGCGGCCGCCCGAAACCGAGTAGCCCGCGACCTCCGTCCCCGTGCTGATTGTCTGCCACTTCCTGTCCATAGTGAGATTGTCTTCCATCACAACACTGAAAGTCCCTTTATCCCGTTTGATCCCAACCCATGCGGAGGAATCCCTAAGAAGGGCAAGGCCTGCTCGGTCGCCGTCCTTCATCGCGGAATAATCAAGCGCGATGGATGCCGTCGACTCGGGCCCCAGGATGCGGTGCGTGAGCGTGTTCCTGGCCCGGTATAGATCCTCGGTCACGGTCGGCGTCTTTAGCCTCAGCCCGTTGCCGACTGACCACATTGCGTTATCTGGATTATGGTTCCATTCCCATTCGGGACCGAGACTCGTGCCCCTGAAATGGTCAGCTCCGGTGAGTGGTTTCATAGGATGCGGCGGAAGAGGATATGGATAGGAGGCGCCCCACGCATTGTCTGTCATCTGCAGGACGGGCCAACCGTCGGCTTTCCATTTCAAGGGAGCCAGCACAGGGACTCGGCCGCCAGGGTAGACATCGATAAATGCCATGTAGTACCAATCTCCACGCTGCGTCTGCACGATTCCTCCCTGGTGCGGTGAGCCTGCGCCTGGGAGGGGGCTCGCGGCCTCCACCACGAGCGGCTGCATGGTATATGGCCCGAAAGGCCCGTTCGTTGATTTCAGGACATACTCAGCGTTCGGTGGATGGTCAGTGAAGATGTAGTAATTCCCATTCACCTTGTAGAAACGCGATCCCTCAAGCATCCCCATGTCGCCGGGGGCAGTGAACACCTTCTGGCTTCTGACCTCGCGCGTTCCGTCCGGCGAGAGCTGGGCGACACTCAGCGTCGTGTTCCCATACGCCACGTACATGGTGTTGTCGTCGTCGATTAGCAGTCCGGCGTCGTAATAGCACTTATCAAGAACCGCCTTCCTCTGCCAGGGCCCTCCGACGGCCGGCGAAGTGTAAATATAGGTCTTGGAGAACTCGATGCAGCCTCCCCAATAGAACGTCTGGTTGCTTTTGCGGTATCCAAGGAAGGAAGCCCAGGTGCCCTTTACGTACGCGCTGCCTCCGTTCAGGTCGTAAGCGGGCGAGAAGTCCAACCTCGGCACCGAGTGCCCGACATACTCCCAATGGACGAGGTCGTAAGAACGGAGAATGGGCGCGCCCGGCGAGTAGTGCATGTTGGATGCGGAGTAGTAGAAAATACCGCCGACGCGGAGAATATCGACGTCCGCAAGGTCTTCCCACAATACAGGATTCTCGAATTCTGAAGCCGGTTCGCGGAGTGAAGCGGCCGGTGTTGGGGCCGTTGACGTGAGGGCGAGGCCCATAAGCAGAAGCGCAATCAAGCCAATCGAATAGCCGATCGGCGAAAGGCGCCTAGGAGCAGGAGCTCCATGCATCTTAGACTCCGTCATCGAATCAGATTTTTGTTCCGCTCGGAGGCCGAAGGTTCTATTTTTCCGAGACCCGGCCACCCGCTACTCCGGCAAATCGATCTGGCCTTCCACACGGAAGTGACCGGTGCTCCCGGGCGCTCCCGTGTCCGGATGGCCGCCGCCGAGGCTGATGGTGTAATCACCGCTGGCGATGATGGGATGTCCATCCTCCGTCACCATGCCCAGATCTCGCCCCTTTAGCTCAAAATGCACCTTCTGACTTGCGCCTGGATCGAGGTGAAGGCGCTGGAATCCTCGCAGAGCTATCTGCGGCGCCCCTTTCACGGGCGGGAATTTCAGATAAAGCTCCACGACTTCGTCCCCCGCCACCTTCCCTGTATTCGTCACCGTCACCTCGGCTCCGACCGGATCCCCCGCCTTCACCGCTGCCTGTGGCAGGCTGAGATCGCTATAACTGAAGGTCGTGTAACTCAGCCCGTGGCCAAAAGCATAGAGCGGCTTTCCATGGAAGTAGCGATAGGTACGACCTTCCATGGAGTAGTCTTCAAAATTGGGCAACTGGTTAACGCCCGTGTAGAAGGTGACCGGCAGACGGCCCGCCGGATTATTCTTCCCGCTCAGCGTTTCAGCGATCGCCGCTCCGCCTTCCTCGCCAGAATACCATGCCTCGAGAATCGCGTTGGCGTGTTCACTGGGCCATTTCACGGCCAGCGCGCTGCCATTCATCAGCACCACCACCAGGGGTTTGCCTGCGGCCGCGACGGCTTCGATGAGAGTTTCTTCCGCCTCGGGCAGATCGATGTTGGTGCGATCTCCTCCGAGAAAACCGGGTTCGTTCACCGGCATCTCTTCGCCTTCGAGGTGGCTGGTGATCCCGACCACGGCAATCACCACATCGGCATTCTTCGCAGCCGTAACGGCTTCGGGCGAAGGGGCATTGTTCGCCCTCGCCCAGATCAGTTGCGCGCGAGGCGGGCCTCCGCCCATATTTCCGTAGATGGCACTGAGCGCGACTTTCTGCCCCTTCTCCAGATGCACGCGCCCGATGCTCGCTTCGAGTCCGTGGGTTCTGAACTGCATCGCGACCGGTCTGCCCTCAACCGTTACTCTGGCAAAGCCGTCGGCGCGGATGCCGATGAGGTAGTCACCGGAATCCGGCGGCGTCAGGAATCCCGTCCACTGTGCGCCAATGGACTTTTTCCCCGCCACCTGCGCCGGCAGATTGCTCTCGCTGAGGTTGATGTTCGGCTCAACCCGGCTCATGAGCGGCGCCGGCCTCGCTCCGGGACCCATTCGTACTCCCTCCCAGTTGCTGTACTCCGCTTTCAGACCAGGTTTGCCATCGGCAGTCGTCAGCAGGTTGTCCGGCACCGGATCTCCGTCGTTGCGCAGGAACTGGGTTCCCGGAACGAAAGTGATCTTCGCCTGCGGGAACTCCGCTTTGAGCCCCTCCAGCACGGAGACAATACGCGTCGGCCCTCCGCTGTAGTTCCCGAGCAGGACCCTGGTCTGGTCGGCCAGCGGGCCGACCACGGCGATCTTTGTGAGGCCGGATTTGAGGGGCAGCGTGCCATCGTTCTTCAGCAACACCATGGACTCATTCGCGAGCTTACGGGCTAGCGCGCGGTGTTCCGCACTGTCCAGTTCTTTCTCGTCGATCTTCGTATACGGAACCATCTCCGGCGGGTCAAACATTCCCAGCATGATCCGCGCCCTAAAGAGGCGGATAAGCGCCGTATCCATCGCCGTCTCGCTCAGGTAGCCCTGCTGCACAGCCTCGATGTACGGCCTGTAGTCGTGGTCATCCGGGACCTTCGCGAAATCAAAGCACTCGTTGTCCATGCCCCGCACGAGGGAGATGGCCGAGGACTCGGCTTGAGTGGGCCGGTAACGATGGCCGGTGAAGACGTCGCGGACAGCGCCGCAGTCGGACACCACATAACCCTGGAAGCCCCACTTGCCGCGCAGCTGATCCTGCAGCAGGAACTCACTGGCGCAGGCGGGCTGACCATTGATGGCGTTGTAAGCGCACATCACCGATCCCGCATGGCCCTCCACGACGGAGGCACGGAACGCCGGCTCGTAGGTGTCGAGTTCGTCGTGCTTGCTCACATCCACGTCTGCAAAATGCCGCGTCGGCTCCGGGCCGCTGTGCACAGCGTAGTGCTTGGGCGTGGAGATGACTCGGAAGTAGTGGGGATCGTCACCCTGCATCCCTGTGACAAAGGCGACCGCCATGCGCGCGCTGAGAAAGGGGTCCTCGCCGTAGGTCTCCTGGCCGCGGCCCCAGCGCGGGTCGCGAAAGATGTTGATGTTCGGAGCCCAGAAATCCAGGCCTTCCATGACGTTGCTGTGGCCGGCGCGTTCTGCCTGCACGTGCTTAATGCGCCCCTCGATGCCGATATCCACGGCCATGGCGTGGATTCCGGACACGTCAAATGTGGAGGCGAGCCCGATCGGCTCCGGAAACTCCGTCGTGCCATCCGAGGCCACTCCATGCAGGGCCTCACTCCACCAGTCGTACGCCGGAACCTTCAGCCGCGGAATGGCCCGAGACTGGTTCACCAATTGAGAAGCCTTCTCCTCGAGCGTCATACGGTGTACTACGTCCGCCGCGCGCTGCTCAGGTGACAAGCTGGGATTCATATAGGGCAGGTTCGCGACGTCTTGTGCCGTGGCCACGGAGACGATCAGGGCCTGGCAGGCGATGAGGATCGCCAGCATGCGATTAAAGTTCATATTTTCCTCCTCAGGGATGTCGAAGCGTGGCCGCGCAAACTTACCAAAGAGCCCGGGGCCTTCAGAACACCATAGAGCATAATGGCGCACCGCGGGGCTGTCAATCGCACGAATCTCAAAGGGAACAGACCACATTCCACTTCCAAAAAGTCGACTACACGCGACCTCCTTTGCCAGGCACCTGCCCATCTCTCCGGGCTGGGCGTCAACTCCTTCACTGCGGCGTCTGCGCCACGGGAAAGCGATAGATATCAACGCTGATGGGCGCAACCGAAAGCGCCTGCTGCACGTCGGCTAGCTCGATCTCTTTCACCTCGACCTGCGGCTCTTGGCCGACGCGGTCGGAGGCATTGAGGTCTTTCCCCGTCATCTGCCACAGCGTGGGTTTTCCTTCGAGCCGGACGCCGGTCACATTCAACTCGAGGCGCTGACCGGATTCTGTCGCATTAACCACGGCGAGAGTCAGGTACTTACGGTCAGGGGTCAGCGCAGCCACCATGTCGAGCGGATAGGTCGGGCTGCCGGAGTTTGTCCGTGGCTGGTCTCCGCCCACAGGATACTTCGGCGGGGGCTGAGGCGAATTACCTGACACGGCGACCGGCAGCGAGCCCCAGCCCAGTTGTTCGCCATACAGCTTGAACAAGAGTCCATTGGCGTTCAGCACAGCGGCAGTCGGCGTGACGTCCAGTGTGGAGACGCCCATGGTGTGCGCCGACATCGTGAGGAAATCTGTGTGCCGGAGCATTTCATTGAAGATCATGGCGTAGGCGAGAGCGAGTTTCAGATTCGGGCCGCGACCAAAGCCTCCGCCGAAGTAGGCGTACTCGTCGACCGACAGGAAGATCTTCTTGTCGAGCATCGCCGGGAATCGCTGTTGGTACCCCTGCCATTCCTCGGCCTTCCTGTGCACGACATTGGCTGCAAAACGCGCATACTCCAAGGGTGTTTGGTCAACATTTACATACGCATGGTCTGTCGGCTCATCCGGCGGTAGTTTCTTTGCCTTCTCTAGATCGAAGTGCCGGCCGGGCTGCGCGTACCAGTGCTCGGCGATGCCGTCGAAGTTCCCCCGGCAGTGCGCCAGAAAGCCGCCCGTCCAGTCGTCCTCGGTTCCAAACAGGGGCCCGAGATTTCCTACGTACTTGGCGCGTTCTTCCCCCTCCAGGTTCATGTCCTCCAGCATTTGGCCGGAGGCAATCAAGGTGATCGACGGGTCCACCTTTCGCATCGCTTTGGCGAATTCATTGTGTTTGAGGACGTAGTATTTCAGGTAGGTGTGGCCGAGTTGGAACGTCCCCCAAGGCTCGTTGCCGATGTTCCAGAACTTCACGTGATACGGCTCAGGATGACCATTGCGCGCGCGCAGGGCGCCGAGACGCGTGCCGACCGAGCCGTTTATGTACTCAATTTCTTCCGCCGCCGAGTGCGCGTCGCCGAAGCCTGCGTTGACCGTGATGTACGGCTCCACGCCAATCAGCTTGCACAGGGTCATGAATTCGTCCATGCCCACATCATTCGTCTGCATGGCATTCCAGGCATAGTCAAACATGGGCGGGCGCTTGTCCGGGTCGCCGATAGCATCGTACCAAGTCCAGTCCGAGAGGAAGTTGCCACCCGGCAGTCTCCACATGCCGGAGTGGAGCTGCCGCAGCAGCGCGATGACTTCGGGTCGAAAGCCTTGTACGTTGTCAGCCGGCATCAGTGAAACGGTGCCGATGTGAATGGTTCCATTGCCTGTACCCGTGATCTCGAGAGCGCCATCAGCCGTATCGGCCTGAGAAGTGAAGTTGAACGGAAACTTCTTGTACACGTCCGACACTGTGGTAAAAGAGATGGTCTGCCGGTCGTCCGCAGCCTGACCCCAGATCAGGGTGGCTTTCACCTTGGTTTCGTTAGTACCCCGCAGGAAGATGCGGCCGGTATACCGCTTGCCCTTGACGAGGGCGAGGCCCGATTGCCGGATGCCGTGCGGGGTCGTGGAATCAAGTTCGATACGCGGGCTTTGGTCGCCGACGTACGGGTGGTCCTTGTCCATCACCACAGATGCGTCTGGACCGACAGGACGCCATTTGCGAAGCTGCATGTTGCGCATCGGGCCGCCCTGCCCCCGGCCCGCGGATTCGGGCTCCTTGGACGAGATCGGGTAGTAGAACTTGCGGTCATCGAGCATCTCGGACCAGAGACTGCGATAGATGAGGGACCCGATGTGTTCGATGAACATGCCGTATTCATATTTGCTGATTGGCTCGCTGACTTTGGTCGCGTCGATGGTGGCGACAACTGTTCCAGGAGAAGCCGCGGCTGCCGCTTGGCCATAGGCCCGGCCGGAAATCGCAGGGATCGCCATCAGGCACACCATCGCAAAGAGCTTCGTTCGCATTCGCACCTCCCACGGCACTGGCAACGATTCGAGACATGAGTGATTTCGTACTCGAAGCCGCCATCGTAAGCGCGAAAGGTTGAGCGAGTCAAGGGTGTGTGAAGCGGTCTTTTCTTGGCAATTGCCGGATATCGCAAAGATTTCCGTGCTGGATCGCACCCATGATTCGTCCGGAGCGGAAGAGGAGCGCCAGGTCGATCTTTCGACGAGCCGATTTCGAGGGCATCTGGAGGGAATCTCAGGTTATGGAGTTGGGTTGATACTAACGGAAGGACGAAAACTATTCGTAGCGAAGTGTAACTACCGGGTCGACGAGTATCGCGCGACGCGCTGGAATGTAGCACGCCAAGAGCGCTACTAAGATGAGCAGGGCAGAAACGGCGGCGAACGTCAGGGGATCGTGTGCCGTCACACCAAACAGCAGATTTCTCATCAGCCGGGTCAGTCCGTAGGCAGACCCGATTCCAATCCCCACGCCCACCAGCACCAACTTGGTGCCCTGCCCCAGAACCATTTGCAGCATGTCTCGGCCCTGCGCTCCGAGCGCCAAACGAATTCCAATTTCGCGCTGGCGTTGCGACACCGTGTAAGACATCACGCCATAGACGCCGATGATTCCCAGCGCGAGCGCCATCGCCCCGGCAATCCCAAGCATCACTAGCGTAAAGGAAGTTCGTGCTAGCGATTGGTCATACACTTCCTGCATCGTGCGCACAGACGCCAGCGGCAAATTCGAATTCACCGACCACACCGCTTCACGCACCTCGTTCAGAAAACTCTCCGTCCCCACGCGCTCGCTCCGTATCACAAACGTAACTGTCCGGACCGCCTGGGCGGGCCCCGGCCCGTAAAGATTTTCCTTCAGCGGAGCCCAGTATACGATTTCCGGTGCCTTCTCCTCGACGCCGTTCTCGGAAACGTCCT
Organism: Terriglobia bacterium; assembly: GCA_050008495.1. GTDB lineage: Bacteria > Acidobacteriota > Terriglobia > UBA7540 > UBA7540 > CAVROP01. Next base: position 15,823 of record JBEKMN010000019.1, on the reverse strand, counting down.
GGATCACGCCGACCACCTCGTGCCACGGCTCCTTTGTGAACTCGCGCAGGTGTTTTCCGATCGCTGCCGATGGCGTTCCCCACAACTCACGCGCCAAATCCTCGGAAACCATCACTACCGGCCGAAGTCCATAGACTTCACTCCACGTCATTTCGCGCCCGGCCACTAATTTTGTCCCGGCCGTCTCGAGGAAACCGGGAGAAATATACTTGTAAAGCCGCAAGGGTGCGATTACGTTGTCAGCATAAACCTTGTCTTCCGCGAAAATCTCGTCCCAGTTCGAGTCGAATCCCTCCATCGGCATTTCGCTCACGAACCCGGCGGACTTCACGCCCCGAATCGCCGCCAGCTTGTCGAGAACTGCGTTCTGTATTCGCGTCACTCGTTCCGGCTCCGGGATCAGCGAATCCGGAATCGAAATTCGCATCGCCTGCAGATGCTGCGGATCGGCGAACCCCGGGTCGACCTTTCGCAATGCTGCAAATGTACGAATCATGAGGCCAGCGCTCATCAAAAGCACCAACGCCATCGCCACCTGTCCAACTACCAGCAAATTGCGCGTCCGATGCCGCTCCCGGCTCACACTGATCGTTCGTCCCAAGCTCTGGAGAGCCGAGCCGGCGCGTGGCCGGGCATATTTCAGAGCCGGAATCAATCCAAACAACAAACCTGACAGCACGGAAAGAGCAAATGTGAATCCCAGCGTTCGCGGATCTATCGCGATTTCGCTTAAGCGAGGCAGATTCGACGGACCTACCGCTTTGAGAAGGCGTACGCCAGCATAGGCTAAGCCGACACCGGCCACTCCGCCCATCAAGCCGAGCATCACGCTTTCCACGAGAAGTCCCCGCACGATCCGCGTCCAACCCGCACCGAGCGCCGTGCGCACCGCTAATTCCTGCTGCCTGGCTTCGACCCTTACCAGCAACAGATTTGTCACATTCGCGCAAGCAATCAGCATCACCACGCCAATTGTTCCCATCACCACCCACAGCAATTCGCCCACGTTGCCGATCACTTCCTGCTTCAACGGGCGAATCATCGGCGTGATTCTCCAGGTCTCGTAAATATGCGGATTTGTCCCGGGTCCGTTCGACCACGAGTCCATCCAGATGGGCAACATTCGTGTCAGGTCGGCGTTGGCTTGCGCAATAGTCGCTCCAGGCTTGAGCCGCGCGATTCCGTGATATCCGAATCCCGCAAGAATCACGTTGGCCCGGTCGAAAGCCAGCGGCACGATCACATCGAAATCTGCATCAGCAAATTGAAACCCTTTTCGCATCACCCCAACAATTTCCCGCGGCCGCGAATCAATCATGATGTTTCGCCCAACCACCGCCGGGCTTTCACCGAAGCGCCGCTGCCAATATCCGTAGCTCAGCATCACTCTTTCCGGACCGCGCGGCACTTGATCCGTCTGCAAGAGCCAACGCCCAACTGCCGGCGAAACGCTCAAGGCCTGAAGCACCCCATCGCTCACCGCAACCGTGCGCACTTGTTCCGGCTCTGCCAGTCCCGTAACGTTTGCTGTGCCCGCTATCCACACACCCAGTGATTGAAACGTGCGGTTGTGCTCGGCGTATGTGAAATACATCGATGGGGAGAGTAGAAGACCATTCTCAAAATCCGTCAGTCCTTCCGCTCCCGGAGCGATCTGATGCAGCGCCAGCAGTTCGTCCGCCTTCGGATAATTCAGCGGCCTCAGCAGTACGCTGTTTACAACCGTGAAGACTGCCGAATTCGCAGCGATGCCAATCGCGATCGTCAGCAAGGCGACAGTCGTAAAGACGGGATTGTGTCGCAGCGCGCGCAGCCCATGACGCATGTCCAAGAAAAAATCTTCCACGGGTGGCCATCTCCAAACTTCGCGGCTGTTCTCTTCGATCAGCCCCAAATTCCCAAATCCGCGCCGCGCGGACTGCATCGCTTCTTCCCTGGACATTCCCTCTCGAACCAACTCCTCGACCTTCTCGTCAAGGTGCGCCTGAATCTCTTCTGCCAACTCACGGTACAGCCGCCGCCGCGAAAACAGTTGCCTTAGCCAGTTCATGACTCCCCCGGCGCTAAAACTCGTGTAATTCCTTCCAGCATTCGCTCGAAGCTCGATACTTCGCGCTCCAGATGCTTTGCGCCCGCGGCGGTGAGTTTGTAAACCCGAACCCGGCGGTTTGTGGAAGAGACGCCCCACTCGGCCTTCACGAACTCCTCTTTGAGAAGGCGCTGCAGGGCCGGATACAAAGAGCCTTCTTCGATCTGAAGCAGGTCCTGCGAAGTTCTTTTGATGTGCTGGACGAGCGCATAGCCGTGCATGGGCTGCCGTTTCAGGGTTCGGAGAATCATCATCTCTAAGGCACCTGGAAAGAGGTCTCGTTGTGTCGATGTGGTCATAGGAACAAATCCGCGTCCTCAAGCGCAGCCTATTTCGGTCTAGGCCTAGAGCAAAATAGCATTAGGGCACCGCTCAAGTCAAGCGCCAAATGACATCGCTGCTGGGCAGCGAATGGCCGAAGGACGTGTGCAGACTGAAATACGGATTCCTTGGACGAGTGGTCAGCAAGCCTGAAGGTGCTCGGCCCGTGGGTCAACCTCTCGTTTGCCCGTCGTCCGGAGGCCGGCCCAGTGTATCCGGGGCCATCGCATCCGGTTCCTGGGCATCGCGGAGCATCTTCAGGGCTGACCTGCGCCGGACTGCGGCTGCGTTCGACCTTCGCCGAGCGTTTGTCGAACTCATCCCAAATGTATTTCGGATTGAGTCGTGATATTGTTCAGGGGGCTGCAGCGCAAGGCAACGCTGCCGCCGCTTTTCCCTGCAGCGAGCCCACGCAGGAGGAAGTCATTACGCTGGTATCGCCCCGCTAGCGAGAAGCGCATTCAGGGTACGCTAACGACGGGCGTGCCCTGGATGGGGCGCGCGTGCTGCTGCGCGGCACCAAGCCGATGCCGGCATGGCAAATAGGATAAACATGAAAACGAGAATCAATCTTCTGCTAATGCTCACACTGGCGCTCACGCTGATCGGCCCCACTTTGAAGATGGCCTCACAGACCGGGACGGGAGCCAATGTTCCTCCACCCAGACCCAAAGGCCCATGTGACATCTACGCCGCCGCGGGCGATCCTTGCGTAGCCGCCCATAGCACCACGCGCGCGCTGTACGCCTCCTACAACGGTCCGCTCTACCGGGTCCTGCGCCAGTCGGACGGCAAGACCCTGGACATCGGCGTCGTCCAGCCCATTGCGTCGCCAGCGCCGGATGCGGGCGGATACGCCAACGCGGCCGCGCAGGACGCGTTCTGCGCCAACACGTACTGCTGGATCACCATCATCTACGACCAATCCCCCAAGCACAACGACCTTACTCAGGCGCCCCGTGGGGGATTCAGCGGCCCGGCCATGGGCGGGTTTAACACCCTCCCGATCGCCGACATGGCGCCGGTTACGACCATGGGCCACAAAGTCTACGGCGTCTTCCTCGAGCCGGGCATGGGCCTCCGGGACGACGACGCGAAGGGCACCGCAGTCGACGACCAGGCGGAGGGGCAGTACTGGGTCATTAACGGACAGCACTACAACTCCGGCTGCTGCTTCGATTATGGCAATGCCGAGATCGACAGCCGCGACGATGACAACGGCACGATGGAAACCGCCTACTACGGCAACGCCCCCTGGTGGTACCACGCGTCCTCCCCCGGCCCATGGGTCATGACCGACCAGGAGAACAATCTGGTCGGTTGCGTCAACCCGGATGGCTCCACGCTCTGCACCAACCTGCCGAGCATCACCTGGCGATTCGTGACGGCGATCGCCAAGGGCGAACCGCACCACTGGACCTCCATGGGCGGCGACGCGCAGAAGGGCGCCCTGAAGGTTATGTTTGACGGACCGCGCGTCAACTCCACGTATGACCCGATGCGCAAGCAGGGGGCAATCCTCCTCGGCAATGGCGGCGACAACAGCAACGGCTCGCAAGGCACCTTCTATGAGGGCGCGATGACGGCCGCGGGCACCTTCCCGACGGACGCCACTGACCAGCTTGTGCAGGCCAACGTCGTGGCTGCACGGTACGACGTTCCACGGCTTAGTATGGTGCCCGCGTCGGCAACTGCCACGCCGCCGGGACTCCAGACGTTCTCACCGGGATCCTCACAGGACACTACCGTGACATTCACGAATACCACGGGAGCGCCCGCAACGGGCATCAAGTTGAGCGTCTCTGTGCCCAAGCAGTGGACCTCCGTCGTTCCGGGTAAAACCGAGACGACGGCAACGATCGCGGGCCCGGTCGCGCCTGGCGCGAGCGTGAGCGCGACCTTCAAGATCACCTCGGGACCGGCGGCCTTCAACGGCGACCTGGTCGGCAACGCCCGGTGGACGAACCAGACGAGCGGTCGGCCCCAGTCCGAGACCACGGCCGAGAAGGTGCGGAACGTCAGCCCGGCCAAGATCAACGAGTTCCGCATTAGCTCAGGCCCTCCCGCCAATCCGTCGGACTCGTTCATCGAGCTCTACAACGCAGGCTCCAGCAGCGTCGACATCTCCAACTGGACGCTGACCGTGCATCCGACGCAACAAGCAATCTTCTCGAGGGTGAAGGTGCCGGCCGGGACGTCGCTCAAAGCGGGCGGCTTCTACCTGCTTGGTCTCTCGAACTCCGGACTGGCGGTAGCGGGGCGCGCGGGCGACAGCACCATCCACGTAAGGAGCACCGTGGGAATGACGGTTGGCGACACGATTAGCATCGACACCGGCTCCAACCTGGAGACGCGCAAGATCGCGGGCATTGGTACGGCAGCGAGCAACCCCACGACTCTGTGGCAACCGCTGCCCGACGGTCCGGTGATCAGCATTCCAGCCCACTCGAGGAACGTGCCGGTGATGGACGTGGCCGGATTTGTGGTTGGCCAGAAGATAGCCCTTGGGTTTGGCGCCACTTACCCCGCCGTGGCAAGAGACATGGAGCGGTACGAGGTGGCCACGGTCACCGCGGTCGGCAAGCCGGGCACGCAAGCCTATCTGGCGGCGGACGCGGCGGCCGGAGCGACCAACATCAAAGTGACCTCCGTCTCGGACATCTCGGTTAGTGACAAGATCCGGCTGGATATCGACAGTGTCGGCCACGGCATCGAGACCGTTACCGTCACGCGTGTCGGCACGCAGGCGGGCCATACCTTGCTTGCGGCGAAGGCGAGCGCCGGCGCGACCAACATCAAGGCGCGCAACACCAACGGTTTCGCGGTGGGCGACAAGATCACGGTTGGCACACCCACGAACAAGGAAGTGGTGAGCGTCGTTGCCGTCGGCACCTCGGGTCCGAACGGCACCGGTATCGACTTTACGCCGGCGCTGGCTCAGGCCCACATCAGCGACGAGTATGTGGTCGCTCCGGGAACGGGCCTCGACCTGGCCGCCCCGCTCAAGTTCAACCATGCGGCCAACCTCCCGTTTAGCGATCGGGGAACGGGGATCAGCTTTGAGCCGGCGACGGCCTTTGCCCATTCGAGCAACGAGCCCGTCCAGGCGCTCGGCACCGGCATCACGCTCGACCAGCCACTGGCCAACAACCATGCGATCCACGCGGTTGTGCGCGACGCCGCGGTCACCATCGCGGGCTACCAGGGGGCGCCCGTGCCGAACCAGTGGTTCGGCGGCCCCGAGCTCACTACGAGCGCTCCGCTCTTTGGGCGCACCATCATCGTCCGAGAAGGGAGCATGGCGCTTCGGAACGCCTCTGGCATGGTTGTCGACAGCCTCAACTACGGTGGCCTCGTCGACCCATGGGCCGCCGAGGGTTACCAAGCCACCTCCGGATTAGGGGAGAGTGGCTGCTACGTGACTACGCCTGGCCCGCCCAGTGGCTTCGGGCCGTTCGCTCCGGTGGCTGCTGCGCCCAATACGAGCGCGGGCCGCTTCCCGGACGGCCGCGACACCGGCAGCAACTGCACCGATTTCGTGACAGCGCCCTCCACCACCCTGTCGGCCGCCTCGGCCGCCGGCGCGGCCAATATCAAAGTCGCCAGCGTGCAAGGCTTTGGCGACGGCCAGAAGATCATGATTGATGGGGGCGAGAACCTCGAGACCGCCGTCATCGCCTTGGTGGGCACGGCAGGCGCCACCACGGTGAGCCCCGCCACCCGTATGGGCGCGACCGTTATCCCCGTAGCCAGTGCGATTGGCTTTAGCAACGGCCAGACCATCACCATTGACGATGGCGCGAACTCGGAGACAGCGGTAGTCGCCTCCGTTAGGAGGTTCGGCGGGACCTCAATCACCGTTGCCGCGCCGCTCGCTCATCCGCACGCAGCCGGTGCACAGGTGTCGGGCACCGGCATCACCCTCACCGCTCCATTAGCCCGGGCGCATGCCAGTGCCGCGTCGGTCACCGAGAATCTTCCCACGCCCGGTGCGCCCAACCAGTGTTTCAGGCCCAGGTAGGAGGTGACAGAAGGAATGCGTAGCGGAGGCCGCTGACTGTCGGGAGCGGGCGGATGAACGAACGCCAGTTGCATGCCAGGGGACCATGCGCTTTCCGTCGAGCTTCAACGCGCGTCGGCCGGTCGAGGCCGACAGGAACGAATCGGGCGCGCTGAACCTGCGTGGATTGTCAGCCACACGGACAATATCCGCCAGGACTGAGGAAGGAATTAGGAACTTCACCGATGTCGTCAGGCAGAGCCCGCAGCGGATTGCCGTGCGGTTCTCTTTCAAGGCAAGGGTCAGCAGCCATGCCACCCCAACGCAAAGCGTCGATTGCCAGAGACGGTTCGCTAACAGCGAGAGGTCGATTGAGAGCATAGGGAATCGTCCTTCGTTGCGGCCCTGCGGAGGGTTCTCTCCACTTCTTTGATGTCATCCAAGGTGAGATCGCCCGAATCAACCAAATGCGCCATGATCAGCTTGGCTCGCCCTCCGAGCAATGCCGGCAGTTCATTAATCAAGCGGCCCTGGGCATCCTTGCGGGGAACGACCGCCTCGAAGATGTTCGCGTTGCTGATGCGCTTCACGCAGCGGACCACCTCCTTCCGTTCCAGGCGATAAACGATCGCCGACCAATTCAAGCACCACGTTGCCATCCTGGGGGCTATGGACCCAATTCACCTTACTCCGACCCGATGGTATTTGCTCCAGTCACAGCATTGCGCTTTGGTACTATCAAGAGGGACGCTAGACACGCAGTGAATCTGCCGACCGCGAGCGTGGCAATGCTGACACTTTCCTCCTCCAAGTAAGGAGGCAGGAGGAGGAAAGCGATAAGAGCTAGACCCAAGGAACACCTCGCCACAGAGGCCAGGGAGGTCACGGAGGAGAGAGTACTATGCCTCCATGGACCCGAGCCTTCGTGGGAACAGCAAGGCGCTCGGCCAACTCATCAGCAAGGCGATCGCGGACCAAATGCAGATCGTCCGCTCCGTCCATCCTGACGCACAGTTCATCACCAGCCTTTGGATGGAAGGGGCAAGACTCGTACAACAGGGGGACCTTACGCTTCCCCCTGAAGTGAGCACTGTGTGGGCGGATGACGGTTACGGCTACCTTCAGGACAAGGGCCAGGTGACGAAAGGCCAGGGCGCTTACTATCATGTGGCAGTAATGAATGGACGCGCCAATCAGCTCACTGAGTTGGTTCCGGTCGAGCGTATTTTCTCCGAGCTTGGTCGATACATCCAAGCCGGGGCGACCCAGTATCTTCTGCTCAATACGAGTGACATCCGCCCCGTCCCGTTAGGCATTAAAGCCGCCATGGAAACGGCCTGGAAAGGCAGGCCTTCGGGTGGCGCCGGCGCCAGTGGCGAATTCACTCGCCGCTGGGCTTCCGAGGAGTTTAGCGCGCGGGCGGCATCCCAGGTGGCGGATGTTTACAATCATTACTTTGAAGCGCCGGCGCGTTTTGGTGAACCGGAACGCGAATATGGCGAGCAGCTTTATCATACGGAAGCCCGGCGGATGATGCTGACCTACATGATTACTCCCCCGCTTTACGGCCTACCCAGCCAGGCACCCCAATGGGTTCCGCCTCATATCTTCGGCTTTGGGGCGTACGAGAACCCAACCGGCAGCACGTGGTTGCGTGACACTGCCGAGCGGGAGATTGAGCAATGTAGTGACGCTCAGCCCCGGTGGGATGCGGTCTGGAAGAAGGCCCTGGCCGCGGAGCCGCTCGTCGAGCCCTCGCGCCGGCCGTTCTATCACGCCCATGTGCTGGCGATGATTGCCATTAACCGGGAAAGCAACCGGATGCTGCTCCAGGTCGCGAAGGCGATCCAGCAGGCGCAGGGCGGCGACGTGACCCAAGCACGCCAGTCCATCGCGTCGGCCCTTGAGGCGCTCGAAGGGATTGCGCGGGCGGAAACCGCTGCCGAATACGGCAAATGGAAAAACTGGTACCGGGGAGACTGGCTAACGGGCACTTATCGAACTCGTCAAATGGCCGAAATCTTTTCCGAGTTTCTCCGCGACCCGCTCACCCACCTGCCGCCTCCGGTCTTCTGGGACGGCTGGGAAGCCTATTACCATATCATGTATTACGAGGGGAACCGCTCGGCGGATGTAAAGTGATCATTCCTCGCCTCCGCGAAAAGCTTGCCTTGAGCTTGTTGAAGGGCGGGGGGCCCGGGCCGGCAGGTTCAAGTCGGCTGACGGGAATGACGTGATTCTCAGGGGAGCGCGAAGAGGAAACTGACATGATTAAGGAAAAACATCGAGGCAGGCCGTTTGCTTCTCGGCTTCACCATTTCCGACCCGGGCACCTGGACGAACTGGGCGCCGCACGAGCATGCCGCCACGCTAAAGGAAATGTATGTCTTCTTTGACATGCCGTCGCCGGCTTACGGCATTCAACTGTTTACGTCAATGCTGACTCTCCCGCGGTCGTCACGGTGGTACGGGAGGGCGATGCCGTCCTGAGGCCGGCGGGATATCATCCGAACGTTTCGGTGCCCGGGCATCGTCTCAAGTATCTCTGGGCCATGGCTGCCCAGCGCGAACAAGAGGACCGGCGATATGGTGTATTCAATGTTCAGCCGGATTTCGGCTAGGGCAAGAATTGAGGTTCTGCGATGCGAAGCGAACAATGGGACCTGTTCAAGAAAGTCGCAAAACTGCAACCTGCGGATCGCGTGCCTGTTTCCCTCATCATGGACAGTCCCTGGATTCCAGGGTACCTGGGGATCAAGAACACGGATTACTACTTTGATCCAGAAATGTGGTTCCAGGCAAACCTTCGAATCGTTGAAGAGTTTCCCGAGATTATCGTGTTTCCATCTTGGTGGGTGGAATACGGTATGGCGATAGAGCCCTCCGCATTAGGCTGCAAGATTCGCTTCCCGCAGGATCAACCACCCCTCCAAGTTCCGACTCTGCTGCGCCTCGCGGACTTGGATCAGTTCCCGCCAATAGACCCTTAGACGGATGGCCTGATGCCGGCGGCACTCCACCGGTACCGAACGCAAAGAATGCGTATTCTCGGGGCAGGCCACATGATCCCGGTGGTGGCGGCGCGTGGTCCGCTCTGCTCCGCGGCATTCATGCGCGGCCTAACGCAACTGATGCTGGACATCACCGACAATCCGAGCGCGGTACACAAGCTGATGTCATATACAACCGACGCCACGATCCGATGGCTTCGAGCCCAGGCAGAGGTGATCGGCAGCACCGTTGAAGGGATCTTCATCCTCGATGATATCGTAGGTTTTCTGTCGCGCCCGCATTATCTGGAGTTCGCGCATCCCTATCTCAAGCATGTCTTCGAGAGCTTTCCAAGTGCTTGGGTGAAGGCATACCATAACGACGCGAACATCGAACCCTTCTTGGAAGACCTCGCCGATGTCGGTTTCGATGTCCTCAATTGGACCCACAAGATAGAGCCCCAAAAGGTCAGGGAAAGGACGACAGGAAAGATTTGCCTGATGGGGAATATAGCTCCCGTGGAGATCGGGACGCGTGGTGCACCCCAAGACGTCAAGAGGGCGGCGCTGGATCTGCTTCGGAGCGTGGACAGAGACGGGCTCATCCTTTCTCTAGGTGGTGGAGTCAGCCCTGGAATGCCAGGGGCCAATATCGTGGCTATGGCTGAGGCGGTGAGGGAGTTCAACTCGCAGTAGTTGTAATTCCGAGATAGCTCGTTCTCCTCGACTCGAGGCAGAGGCGCCACAACGACGCCACAACGACAACATGTCCGCATCTGCGCTCTTATTTCCCGAGCCCAGTGGCTTGAACCTATAGCCCGGATTAATCGCGAAGTATTCTCACCTTGGGCCCGGTCTAAATGGGTTTTGAAATGGCTTCTAAGCCCAACTTGTGATATCCATATCCCAGCAGTCAGCGGCACTTGAGAAGGTCAATGTGACCGACTGGAATCGTCGATGAATACTTCAAGACACAAAGCCTGAATGAAGACGCCCATCGGGATTCTGCCTGTCGCGCGCGAAGTTGTCGTGCTGGTCATGGCATTGAGTCGGTGACGAGGAGGAGCAGATGAAGAAGGTTCGAACGAACACAAAGGTGTTGCCCTATCGGAATCCTGCGTTGCCGGCGGCGAAACGCACCCAAGACCTGATGTCTCGGATGACGCTCGAAGAAAAGGCCGCCCAGATGGTCTGCGTCTGGCGCGAAAAGGCCGAGAAGCTCGTCGATGCGAACGGCGACTTCGAATTCCAGAAAGCCCAATCTGCCTTCAAAGCGGGACACGCTCCCGGCCAGGTGGGCCGCCCCAGCGATGCCGGCTCCGGCAAAAACGCTCGCAGCAATGCGGTGCTCACCAACGCGATCCAAAAGTTCTTCCTGGAAAACACGCGTCTGGGGATTCCCGTGATTTTCCACGAGGAATGCCTGCACGGTCACGCGGCCATTGACGGCACGAGCTTTCCGCAACCGATTGCGCTTGCCGGGACATTCAATCCTGAACTCGTGGAATCGATCTTCACTGTCACCGCTCATGAAGCGCGGTTGCGAGGGACACACCAGGCGCTGACCCCTGTCGTGGATGTAGCACGTGAGCCGCGCTGGGGCCGGGTCGAGGAAACCTACGGTGAAGACCCCTACCTCGTGTCACGGATGGGCATTGCCGCCGTGCGGGGTTTTCAGGGTGACGCGACTTTCCAGGATAAGCAGCGTGTCATCGCCACGCTCAAGCACCTGGCTGGACATGGCCAACCTGAATCAGGCATGAACTGTGCCCCCGCGAACGTCTCGATGCGCGTTCTGCGCGAGACGTTTCTTTATTCCTTCAAGGAGGCGCTCCAGCAGGCCGGCGCGATCAGCGTGATGGCCTCCTACAATGAGCTTGACGGAGTGCCTTCTCACGCCAACAAATGGCTTCTCCGCGACGTTCTCCGGAAAGAGTGGGGATTCAAAGGATACGTCGTATCGGATTACTTCGCGATTTGGGAACTAGGTTTCCGCCCCGACACGCACGGCCATTTCGTGGCCAAGGACAAGAAGGAGTCGTGCGCGCTCGCGGTGAAGGCCGGAGTCAACATTGAATTGCCCGATCCGGATTGCTACCTGCACTTGGCCGAACTGGTTCGCAAGCGCGTGTTGAAAGAGTCCCAACTCGATGAACTCATCGCCCCCATGCTTTTGTGGAAGTTCAAGCTGGGATTATTCGATGACCCCTATGTGGATCCGGACGAAGCTGCGCGTGTGGTCGGTTGCGAAGCGCACCGCAGACTGGCGCTCGCGGCAGCGCGTGAAGCTATCACCTTGCTCAAAAACGACAATGCACTCCTCCCGCTTGATCCAGGCCGCGTAGGGACGATCGCTGTCATCGGGCCGAACGCCCACCGCACCCTGCTGGGCGGTTACAGCGGTGTGCCGAAGCATGAAGTCACTGTTTTCGAAGGTATCAAGGCCAAGGTCGGCGGACGTGCCAAAGTGGTCTACAGCGAAGGATGCAAGATTACGATCGGCGGCACGTGGAACCAGAATGAAGTTGTTCCCAGTGATCCCGTTGAGGATCGCAAGCAAATTGCCGAAGCCGTGGAGGTGGCTAGCCAAGCGGACGTCATTGTTCTGGCGTTGGGCGGCAACGAGCAAACCTCCCGCGAGGCCTGGGGATTGAACCACATGGGTGATCGCACGAGTCTCGATCTCATCGGCCGGCAGGAGGAACTTGTCAAGGCGATGCTGGCGCTGGGCAAACGCATCATCGTGCTTCTCTTCAACGGACGGCCGCTTTCGATCAACTACCTCAGCCAGAACGTTCCGGCGATTCTCGAGTGCTGGTATCTCGGTCAGGAAACCGGACACGCCGTGGCTGACGTCCTGTTCGGCGATTTCAATCCCGGCGGCAAGCTGCCCATCACGATAGCGCGCTCGGCGGGCCATTTGCCGGTCTTCTACAACTATAAGCCCTCAGCGCGCCGGGGCTATTTGTTTGACGATGTGTCGCCGTTGTACGCTTTCGGCTACGGCCTGAGCTACACCACCTTTGAGATCAAGAACGTTCGGCTTGCCAAAAAGAGCATCCGCCGCAACCAATCCACGCGCGTGATGGCGGACGCGACGAACACCGGCAAGCGCGCCGGCACGGAAGTCGTCCAGATGTACATCCGCGACTTGGTCAGCTCCGTGACGCGCCCGATCAAGGAGCTCAAGGGCTTTAAGAAGGTCTCCTTGCAGCCGGGGGAGACGAAGTCCGTCGCGCTGGATATCACTCCGGACTTGCTCGCTTTTTACGATATCAACATGAAGTTCGTCGTCGAGCCGGGGGAGTTTGAGGTCATGGTCGGAAGCTCCTCGCGGCAGTGCGATTTACAGAAGGTGGTTTTGCAAGTAAAGGGCTGATACCGAACAGCGGGATGAGCAGCCGGCCCGCAGGGGCGGCAAGAGAAGAGGCGAGTATGACGCAGAAGCTTTCGATAAAAGAGAAGCTTGGCTACGGCCTTGGGGACATGGCCGCGAACTTCATTTTTCAAACCATGATTGCCCTCCAACTGAGCTTCTATGCCGACACCTTCGGGCTGACGGCGGCAGCAGCCGGCACCCTCTTCTTGGTGGTGGGGCTGGGCGCGGCGGTTTTCAACCCGGTAATGGGCGTTATCGCGGATCGGACCAACACCCGGTGGGGCAAGTTCCGTCCGTGGCTCCTCTGGACTGCAGTGCCCTTTGGCATCATCGGCGTCCTTACTTTTACTACCCCTAACCTCAGTCCGGGCGGGAAGATCCTCTACGCTTACATAACCTACGTCCTCCTCAGACTTATCTACGTAGTCAACAACGTGCCTTACGCGGCTTTGACGTGCGTGATCACGGGAGACCCGGACGAGCGGACCAGCTTAGCCTCGTACCGTCAGATCTTCGCGAACATCGCCGCCTTCGTCGTGCAGGCGCTGGCCATCCCGATGTGCGACTATTTCGGGCGCGGGAACCGGGCCAAGGGTTATCAGATGACGATGGGTTTGTTCTCGGTCCTGTGCGTGGTTTTCTTCTTCACCGCCTTCGCCACCACGCAAGAGCGCATCCAGCCGGATCCCCGGCAAGAGACCTCGCTGAGGCAAGACCTCACGGATTTGGTCAAGAACCGTTCGTGGATCGCACTGTTTCTTGTGACCGGCCTCTACTTTATTGCCATCGCCATCCGCGGCAGCGTGATGTTGCCGTACTTCAAGTACTGCTCCGGCAACGAAACCCTGTTTAGCTGGTTCAACGGCTTCGGCCTGACGGCGCTGCTCTTCGGCGTCGCGATCTCGAACACCTTGTCGATTCGCTTCGGCAAACGCAACCTATTCATTTTGTCGATGGCGCTGACTGCCATTTTCAACGTAGTCCTGATCCTCATTCCGCCGACTGCGACCGCGATCATCTTCACCTCGGAAGTCCTCCGGCAATTCGCGTTTGGATGGTCCTGCCCGCTGCTGTGGGCGATGATCGCCGACGTGGCCGATTATAGCGAGTGGAAAACCGGACGCCGGGCGACGGCGACCGTAACCGCAGCCGTGGTCTTCGCGCTGTGGGTCGGACTGGCATTGGGCGGCGCCATTGCCGCCTGGCTGTTCTCGTTCTACGGTTATGCGCCGAACGTCTTGCAGACATCACACGCGCTTATGGGCATCCGCATGACGGCGAGCCTTTACGCCGGGCTGGCTTTCGCGCTCACTTTGGTCTGCTTGTTTTTCTATCCGATCACGCGGGAGCTCAATCTGCGGGTCGCCGATGAGCTGGCCGAGCGTCGCAGGCAGTTCGCAGGTTGAATGCAGATCCTAAAAACCACCCGGTAGCACTGCTGGACGGCACGTGCCCGGCTCGATTCCGATGCGGTCGGTGTAGCAGCCCAGAAATCCAAGGGGCGCTCCTAATCGGAAAGTAAGTGAGAAGGTCAAGCTGCGCTACGGATCAGACTTCTTCAAGTCACAAAAACTTGGCAACAATTTGGCAACATTAAGCGCCGAACACCGTAGAAAACCATGGGGCACGGTGCGGGAAAATACAAGGCAAACCAAAAGATAGAGATTTTTCCCCAGACTGAGGATCTGGACGTCGCGGGTTCGAATCCCGTCACCCACCCCATGTTTTCAATTCGCCAGCCTCCACATTTTTCAGTTCGCAGCACGCCGCCGGCGCTCTCGAGCGAGGCAGCTTCCGGTTGCTCAGGATCCGGCAAATTGAAAGCTCATGTAGCCGACTAATTGTCACTGCCCGGCTTCGCCGTTCCACTCGAAAGTCTTTGCTTCGTTTTGCGCAAAGTGCGCGATCTTTGCTCGTTTCAGCGTTCGACTTGTGCAAATTTGCGCGTCAAATGCGCATAATTCGCAGCATCAAAAAAAGTGATGTCGTTTGTTTTCAATTACTTCTTAGCTTCGTTCCCACTATTTTTCATTTTTTCTATTTCCCAGCCTTGCCGTTTCGGTGGAACCTTCCGGCCGACCCTCTCGCCTGGCCGACCGCCGGCGTCCGCCTACGACAATGTGTCCACAAAATGAACACGCCTATAGGCTATCACACAGCCCTAGATTTGTCAAGTGAAAAATGAAAAAAGCAATCTGTCACGGTAATTCAAACAACTACGAGCCCCGAAAATTCTTCTTGACAACGTCGCCCATCTGTCATAGAGTCCTATGACAGTGAGCCGAACATGATACTTCAAATCAATTTCAAGTCAGGCATGCCAATCTACCTCCAGATCGTGGATCAGGTCAGGGCCGCCGCGGCCTCAGGGGCGCTGCGGCCCGGCGAGGCGCTCCCCTCGATCCGTCCCCTGGCGGAGGAACTGCGCGTCAACCGCAACACGATTGCTAAAGCCTATACGGAGCTCGAAAGTCAGGGCGTCATTGAAACGCTGCCGGGGCGGGGTTGTTTCCTGAGAGAGAATCAATCGGCATTGCGGAAGAAGGTACGGCGCGAATTGCTGATCGAGCACATCGACCAGGTCATTGTGCAAGCGCACCATTTGCAGGTGCCCCATGATGAATTCCTCGAATTGATCCGTGAGCGGCTGGATGTGCTCGACGACAAACGACGCGCCCATGAAGACCATAAGGAGGACTGACCAGCTATGATATCTCCAAATCCTGTCATCCAAATCGAGAGTCTGACCTACGCTTACGGGCGCGCGGAGGCGGTCCGTGACTTGAGCTTGACCGTGCTGCCCGGACGCTGTTACGGATTCTTCGGCCGCAACGGTGCGGGCAAGACGACCACCATAAAGTGTCTGCTCAATTTGCTCCGTCCGCAGAGCGGCCAGGTGCGCGTCTTCGGCCTCGATCCGGCAAAACAGGAAGTGGAGGTGAAACGCCTTCTCTCTTACGTGCCGGACCAGGTGGCATTCTATCCGTGGATGAGCGTGCGCGAGACGCTGGATTACCTCGCTTCATTTCGCGCCCATTGGAACC
>JBEKMN010000018.1:0-62557 GCA_050008495.1 Terriglobia bacterium | reverse complement strand
GGATGCCCGCGCGACCGCGGGCGAGACGCCCGCGCCACAACGCCACGTCCTCGCTGATCACTTCCCTGCCCCGCGGCCCGCACGGCGTCGTACCAATACCTGCGCAGAGTGCAAAACCGGTTTTCAGTGTGACTTTAGGTTTGCAGGGTTATGATAGAGGCGTGCAGCCCAGCCACTCTTGATTATGCGCGTGCTCATTGTTGAAGACGAAAGAGCGATGGCGGAACTCCTCAAGAAAGGGCTCGAGGAGGAAAACCATCGCGCCGCCTTGGCATTTGACGGCGTGCAGGGCTTGGAGCTGGCTAAAACCTATGAGTTTGATGCCATTGTGCTCGACCTCATGCTGCCTCGAGTGGACGGCTTTGAAGTGGCGCGGCGGCTCCGCCATGGCGGGAATCAGACCCCCATCCTGATTTTGACCGCTCGCGACGCGGTGCCGGACATCGTCAAGGGGCTGGACCTAGGTGCGGACGATTACTTGACGAAGCCGTTTTCATTCGAGGTATTCCTGGCGCGTCTGCGCACGGTGGCGCGGCGGGGTTCGGCGCCGCGCCCTACGTGCTTGCGCGTGGCTGATTTGACCCTCGACCCCGGGTCGCGCCAGGCCCTACGCGGGCGCCGGGAGATCCGGCTCTCGCCCACCGAGTACCGGCTGCTCGAGCTGCTGATGCGGAAGGCCGGCCGGGTGGTGACCCGCACGGCGATTGTGGAAGCGGTTTGGGGCCTCGAGAACGACGTGGAGGAAAACACGCTGGATGCCTTTGTGCGATTGCTGCGGGGCAAAGTGGACAAGGGCTTCAGCCCTAAGCTGATACAGACGGTTCGGGGAATCGGGTACTGCTTGAGAGCAGATCCGAAGCTATGACCAGCCTGCCTCTTCGCATCCGGATCACGGCCTGGTACTTCGCCGTTCTGGCGACGGGATTCTGCGCCTTCGGAGTGGTTGCGTATTACGCGATGCGCGGCAGCATCCTGGAAACTGTCGATGAGAACTTGCAGGATCAGGTTCAGGGGGTCCGTGAGCTGATCGAGCGAGACTCCGGTAAGTCTGACTTGGAGCGCGATCTCAAGTACGACGAAGAAATACGCGCCGGAAGCGATCTCCTGCAGGTCTCAGATCCTGCCGGCAACTGGATCTATCGTTCCCGGACCATGGCGCACTTCGGCCCGTCGACGCCTGGCGAAACTCGGACCGCTTTCACGACTCAGCAGCCGGACGGCGTGCCCTTGCGGGTGCTGACCGTTCCAGTGGAAGCGGGCGGCAAGACTTATATCGTGCAGCTCGCCTACCCGCTGGACGATTTTAATGAGGCGCTGAGTCGTTTCCGGCGAGTGCTGGTTCTGTCTTCTCCCCTTCTCCTTTTGCTGGCGTCAGCAGGGGGCTATTGGCTAAGCCGGCGCGCGCTTGGACCGGTGGATCAGGTGACGCGGGAGGCGCGCAGCATCAGCGCGCAGAACCTTTCCAGCCGTCTGGCAGTGCCGCGTACCGGAGATGAACTGCAGCGCTTGTCGGAAACGCTGAACGGCATGCTGGAACGGCTGGAGCAGGCCTTCCGGCGAATAACCCAATTCACCGCCGATGCTTCTCACGAGCTGCGCACTCCCGTGGCGCTGATGCGGACGCGGGCGGAAATCATCCTGCGGAAAGCGCGAACGGAAGAGGAGTATCGCGAGACGCTTCGGCAAATCCTCGAGGATCTGCAAAGGACGTCCTCGCTCATCGAGAATCTGATGCTTCTGGCTCGCGCCGACTCGGGCGCCCAAGCCCTCGAGGGAGCGCGCATTAACATGGCCGAATGCATTGAGGAAGCCTGCCTGGAAGGACAAGCGCTGGCGGAAACAAAACAGATTGGTTTGCAGGCGGAGCTGCCGCAGACCCCTGTCTGGATTAATGGCGATGCCAACTCGCTGCTCAGGCTGTTCGTAATTCTGCTCGACAACGCCGTGAAATATACACCGCCCCAAGGCCGCATTAAGGTCTCTTTGTGCTCGAGGAACGGGTCTGCCGTCGCCGAGGTAAGCGATAGCGGCATCGGCATTGCTGCCCAGGACCTCCCCCACATCTTCGAACGCTTCTTTCGCGCCGACCCGGCGCGCTCGCGCCAGACCGGAGGCGCGGGTCTGGGACTGGCCATCGGAAAGTGGATCGCCGAAGCCCACGGGGGGACGATCGCCGCCCAAAGCAAGCCGGGCGAGGGTTCCGTATTTCAGGTGAAGATCCCGCTGGCGGGGGAAAGCAGTGGGCAGTGGGCAGTAGGCAGTGGGCAGTAGGCAGTCGGCAGTGGGCAGTCGGCAGTGTGGAATGGCTCACGACCGTTATTAGTCGCAGGAGCCGGTAAACGGCTCGCGGGTTAGGGTAAACTAGGCTGGTCAGACTGTTTTTATTCCTTGACATTTTGTTCGCGTTCCTCGACAATACCCTCATCCCCAACCCGACAACTTGTTTCAATTTTGGCCACTTCCACAGGAATGGGTGGGCGATGTTTGGAGGATGAATGAGAAAACTTGTGATTGGATGCGCGGTGGCAGGGCTGATTGCCCTGTCTCCCAAGTCTGAGGCGCGGTCGCCCCTTTCGAGCCTGTCGCCTCGCCGGTCGGTGGTACCCAAGGAACAACCTGAGACCGGAGAGGCAAGCTGGTATGGCGAGGAATTCGAGGGAAATACCACAGCAAGCGGGGAAGTATATGATTCACATGGGCTTACCGCAGCACATCCCACTCTACCGTTCGGAACTACGGTGAGGGTCACCAACCTCAGCAACAGTAGGCACGTCTTGCTCAGAATCAACGACCGTGGGCCCTACATTGGGCGGCGTTTGATTGACGTTTCGCAGCGTGCGGCAAAGCGCTTGGGATTTATCGACTCCGGCACGACCCCTGTGCGGGTGGAAGTTGTCGCTCGCCCCTCCTCGAACCCCACCAGCGGCATCGATCTGATATCGCAAACCCGACCTTCAAGTTGTCCGGCTCGTCCATAAGACGCGAAAGGCTCGAGACCTTCGAATACTGGACCGGGCGGTTTGGATTCCTACTTTCCCGCTTGACATTTCAATCCGGGCTCTCTAGAGTGGCAGTGACTAGAGTCGTAACCCTAGGTAAAGAATGCAGGTCCGGTGAGTTCGGCCAATAAGGGCAGCGTACCGCGCGGAGGGGTGCATGAAAAGGCTCATCATTGGCTGTGCTGTGGTAGGGCTCATTGCGCTGTCGCCGAAGTCCGAGGCGCGGTTATCCGGTTCGCTCAGCTTGCCGCGCTTGAGTGTCGCGCCAATCGAGGAACACGCAGTCGGGCTGGCAAGTTGGTACGGTCAAGAGCTGCAAGGAGACATGACTGCCAGCGGAGAGGTCTACGACTTAAACGGACTCACTGCGGCGCACCATACACTTCCCTTCGGAACGACCATACGGGTCACCAACCTCAGAAACCGGAAGACCATCTTGCTGCGCGTGAACGATCGCGGACCGAATCTAGGGAAGCGCCTGCTCGACGTTTCCTGGGCCGCCGCCAAACGTTTAGGATTTGTCCACTCAGGAACGACACGGGTCCACGTGGAAGTCGTTTCCCGCCCCACTCTGGTTGCCGCCCAGCGTTAAGGGTTTAGGCACCCAATTCAAGACATCTTCAACCACTTTGGCAAGACATCGTGCGTGTCCGACGCGCACGGTTTGGTCTTTGCCTCCGGCGCCGACGCCGCCCCATGGATCTCCCCTATCGCAGAATGACAATAAGTCAGAGAAAACTGTTCAGGAACATTCGGAGTTGCTTTCGCGTATTTGGGACTAGACACCCTGGAGACCGTCCGGGTTTGAGGTGGCGCCATGTCGAATAACAGTCATAAGAAACGGCGGCGTTGGATCGCCGCGAGCGTTGTTTTAGTAGTTCTGGTCGGGTGCGGATTTGGCATTTCCGCCGCCTTACGGCCGAGTCGCCAGATTGATTCCTCGAAACTGGCCACAGTCGAACGAGGCGATTTGGCCCGGTCAGTAGTCGCCACCGGCAAAATCGAGCCGCTGGCGAAGGTGGAAGTGAAATCGAAAGCCAGCGGAATTGTGGAGAAGATTTTTGCCGATTATGGTGACCGAGTGAAGCAGGGCCAGGTTCTGGTGGAATTAGACAAAGAGCAGTTGCGCTCCCGCGTGGCTGAAGCCCGCGCCAATTTGCAGGCCGCTGAGGCCTCCGTGCAGTCGGCGCAGGCGACTTACGAGCGCAATGTGGTGGATGCACAAGGTCCTGACGTGCCTTTCTTGAAATCCACCACCGAGCGCCAGCGGAAGCTGCAGATCGAAGGACTGGTTTCGACTGCCGTTTCGGAAGACGCTGAGAAATCCTACCAGCTCGCGCTCAACAAGCAGTTGTCAGCCCAGCGCAACGTGGCGGTGAGCCGCGCCGAAGTGGCGCGCGCCAAAGCCCAGGTGGCCCAGATGCAAGCCGCCCTCGACAATGCCGAGGAGGACCTGCGCAATTCCACCATTGTCAGCAACATGGACGGATTGGTGCTATCGCGGGATGTGGAGGTGGGCGACGCTGTCAGTTCAATTCTGATTCTCGGCTCGCAGGCCAGCAACATCATGACGCTGGGAGACGTGAGCGAGGTTTACGTCAAGGGCAAGGTGGATGAATCCGACATCAGCAAAGTCTATCTGGGCCAGCCAGCCAGGATCTCCGTCGAGTCGCTCAAGGATAAGAAATTCATGGGTAAAGTTACCAAGATCTCCCCGCTGGGAGTCGAGAAGGACAACGTCACTACCTTTGAGGTCCGCGTCTCGATCCAGAACCCCACGGGGGAGCTGAAAGCAAACATGAGCGCGAATGCCGAGATCATCCTCGAGGAGAAACACAAAGTGTTGATGGTGCCAGAGGCGGCGGTGATCTACGACAAGGACCGCCACACCTTCCTGGAGACTCCCGATCCGGTTTCCAAGACGGGCCGGCGTAAACTCTCCGCGAAACTAGGCATTTCCAACGGCGTGAAGACGGAACTGATCGAGGGCTTGAAGGAAGGGCAGCAAGTGATTTTGCAGTGACCACGTCCGTAGTCCGTTGTCCGTGGTGCGTTGCACCAAATAGGGAGGCAATTGACGGCCAACCACTGACAACCGACGACGGACCACTGACAACGGACAGCCAATGGTTTTCCGCGACCTCATTCTCGACACCCTGCGCACCTTGTGGTCACACAAGCTGCGGACCTTCCTCACCCTGTTTGGCATCGCCTGGGGGATTATTTCCATCACCCTGATGGTGGCTGCCGGGGAAGGGTTGCGCGTGGGCATGAAGAAGCAGCAGGAAACCTTCGCCAAGGACCTGATGATCTTCTTCAATGGCCGGACCAGCATGCAAGCGGGGGGACTGCGGGCGGGCCGCGAAGTGAGCTGGCAGGACGAGGATGCGCCCGAGGTGGCGGCGGAGGCTACGGCCTGCCGGTACGTCCTGCCGGAACTCTCGCGGGGCAGCTTATCCACGCGCAGCCTTTACAACAATGCCTCACCGGAAGTTACAGGCTCGCTTCCGCCCTTCGCCGAGATTCGCTCGATCCGCGTCTCAGAGGGCCGGTTTTACGGCTGGGGCGACAACGCCCAGGCGCGCCGAGTTGCGTTCCTCGGCAGCAATATCAAGAAGCAACTCTTCGCCACCCGAGGCGCCGTGGGGGAAACCATCTGGATCAATAACCTGCCTTACACCGTAATCGGAGTCATGGAAAGCAAGGACCAGAACAGTTGCTATGACGGGTGGGACGTCGATAAGGTCTTCGTTCCCTTCGGCGCTATGCGGCGCGATTTCCCCAACAAACCGCCTCTGTTGCCCACCAGCCTCGATCACTTGCTGGTGGCTCCGAATTCGCTTGTCGATCACGAAACTTGCAAGCGGCAGGTGCAGCGCGCGCTGGGGCGTATTCACAACTTCGACCCGCGCGATAAGGAAGCCGCTCCCCTCTGGGACACGGTCGAGGAGGCCAAGGGATTTCAGAAGATCATGGACAGCATGAAGCTCTTTCTGGGAGCGGTGGGCATCGTAACCCTGCTGCTGGGCGGGATCGGCGTCATGAACGTCATGCTGGTGGCGGTGCGCGAACGCACCCGTGAAATCGGCGTGCGCAAAGCCGTGGGAGCCAGCGCGCGGTCGATCTTGACCCAGTTCTTCATCGAGGCGGTCATGATTGTGTTGTTGAGCGGTGGCCTGGGCATGGGCATCGCTTATGGTTTTTGTGCGCTCGTCGACCTTCTTCCCATGCCGGCCTTCTTCGCGGGCCTGCTGCCCACCTGGAAATCCGCCGTGTTGTCGTTCGCGCTCCTGGGAACCATCGCGATCTTCTCGGCGCTGTATCCGGCGCGTCGCGCGGCGATGGTGGACCCGATCGAAGCATTGCGTTTCGAAGCCGGCGGGTAGTCGTCAGTTCTCAGTCGTCAGTTTTCAGTTTCAGTCGGTAGATCCGAAGGGATACCCGGCGAGCTTGATTCGAACTGATGACTGACAACTGACGACTGAAAACTGGTGAGGGAGGCACAAATCGCAGGATTTCAAGAAGCTAACCGTTTGGGAGAAAAGCCACCGGTTGACGCTGGCTGTGTACAAAGCGACGGGCAGCTTCCCGAAGGCTGAATTGTACGGCTTGACGAGCCAGATAAGACGGGCCTGCGCCTCAATCCCGGCCAACATCGCGGAGGGATGCGGGAGAGGCGGCAGAGCTGAGTTGGGTCGGTTTCTCCAGGTAGCGATGGGTTCAGCCAGCGAACTTGAATACCACCTTCTTCTCGCTCACGATCTCGGAATGTTGGGCGAGTCCGAATATAAATCGCTGGAAAGCCAAGTCATCGAAGTTAAGCGGATGCTAAGCGCGTTTATCTCTAGGTTGAGGGGTTTGCTGATAACTGAGAACTGATAACTGAGAACTCAAATGTTTCGTGAAACGATCATTCAAGCCTGGTCCGCGCTTCGCCGGCAGCCGCTGCGGAGTTTTCTCACCATGTTGGGGATTATGTGGGGTATTGCCGCAGTGGCTCTTTTGCTCGCCTACGGCAGAGGGCTTCGTTCCGTTGTGGTTGCGTCCTTCGACGCATTCGGCAAGGGAGCAGTGATCTGTTGGCCCCAGCAGACCAGCGAGCAGGCTGGAGGCCAGCGGGCGGGCAAGCAAGTAGTGCTTGAAAAAGAGGACCTGGATCTGGTTCGCGAGAACGCCACGCTGGTGAAGACCGCCTGTCTTGAAACCGTGCGCTGGCTTCCCATCTCGTACGGCGACCGCCTGGCCAACACGGCGATTCGCGGCGTCTGTCCGGAATATGGCGAAATGCGCAACGAGGTGCCCAGCGCGGGCCGCTGGATCAGCCCCGAGGATGCGCTCGAACGGCGGCGGGTGGTATTCCTGGGCGCGCGTCTCCGGGAAAAGCTTTTCAGTGGACAGCCGGCAGTGGGCGAAACGGTTCGCATCAGCGGCACCCGTTTCACCGTGATTGGAACCATGGAGCGGAAGATTCAAGACAGCAACTACTTCACGAGTGACGACGAGTCGGTATGGATCCCCTATTCCAGCGCGGGCGAACTCTGGAACACTCGCTATGCCGGGGTGCTGGTCTTCGAGCCGCGGGCGCCACGCTTTGAAAAGGAGGCCATGAGCCAGGTGCGGTCGGAAATCGCCAAGCGGCAACGCTTTTCGGCGAGTGACGAGCGCGCCATTATCATGTTCGGCCGGGAGCAGTTCCGGCCCGTCATTGATGGCATCACCATCGGCTTCGAGGCGTTGTTTACGTTCGTAGGGGCGCTAACCCTGGGCATCGGCGGCGTGGGGCTCATGAACATCATGCTGGTGGCGGTCGAAGAACGCGTGCGGGAGATCGGCTTGCGCCGCGCCTTGGGCGCCCGGCGCTGGCAAATCCAGTTGCAGTTTCTTGCTGAGGCCCTGGTTATCACCGCGATTGGCGGAGTCATTGGAATTGGCCTTGCCTACGCCGCCTCCGCGGCCATCGGACCGCTTCCTTTGTACGGCCCTCTCTACGAAGACACTTCCGGCAAAGGCGATATTCACCTCTACATTTCGCTTGGGACCGTCGGGGTGTCCACCGTCATCCTGATCTTGGTAGGGCTCATCAGCGGCCTTACCCCGGCCATCCGCGCCTCTCACCTGAATCCCGTTGAGGCCCTCCGGTACGAATAACTCATGAAGGTCGACGCTGCTTCCAAAATAGGAGAGTACAAGAGTTGGCGATGCGCTTGACGCTACCTTGTGGCTCAATTAGACTTGCAACAAGGGGGTGGTGCGCGGGGACCGGATGAAAAAAGAGACATTACTAACGGCGGTGGTTTTTCTCGTGGTGGGATTTCTGGCGGGCTACATCACAGCCGCGCAGATGGGCTGGAGCGGGCGGCAGAAAGGCGTGATGACCGCATCCTCCGGGATAACCGCCGAGAATACCGGCGGCTCTCCCGGAACAGGCCAGGGAGGAGCGATGCCATCCGGATTACCCCAAGGGCATCCCCCCATCGACAACGCGTTGATCATCAAGCAGCTCCAAGAGGAAGCGCAACAGAACCCCAAGGACCCCGACATTCCTCTCAAGCTCGCCAATTTCCTCTACGACCAGCGACAATACCCGCAGGCCATTGAGTGGTACCAGAAGTCCCTGGCCCTCAACCCGAACAACGTCAACGCTCGCACTGACCTCGGGACGGCGTACTACTACGCGGGCCAAAGCGCTGAGGCGCTGAAGCAGTACAGCCAATCGCTCGAGATCGATCCCGACCACAAGCCCACCTTGCTAAACGTCATTGTGGTGAACCTGGAAGGGACTCACAACCTGGCCGCTGCCCGAAAGGCGTGGGACCACCTGCACAAGCTGGATCCGGCGAATCCGAGTCTTCCAAGCTTGAAGCAGAAGTTGGACGCGGCACAAGGTTCTTCCGGTGACGCTACGTCCAGCCAGTAGAATCAGGGCATCCCGCGGGGCGATGGAGTCGTCTGACAGATTATGGGAAGCTTGCTTGAATATTTGGTGGAATTGATCTTTCTCATCGTGGTGGGGAAGGTGCTTGGCGGGGCTCTGCGAGTTTTCATCCGTCCCTCCCCAGTGCGCGGGGAGGCTCATCCCTCGGCACGAGCTAATCAGGTGCGGGTAGGCAAGACCGCACGCGATCCGGTCTGCGGTATGTTTGTTTCTACAGAGCTTTCCCACTGCCTCGTGCGCGGCTCCGAGACCCTTCACTTCTGCTCCCCTGAATGTCTGGAGCGCTACCAAAAGGAAATGGCGAATGCATCGGTCTGAGAGGCAAGACCCACGCGTGGCGGATTCCTTTCCAGGAACGCCAGGGCAGCCACAAGGGCTGCCCCTACGACTTCAGTGCCCACAAGGGCCGCGCCTACGACTTCGGCTCGTCGCGGGGCTGGCACTGCTCTGCTCGTGCGCACCTGCCTTGTCCCTCGGCCAAGAGGTTAGGCTGGCGCGTCGCTACCGAAGCGGCCAGAAAATGGTCTACGCCACCAAGATGCACACCAAAGCCGTGGTCCATTCGGAGCCGCCCGAGCTGCAGAGTTTCTTACCTCCACTGCCTACCGACTTCTCGATGCAGCAGCAAAACACCGTGACGGTAAAGGGGGTGCACGCCGACGGGAGCGCGGACATTGAGAATCATTTCGACAAGTTCGAATTCCAGTCCGACCTCGCCCGGCACACGCCCGACGGCTTCGGCGAGTCCGCTGAAAGCGCGCAACGGGAGATCAGCGAACACGTCGCCGGCCAGGGTATCGTCGCCCACTACGACCGGGAGGGAAAGCTTCTGGGCTTTGAAGGCGGCGAGGGCCTGTTCGAGGGGTTGGACGCGGCCTACCGCGAGCCGCTTCGCCAGGCGTTGAGGTTTTTCCTCGAGCAGGTGGGCGGCAACACGCTCTACCCCGATTATCCGGTGACACCGGGGAAGACGTGGAAGCACAAACTGGACTCGCCGGCAAGCGCCGCATATCCGTATGACGTTACAGGGGAAAACACGTTGCGATACGTCGGCAAGACCAAGGTGGGAGAGGTAGAAGCCGCGGTGGTAGAATTCAGCTTCGTCAACGTGGTGCGGCCCTCCTCGAAGGTGCTTGGGCCGACGGAGCCGCTGTCTCAGCTCGCCTCGCACGGGATGGGCGTGGACATGCACATTGAAGGCCAGGGTAAAGGCAGGGTGCTGCTGGCGCTCGACGACGGCAGAGTCCTTGAAAACCATGCCACCATCCACCAGACGTTGACTGCCCGCCTCGAAAACTCGGGGTCGATTCCCTTTACAGACTCAAAGACCATGAAGCTGGTGGTGCAATCCGACTCTGAGATGGACGTGGTGGGAACGGCGAAGTGAACAAAACTTTATTGACAACCCGGCACGCCCCTCTATAATCAAATTAAGCCGCAGACCAGAAGAGAGGCTCAGCAAGAAAAGATGAATCATCAGCTTAGCGCCGCGTGGCCGGTGGCCCTCAGCATCGCAGGCTTCGACCCCTCCTCGGGAGCAGGAATCGCCGCAGATTTGAAAACCTTTGGCGCCCATGGCTGTTATGGCGTGGCGGCCATTACGGCGTTGACCATCCAAAACACCCAGGGAGTTTACGCTGTTTACCCTGCTGAGCCCGCGGTTTTGAAAGAAACGATTGCCGCCCTGCTCGCGGATGGGAGAGTGAAAGCCATCAAAATCGGAATGTTGGCAAATCGCGCCAATGCGGAAGTGGTCGGCGAGATTCTGGAATCCAACCCGGCGCTCCCCTCCGTCCTCGATCCCGTCATTCGTTCCTCGAGCGGGAAAGATCTGATGGATGAGGCGTGCCAGGAGTACTTGCGCGACGAGTTAATCAAGCGCGCCCAAGTGATTACGCCCAACCTCTTCGAAGCTTCGGCAATGACCGGGCTGCGAGTGGAAAACCTGGAAGCCATGAAGGCGGCAGCGCGCAAGCTCGTGGAGATGGGGGCGCGCGCTGTGGTCGTGACCGGCGGCCACCTGGACAAGGCCACGGACGTTCTTTATGACGGCTCGGGGCTGGAAGTGTTCATCGGTGACCGCGTGAAGCCCGACAACACCCACGGCACCGGCTGCACGTTTTCTTCTGCCATCGCCGCGCACCTGGCGTTGGGCCGCCAGCTTCGCGAGGCTGTGGTTCTGGCCAAAGCCTACGTCACCGAGGCTGTGCGCAAGGCGTACAGCGTGGGCCCAGGCCGCGTGCCGTTGAACCACCTCTATCGCATGGTCCAGCCCGCACGCCTGGCCGACCACTCGGCCGCTCTCACCGAACCGGTGAACTAGATTAACTTACAAGTCATGGGTGGCGCATACGTCCCGCCGTACTTTGGCGGGATGTATGCGCCTTCTCGACAGGGGCGCCGACCTGCCAAACTACGGCACGTCTGCGCCACCCGCGGCAACCTAGCTCCACCCGCGCAGATTCCAATCACTCTTAAATAATTTTCAGGTTCTTCCCGACGCTTTCGAGAATATCCAGCGCCTGGTTCAATTTTTCCCGCGTGTGCGTGGCAGTAACGATGGTGCGGATGCGGGCTTTGCCCTCCGGAACGGTGGGGAAGCCGAGGCTCTGGGCAAACACGCCGGCGGCAAAAAGCTGGCGCGAGAACTCGTGAGCCAGGGCGGCGTCACCCACGATAACGGGCGTTATGGGGGTTTCGCTCACGCCGGTGTTGAACCCGAGCTTCTTCAGTCCTTCCTTGAAAAACCGCGTATTGGCCCAAAGCTGGTCGATCAGTTGCGGCTCTTCTTCGAGGACCTCGAAGGCAGCCAAACAGGTGGCAGCCACGGACGGGGGATGCGAAGTCGAAAAGAGGAAGGGCCGGGCGCGATGATAGAGAAACTCAATGGCGTCGCGAGTCGAGCAGACGTAGCCGCCCAGCGCGCCAATGGCCTTCGAAAGCGTGCCGACCTGAACATCGACGCGGCCGTGCAAATTGTAGTGGTCCACGGTTCCGCGGCCGTTCCGCCCCAGGACGCCGGAGGCGTGCGCGTCGTCAATCATCATGATGCAGCCGTACTTCTCGGCCAGCTCGACGAGTTGCGGCAACGGCGCGATGTCGCCATCCATGGAGAAAACTCCATCGGTGACCAGCAGCTTGCGGCACTTCCGCCCGGCGATTTCTTTCAAGATGTTTTCGCAGGCCTCGATGTCTTTGTGGGGGAAAATCTTGATTTCAGCGCGGGAGAGCCGGCAGCCGTCAATGAGCGAGGCGTGATTGAGCTGGTCGGAAATGATGATGTCTTCGCGGCCCAGAATGGCTTGTACGGTTCCCGCGTTGGCGGTGAAACCGGACTGGAAAACCACGGAGGCTTCGACGTGCTTGAACCTGGCGATTTTCTCTTCGAGTTCGAGGTGGATCGACATGGTTCCCGCGATCGTGCGTACGGCGCCGGAGCCGACGCCGAATTTCTCGATCGCCTCGACGGCGCGCGCGCGGAGCTTGGGGTGAGTCGTCAGCCCCAAGTAGTTGTTCGAGGAAAGGTTGATGACCTCGCGGCCGTCGAAGCGGGAGACGGGAAGCTGCTGGGTTTCAAGGACGCGCAGCTTCTGGTAAAGCTTCTGCTCACGCAGCTTGTTCAATTCGTCGGTCAGGTACTGTAATTGAGCCTTGGGCATGGTTCCCTCAAGCTGTCAGCTCTCAGCGATCAGCCGTCAGCTTCTGGCTATTGTACTCTGCGGCAGGCGGCGGTGCCATATCCCGGCTCTCTAGTCGCTCATGCCCGTCGGCGGCCGGACGTGGCGCGGGCGTCTCGGCCGCTGTCGCGGGAGCGTCCCGCTCCCGCGCACGGGCAGGATGCCCGTGCCACGGCGGGCGAGACGCCCGCGCCACAGTTCTCGAAGAAGCGAAGAATCTTGGCATTTCGCTCTTGGCGGCGGAGGAGGAACTACCGGGATTCCTCGCTTCGCTCAGAATGACAGTGGGGAATTTCAGAATGACAGTGGGGATTTCAGGATGCTGCTCGGGTGGCGCGGCCGAGATCACTGCATCTTCCTGCGGATCTTTTCCAGAGCCTCATTGGCGAGCGTGTAATCCGGCGACAACTTGAGGGCCTGTTCCAAGTGGTAGCGGGCCTTGACATACATTTCCTTTGCCATGTATGCCCGGCCGAGGTTGTAATGGGGATAGTGGTAGGAGTCGTAGCGGCGGGACTGCAAGGCCCGCTCCAGCCAGGGAATGGCCTCGTCGTATTCACCTTTTTCAATCAAGTAAGCGCCAATGTCGTTGTAGGGGGTGCCGAAGTCGGGGTCGACCTGGATAGCCTTCTTGCATTCGGCAATGGCGTCTTCGATTTTTCCCTGGAGTCGGTGGGTCCACCCCAGAAAGGTAAAGGCCTCGGCAGTGGGATGCAGGTCGAGGGAGCGCTTGTAGAGCTCGACGGCCATGTCGTAGTCTCCGCCCATCTGATACTGGTAGGCTTCCTTGAGCAACTCCCAGGCGGATTGTAGCTCTTCCACGCCCATATGCATTCTCGGGTGAAACGCCCTGACTCAGGGGTAAGTTCCGGCGTGGCACTTGCGGGACCGGTGCGACGCCTAAGAGACTTTAGTTAGCACAGCCGCTGAGGGATGTCAATTACTACCCTGCAACGGCACGCAATGGCGTTGCAAAGGGAGCGTGACTGCTGCTATGCTGCAACTCGTTCAGGGTCCGATTCTCATGCCCACACAGCGCTGGCTGCACATCATCCCCGTTGCCTTCATCATGTACACGATCGCCTTCATCGATCGGACGAATATTTCCCTGGCGCTGCCTTCGATGAGCAAGGCTCTTCACATGTCGCCTCCCCAAGCAGGGGCTTCTGCGGGCGTCTTCTTCTGGGGCTACCTGCTCTTGCAGATCCCGGGCGGATACCTGGCGCAGCGATGGAGCGCCAAGCGCTTCGTGACCATCCTGCTGGTTCTGTGGGGAGCGTGCTCCGTAGGCTGCGGGCTGGTCCACACCTGGCGCGCGTTCTGGATGATGCGGTTCCTCTTGGGCGTGGCGGAAGGCGGCGTTTGGCCGGCTACCCTGGTCCTGCTGGCTCATTGGTTTCCGCGCGCTGAGCGGGCACGCGCCAATGCTTATTGGATGCTCTGCCTTCCTGTAGCCGTGGTCGCTTCTTCACCGCTTTCCGGGTGGATTCTGCAACGCTGGGATTGGCGCGTGCTGCTCATTTCGGAGGGCCTCTTCCCATTGATGTGGCTGGTGATCTGGTGGTCCTTTGTTGACGATCATCCACGCCAAGCCCGCTGGATTTCCGCTGAGGAACTTCACTTTCTGGAAACCACGCTGGAACGTGAGGCTTCAGAACTTGACCCTGGTGCTCCCGAACCCGTGCTTCGCTCTCTTCTCCGCCCTGCCCTTCTGCTGATGGTGGTGTACTATTTCTTGCAGAACTGCGGCAACTACGGCTATCTTTTCTGGCTGCCGAGCGCCATGCAAAATGCACAAAAGCTCAGCAGCGCCGAGGTGGGATTTCTCTTCACGCTCCCTTATCTCATGACCGCGGTCGGGATGATCGTCGTCTCCCGCCATTCGGATAAGACAGGCGAGCGGCACCGGCATGTGGCGCTGGCGATCGCATGGGGCGGCTTTTTCATGTTGGTCAGCGTTCTGTTGAGCCGTCAATTCCCTTCCCTCGCTTTCCTTGCCATCTCCCTTGTCGGCGCGGGGTCCTACGGTGCGCTGGGGCCTTTCTGGGCGATTCCTACCGAGACGCTGCCCCGGACCGCTTCGGGCTCCGCCATGGGCTTAGTAAATGCGCTCGGAAACCTGGGAGGGTACTTCGGGCCCTTGGCGGTTGGGTACATTAACCAACATACGGGGAACTTCAGATACGCCTTTGGCATGCTCAGCGCGGCGTACTTCACGGGTTCCCTAGTGATCCTTATGCTGCGCCCCCGCGCCCAGAGCCCGAGTTAGCCAATAGACAACAATCACCCCCGGCATCCTACTTTCTGAGGGGGAGTCCAATTCCCCTCCCCGCTGAGGAGGGGCAAGGGGCGGTGAGCCCGAACGCGTTTGAGACAGGTGCGTGGCGACCACTTAGAAGATGGCAACGGCTCGAATGGGCGAGCCCGAGCCGGCGCGGATCTTAAGTGGAAAAGCCAGAAAAAGGAAGAAATCGGGTAGCTCTCCCAGGTTTGTCAGGTTCTCGATGATGAGAAGATTCTTCTCGAGCACGACGGGGTGGATGGGATTGGTGCGCAAGGCTTCTGGCGGATCAGGGGAAAGCGTATCGACGCCGAGGGCCGCCGCCTCTTTGGAAATAAGGTATTCCGCGGCTTCCACGCTCACTCCTGGCCAGCACCCCACGTAGGGCTGGTCGTGTGGACGAAGCGCCCATCGCGCCGACCAGCCAAAGTCGAAAAGCACGATGTCGCCTTGCGCAATCGCGCCGTGCTGGAATTCCCAGTCCTCGATCTGCCGGCGCGAGACGTAATCGGACTCCTGGCATGCACGGCAATCAAGGTGAACGCCCCGGCCCATCAGGCGAGCTACGGGAATCTGGTCAATGGTGAGGTGTGCGTGGGGCTTGGCGTCGCTGATGAAGTGCGCCGGCGCGTCCACATGGGTACCGTTGTGCTCGTGCATCACCAGTTGATAGCTCAGCGAGCGCCCGCCATGCCAGTAAGAGCCCCACAGGTTGTGAAAGAACATGGAATGCGTGGGGAAGTGGGGCATGTGCTCTTCGAGGGTTTGGCTGAGGTCGACGATGCGGGAGCCGCGAAGATCGGACAAAAGACTGGAAAGTTCCATCATGTTCTCCCTGTCACTCGTTCGCCAAGAAGTTCAAACACCGCTTCAGCTCTTCCCTCAGGCGCAACTTTGAAGCAGCCTCTTTCCACGCGTCGCCCGTGGCTTCGTCTTGCATTCGCAGCAAGCGCCCACCGTCCAGCAAATCCTGCGGTCCGCCCGCGTATAGTTTGAGCAAAAAGAGGTCGCGGGCC
Organism: Terriglobia bacterium; assembly: GCA_050008495.1. Classification (GTDB taxonomy): domain Bacteria; phylum Acidobacteriota; class Terriglobia; order UBA7540; family UBA7540; genus CAVROP01. The sequence goes on along the minus strand of JBEKMN010000018.1, from coordinate 46,649 downwards.
CGGACAACCCGGAGTGACAACCCCTCCGTCTCGAAGGATTGAGCATTCCGGACAGCCTCCGATTGCCAGCGGGCAGACGGAAGGAGGAGATCACAGGAGACGTGACCTGCGCCAATGGGGAGATCCACAACCACGACACCCACAACGGGATCTCCTGGCGCTCCTTTTCGTGCCTGGGCGCGCAATCCATTCGCTGTGAGCTGCCCTGCGAGCCTCTCCATTTCGATCGGACTCAATAGGATCAGCAAATCCAGATCTTTCGTCGCGCGCACGACATTGTAGAAGGCCAATGCGAGGCCGCCGATCAAGGCGTAGGGAACTTCCAGGTTTTCAAGTACGCTCAGGATTTTTCGAAGGGCTTGAATTAACACGGAGCTCACGGCCTCTGGCACCAAGTTTAAGACAGAAGTCGGACAGTTCAAGTGCCTCGCGGAAACGCGCGACGGGTGTGAGTTGCGCTTCCGCCAATTCTCTCTCCCGTCGAAGTTGTTCTCTAAGTGCCGAGAATTGGCGACGGCGTTGTTTCCCCATAAGGTCAAATCCTGCTACGCAAGAGGGCGATCCCGTTTCACTCTGCGGTGGCGAAATAGCCCGGCTTCCAGCGGCAGGTGACGCCTTTGCGAGTCAGCAGGACGCGAATGCTTCGGTAGGTGCCATCGAGGAGGCCATTCGTGGGTGTATACCCCAGATCGTATTGCGCTCCCAGCTCGTGGTAGATGGCCTCCATCGCGTCGGCAATGTGCACCAGGCGTTGCGCGGAAAAGGTTCCGGTCTCCGCGCCCAGTCCCTTGTTCTGAGACGTTTCTCCGATCTGCCCGTGGGATAAATAGCCGGTTGCCAGGTCGGTGCCGGGGGCGTCACGGAGGGGGAAGAACGCTCCACCGCCCGTGCCGTCCGCAAACCCTGACAGGATGTCGTCCCCGGCATTTGTGAAGCCATAACTCGCATTGCCGATGGTATAAATCATGGTTTCGGCTTTGTGCGCCATGGAAATCGCTTCATCCAGGGAATGCTGGCTCCCGACGTCGAGGCCATCGCTGATCAGCACCAGGATCCGCCGCGTGCGCTCGGGGTCTCCTGCGTGCATCATCTTATCCTTGCAGGAGTTATAGATGGCGTCATAGAGTGCCTTCCCGCCTCCTGCCTTCAGGTCCTGAATCTTCTCGCTGAGAGTTTCAGGGTCGGTGGTGAAATCCTGAATAAGCGAACTGGAAGCATCAAAGGTTTCCAGAAAAATCTGGTTCTTGACGTTCCTTCCCTGCAACATCTGAAAGACGAAATCCGTCGCCGCATTCTTTTCGAACTCGAGTTGCCGCCGCGCACTATTACTGGTATCGAGGATCAGGCCAATCCGCAGGGGCAGGTGGGACTCCTGACTGAAGTAGCGGATCGACTGCGGCCTGCCATCTTCATAAATCTGAAAATCACTTTGCGTCAAATCAATGATCGGGAGGCCATGCTTGCCGACAACGGTCACCGGGACGTCCACCACCTTTACCAGGACCTTAATCTGGTCTTTGCTGGTCGGCGGTGCGGTCTCGCCTGGCCGAACGGCAGGTTGTTGGGATGAGTTCTTGGCGCCGGACGTTGACGACCCCGGCGACGTAGTCTGCCCCCGAACGAAGCAGACCGGCACGACGCACACGCCAACCACCAACGCCAGCGCCGCAATCCTGCCCAGGTTGCCTTTGAGGTTAACTCGCCGCGCTGGGCTTTCGCTGGTTCGTCCTGAATCGATGAGACACATACATCCCGTCCTTACAATACATCTGGACCGGCCGTTGTCGGCCCGCCAACAGATATATTACCTCAATCCTGCGGCGTAGTGTATCAGGGCGGCTTGGGCGTCACTGGAAACGCTCCAAGAAATCGAATTGCAGGGGCTAGCTGCGGCCGTCCTAGGGGAGCCACAAGGGTTACCGACGCGACGCCGCTCCGAGGCCTTTCGCGGGAGTGACCCGCGGGGAGAGGCGTTCGAAACGGAATTGCGCCCCAGGAATCTAATAAACTGTAACTAACGGTTCCAAGACAGGAGGGCGAATGGAAGCAATTTTAGAGGATGTACTGGATACTACTCCCGCCCCGCCCGCCGGAGTTTTATCCACGGTCGCACCGGTGCCTGACGACGAACTTCTGGACGCTTATTCGCGTGCCGTAATCGGCGCCGCGGAAAAGGTCAGCAGCTCCGTCCTCAACCTCGAAGTTCATCAGTCGCCCGAGAGGGAGCAAGCCACGGAGCCACGCGTCCCACGCCAGGCTCTCGGGCATGGATCGGGGTTCATCTTTACGCCCGACGGATTCATCCTCACCAACAGTCACGTCGTGCATAGCGCGAGCAAGATAGAAGCGACACTCACCGACGGCCGGCGATTTCAGGCCGACCTCGTGGGGGACGACCCGGAGACAGATTTGGCAGTAGTAAGAATCGAGGCCTCGAACCTCGTGCCCGCCTCCTTGGGGGACTCCCAGGCGCTGCGCGTGGGACAATTGGTCATCGCCATCGGAAACCCCTACGGTTTCCAATGCACGGTAACAGCAGGGGTGGTTAGCGCGCTGGGCCGCTCGCTCCGTTCCCGTACGGGCCGCCTTATCAGCAATGTGATTCAAACCGACGCCGCGCTGAATCCTGGAAACTCCGGCGGCCCGCTGGTGACCTCGCAGGGACAGGTGGTAGGCGTCAACACAGCAATTATCCTCCCGGCGCAGGGGATCTGTTTCGCCATTGCGGCCAACACGGCGAAATTTGTCGCGGCGCGCCTGATCCGGGACGGCAAGATACGCCGCAGCTTTATCGGCGTCGCCGGGCAGGATGTTCCCCTACCGCGCCGGGTGGTGCGGTTGAACGGCCTGGAAGTCGCAAGCGGCGTGCTGGTGGCGTCGGTGGAAGCTCAGAGCCCTGCGGAGATCGCGGGCCTGCGGGAAGGAGACGTGATTGTCGGCTACGACGATCATCCTGTCCCTGGAATTGACGCTCTGCACCGGTTGCTGACGGACGAGAAAGTGGGTGTCGTAGCCCAGGTGACAGTGCTCCGCCACGGCGAGAAGCGGCTCATCTCCGTCGTTCCACAGGAAAGCAGAAGACAGTAGACAGCGGCAGGGTGAAAGCTTGCCCGAATCGCGCTCGAGCCGGCCGGTTGCGCGTGTGGCTTTGCCCCCCTACTGCAAAAGAGGAGAGCGTTATGAAGGTCGGATTGATTGGATTAGGGAACATGGGGTTTGGGATCGCGCAGAATCTGCTTCGGGCGGGCCACCCATTGACCGTTTACAACAGAACGCGGAGTAAAGCTGAAGCCCTGGCGTCTGCGGGCGCGCAGGTGGCGCACACGCTCACCGAAGCGTGCCAATCTGAAGTGGTCATGACCATGTTGGCGGATGACGCCGCCCTCGAGGAGATGGCGCTGGGAGACGGGGGTATCGTCAACACTCTCGCCGGGGGAGGAATTCACGTCTCCCTCAGCACCATCAGCACTGCACTCTCGAGGAGACTCACGAAAGAGCACGCCGGTCGCGGCCAGGTTTTCATCGCCGCGCCGGTTTTCGGACGGCCCGACGCCGCCCAGGCGGCGCGGCTGGTGGTAGTGGCCGCGGGTCCGCCGGAGGCGATAGAACGTGTGCGCCCGCTCCTGGCAGCCATCTCAAGGAAGGTCTTCGTGATAGGGAGTGAGCAGTACGCGGCCAATGCCTTCAAACTGGCGGGAAATTTCCTGATTGCCTCCATGCTCGAGTCCCTCTCGGAAGCCTTCGCACTAGCCCGAAAGTCCGGCGTCGAGCCCGGGCAATTCCTCGAGGTCCTCAACGGCTCGCTTTTCCAGTCCCCAGTGTACGAGAATTACGGCAAAATCATCATCGGGGAGAAGTTCTCGCCCCCAGGCTTTGCGCTCCGCCTGGGTCTAAAGGATCTCCGGTTGGTGCTTTCCGCTGCCGAAGAAGCCGCGGTGCCAATGCCGGTCGCCAGCGCAATTCGCGACCACTTCGTGAGCGGGGTGGCCCGGGGGTGGGGAGACTTGGACTGGGCGGCCCTGGCGAAAGTGGTGGCGGAGGATGCGGGCCTGTAAGTGTTGTAGCGGCGGTTGGGCAGTAGCGGCGACCTTTAGGTCGGCTGCGGCCGTGCTGACCTGAAGGTCGGCGCTCCGAGGAGGAAAGAGATATGAAAGCCATTCGCGTTCATGAATTCGGCGGGCCGGAAGTGATGAAACTCGAGGAAGTGCCGGATCTCACGGCCGGCCCCGGCCAAGTGGTGGTGAGTGTAAAGGCGGCCGGCGTGAACCCGGCGGATACTTACATGCGCACGGGCACCTATGCAGTAAAGCCTGCGCTGCCCTATACGCCCGGCATGGACGCAGCGGGGACGGTGTTGTCAGTCGGTGAAGGCGCGGACAACGTCCAGTTGGGTGAGCGTGTCTACGTGGGCGGAACGCTGCGCGGCGCCTATGCCGAGCAGACGCTCTGCGAGGCCGCGCAGGTCCATCCCTTACCGGCACGGGTCAGCTTTGCGCAAGGGGCCGGCGTCAACGTTCCCTATGCAACAGCCTACCGAGCCCTTTACCAGCGCGCGCAGGGAAGACCTGGGGAGACCGTGCTGTTCCACGGCGCCAGTGGAGGCGTGGGCATTGCCGCGGTGCAGATGGCGCGCGCGGGCGGGCTCAACGTGATCGGGACGGCCGGCACGGAGAAAGGACAAAGGCTCGTGCTCGATCAGGGCGCGCACCACGTCCTCGATCATCGCCGGGCGGGCTACGAGGAGGAGATCATGACGCTGACGAAGGGCCGCGGCGTCGATGTCATCCTCGAGATGCTCGCCAACGTAAACCTGGCGAAAGACCTCACCTTGCTCGCTCTGCGCGGGCGTGTGGTGGTGATCGGAAATCGCGGCAGCATCGAAATCAATCCTCGCGCCACCATGCAACGCGACCTGAGCATCCTGGGATTGATGTTACTGAATGCCACAAAGGATGATCTGGCCAGCATTCACGCGGCGCTCGTCGCGGGCCTGGAGAATGGAACGCTTAACCCCATGGTGGGCCGCGAGATGCCGCTCGCCGAAGCGCCACTCGCCCATCAGGCGGTCATGGAACCCGGCGCTTACGGGAAGATCGTTCTGATTCCCTAGAGAACGAATCCACATTCGATAACGCGTGTTATACTGGTTTCTTAGGACCAGTTGAGGGGCATTCCACCCAATCTATCTAAATTCTTACAAAGGAGTTCACCACTATGGCCGTTCGATCGTCCGAAGCTGAATGGAAAGGCAACTTGAGGGAAGGACACGGCACGATGAAGCTGGGCAGCGGCGCTTATGAAGGCAGCTACTCCTTCGCCTCCAGATTTGAAAGTGGCAAAGGCACGAACCCCGAGGAGTTGATCGCGGCTGCGCACGCCGGGTGCTACTCGATGGCTCTCTCAGCAGGATTGTCGAAGGCCGGCTTCACCCCCACACGCGTCCACACCACCGCCAAGGTGCACCTCGAACCGGTGGAGGGCGGATTTGGCATCACCAAGATTGAATTGCTCACCGAAGCCCAGATTCCGGGCATTAACAACGACGCTTTCCAGCAGCAGGCCGAAGCCGCCAAGAAGGGCTGTCCGGTTTCCAAAGCCCTCGCCGGAACGCAGATCACTCTAGATGCGAAGCTGGTGTGAGGGCGGGGAGGAGTCTGAAGTCAGAATCAAGTGTGAAGGGTAAAGGGTAAAGGTTAAAGCGTAAAGGGTAGACGCAACCTTCACATTCTGACCCGTGTCGAGCGCATTCACGTTTATGCCGTGCGCCCTCCTTTATCCTTCAGCCTTTACCCTTTAACCTTCGTTCTGACTCCAGCTCGTCACTCGTCACTGTTCTTGCACGCGGATTCCCCGATGGAATAAAATCACGGCGGGGGTTCATGTGCACAGCCACGGTCATGGCCACAGCCACAGTCCTGGGCACAGTCACAGCCATTTTGAGCGGCGGGATTGGGTCGTCAAGGGCGCGCTGCTGATTACGCTGATCCTGGTGGTGATTGAGTTCGTCACCGGCCACCTCTCGCACAGCCTGGCGTTGGTAAGCGACGGCTGGCACAACCTGACCGATCTTCCCTCGCTGGTGCTCGCCTGGATTGCACTCTACTTTGAGCGTAAGCCTCCCGACCAACAGAGAACCTACGGCTACCAGCGCGCCGGCGTGCTGGCTGCCTTCGTGAATTCCCTGCTGCTGGTGGTTGTGGCCATCTTCATCTGCTACGAAGGCTACGAGCGGATCATGAGGCCGGAGCCGATCGCCACCCAAGCCATGTTGATTGTCGGAATCGTGGCCTTCGTTATAAACGGAAGCATTTCACTCGCACTGGCATCGGGCCGCCGTGATTTGAACCTGCGCGCCGTCTTCATTCACAATCTGGGCGACGCACTTTCCAACCTTGCACTGATCGCTGGAGCCTGGCTGATTCATAGAACCGGCCAGACGTTGATCGACCCGCTCATCGCATTCCTGATCTCGGGAATGATCGTGTGGACGGCGCTGGGAGTGATTAAAGATTCGACCAACATCCTGCTGGAGAGCCTTCCCAAGGGCATGGAGTTGGAACGGGTTGCCAATGCCATGCTGGAAGTGCAGGGCGTGCGTGAAGTCCACGATATTCATATCTGGAGCTTGGGGACTGAGTCTCACGCTCTTTCCTGCCACATCCAAATCCTTGACATGCCGACCTCCGAAACTGAAAGAATCTGCCAGCGATTGCGAGAGGTCTTGGCCACCGCCTTCGGCATCACTCATTCCACCATTCAATTCGAACACACCCACGCGCCCGGTGATTTTCACCGCTACATGCCGGAACCCGCGCCCGGAAGCGAACAGAAATGAGGCAGGTCGGCAGGTCAGCAGATCGGCAGATGGGCAGATCGGCAGATGGGTAGATCGGCAGGTCGGCAGATCGGCAGGTGCAGCGTTCATTCCAGGGCGAGTGAGGGCAGCTCAAGACGCAAGACGTAAAAGGCAAACGGCAAAGCCCCACTGCCGTTCTAATACTTCGTCTTGAGATTTGTTTGTGATTCGTTGTGTTGCTTACGCGCTCGAAACTTCCTACGACTTCAGGGCGCCCATGCGTGGAGCCGCGGAACCCAAGTCGATCTCACCTCCGTCAGCTTTCCGTCTGCCGATCTGCCGAGCTGCCCATCTGCCCACCTGCCTACTGCCTGGTAATTCTCTCCAGTCCGTCAAGGTAGGGCCGCAATGCCTTGGGGATAATGACGGAGCCATCTGCCTGCTGGTAGTTTTCGATGACCGCCACCCAGGTTCTTCCGACGGCAAGGCCGCTGCCGTTCAATGTGTGAAGCAACTCTGTCTTACCGGACTTGCCGCGGCGAAAGCGAAGGTTGGCGCGGCGCGCCTGAAATGCCTCGAAGTTTGAGCAAGAGGATATCTCTTTGTACTCGCCGGCGGCAGGAAGCCACACTTCCAAGTCATAGGTCTTGGCTGAGCTGAAGCCCAGGTCGGCCGTGCAAAGCGCTACTACCCGATACGGAAGCTCCAGGCGCTGCAAGATGGCTTCGGCATTGCGCGTGAGGGACTCGAGTTCGTCGTAAGAGCTTTCCGGAAGGGTGAATTTCACCATCTCGACTTTCTGGAACTGATGCTGGCGGATGATGCCGCGAGTGTCCTTGCCGGCAGCGCCCGCTTCGCTGCGGAAGCAGGCAGTCCACGCGCAATGCTTCACCGGCAGCCTCTCGGCTTCCAGCACCTCTCCAGCGTATAGATTCGTCACCGGAACTTCGGCGGTGGGGATGAGCCAATAATCAGTTCCTTCGAGCTTGAAGAGGTCATCCTTGAACTTGGGTAAATTACCGGTGCCGAAAAGGCTCGACGAGTTCACGATGAAGGGAGGAAGGATCTCGGTATAACCGTGCTCTTTCGTGTGCACATCGAGCATGAAATTGGCCAGCGCTCGTTCCAGCCTGGCTCCCGCACCACTGTACACCGCGAAGCGCGTCCCGGCGATCTTTCTTGCCCGCTCGAAATCCAGGATGCCCAGGGCCGGGCCAAGGTCCCAATGCGCCTTCGGTTCGAAGTCGAACTCGCGGGGCGTGCCCCAACGACGAACCTCCTGGTTCTCCTCTGAGCCGCGGCCAACGGGAACGCTCGAGTGAGGCAGGTTGGGAATAGTGCGCAGGAGTTCTTGCAGTTGCTCGTCGTATTTATTGGCCTTCTCGTCCCACTCCTGGATTTCCGTGCCCACCTGCTTCATCTCGGCGATCAGGGCAGAGGCGTCCTGTTTCGCCTTCTTCAACGCCGCGATTTCGTCGGATACCTTGTTGCGGCGCGCCTTGCGCGTTTCCGCCTCCAAAAGAAATTTGCGCCTCTCGCGGTCAATGGTCTCAAACCCGCCGAGCTCCTCTCCCAGGCCGCGCTCGCGCATTTTCTGCTTCACCAATTCCAGATTGTCACGGACGAAATTCAGATCGAGCATGGTGGCTCCTTGTTATTCTTAGAATCGTCAATTTAATCCAGGCGCGCGAGCGTGTCAAACCTAACGGCTTCGTTTTGACAATCCCGCAGCACAAGTCTAGGCTTGATCGAGACGGGGGAGGTCCCAATGCGTACGGTGGTGATCAGTTTTGTGTTGCTGGGTGTGGCTGCTTCGGCAGGCTGCCATAAGCTCAGCGGAATTGATTCGAAAGCGGCAGTTCAGCAGGCGATCGAGGAGCACCTGAAACAGCAGCCAAACGTCTTCTTCCAGAACATGACCGTGGAGCTGGGCGACGTGACCTTCAACGGAGACACGGCTCTGGCGCAAGTGAAATTCCGAAGCAAACAAGCTCCCAATACGGCCGTGGGCATAGTTTACCGATTGCGCAAAACCGGCGATAAATGGCGGGTTGAATCCACTGCCACGGCGAGCATGCCCGGCACAACTCCGCATGGCAGCAACGCCGCTCCCATGCCCCTTCCATCCACTAACCCTGGCGTCGGTCCCGAGCCGAGCCACTAAGGAGGGAACAGGGAATAGGGAACAGGGAGCGGGGAACACGGAAGAGAGAATCTGTATCAGAAGGACCGGTCCTGTTCCCTGTTCCCTGTTCCCTATTCCCTATTCCCTGTTCCCTATTCCCTGTTCCCTGTTCCCTGCTCTAATTTCCCGGCACGACGGAACGCCGCCCAGGCCTTGCGCTGTCTCGACGGCCCTCACAATAGCTTCTGCGGTCGCCTCGGCTGCGGCTGTCCCGACAGTGTTCACATCAGCCGGCTTTCGACCCACCGAAAGCGCGAAGACCAGATCGCCGTCCCATTGGGTGTGAACGGGGCGAATAGCGCGCGCCAGTCCATCCTGCGCCATCTGGGCTACCTTCGTCATCTGGATTTTATCGAGCGCGGCGTTGGTCATGACGACCACCAGCGTCGTGTGGGTTGCTCCAAAAGCCTGTCCGGCGCGGCCTTCGAACATGCTCTCCACAGTTCCCACGAACTCGGCTGAATCGCGCGACCGGCGGGCTCCGGCAAGCACTCTGCCGCTCCTGGAATCCACGACATCGCCAAAGGCATTCACCACGGCGAGGGCCTGCACGCGGACTCCGCCCTGCAATTCCCGGCTCCAGAATCCCACGCCACCCTTGGTGGCGCGGTCAATGCCGAAGAGCTTTCCGACCGTCGCTCCAGTCCCTGCTCCAACCGACCCTTCGACTACCTCTCGGCTTGCTTTCCGGCAGGCTCGAAGCGCCATCCGCCGGTCTGGACGGGCGTTTGAAGAGGCCAAGTGGAGGTCGAAGATGACGGCGCCAGGCACGATGGGCACGCGGACTTTCCCGGCCGGAAATCCGACGCCGCGCCCCTCCAAGTAATCCATAACACCCGCGGCAGCGTCCAGGCCGAAAGCACTCCCTCCACTCAGGAAGATTGCGTGCACGCGCTCCACCACATGGCCGGGAAGGCAAGGAGCCAAATCACGCGTGCCCGCAGCGGAACCGCGAATATCGACTCCGCAGACCGCGCCCGCTTCGCAGAGGACCACACTGCATCCTGTCAGACCTTTGAAGTCGCTTGCGTGTCCGATGCGGACGCCTGGAATTGTGTGCAAATCGAAAACCTCACCGCCGAGTTGCGGAGACACAGAGACAAGGCCCTTCGTATTCAATACCGGCGATTCTGCGCCTCCGCGGTGCGAGCGTCTTGAAGCGTCCTCTTAGATGTGCTTGAGGGTGGTTTTGATTTGGTCGTCCAGCTTCTTAACCTGTTTTTCTTTATCCGCGTTAGGCGTCTCTTTCAACAAGCCTTCCGCCGCCTTAACCGCCTCGGACGCCTCGTTGCAGACCGCCCGGAGTTTCACAGGATCGTTGCCGTGCTTGCGGTCGAGCAAGCCCGCCCCGTCGACAAGTTGATTGCCGATGAAAATAGTGAAATCCAGACCATCGAGCGTAGTCGAGCCGGAGGCCAGGGCGCTTCGGGCCTTCGAGCGATCCCCGCCGACGACGCCCGCCAAGGCATCGTCAATCGCTTTGTTTAGCGAATCGAGTGCCGCGGCATCCTGGTGGTCCGGCTCAATCCAGCCGCCGTCCTTGACACGCGCGAGATCAGCCACTTCAAAAGGACCCTCGACCGAGGGGTAGGGCGCTTCCAGGGTCAATTGCTTCGAGACTTTGCCGCCTTCCAGTACCTGGTGCGCGGTTTCGGCCAGGCCGAGCGCGGCCTTCATCCCGTCGAGCATATAGTCGTGGCGCAAGCGATCATATTCGGCTTTGAAATGCGCATTCTTCGTCGCATCGGCGCCTTTTGAATAGGCTTCAATAAGATCCTTGCAGCTCTGGACCTGCCCGGTGAAAATCACCGCACGGAGCACTTGCGCCCGTTCGGTATATTTTGTAGGCGGTGTGGCGGTGGCCAGCCCGTCGGAAAACTCCAGAGCTCGGTCAAAGCGGCTACGTTTGAACATATCTTTGGCGTCCTGGTAATCGGCCGCTGGGCCGGTCGGCTTGGGCACGGGCGCCGAACAACTCAAAACGAGTGCCAGGCTTGTGAGCAACAACACCAGCAGTCGATGAACACTTAGGAGCGAATGATTGGCTTTGGGCATTTGCTTATCTCCTGAGAGAGTGAAGGCGTGGTTCATTTCGCCTGAGGAACATCCGGCGCCGCTTCGCTCGACACCCCCTTGAGTCACTTGGTCTCCCTTGCCGCGTCTTCTCTGCCGGGCTAGTTCGCCAAGCAAGGCAGCAAGGCAATACAATTCGGCGCGGGAACTATATGACAAGCTTGGAACGAATTCAATAGGGCAATGGCCCGGTCGTGGTGTCATATGCTAAGAATCCTGTACCGGGCTGCGGCATATCGAATCGGATCTCTTTCCAAATGGCACGAATGCCGCCATAATCCTCTTCCCCCGCACGCTGTTTCGAACGGAGGCATGCCATGAAGACTATTTTCCTCGCACTCAGGTCGGTGATCTATATGACCGGGTTTCTGTTTTTCTTTGGTTGGATTGCCCTGCTGGTTCGATCCTTCGACCAGAGGTTTGGACTCTCCTTACCCGCGGCGGCCGAAATACCCGGCGCAATCCTGGAGGTCCTCGGCGCATTTCTGGTGCTTGCCTGCGCGGGCGTTTTCATTATCCGAGGTCGCGGAACACCTGCCATTTTTGATGCTCCACGGGCCTTCGTCGCCATCGGCCCCTACCGGTTCGTCCGCAACCCAATGTACATTGGGGGACTGATACTGCTTATCGGGTTCGCCCTCTACGAGCGTTCGATTTCGATTCTGGTCCTGGCTTTGCTCCTGTTCGCTCTCGTTCACCTCTTCGTGCTCCTCTACGAAGAACCTACCCTGGTACGGAAATTCGGAAGGTCTTACCAGGAGTACCGTCGAGCCGTGCGCCGGTGGATTCCGCGCTGGCCCGCTGGAACAAAGATTCTATGAAACTGCTTCCCTCCAATGCCTGCCTGTGGAATGCTGGACGAGCCGGAACCGCCATCTCTGCCTTCAACATCCCGCTTACGCGGACCCGGAATCCCGTGGCCGCGCTACGGCAAGCCTTCCCCGTACAAGTTGTATATAATCAATCAGACGAGTATGCGACTCCTCAAGGCGAGATGGCCTCTCTTCGTAGGTTTTATCCTGCCCCTGCTTCTTGGGGTCGCCGGATTAGCCATTTGGAAGGCGTCGCGAGCGCTCCAAAAGGCCACCTCGGAAGTGGCGGCAGAAGACAACCTGAAATTCGCGGTCTCGCGTTTAAACCGTGCGGCTCCGCCGGGCGTCGAATGGATCAGTTCGCCGGCGGCATTCAATGATGCGGCCTTTTTTGGCAGCCGTCTGTACGTTTGCGGCCCGTCGGGCCTCATCGAGTATTCCATGGATGGGAAGCCCGGGGCGCGCTACCGAGTGGGCCTCGAGTTGCCCGCAGCGCCTCTTGTAGGGATGTCGATCGGCCGCGCGGCAGATGCCGCCGAACCGGAACTCTATCTCGCCACGGCGGGCGGCGGCTTGCTGGCGTTCGGCGAAAAGAGTGTGCGGCAAATCCTTCCCGAGGCTGGGCCGCTTCGCCAACTCACTGCCGTACTAGCCCTGCCGACCGGTCGAGTTTTGCTGGGCACGGAGAAAAGCGGCGTCCTGGTTTACGACGGCACACACCTCTCATCCTTCCATCCCCAACTTGCGAAGCTGCACATCACGGCGCTGGCGGGTGACGACTCCAGCCTCTGGGTGGGCACGCTCACGAACGGCGTCGTTCATTGGCACGCGGGCCAGGCCGACCGCTTCGCGGAGTCGGAAGGGCTGCCCGATCAGCGCGTTCTTTCCCTGGCGGTCGAGGGAGACCGGGCCTTTGTGGGCACCCCAATGGGCGTGGCGGAATTCCGGGGCGGTAAGTTCAGGCGCGTGCTGGCATCGAGTTTCTTCGCCAGTTCGCTGCTCGTCGATGGCGAAACGCTCATCGTGGGCACGCTCGACGAAGGTATTCTCGAGGTCCCTCTCGCTCCAGGCGTGAATGCCGGCCCGCGCCCGCACGGCCAGGAAATCTCGGGCCGCATCATGCGCCTGCTGCCGGCCCAGGGCAACCTCTTCGCATTGACGGACAGCGGATTCTACAACTTCAATCCGCGTGGCGGCGCGTGGCGCCCCGCTTTCGAGCGCGAAGCTTCGTTGCTGGCGGACCGCAACGTCTCCGCGCTTGAATTCGATTCCTCCGGTCGGCTCTGGGTGGGTTACTTCGATCGCGGCCTGGACGTGCTCTCACCCGGCGGCGAGCGTGCTACGCACCTGGAGGATGAACATGTCTTCTGCGTCAACCGCATCGTTCATGACTCCCAGCGCGACGCCACCATCGTGGCCACGGCCAACGGCCTCGTCGTGTTCGACGCAGCCCTGCGGCAACGCGAAGTCCTTGGCCATAACGACGGGTTAATAGCCGATCACGTGACCGACGTGGCCTTGACAGCAGGCGGCATGACCTTGGCGACGCCCGCCGGCATTACCTTTCTCACCTCCGGCGGCGCAAGCAGCATCTACGCCTTTCAGGGCCTCGTGAACAACCACGTCTATACCCTGGCGGCGGAGGGCACGAGGCTGCTGGCGGGAACACTTGGCGGCCTGTCGGTTCTCGATGACGGCAAGGTACGCATGAACTACACCACCGCCAACTCCGGGTTGAAAGCCAACTGGATTACGGCCCTCGCGCGCGTTGGCGACGAGTGGTTCGTGGGAAGCTACGGGGGCGGGATTTTTCGCCTCGATCCCACCGGCCGCTGCGAAAGGTTTCCCGACGCCTCGCAGGCGTTCGTGGTGAATCCCAACGCCATGCTTGTTACAGGCCAGCGCGTTTACGCCGGAACCTTGGGAAGGGGATTGTACGTTTATGAGCGTGCGCAAGGGCGGTGGAACATCGTTACGGCCGGCTTGCCTTCAGCGAACGTCACCGCCCTCGCGGTCCACAATGGCTACCTTTACGCGGGTACGGACAATGGTTTGATTCGGATCGCGGAACAGAACCTCATTTCAGAAAATCAACCATGAATGCGGGCGTAACAATGCGCGTGGCGCCGTGTGCTTTCAGAGCCAGTAGTGACTTGTCTCCGGTAACCAGAAACGAGGCCTCACTGGCAGCGGCCAGCGCTAAGAGGAAGCTGTCTTTGCTGTCCGGTGCGGCGACCGAAGGCAGAGGGTTGGAACAGCAGAATGCCAAGTCGCGGATGCTCGCAACAAAAAGCTCCGCATCGCTTTCAAGCAACCGCGCACTGAAGAAAGGCCTTTGGAGGACCGAGCGAAGTTCCGCGACGAGTTCATCAGAGATGACCAGCGTGAATACCTTCCGCTTCCAGGCAGCAAGCAATCCGGCTGGCGCGCCACGAGGCGAGAGCAGCGCGGAAAGCAGAACGTTCGTGTCGAGGATGACGCGCATCAGGACCGCCTGGCGGGGCGTCGGTATCGTTCCGTGCGGACGGCCTCAACGGCTTGGTCGATTTCCTTCTGAAGTCGGTTGGCAGGGAGGTCAGCGAATCGCTCTCGCGCGGAGACGGTGGTCTGGTCAAAGACCCGCCACCGGACGGCTTCCTCGATGAACTTGGATAGAGCGCCTTTCTTAAGTCCTCGCGCGCCGAGAAAGGAACGCAGGGTGAGATCAGTCTCTTTGGACCAGGTGATGGTCAATCGAGTGGTATCTTGGGCTTCGGGCATGGGGTGCTCCTCGGCGCGTAAGCGTATATCCGACTATCAGGATATCCGACTAACCGTCAGTTGTAAAGAGCTCAGTGAAACCGTACTCTGCCTGATGTTCGGTGCTCTGCCTCTCTATGGCGATCAGATTCCCCAGACCGAACAGCCATGATCTATGGCCTGCGGTGCCGGTTTAATTCCCGGCGAGCTGAGAGGGGCTATGCGCGTTTGCAAGCCAGCGTTTTATCCCAAGACGGGTTCACCTATGAAGCGAAATTATTGCTTAATGATCCTCGTTCTTATCGCCACCGCCGCGTGGTGCCGCGCTGACGCTGGCGTCATCATTCCCCTGGGGGAGGAACGGCCGAACCCTGCAATCTTATCGCTCGACGAAATGCACATCACCGTCTACATCGACAACGGCGATGCCCGCGTCTTCATCCAGCAGATTTACGGCAGCCATCGCGGAAACGTCCTCGAGGGCAATTACATTTTTGCCCTGCCCAGCCGCGCGGCCATCTCCGACTTCGCCGTGTGGGACGGCGTAACGCGCATTCCCGGTGTCATCCTGGAAAGAAAGCGCGCCGAGGAGATTTACAACGCGCTGAAGTGGCAGTCAATCGACCCCGGCCTGCTCCAGATGGGCGAACGCGGCGCGGAAGAGGCGCGGCGCAGCCAGGTGTTCAGCGCGCGCATCGTTCCCATTCCGGGCTTCGGCACAAAACGTATCGAGATCGAGTATCACGAGACCCTCCCGGTTGAAAATCTCGAGTCGCTTTTCGCCGTGCCTCTGCATCCCGATGCCTACCAGGCCCAGTCGGCCGCTCATCTCAGGATCGACTTCGAGTTGCACAGCCAACACCCCATCCGGGAGTTTCAGGTCGTCGGTGAGACGTTTCCTCTGAAGATTACGGAGCGCGGACCGGCGGTGGTGAAGGCTTTGCTCGAAACCAACGACATCCTGTTCAAGGAAGATTTCGCCGTACGATATACCTTGGACGAAGCCAAAGCCGACTCGCTCCAGGTCCTGACCTATCGCAACCCGCACCCTCCGCAACCCGATGCCGCGGCGACGGAGGCTCCGCCCGCGCGCTCGAGCGAGCCGGGCTTTTTCGAGGCCTCGGCATTGTTCGCCGCTCACGCCCACGTGTCCTCTGCCGGCGGCGCAGCCTCAGCCGGATCGCCAAGAACTTTTCTGGTGTTGTTCGATACCTCGCTTTCCATGCAGTGGGAGAAACTGGAGCACAGCTATCAGGCCATGGAAGCGCTGCTTCGCTCGCTGCGCCCCACCGACCGCTTCAACGTTCTCCTTTTCAATACGGGGCTGAACTGGTTCGCAAAGCAGTCCGTGAGCGCTGACAAACCTGCGGTGGAGCGCGCTCTCGAGTTCGTGCGAGCCAGCAGACTGCGCGGTGGAACCGATCTTCAGCAGGCGCTCGCTGCCGCCCTCGAGCAGGCGAAAGGTTCGAGCGGCGAGAGCTACCTCATCCTTTTGAGTGACGGAGACGCGACGCGCGGCCTCATTGGCACGGGACGGCTGGCGGCGTGGTATTCGCAGCAGTGGAAGGCCTTGCCCGAGGTCTCGCGTCCCCGCACCTATGCCTTCGGGGTCGGTGACGACGCCAATCAGGCGCTCCTGCGCCTGCTCGGCCGCAATCGCGGTCTGATGGAATGGGTCCGCTCGACGGAGCCGATGGATTTCAAGCTGAATGCCTTCCTCGGCAAGGTCGGACGAGATTCTCTCGCGCAACTGAAACTGACCACCACGCCGGCGGCGAACTTCGATCTTGTTTATGCGCTTGAGGATACAGTCTTCCCCGGCTCTGTCGCCGCCTGGGTCGGCCAATACAAGAAGCCATTGCCCGCCGCACAGTTCGATATCCAGGCCATTCGGGAGGGCACTTCCGCCAGGATGCGCGCCAGCGTGCCACTGCCGCAGGAAAACCTTGAGCATCCGGATCTGCCGCGCACCTGGGCCAAGGCGCGCGTTGATGCGCTGCTGGCCAAGATCGAGCGCGACGGCGAGGACCGCGCTTCCGTGGACGAAATCATTCGCCTGGCTCGCAAGTACAAATTCGTTACGCCCTACACCTCGTTCCTGGCGGCTCCCCGGGCTCTGCTGCGTCCGCGCGTGATCCGGCCCGGCGATCCCGTGATACGCGTGAAGACAGATCCCTCCATAAGTTCCGTGGTGGCGCTATTCCCCTTTGGGTTGATCAAAGCCCTGCGCTACCTGCCGGGCGAGGACATCTGGCAAACCCGCTTCCTGGCGCCCGAGGAAATGACCGATGGGACCTACGTGGTTCGACTCATCCTGCGCGACCGCGATGGCCACGTCTATCGCGAGTCGAAGAGCTTCGTTATTGTCACGCAGCCTCCGGTCGTAAGGGTTCGCCTCGACAAGAATCAATTCCGGCGCGGCGAGTCGATTCCCCTGCGCGTCAGCGCATCGGCGCGGACGCGCACCGTGGTGGCTCGCCTGTACGGCACCGAACCCGCCTATCTCACCTGGAACCAGGACGCAGGGGCCAACACCGGTAGCCTGCCCATTCCCGCGGACCTTCCTGCGGGCACTTACACGCTGACGGTCACGGCGGAAGATATCGCCCACAACATCGGCAGCCAGGAGGTGGCCATTGAAATCCTCCCCTAGCTCGCGCTCCCGAATTCTTCTGGCCGTTCCGGTCACTCTCCTGCTCTTCGCCGGGCTTACTGCGCGCGGCGATCTCGTCGAATGGTTACAAAACCTGGAAAGCAACGGCCGCTTCGAAGCGGTCTTCTTCCGCAGCATAACGCTTTTAGGCGGCCCGGTGAGCGTTCCCCGCCCGCTTGGCGAGGCTCGCAACGCCTTAAACGACCTTGTCTCGAAATCTCCCCATGATCCCGAGTTGTATCGCATGCGCGCCCGCGCCGGCGAGGCGCAATTAGATTTCGCAGCCGAGGAGGCAGACTGGCAGAAGTATGCCCAACTCGCCCCCGATAAGGCCGACGCCCAATTGCAGCTTGCCGACTTTTACCATGGGCGCGTACGCCCGTTGGACGAGGTCAAGGCGCTCGCCGCCGCCGCGCAGGCCCCTACCTTGCCTGCGGAAAAACTGCGGCCCGCGAACGAACAGCGGGGCTGGCAGGCTTTCGAACGCAGCTTCGAGGTCATCCGCCTGCAAGCGTTACCCGAGGCGCTCTCGCTCCAGCAATATGACTTGTGGCTCGAGCGCTACCCTCATGAGGCGGCAGTTTACTCCCGCTTCTTTGATTTTCTTACCGGCGGGAGAAACGTAGCCCAAAAGACGGGGCCCGGGGGAGTCGAGGCTCATGCAGGTTTCGACTCCTTGACTCCTCGACCCTCAACTCCTCAACTTTCTGAAGAGGCTGAGCGGCTCATTCGCCGTTACGAGAAAGCGTTTCCGGGCGATGAGGTTTTTCCCATCGAAGCCCGCGCTACTCTGGCCTATAAACGCGGCTCAACGGACGAGGCGCTGGCCATCTATGACCACAATTTTCAGCCCCTCTGGCCGCCCGAGCTCATGCAGGACTACTTTTCTCTGCTGAAGGATACACATCGCTTGCGGGAATTCCTTAGCCGCGCCCGCGCCGCCGTTTCCGCCGATCCCAGCGACGTGGCGGCCGCCTCGCGCCTCTTTTATTACTTCCAACAGCAAGGCAATGCGGCGGAAGCGCAGCGCGCGCTCGTCGAGTATCGGCTGCGCATGGAGAGAACCCATGCGGCCTGGAAAGCAGACCAACTCTGGACGCTGGCGCGCCTCCTGGACGGCATCCACGCCTATAACGAAGCCGCGCGGTGTTATTACGCACTCTACAGCTTGCCCGGCGCGGAGCCCGCGCTTCAGGAGAAGGCTCTTGCCGGAATCGCCAAACTTCTTCTCTCTGCCCCCGAGCAGCCTATCGAATTCGGCAACAACTCGATTTCTTTCCTTCGTGATATCGGCTCCATGGATCCCTATCCCGGCTTTTTGAACGGCGTCCTCTCGTTATTGCTGAACTCCCAGTCGCCCGCCTTTCAATACTCGCAAGCCGAGGGGACTGCCGTGGCGTATTTTCATCGCGCGCGGGCTGCCCAGCTCATCGGGCTCTTCGACCAGCGCTTTCCGCAAGCGGCCGAACGCAGCGAACTCCACGCCAGTCTGCTGGATGCCTATGCCGTCTATGCGCTGGATGATGCCATCTTGCGGGAAGGCCGCCAGTTCCTGAGCGCCTTCCCCAAGGCGCCCCAGCGCGTGCATGTCGCCCTGCTGATGGCTGATTCCTACGCGCGCAAGGACATGGAGAAGGAGGAACTCACGCTCTACGACCAGCTATTGACCGAACTGGCCGCGCGTGCCGATCACGTTCCGCTCGGCGAAGGCGCCCGCGTAAACGCTTCGGTGGGGCAGCCGTCCGGGGGCGCCGAGCCGCCCGAAGAGGAGGAGGCTGCGCCCGAACAAACCTCCGAAGCCACGAGCCCATCCTTTGCTCCCGCAGGCGGCCCAGCTACGGCAGTCCCGCGGGTGGTCCGGCCACGCCGCCCTCTGCCCTTCCAATCCCGCCTCCGGGCAACGCGCACGCCGCCTGCCCGTTCGGGAGAAGCGCGATCGCCGGAATACTCACAAGTCCTGGAACGTTACATTTCGCGCCTGGTCGCCCTTGGCAGGCCACTTGCCGTGCTGGACCTTTTCCGGCGCGAGATGGATCACAATCCTAACGACCCCGGGCTCTACGAACGGCTGGCCACTTTCCTCGAGCAGAACCGCATGGACGAACGCATCGAGGCCGTTTACAAAAAGGCCCTCCAGCAGTTCCCTGATCGCTCCTGGTATCAAAAGCTGGCCCGCTGGTATCTGCGCCGGCACGAGCGGCAGCAATTCGAAGAGCTCTCCCGGCAGGTGATCCAGACTTTTTCCGGCACGGACCTTGAGGAATATTTCCGCTCGGTGGTTTGGAGCGGCCCGGTCGTACCCCAGATGTACATGCAGTTGAACCTCTATGCCCACCAGCGGTTTTCGCACAATCTCACCTTCGTGCAGAATCTGCTGGTGGCCTTCCGCTCCAAGCAAACCTACAACCGCCAAGCCTGGGAGGCGCTGATTCGCCAGTACTGGTTCTATGACGACACGATGCGTTCGGAGTTCTTTGCTGATCTCGCCAGCGGCGGCCGGCTCGATTCCGAGCTTGAAGCGGTCCGAGCCTCGATTCCCCAGGCCGCCTCCGGGCAGTGGGACGCGCTGACCAAGGCCAATCCAGCCGCCGCGCAGTTCGTCGCCGAGGCGGAAATTTGGCGCTCCCACTTTGAAGCTGCGGTGCCGCTGAGCAAGGCGATTGCAGAGGCTTACCCGGCCGACTTCGAAATGGGCCGGCGCGCCTCTTCCCTCTTCCGATCGCTTGCTCCCTTTAATCCGCAGGACACTGCGGCCGCCGCATCAATTGAGGAAACTCTCTCGAAGGTACGCCCCGGTGATCGCGACGTTCTGATTCGCATCGGCGACATTTACGCCGACCGCGAAATGTTTGCCAGGTCGCGACCGTATTGGAATCGCGTGCCCGGACTCGAGCCTGGCAATCCCGACGCTTTCCTCGAATCGGCGACCGTTTTCTGGGACTACTTTCTCTACGGCGATACGCTGCGAATTATCAATGACGCGCGCAGGAAATTCTCGAACCCGGCCCTCTTCGCTTATGAGGCGGGTGCGGTGTATGAGGGTCAACGGGACTATCGGCGCGCGGTCGGGGAATACCTGAGCGGCGCGCTGGGTTCGGCGGCCGACTCGCCGGCGCGCGCGCGGCTGTTGCGTCTGGTCAAGCGTTCCAACCTGCGTGCGACGATCGAGCAGGCGACCGAGAAAGCAGCCGGCGGCGCTAACCCCGATTGGAATGCCGTCTCACTGCGCCTTGACGTGCTCGAAGCGCTCAACCGCCGCGCGGATCTCGAAGCCTTTCTGACGCACCTGGCGCAGGAGACGTCCTCGCTCGAGCTTCTTGCGCAAATTCAGCCGGTGGCGGAACGCTACGGTTTCGACAACGATCGCATCCTTATCCTCGAGCGCGAAATTGCTCTACTGGCGGACCCGGTCGAAAAACTCCAGCTCCGCCTGCAACTGGCCCGCTTCTACGAATCGAAGAACCAGGTCGAGCAGGCTCGCGCGTTAATGCAGACTGTCTACAGCGAGAACCCGTTGCTGCTCGGCGCGGTCCGATCCACGGTAGATTTCTACTGGCGCAACAAGATTTGGGACCCCGCCATCGACACCCTGGTGAAAGCGGCCAAAGCGGCTTACCCGGAACTCGGCAGGCAACTCAGCTTCGAGGCGGCAGCGAAGGCGGCGGAAGTCAAGGAATACGCGCGCGCCCGCGAATTGCTCACCGCGCTGCTCCAGGATCAGCCCTACAACGCCGAATACCTGGCGGCCATGGCGGATACCTACGCTCGCGAAGGCGACGATAAATCCCTGCGCGACTTTTATCTTGCCAAAATCCTGGCCTTCCGCGACTCGAATCTGCCCGCCGATGAGAAGACGGCTCGCATCGCGGCGCTTCGTCGCGGGCTGATTCCCGCCCTGGCCCGTTTGAAGGATTTTGCCGGAAGCGTTGATCAGTACATCGAAATCATCAACAAGTTTCCGGGAGATGAAGGATTGGTTCAGGAGGCAGCAGGCTTCGCCGGCCGCAACAGCCGAGGCAAGCAATTGCTCGATTACTACACCAAGACCGCCGCCGATTCTCCCAAGGATTTCCGCTGGCCCATGGTCGTGGCGCGCATCGACGCTTTCTTCGAAGATTATCCCGCCGCCATCGCTTCCTTCGCGCGTGCCCGCGCCATCCGCCCAGACAGCACAGAACTGCTCGCGGCCCAGGCCGGCCTCGAGGAACGCTTGATGCGCTTTGATGACGCACTCAAGAGCTACTCGCGGCTCTACGAGTTGGCTTACCAGAATCCCGCCTGGATGGAGAAGGTGGCGGAACTCCAGGCGCGCCAAGGGCGCACGGACGCAGCCGTCGCGGCGTTGAAGAAAGCGTTAATTGAAGGCCGGCCCGAAAAGCCCGACCTCTATTTCGCTGTTGCCGAACGCCTGGCGGGCTGGAATCTGCTCGACCAGGCGCGGCAGTTTGCGGAGCGCGGTGTGGCGTTGGCCGGCAAGGATCTGCTGGTCCGGCCTGAGGATTTCAGTGGCGCGGCCGCCTACGCGACGATCCTCACGCGCCTGCGAGATTACGGCACGGCCTACACGCGGTTGCGGGAGGCGGCGCAGGCGGCGCGAGACCAGAAGATCGAACCCAACCTGGCTCCTTGCCTCTCCGCCATGGGCAGCGTGGTGAAGGAATACTACACGCCGGAAGAAAACATCGCCTTCGCCAACTTCCTTGTTAACCAGAAACAGGGAATGGAAGCGGGCGAGTTCAAAGACACTCTCCTCCCCTTGGCACAATACGCGGGCCTTTCGGATCTGGAGGCACGTTGGCGGTTCGAGGTGATGATGGCCGATCCCGGCACGCCCGAGGCCCAGGCCATGGAGGCGCGGTTGGCTTTGCTGCAAAAGCAGCGTATGCGCTTCAACGAATTCGGGGCGCAACTCGAAGACTATTGGAAAGTCTTCCCTAACCAACCCGCCAAGAATTTTGTCCTCGAAAGGGCTGCGGAAAGTTACCGGGCAGTCGGGAACACTGCTGCGGAACTACGCGTCCTTCAGGAAGCCTTCGAAGGGCATGGGCTGAATGGCGTGCCTCTCCGCCGCTACTTCGATCTGCTGTCAAAGAGCTCGCCGGAGCAACTCGTCGCCATTGCGGGAGGGGCGGACGCCGATCAAGTGCGCGACGGCGCTGCATCTTCGGCGCTCTCGATAGGAAAAGTGAATCTGGCCCTCGAAGCCATCGCCGCCCGCGGCCATGGCCTGCCGCCTGTTTGGACGCGCGCCTTTACGGCCCTTGTGGGCCTCTATTACTCCGACACTTCACCTGCCGTCAATTCTGCCTATCAGCAGGCGCTCGATACGCGCACGATTGGCGAGCGCGTCGCCAAGCCTCCCAACCGTGATGACACCCTGGCCGGCGATGTCTGGTTCTATTACGGCGGGCGCTATGGAGAATTTCTTTCCATTGCCCACCAGGGCAACCCCGAGGATTACCTGCCGGCCGCCCTGGAAGGGACCCCGGCGCGTTCGGAGGCCTACTTCGCGCTCGCTGATTTTTACCGGGAGGCGGGCCAGTTCGACGCTGCGCTGGAGGATTATGCACATACGCTGGAACTGAATTCCAAGCGCGCCGATGCGCACGATCGCAGGGCGCAAATCCTCTGGCAGCAAGGCAAGCAGGAGGAGGCCATCAAGGAATGGTCGGCGGCATTCGTGGCCTTGCGCGCGCAGGAAGACAGCCGCACTGTCCCGCCCGCATTCTGGACCGATCTTCGCGTCACACTCGAGCACGTCGGCGAACATCAACTATTTCCGCGTCTGCGCGAGGATGCGGAGCGCGTGGTGCGCACCTACGTCCGGCGCAACGGCAGTTACCGCGCCGGGCCCATCCTGCAAGGCGCGCTGGCTGCGGCGGGAGATCCCACACAAGGGGCGAATTGGCTGCTCGATCTTTCCCGCTCCGCCCAATCCCCTATCGATTTCCTCTCGGAGATTGTGCGCGCCCAGTGGTTCCCCGAAGGCCAGAAGGAGCCTGTCTATCAGAAGATTCTTGCCTTGGCTCAGGACCACGCCGATAAGACCTTCGGCGCCGAACACTCGACAGCGCTTGAAACTCTGCACGACTGGCAACTCGATTGGATTAGATTCTTGCTGGACCATCGCCGGACGGATGACGCACACAGCGCCTTCAATAGCCTGTCGGAGGACTTTCGCGACCCGCGCCAGCCTGAGATGGCATTCCTCACGGTTCGCCTCGCCGCACAGTCGCATACGCTCGAGGAGTTGCTCCGACAGTTTCAGCAGGCCCCCGAGAAGGCTCCTTCTTTCGAAGTCCTGCGCAATGCCGCGATCCGTTTGAAGGAAACCGACCCGGCGAGCGCCGGCCGGGTCCTCGAGTATTTCTACACGGGCCAAATCGACGCACGTGATTTTGCCGCGGCGAACTTCCTGGGGCTTGCGGAAATTCGTTTGCAACAGGGCAATCTTGCTCAGGCGATTGCGTTGCTCCAGCGCATGAACCTCGTGGCGGGCCAGCCTTTCGAGAACCTGTCCGCCGCTGGTGACCTGCTCTTGAAGATGGGGCATCCGGCGGAGTCCGAGAATTTTTACAGTATGCGTCTGAAGGCCGTTTCCTGGGATGCCGACGCCCAGCTCAAACTGGCCCAGGCGGAAGCGGCGGCAAACACACAACGAAACGATGCCGTCCGACTATTCACCGCACTGGTATCCTCTCCGAACGCTGCTTATGCCAAGCGAGCCTCGGCAGCCGAATCCCTTGGGGCCCTTAGGGCGTCTGCACCGGGTCAGGTCAGCGCCGAACTCGGGTGGCTGGTTCGTGGGGGACCCGCGGCGGCGGCTGAGTCGCAGGGATTTTACTATGCGCGCCTGCGAGCAGCGCGGGAAGCTGCCGACCCCACCGCCAAAATCCGCCTCCTGCTGGATGCGATTGCCATCCGCCCCGAGGACTTCTCGCAGCGTACCGCCCGGTCTCCGTCCGCGGAGGCTGAGCCCGAGAGTGTTTCGCCGCGCGTCTATATGGCTGAAGCGGCCGCCGCGGCAAACCAGAACGAACTCGCGATGTCAGCTATAACACCATTGCTGGAACAGGGCTCGACGCTCACTGTGCAACCCGAAAATCAAGAAGGCGAGGCAGCGGACGAGGGATCCGCCCAACCGGAATATCCGGACATCCTGTGGAAGTGGTTTTTGCGCGACCAGAAGTTGAGAGATGAGCAGAAATCGCTCCTGGCTGCGCAACTGGCTGGCGCGTTGGTGAAACTCGATCGGCTCGGGGAAGCGGCGCGCCTCTGGAAGATCGCCGCCATGCTCGCCACGGACGGCTCCGTTCGGTCGAAGGCGGGCAGTGAACTCGAGCGCGTCCAGGCGCAACTCAAGCTCGAGAAGGCCGACCAGGAGCGCCGGCCGGTAATTACGAAAAACCTCGGGCAGAGTGTCCTTGTCAGGCCCCGCTTGGCCAGGTAGCGTGCACTTTCTGCTTGACAAAAGAATGGACCTGTGGTAGCCTATAATAGTGGTCAGATTGTGGACAATTCGTCGCCAGCCGCCGCGGCACCTCGCCAGGCGTCGGCCGGAGCGGAGGCACTGCCTCCCGCGAAGGAATGCAGGAAATACAAAAAATGAAAAATAGTGGGAACGAAGCTAAGAAGTACTTGAAAACAAAGGAAAATGGCATTTTGAATGATGCAAATTGCGCGCGTTTTGCGCGCAGATTCGCATGAATCGGACATGAAAACGAGCGAAAATGCCTCATCTTGCCAAAAACGAACCGAAGCTTCCTTGTCGCGGAACGCCGTTGACGGCGACCGTCGGGGGGGCTACATGAGGTCCTCAGGTCGTGGGTGGCGCATACGTGCCGAAGCTCTTTGTCGGCATGTATGCGCCCTTCTCCAACGCCATGGCGCAGACATGCCAAAAAACGGCACGTCTGCGCCACCCGCGGATGGGATAGGTAGCGCGGGCGGTGAGTTCGGAGGTGCAGCGGTATGAGGAAACTCGCGCTTTTCGTCCTCTGCTTTCTGAGTGTCTCCTTCGCCATGGCCCCGGCCGGCCAGGCGCCAGCTCCGCCCTCGTCCAGCCTAGCCGCTTTCATGCCGACGGGGTCGCTGCTTTTCGTGGAGTCCCCCGACTTCGCCAGGCTGGTCCACGACTGGAACAGCTCGCAAGAAAAATCGAAGTGGCTGGAGAGCGACAACTTCCAGGTCTTCTCGCGTTCACGCTTGCTTCTGCGCCTTCAGGAAGCACAGCGGCAATTCGCCGTGGCCGCGGGCGCTCCGCCGGATATGTCGCTGCTGGATTCGCTCGCGGGCGGGCAGTCGGCGCTTGCCATCTACGACATTGGCAGCCTGGAATTCCTTTACATCACCCGCATGCCGTCCGCCCGCGCCATGCAAAACGTTTTGTGGACGAGCCGGGAGAAGTTCGAGCCGCGCAAGACCGCGGACCTTGCTTACTACGTTCGGACGGAACCGGAGAAGAATCGCCTGGTGGCGTTTGCCACCTCGGGCGACTACCTGCTGCTCGCGACGCGCGAAGACCTCATGGCCGGCGCGCTGGGCTTGCTTTCCGGCAAATCGCAGCCCCGGCTCCCGGACGAGATTTGGTATAAGAGTGCTGTTGCGGCGGCAGGGCCGGTCGGCGATGTCCGCCTGGTAATGAACCTGCCGCTTCTGGTCAAGTCGCCGCACTTTCGCAGCTATTGGATCGAGCGCAGTGTCGCGGAGCTAAAACCCTACTCGGCAGAAGTCGCGGACGTGCACCGGTCAGCGACGGAAGTTCGCGAGGATCGCGTCCTCCTCAAAACTAACCCGCCCGCAGGGGCGGAGCCTTTCACTGCCTCCCGCAGTGCCTTGGGTGAATTGATTGGCATGGTCCCGGCGCAGCAAGGCCTTTACCTCGCCTGGAAAGACCCCACGTCAGATATGGTGCTCAACTTGGTGCAGCAGAAGGTTCTGATGCCCCACACGGGCCCGGGCGTGGCTTCCCAAATCGCGCCAGCCGTCGCTGCGACTCCGGGGCAGGCAGGCAGCGAGAGCGACCTCGAGACTCGGATCGACGTTGCTCCTCTTCAGGGGACGGCGGGAGCCCTTGGCGTCGAAGCTCTCAAGAAGCTCCTGAATGCGGCTCCGCTCGAGGCGGTGCTGGAGTTTCACTCGCTTCATCATGCCGGGTCGCCCGCTTTTATCGAGCCGCACACTGCCATCCTGATTCGCAGCTCAGCGAATTGGGACTCGCAAGCGGCGAGGGACGCCATCCGAACGGCCATTCAAGACCTGTGGACGACTTCACAAATCGGTGTGAACTGGGTGGAGAATCACGAAGGGAGCGCCAGTTACTATCAACTTGATGGCTTGGTTCCGCTCGCCGTCGCGGTCCGGGGACCTTTGCTTGTGCTCGCGAACTCTGACGAAACACTGAAGACGCTCCTGGCAGGAGCGGCGCCTGGCCCCGCAGCGAACCCTCCGGCCGCCGGGCCGGGCCAGAACCTAGTTTATGCCGCAGGATTTCAGCATGCCGCCGAGCGCGAAAACATCGTGGCCATGATGCGGCTGATTGAAACGCCGCTGCCAAAAGCGAATGTCGGTTTGGCAGACGAGCAAGGGCGCGAGCCGGCCTTCTTTTCTGAGAACTTGGCGAGCCTCAGCCAATCGCTCGAGAGCATCGAGTCCGAGTCGCTGGTCGTAGAAGACCGCGGCCCAATGCTAGTGCAGACGGCAACGTACCGGCTGAAGAAAAAGTAGGTGGTATGTGGTAGGTCGTATGTGGGGAAAAGAAGGCAGGCGGCACGTAACCGAAGAGCCCTCTCCCCTGGGGAGAGATTGTATGTGGGGAAAAGGAACGGGCTGGCACATCACGGAAAAGCCCTCTCCCCTGGGGAGAGGGCGTCACGCTGCCGGCGTTTTCATCAGCCGGAGCGGGACGGGTGAGGGGTTATTTGCCTCGATGCTATTGGCTTGCCTGTTTGTTTCCTCCCCCTTGGCTGCGGCTTCGCTCTACGATCAATCGGTCTCCCGCCTGCTTCGAGAGCGCTATGCTTCCAGCGACTTGTCGTACATCGTGATCGACGCCGCCACGGGCCGCCTGATTGCCTCCCGTTGGGACGCGATCACAGAACCGGTCCCGGTCGGCTCGCTCGTGAAGCCGTTCCTTGCCTTGGCCTACGCGCAGAAGCACGATTTTAGGTATCCGAGCTATTTTTGCCACGGAGCGCGGGACGGTTGCTGGCTGCCGCGCGGCCACGGGCCTGTGGATATCAGCTCGGCTATAGCATATTCTTGTAATGCCTATTTCATGAACATCGTTTCGACCTTAAAGCCTGAAGACGTGGATTCCATGGCCCAACGCTACGGCTTTTCTCTTGGACAAGCGCCCTCCGGCGCGGCGCAAATGATCGGCTTGGGCGGCGCTTGGCGCATTGACCCTCAGGAACTGTTGCACTCCTACGTCCTTCTCGCCGCCGCGCCGCGAGTAGCCGGGGCGGCCGAGTTGCTGCGTGGGATGGCTCTCTCCGCCAAAATAGGGACCGCCGGGGCCGTGGGCCTCACTCTTCACGGAGCTGCCGCCCTGGCCAAAACAGGCACCGCGCCGTGCGTCCACCAGCCTCGCGCGCCGGGTGACGGTTACGTGCTCATGCTTTACCCGGCGGACCAGCCTCGCCTGGCGCTGTTGGTTCGCGTGCACGGTGTCCCCGGCGCTCGTGCGGCCGAACTCGGAGGCCGGATCTTGAACAGCGTGGTCAATCTCGAGTAGAAAGCGTACCTGTCATTCCGAGCGCAGCGAGGAATCTCACTCCGCCTCGGACCAGTTCCCAAGCAAAGATCAGAGCGAGATTCCTCGCTGCGCTCGGAATGACAGGTTAGGGACAGGCTCTTCAGCACACTTCGGAGAGGATCTAATCCGCAAACGGCTTGCCTTATCCGCTCTCGCGTTCGTTACGCTGGCGTTTTGCGCCTCCGCCCGGGATCTGCGGATTGGCGTGTTTGGCCTGCTTCATCCCCGGCAGTTGGCGATTACCTGCCCGCCCGGGCAAATGCTGATTCTCACCGCGGGCTCACACCAAGTCAGCCTCTCCGATGGCGCTTCGGCCTTCTTATATTTGGAAGGGGACCATGTGCGCGTGCGAAGCAGGAATGACGCCTTCGTGGCCACTGAAGTACACCTGGCAGGCGCAACGGGAAGCGCGTCTGATTTCCTGCTCTCCGTTCCCGGGAAGCTTGCCAGACAGTATCGAGGCCAACTCGCCGTGGCGTGCCGGATCGACGAATTGGTTGCTGTAGTGGAAATGGACCTGGAGACAGCCGTGGCTTCAGCAGTGGCTGCCGAAAGTGTGCCCGGGGCTTCCCTGGAAGCTTTGAAAGCCCAAGCGGTGGCCACGCGTTCATACTATCTGGCTTCGCGCTTGCGCCATGCGCAGACTGATTTCTGCGACACGACTCACTGCCAGTTCCTTCGCGAAGCGCCTTCTCCGCAGTCTCTCGCGGCCCAAGCCGCCTTGGCCACCGGCGGCCTGGTCCTCTTTTACGATGGCGCGCCTGTCCCCGCGCTGTTCACCGGAAGTTGCGGGGGCAGAACTCGGACCCTCGCAGAAGTCGGCCTCGCGCCTGCTCCTTATCCCTACTTCTCCGTAGCCTGTAATTACTGCCTGCAACATTCACCGCATTGGCAGGCGCGGCTCGAGGCCGAAGAAGCCGCCGGGCTCGCCAGCCACTCAGAAGCGTGCCGGCTGAAACTCGGCCGCATCCTGGGCTGGGATGTGGTGCCCGGCAACAATTACGAATTGCTGCCACGGGGTGATGAGGTGCTGGTGGAGGGCCGCGGCAAGGGGCATGGCGTAGGCCTCTGCCAGTTAGGTGCGGCCTGGATGGCCAGGCAAGGGCGCAGCTTCCACGAGATTCTTGCCTTTTATTATCCCAACACGCTAGTCGCAGGAACTTCAAACTGAACTTCATGCTTCCCTTCAAGTGCGATTTGTGGGACTATTTAATTTTGCAATCTGATTCTGCTGTCCCCTGAAAAACCTGCGTCGGCAGTTTAGAACTGAAGGGACGATGGTGAACTAAGACGTGGCCTCCGTCAATAGCCTGACCACCAAAGAAGTCTTCGACTTGGTGCGCGCTGACCTCCAGAAGGTGGAGGAGGAGTTTTGCCAGCAGAGCGTCTCGAGCGTTCAGCCCATCACCGAGATCGGTCAATACCTGCAAGGAAGCGGCGGCAAACGGCTTCGTCCCGCCCTGGTGCTGCTCTCCTCGAAACTGTGCGGCTTCGAGGGCCAGGCGGCGATTCGGTTGGGAACGGTGGTCGAGCTCATCCACACTGCCACTCTCGTTCACGACGACGTGATTGACGAAGCGGATATGCGCCGCGGGCGCCCCTCCATCAATTCCCGCTGGGGCAATCACTTGAGTGTGCTGGCCGGCGATTGGCTGTACATGCAGGCCTTTAACATTGCCCTCGGCGAGCGCAATTTCAAGATCCTGGACCTCTTTATTGCCATGACCCAAGCCATGGTCGAGGGCGAATTGCTGCAATTGACCTGGCAAAGAAGGATCGACGTCCCGGAGGAAGTCTATTTCGAGTTGACCTATCGCAAGACTGCCTACCTGTTTTCCGTCTGTCTCCGTCTGGGCGCGGTGCTGGCGGGAAAGAGTAAAGAGGAGGAAAGCCTGTTGGGCTCCTACGGCCTCAACCTGGGCCTTTCCTTCCAACTGATCGACGATGTTCTCGACTTCACTTCCTCTGAAGAGGTCCTGGGGAAGCCGACCGGGAACGATCTTCGCGAAGGCAGGGTCACAATGCCGCTTATCTACCTCCTGCAGCGCTGTACTCAGGAGGAAGCGCAGATAGTAAAGCCGGTGCTCGCCGAGGGCGGTTTCAACCCTCTGCGATTCAGTGAGATTCTGGACCTGATCGACCGCTACGATACGTTGCGGACGGCGAGAGAAAAGGCCCAGGAATTTGCTCAGAAAGCCAAGCGCTCTCTGGAGACATTCCCCGATAACCCCTACAAGGATGCCTTGCGGTCTTTGCCCGACTTCATGCTGGATCGCGAGTTCTGAGGACAACTTCTTACCGTGCAACTGGATGCCGGGGCTGTCCCTTTCAGCGACAATGTTATTCCGAGCGCAGCGAGGAATCTCGCCGTGATTTGGGGAAAGCGGAAGCCTCTTCTCGAAACCGAAATCAAGCTGCCGGTTCGCAACCGCAGGCTGGTGGCAAAGCAACTGGTACAACTGGGTTTCAAGGTTATAAAGCCGCGGCATTTCGAAAGCAATTACCTCTTCGACTTCCCGGATCTTCGGCTTAGCAAGTCCCGCAGGCTGCTGCGTTTGCGTTTCGCGGCGGGCGAGAGCCTGTTGACATTCAAGGGCCCTCCGCTCCGCGCGCGACGGTATGCGAGAAGACGCGAAGTCGAAACCCGGGTCGGGAACGGCGCGCTGCTGCGCGAGGTCCTGAAGAGCCTGGAATTGAGGGAAGTGTTCGCTTACGAGAAATTCCGGACCGTCTTTGTCGCCGCTGCGCAAGCGTCGCTCCATGCACCGCCGCAGGCAGCCTTCGACGAAACGCCCATCGGCAATTACCTCGAACTTGAGGGACCGGCCAAGTGGATCGACAGGGTCGCAAGCCGGCTTGGCTACTCGCCCCGGGATTACATCACGGCCACCTATCTGTCGCTTTATTCGCAGAACTGCCGCACGCAAGGCAGGAAACCACGTCATATGGTCTTCAAGGGTCGTAAGCAGCGGTGACGAGTAGGCCAGAGCGTGTGAAGGTGTGAAAGAACCCAAACAGCTCATCCGTCGGCTGACGGACTAAGACGCAAAGAAACGCCAAGGAGAAGTCCTGTCTCTGCTTTGCGGGCTTTGCGTACTCTGCGCCTTGGCGTGAAACCGGCTTGTCCGCCCTGGGTCGGGTGGGGCCGCTTGGGAAACCCGGCCGGGGGCCCGCATCAAATCGTATTGGGTTTCGTTGCCACCTGAGTTATAATAGTTTGGATTGTCGCGCCGCCAACCCTTGGTGGGCGGGCGAGGAGGATACGTTATGGAGGGTTTGTTTCAACCAACCCATTTGATTTTCATTTTGCTCATTGTCTTGATCCTGTTCGGTCCCGGAAAGTTGCCGGAGCTCGGAAAGGGCCTGGGAAAGGGAATTCGCGAGTTCAAGGATGCCATCAGAGGTGGCATGGACGGCAGCGCGGAAAAGAAGGACGAAAAGAAAGACGAAGAGAAGAAAGCCTGATCCTCTCCCCGCGGTTCCACTCCTTCTATGCTCTCTCTTCGCCCTTGCCCTTCTTCGGCCGACGACGAGTTTAGTAACCGCGAGAAACACAAAGAGTGGTACAAACTGCATAATCCTCGGTAGCTCAATGGTAGAGCATTCGGCTGTTAACCGAAGGGTTCCAGGTTCGAGTCCTGGCCGAGGAGCCAATCTTTCCCGTTGAAAAATAAGCCCATTGGTGGGATTCGGCGGCTGGAGTGTTTGCGCCCCAAAAGCGCAATTGTCCGAGAATTGTCCGAGATGTCGCTGGTACGTTCATGACACCCTAACTTGACCTGCTTCCGGCTTGCTCTCACTTTCAGCCAAGCCCCTTGCCTCGCCTTGCTTCGCCGCGGCGCTGAGATAAGGTTCGCACTTCCCGGCCCGAAGCCAGATCCCAGAGGCGTACAGTTCCGTCGCCTCCTCGTGAAGCGAGCCAGCGAGAGTCAGGACTGAAAGCTGTGGACCCAATATCATCAGTATGACCAGTGAGGGCACGCGCCCGTCCCGTCGAGATCTCAAAAAGCCCCAAAGTTTCCACATCTAGATCGGCATTCTGAGCAAGCCACCTCCCGTCGGGGCTCACGGCGTCAAAATGAACACGCGGGTTTTCGGCCTTGATTTTGATTGCTTGGCCATTAGCTATGTCCCAGGACATCGCATAATTCCCGGCTAGCGGCCAGTTCAAGCTCGTCAATTTGGAACCACCACCAGTGAAGACTAGAGACCAGACCACACTTATAGGGCTGCCGAGCGCGAAGAGTGCCTTGCCCGTGGTTAATTCCCAGAAGGGGATGACACCGAAGGATG
Source organism: Terriglobia bacterium (assembly GCA_050008495.1). GTDB lineage: Bacteria > Acidobacteriota > Terriglobia > UBA7540 > UBA7540 > CAVROP01. The sequence goes on along the minus strand of JBEKMN010000018.1, from coordinate 14,342 downwards.
TTGCAGCTAAACTTGACCCATCAGCACTGAAGGCTATGCCCCCCATAGGAATAGAGAACTGTTGCTCCGGCAACGCCCCCTTTGTCGAGTCAGGCGTCCCCTCGATTCTTAGGAAGGCGATGGTAAAGCCGCTCAACTTTTGGACCTGGGATTTGGTGGTGAGATCCCAGATTCTTACGGTGCTGTCGTCGCTTCCCGATGCAAGCCAACGACCATCGGCACTGATGGCAACCGCACCAACCCTGCCAGTATGCCCTGATAACGTGGCGACCTCACGCCACGTCGCCACGTCCCAAAGTTTCACGGTCTTATCCGAGCTTCCTGAAGCCAGCGAGCGACCGTTGGGACTGAAGGCAACACTGGTGACAACGTCGGAATGACCGGTCAGAGTGTGTATCTCTTGTCCGGTCGCTACATCCCATATCTTAATAGTCTTGTCGCTGCTGCCCGAAGCCAGCCACCGCCCATTAGGGCTGAAGCCGACGGCCAACACGCTGCCAGTGTGGGCGGTTGTCCTTTGCAGCTTACGCCCCGTCGCCGCTTCCCACACCGTCAGGCTGCCTTCTTTGCTTCCAGAAGCCACCCATCTACCGTCGGGGCTGAAAGCAACGCCGAAGCTATATTCAGTCGTCAATCGGCGCAGTTCCCGCCCGGAGGGGGCCTCCAAGAGCTTGACCCCCTTTGAGCTTGCCGCCGCGAATATGCGACCTTCGGGGCTGAAGGACACACTGTTTGCCTCCTCGCCTATAGTGCGAAGCTTCATCCGAGCAATCAGGTCCCATATCGTGATAATATTCCCAAAGGAGACAAGGTATCGCCGGTCAGAACCAAGAGCCAGACCCATTAGCGAAGGATAACCGCTTGTCTGGAGAACGAGTTCAGGTTTAGGGAGCGCTTCGCGAGCGACCGGAGTCTGCGCAGAGGCGAACAATGTCGAAATGGCAAGAAACAGCAACATTGCCGACCCACGACACAAAAAAAGAACCAACCTACCACCACGCTGAAGCCATGTGCTACCTGCGCTGACTGGCAGAAAGAAGCCGCCGCCACTTTTTCTGTGCTTCATGGTGTACCTCCACCGCGGCGATCAACCACGTCGCGCCGAATCGGCAACGCCTGGTTGTAATACTCCAGAGCCTTCCGCTGCTGCCCCAGATCGCTATAGACCGCGCAGATATTGGTCAGGGCTTCGACCTCGAAGTGACGTGATTTCAGCTCGCGAGAGATGGCAAGGCCTGAACGTCAACCTCCAGAGCCCTTTGCTTCTCTCCCCCTGTCGAATACAGCAAACCGAGAGAGAGAAGCTGGAACGCCTCATCTTTTTGGCTCTTTGCCGCACGGGCCTCCGCAAGCTTCTGCCCATGTTGTTTTATCTGTTCCTGTAGCGTCGGACTCTGCCCCCACGCAGGAGAACATCTCACGAAGCAGGCCGCCGCCATTGCCATGAAAAAGCACCGTCGCACCGATCGCCCGTGACGATCGTCCGCCATTTTCCGTTCTTCATCCATCCTGCTTGCCCGCAATAGGTCACACTGCTTATGGCTTCTTCGCGCTGCCACCTGAGCCGCCCTTGCCTGAACCCTTCTTACCGCCGCTCTTGCTGGGAGAGCCTTCACTGGCGGCGGCCGCAGGTTTGGCCGCGGCCGATGTCTCCAGTGGCTGGACGCCGACGCGCATGCTGGCGTAGGTGATGCCGGGCAGAGTGTTCTCCGCGCGGGTTTGCAGCGGCAGATTGGGGTCCGCGTCCTTGCGCACAAGATAGCCCTGCACCAGCTCGAGATTCGGCAATTCCTTGGCCAGTTCGCCAGTATACTTCTGGGGAACCATCAGATAGTCGCCGGAGAGCAGGCCGATGTAGTGGTCTTCGCGCTCGGGATCGTCGAGCGCCTGCTGCGTGGCCACCGCGGTGGTCAGGTTGCCCGCCATCAAAAATTTCGTCCGGTTTTCCCAGTAACTCAACACTTCCGTAAACGTGCTGAGCGCCGGCACACTGATGGCTGGCAGACTGACCAGAGGGGCCACCATCTTGGCGCCGACAATCATCACGTTGAGCGCCTTGACGAAGGTAGAAGTTTTGGCGGCCTTGGAGATGTTGACGGCGAGCTTGCCTGCACCCTGATTCAGCAGGATCTTGCTGGTCCCCTGCGTAGCTTGGGGCGACTTGAATCCGAGCTGGTCGAGCGACGGTATCTTCCCGGCCTTATCCGGCTTCAGCGAGGCAATCGCCGTCCACGCCAGCGGAGAGAAGATGTTCAAAAAGGGGTGTATCTGGGTTGTGTCCACCCGCAACTGCGCCGCATGCACATTACTTTCGCCAGTCCCGGGGCGATATTGCGTGAGTCCGAGGCTCACGGACACGTCGCCGGGGTGGTCCAGCAATTCGTCTTTGCCGATGTCAGTGGCATAGCGCAGCTTCTTCTCGTCGGCCTTATAGTGCAGATACTGCGTCTTGGCAGCAGGATCGGGAAGCTGGTCCTCCTGCCCCCGCGCAGCTGCCTTCTGCCCGTAGCTTGGACTGTAAGGATTAACGGAGTCAAAGAAACCATTCCAAAAGCTGTAGGAGTCATGTGGCGTATCTTCTGCGGAAGCCTGCGCGTCGGCGGTTTGCGCGCTGGCAAGCTCGGGCAGAAGCGCGGTAAGCAAGCTGAGGGTGGAAGCATCAGTAACGAAGCGTCGGCGGGAAACGGTCATGCTCATTCTCCTTCAAGAAGGTTCCAATCCCACGGGCGGTAACGTCGGCGAAAAACGGGCAAGCATGCAGGAGTCATTTTGCCGCATCCTTTGGAATGCTGCGTATGGTCATCAAGTATAGGCCCCAGTTGGTGGGTATTTCCGGCTGCGGACCGCGCGTGCCGCCGCTGGTGTCGGTAAGCAGCTTCTGCAGGGGTGATTCCGTTCCGCGCGTGCCGCGCGAGGCGACGCCCTCAAAGTTCAGCGCATCGGGGTCCGGCAGCAGCTGCGCGGTGCTGAGCAGAATGAGGGTGTCCACACCGTAGGGCTTGCCCACGCGCAGGGTACGCGCGCCGGGCAAAACGATCTGGCGGCCGTTGTCAGCAGCGCTGGGAAACTCGTTCTCAGAGTAGTCGAGTGGGTAGAGCAGTGAGCCTTTGCCGTGGCAATCGATGTCGAGTATGTAGACCCATCGCCGGTCGATGACGAGATCGTCTGAGTTCAGGGCCATCTTCATCCTGTCGCCCTCGTGCGCAACCTGTTCTGCGGGCATCGGGGACTGGTCGGATGCTTTGACCATGGTCAGCGTGTAGTAATCGGCACTCGATGCGCTGCTGGGGCTATCTGCCAGTTCGAGCCAGCCATGCACCTTGGCCAGCAGTGATGCGTACTTGTTCAGCGTCGCTAGGCCCTTGTCGAGGCCGGTCGCGTCGGCAAGCACCACCCAGTCGGTACGCACGGGATACTGCGACGTGGTGGAGCAACCGGGGCTGTGGTCGGTGGTGATTGATGCGTGTGGGCCGGCGGCGAATTCGCCCCTATGGAACCAAGCATAGGCGGGTCCGTCCTCGGTGAGCACGCCGGTGAGAATGTAGTTGGCACGAGCAAGATCGGGCGCGTTCTGGACGGCACTGGTGCTGTCATGCAGCGCGAGCTTCGCGGCCAGCTCTTTTGGTGGCGGGAGGTTCACCCAAAGTTTCGCGCCGGCGGGAAGATGTTGCTTCAAAGCGTTCGCCGTAAGTTTTGTGCCGAGGCTGATGGAGGCAGTCGTGCCAGCATGCTGAAGTGTCCAGTTTGTGCCGTCCCAGCAGAGGATGTCAGTCCACGGCTCCTCGGCTGGATCCGAGACGGAAGCAGCTCCGGCGGCTTTGATCTGCGTGGCAGCGGCGAGAATATCGTCTTCAGATAGGTTGGAAGGCCAGAGCCAGAAAAGCAGCGGCGCGGACTCAGCAGGAATCCATTTCGTCAGTTCGAAGACTTCTCCGGCGGCGACGGTTGCGCCTAGCGGGCTGAGGACTTTGGCCGTCGAACGCGCGAGGCCTTGCAAATCGGTAACCTGAAGTTTGATGGTCTGCCCCTCGCGGTTTTTGATCATCGAGGTGAATTCGCTGCCGCTGCCGATTCCGGAGACGCGGCCGATGTCGAGCCACACGACGCCGTCGTCATCGGTCCTGAGGGCGGCGGTGCGGACCTTGCCGGAATCCGCCACCATGCCGCCGAACAGCGGCTGCTGCCGGCGCACGGCCGTGGCATCAAGATCGGGTTCCTGGTCAGAGATGCTGCTCCCCTCAAGTACGGCCTTCACGCGCTGATAAACGAGGGAGGCCGGCGCGTTGGCGGGCAGGACTTGCAGCGCCTCCACGAGAGCGGCGGTGAAGGTCCCATGAGGCTCCGTCACCGTGTCTGAGGGAGGCGATTCCTTGGCCGATTGGTCCTGCTGCGCAGCGGAGAAGACCAGGGCCGGATTGTCCGGGCGCTCGGTGGGCGCAAGCCGCGGTTGCCCGTTGGGAAGAACGTCGGGAGCTTCATTGATGTCGCGCGGATCAAAGGCCAGAGTGCGCTCGCGATACCTCGGGCCGATGCCGCGGGTGGCGCCGCCGCTGTGGCAACTGTCAAAAATCACCGTAAGACGAATCCCCCTGTCCAGGGCGGCGTTGAAAATGCGGGTCATCTCGCGGTCGCGCACATCGTAACCGCCCTTGTAGGCGTCGGCGGGGACGAGCGTGCTGTCAGCATGCACGTACTTGCCGTTTACCAGCAGAGTGAGTTTGTTGCCTTGGCTGTTGACGCGCAAGGAGCCGTGGCTGGCGTCATAAAAGACCACGGTGTCGCCCGAGCGCGGCACGTCGACGAGATATTTTTGCATAGCGGCGAGAATGCCGTCGCGATTGGTCTGCGCGGCGGGGAGGACCACAACTCCGGGCCGCGGCTGCGCTGGCGCAGGATTGGTGAGCATGACGACCTGGTCCGCCGGAAAACCGAACTTGGGACTGGTGAGCAAGTCGGCCATCGACTGTGCATCGTTGATCGCGCCCTCCAGGTCCTGGAATTTGGCCAGCTCGCAGCGGCCGTAGGTGCAGCCGGCAGGATGCTCGGCACGGGTGCCTTGGGGCTGGTAGGTGTTGATGCCGATGAGCAGGGCGCGTCTGGTCTGTGCGGCAGTCTGCGTGCCGAAGAGGAGACAGAGAAGCGGGCAAAGAGCAACGAAGTGTCGGTTCATTATTGGTCCTGAAGAGGAATGGCTAAAGTGTAGCATTTCAGCTGAAAACGTCAACACAAATCTAGTTTCGACAGGGACAATCAGGGTCTTAACGGTGGCATCCAACCTGGATTCGGGAACTTTTTGCGCGTCCGGCCTGGGACAAAGATGAAATCGCCACCCTCTTGCTGGATTCCGAAGATGCCGAGGTTGGGGTAGGGAAGTAGAGCGAGGCGGAAGTGACGGGAAGTTCGTGGTATACTCAGCCCACGGTTTGGGGCTGCTCTTCCCAGGAGGCGTTGCGCTGTGCGCTTTTTTCAAAGGACTCTTCGGCTCGGTGTGCCGGCGATCATTGGGCTTGGTACGCAATGGAGAAATTGGGCGGACTGAACCATGAGCAGGAAAACCGTCTTCACTATCGTTGCAGTAATCGTGCTGGCTCTAGTGGTGGTTGCAGCCGCGATGATGTTCTTGACCCGTTCGGCCTCCCAATACCCCAGATCAGAGGCTCCGGCACCGGAGGCTCAGCCACCGGAGCCGGCGCCTCCTCCGCCGACAGAGGAGGAACCGCGGCGGTCACAGGAGGAATCGCGCCGGCAAACGCACCCCGAGAAAAATGAGATGCCGGCAGCGCGACCAGACCTGACGGCCAAGGCTTTGGCGTCCCTGGTTCAGGTCGAACGCTATCCCAACATCGAAGCGCCGGACACGGTTTCTGCCGGGCAGAAGATTGCCGTACAGGTGTCGCTGACGTTGGAGCAGATTTCTCCCGAAACCAGGATCCTGAGCGGCGCGCAGAGCCATGGCAGGCTGCAGTTGCAGATGGCTGAAGGCGAGCGGCACTGGACGCTGACCGTGATCCTGACCGCACCCGGCATGGAGATTACCCGCGGCGGGACGAACACAGCCGAGATCACCCTCGCGCAGGATAGCGACTCCAGTATCGCGGTCTTCTATCTGCGCGCGCAGCCGATCGTGGCCCCGAATGGGGACGGAACACGAGACACGCGAATCCTGGCGACACTCTGGCACAATGGGGCCTTCCTGGCGCGCATCAGCCGGCCGCTGACGATTGTTGCCGCGGCACCCACAATCTCCGCAGCATCCCAGGAGGGCACGGCCCCCACGCCATCCGCGCCGCCGGGATTGAAACCGGCGGCGCGCGCGATGCCCGCCACCGGGCCGACGCGCCCATCCGCCTCCTCATCGCCCGCGGTGCAGCTCGAGCCGGCCGTTGCCGCGCCGAACCTGACCATTATTGAGAACCGCGTGGGCAACATCCTGCGCCTGATTTTTTACAGCCCGCCCCACGCGCCGGTGGAGGCCGACATTCCCAATCCGGATGACCTGCACGCGTGGATCAACGCGCATTTTGCGCAGATGGCGAGTCGCGGGCGCGGGCTCGTCGCCGAACCGGCAGACACGGAGAATGTGAAGGCGGGCCAGTTGCATGCGCTGGACTATCTCAGCGGGTTCGGTGCGGAGCTGTACGACCGGTTCGCGCCGCAGGCCTTCAAGGATCTCTTCTTCAAGCTGCTGAACGAGGGCCCTGGGAAGTTTGAGACGATCCAGGTTTTCAGCGACGATCCGTCGTTGCCCTGGGAGTTGATGAAGCCCGCGATGGTAAATAGCACGGAGCGTATGGATTTTCTTGGGGCCAGATTCAGCATCGCGCGCTGGCCGCTCACGCGCCGGGGCGCGATGCGCCCGCCGCAGTCGCTGGCGGTGGAGAACTCCGTGGTGATCGCGCCAAGATATGTAGGCGAGCAGAGGCTCCAGGCGACGAATTTGGAGCTGGCCGCGGTGAAAAGGATGCGCGGCTTCACCGAGGTGACCGGCAACTATGCGGCGGTACGCGAGGTGGCCGCTCATCCGCCGCAGGGCATCGTGCATTTTGCCGGTCATGGCTCGGTGATGGCTAGACACGGCGTGCCCCAGTTCGCCATTCTGCTGCAGGACAGTGAGATGGACCCCGCAACCTGGCAGGCGTTGGGAGCCTCCGCCACCACCACGCATCCGCTCTTTTTCTTCAACGCGTGCGACGTGGGTGAGTCGCAACAGTTCATGAATGACGTGGACGGATGGGCGCCGGCCTTGCTGGAAAGCGGCGCCAGCGGATATATCGGCGCGCTGTGGCCGGTATCCGACGTGATCGCCGAGCTCTTTGCCTCAACGTTTTATGATGGAGTCGGGGAGGTGCTGGAAGCAAACAAACACCTCAGCGTCGCTGACCTGCTGATGCTGACGAGAAGGGACGTCTTCCGCAAGACGCACGACGCCACCGCGCTGGCGTATGTCTTTTACGGCGACCCCAAGCTGGTGTTGAGAAAACCACGCGGCAGGAACTAAAGTGGCGGGGGCGGAGGTTGCACGGCAGCCGGTTTGGCCACGACGAAGGGCTCAGTCTCCGGCTCTCGGCGGTAAAACACCCGCGGATGCTGGCGCGCGTGGCTGCCGGGATCCTCGATTTTCGCGTCGTCGGTGTCATCCACCGGCAACAAGGCTCGTTTCCCTGGCCCCTGCGCCGCAACGGGCCTTGTTTGGGTTGCGCCTTTCTTGCGCCTGGCGGCCGGGGAGTTCTGCGCATTGGTGCCTTCGGGCTGGTAGGTGTTGATGCCGATGAGCAGGGCGCGTCTGGTCTGTGCGGCAACCTGTGCGCCGGAGAGTGCTAACAGAAAAAGCACAAGAGCAGCAAGATACCCTTTCATAAGCTGCCCACCCGAAAAGTTGCGACGAAGCATAGCATTCCTGTTAGACAATTCAACAAAAATGTATTTACAAGAGGGATAATGAGGACTGTCAACTTTGACATCCAGTCCGGGATCATTAACCGCGTGCGCGTCCCGCTTAGGCACGATGATGTCGGCGTCCTCTTGCTGGCTGCCGAAGTCGCCGGAGTAGGGGTGAGGGCACTGTCCCTACACAGCGCCATCCAGCTTGCCCAAGTCAATCAAATGTTCCTGGCTGGCGTACTGCCTTAGCGCCCTGAGAAGGTCCGAGCGAACGGAGAATGCCTGTCGGGATCGCCCTCAAACGCCTCCCACAGACCGCCGGAAGCAATATAAAGACGCGACATCCTGGTTGCAATCACGACGTCCTGAGGTTGTGGTGCATCAAGATTCTTTGTTGTATACAGGGGACAACAACTTGCGCTCCTTGAATGTGGCCCTCCAAACAAGAAGGAATCTACGCCACGAGTTCCGATTGCCTACTCGGTTGCAAACTCAAGGACCATAGCGGCTCGCAGCCCGAAAGGGATTTTGGAGACCGCTCGGCATCCTCAAGTAGCTCTGTCCGCAAGAACCGACGAGCTCCTTTTCGAAGAATCAGCAAGTCAATGACGCAAGGCTCCAAGCAAGCCGTAAAAGGCCCGCTGCGCGGTCCCCTTGCAAATACTTGTCTCCCGGCAGATCGTGCTCCAGCAGCGGCCCTAGGCGCGCAGAGCGGCGATTCTGGAAGCATCCACGGCGATTCTCGGCCTCCCGAGCTTACGCCTCAGCTTCTGGCAAGAGCAGGTCCCGACCGCACACTGTCCCGAATCCGGTCCCGTTCACCGATAATGACCGCGAGAGCGAACAGCAGCACGACGACCCTGATGATTGCTCATTAATTCACTGTACCCATCTTGCACCCCTCGCCCTTTGACCCACGGATAGTCTGTCACTGTTTTGGAAACTGGGCCGAACAGATTTTCTAACCACTTGCGTCTTCAGTCCCATCCACTTTTTGGGTACGACAACCTCCAAGACTGCGCAGGAAGAGGGCTGATGCTGCGCACAGTCGGCGCGTTAGATCGCGCTAAAATTCCAAATTAAAGCCAGTTCCCCATCAAGAAGAAGGGCGCCCAATAGAAAGGATGGGCGTAGGGAGCATTCGCATTGACGGGAAAACTCGGGGCCTCAGGACCCGTGGCGCCGGATGATTCCCGAATAGGAACGAGACCGCGATCGCGCTCACCGTCGGCATGGATTTGCGCCTCGCCCCGCAGGAGCTCCAATTGCGCTTGGCGCAGCGCCTCCAGCTTGGTGATCCCCACCGACGATTCGCGGATGCGGTAAAACTCCTGCATCAATCGGCTGGTGCTCGCGTCGGCCACTGGCCATAGACTCGCCACTACCGCTTTCGCTCCCTGCCGTTGCGCCAATGTTCCGAATCCCTCAACTTCCGTGCCGTCCCCGACACCCGTGTTGCAAGCCGACAGAGTCAACAGTTGCACTCCGCCGAATAAATTCGCCGACGTTCTCAACTCCGCCAGACTCAGATGTCTGCCATCGCCCAGCAGCAGGAACGATTTCGCATCGTTGCCCGGCTGGAAGCGGAAATGGCTCGCGATGTGGACCACCGGGTATCGCTTGAGCAGCGTCTCGCGCATGCTTTGTTGCGTGAACTGATCGTCCAGCTTGATTTCGCCAGCGAGCACGCCGCCGTCGCCGGGCTTGGTCGTGATGATGCCCGCGAGTTCCGAAGATACCGAAGGCAGCACCGAGGCGTCTTCGAACCCTTTCGTCACGCCGAAGCCCGCCGCTTTCCACACCTGGTCTGGATGGTCCTTGAGGCGGGTGTTGCTGGCTAGCGTCATCACTGACAAGCGGTACTGCTCGATCAGATACTGCTTGCCATCGTATAGCGCCGCCAGGGGAACATACCGCAGCGCGCCGTCAAGCGACCACATCAGCGTTTGCGCCTTGGCCTGGCGCAGATCCTCGGCCATACCACCGATCAGGATTTTGTACAGTTCCTGACCGAGCGGGCGAGGATCAAGTTTCGGGTCCTGGATCACTTCGTGGAATTCGAGGATCTTGCGGTTCAGATCGGCGGCACTGATGGGGTACTCATAGGCTTTTTGTGCGTCGGGAGTCCGGAGGATGGCGTGGAATTTGTCGTCGCCAATCAGCGTGAAGATTGCCACGGTGCCGGCCGGAAGCTCGCGCAGGTCCTCCATGATGCCCTGTGCCTCGCGCAGATCCTCGATGCGGCCGGTCATCTCCGGTTTGGCGCTGAAGTGTTGCGCCAGGTCGTCGAGAAAATGCTCGAAGGCCTGGTTGCCCACGGCCAGATCCTGTTCGAGTTGCGCGAGTCGTTGTGACTGTTCCGGAGTCCGTGTCTTCATGTCGAGCAATTTGCCGCGCTCGGCGCCGATGGCCATGAGCCGGTCGCCGATCTCGCGGTAACGCTTCTCGTATTCAGCCTCGTCCGGGGTCAAGTCTACCCGGCGGTTGAGCGAGGATGTTTCGTCCGCCGCACGGCGGATATATTGGAAATATTCTTCCTCCTTGAGCAAAGCAAGGACCTGCTCCGCTTCGGCGAGCCGCCCTTGCACAATCAGGATCTCAGCCAGCTTGTGGTATGGCTCCTCGTTCCCCTTGAGGAAGCTTCGCTGGAGTTCCTGACCCAGGCCACGGATGTCGGAGCGCATCGACTGCACGGCGTTTACGGCCTGTTTGCCGTAAAAGATCGCCAAGTCCGGCTTCCCGGAGGTTCGCCAGATGTCCATCAGCCCGGTGAGCGCGCCGCTTTCCCGGTTACGGTCCTTCACCTCACGCGAGACCGCGAGCGCCTGCTCGTAGTAGCCGATCGCCTGCTCGTTCCGGCCCAGGCTGTGGTAGGCGGCGCCGAGATCATTCAAAGCCCAGATTTCGCCCTGCCGATTCTTGATCTCGCGAGCGATCGTTAACGCTTGCTCCTCATAACCGATCGCCTTCCCGTGCTGGCTCAGGCCGTGGTAGGCGTCGCCGAGGTTTTCCAAGGTCTCGCCTTCGCCCTTGCGATCCTTAATTTCCCGCTGAATCACCAACGCCTGCTCCTCATAACCGATCGCCTTCTCGTATTGCTTTAGTTTCGAATAGGACCAACCTAAATTCATTAGGGCAAGGCCTTCGCCCCAGGGCTCGTTGATTTCCCGCTGGATCGCCAGTGCCTGCTCTTCATAGATGATCGAGTTCTTGAATTCACCGAGGTCCGTGTATGTGTTTCCCATGTTGAACAGGGTTGTGCTTTCGCCTAGTCGGTCCCTCACATCGCGTTCGATCGCCAGCGCCTGTTGGTAGTACCTGAGCGCTTTCTCGTACTGGCCTAGATCGGCGTGGTCCAAACCCAGAGCGATCAGGACATTGCCCTGGAAGCGACGATCGTTGACCTCTTGGGAGATCGCCAGCGCCTGCTCGTCGTATTCGATCCCTTTCTCGTATTGGCTCAGGTTCTCGAAGGCGTTGCCCAGAGCGTACAAGCACATTCCCTCTGCCCGGCGGTCCCTGACCATGCGGAAGATCGCCAGCGCCTGATCGTAATAGCCGATCGCCTTATCGTATTGGCTTAGGCGGTCGTACTCAACGCCAAGGTTGGCCAAGGCACGTCCTTCGGCATCGCGGTCCTTGACCTCGCGGAAGATCGCTAAGGCCTTCTCCTGATAGCCGATCGCCTTCTCGTATTCGCTTAGATTCATGTATGCATTGCCAAGGTTCTTCAGGGCAGAGCCTTCGCCACTGCGATCTTTGATGTCGCGCGCAATCGCCAGGGCCTGCTCGTAGTAGTCGATCGCCTTCCCATTCTGGCTCAAGTTGCCGTAAGCGATGCCCAGTTCGATCAGGGTCAATACCTCGCCACGGCGATCCTTGATCTCGCGGCTAATCGCCAGGGCCTCCTCGTAGTAGCCGATCGCCTTATCGCGCTGGCTACTATCCCTACAGGCGGACCCCACAGCAGTCAGGACATCCTCCTCACGCTCGCGGTCCCGGACCCCTCGATAGAGATCAAGGGCGCGCATGAACGTCGCTATCGCTTGCTCGCGGGCATTCCCGCGCACCTCACTGAGCCCTTGCGTAAACAATCGCTCGGCTTCCACGCGCTTCTCATCATCCGTGTCTGCTGCGCGCAGTTCCTCTAATGTGATTTCATAATGGCTGGCGACAGCCGTTTTGTCCGGCACACTCACGTTAATCCGGTACGCTCCGGAAGTTTGCGATACCCACAGGATTCGGGCGGGCTTACTGAAGCCGCTTGTGTCTACGTCCAGCGCCTTCTCTCCGCGTGGCGTCAAAAGCTCGATCACGACGGCCGGGTTCCGTTGCCGGACCACTGCTCGAAGGAATTGTTGGGCTTTGAGCCTGAGAGAGTAGCAGCGGACCTGTCCCGCGGAAAGGTCTTCCTCAATTGTTACGCCCGGTCTCAGGGGCGTAGTTTGCGCGTAGAGCCCAGGCACCAGGGTTGAAAGCGCCAGGGCCAGCAGCGCTCGGGACGGAAGCGTCGTCAGGCTCGCGAATCGCATGAGCAAATGAATGTAGCTTACGCGAGCGCAGGGCGCGTGGCCCCGCCAAGTGTTGGGACGCCAGTGGTTATTGGGGGTGATGTCTGCCACGAGAAACCTCGCACCTGAAAGAGTTTATCGAAAATCTCCCTTGATCGACGCTGGCCGCGGTTAATGACAGACGATAGTGTCGGTTCGCTTAAACCGCCAAACTAATGGAGTTCGGAGCCATTAAAGCCTCGATACTCGACAAGCTCTCTTTGTCCGGATTTAGATTATTGTTGCTGATTCCTAATTAGTATATCACAAACCGCCAACTTTTGATCCTCCGCTTGCGGTAGTGACTCGTTTTGGTTTTCTTGAGTACCGAATTCGATCATTTACCTGAGGTGCAGACCATGGTAAATGCTAGGGTCCACCAAGCAAGGGGCCAACTTGTTCTTTGAAACTGAGGCCACCGAGGGTTAAAGACCGCTTTTGATAGGGACCGCGCAGGCGTAAAATCGCAGTCACGCGAGGAGGCAGAATGAACCTCTCCAAATCCCGATTCGTCGCTGGCCATCAATGCCTCAAGCGGATGTATCTGCAGGTTCATGAGCCGGACCTGGCAGGCGAGGCGGATGAGAAAACTCAGGCCGTAATGGAGCAGGGGCGAGAAGTGGGCAGGTGGGCACAGAAGATGTTTCCAGGCGGACTGCTCATCGAGGCGGGGTACGAGGAATTGGGCAAGGCCCTCGAACAAACCGAGAAGGCGGTAGCAAAGAAACAGCTACCGGCGGTGTTCGAGGCGACTTTTGTGCACGACAAGATCCTGGCGAGAGTCGACATTCTGGACCGGCTACCCAGAGACAGATGGCGGCTGATTGAAGTGAAATCCTCGACAAACCTCAAGGATTACCATCTGTACGATGTGGCTATCCAGCGGCTCATCCTTGAGGGCTGCGGGATCGAGGTCGTCCCCTGCCTGATGCACCTCAACCGGGAGTACGTTTATGACGGGAAGCAGTATGATCTGAAAGAGCTGTTCGTCATCCGCGACCTTACCGATCAGAGCAAAGCGATTGAGAAGGACGTAAAAGACCTCATCCGCGAAGAGCGCAAGGTCCTGGCGCGGGCCACGCCGCCCGATATCGAGCCAGGAAGCCAGTGTACCAACCCCTTCACCTGCGAATTCTACGACCACTGCAACAGGCCCCTGCCGACGGGCCATGTTGAGAACCTCCCTGGAATAACACCCACGAAATTGGAGAAGCTGGCGGCGCTGGGCGTCAAGTCGATCGGTGATATCCCCAAAGACTTCCCGCTGACCGAACGGCAGAGGCGTGCCTCGGAGTGTGCAAGGACTGGAAGGCCGTGGTTTGGTAAACGGTTGAAACAAGCTCTCGCGGGGCTTCACTATCCGCTCTGCTTCATGGACTTTGAGACCTTGGGAGCGGCACTGCCCCGATACGCCGGCACGTCTCCCTTCGACGCGATCCCGTTCCAGTGGTCGGTACACATCCAACGCAAACCCGGAGCTGAACTGGAGCATTATGAATTCCTGGCGGACGACTCCAATGACCCCCGGGCGGAATTTGCCAAGGCCCTTTGCCAGGTTATCGGAAAGAAGGGGAGCGTCCTCGCCTACAACAGCGGATTTGAATCAGGATGCCTTGCCAGCCTGGCGGAATCGCTACCTCAATACAAAGATCGAATCGAAGACATCCAGGGCAGACTGTGGGACCCGTTGCCGGTCATGCGCGCCCATGTCTACGACTTGGCATTCCGAGGCTCTTATTCCCTGAAGAGCGTCTTGCCCGCCCTTGTGCCCGACATGTCTTACGACGGGATGGAGGTTGCCGAGGGCAATGACGCCGGCCTTGCCTGGGAAAAGATGGTACACGCCGAGGCGGGAAGCGAGGAGAGAAAGAGGCTCAGGGACGCACTGCTCGCTTACTGCAAGCAGGACAC
>JBEKMN010000017.1:0-63135 GCA_050008495.1 Terriglobia bacterium | reverse complement strand
CTTCGCTCAGAATGACAGTTCTAAAACTCGGCCCCGCCCGCACACTGTCATTCTGAGCGAAGCGAAGAATCTCGCCCCGCCCGCCCCGAAACCCGACACCTGAAACCAGTTCTGTCATTCTGAGCGCAGCAAGGAATCCTGCTCTGGACCCCTGAAACCTGTCCTTCGCCGCCCACTCTGACCTCTCCCTTCAGAAGATCGCGGACACCAAGAGGCAAGTGTCTGCGCCATCCCGCCCATCGTTCATTATTGCCGTTCTTTCCCCTTGCCTTATCGTCGGAGTAGATGTATACGGAAACAGTAACACGGCGGCGAGACATTCGGGCCATGTGCCGTAATTGTCTGACTTGTGACCAGCACCCAGCGCGGACGAGGCGGCATATGGACCACCCGCGATGGGCCGCTGTCGAGTTATCGAGACGGCTAAACCGGCCGTGTGGGCCACTCGCCACAGGGGGAAACCGATGAACATCGCAGCCCTGATCGGCATATCGAATTACAGGGTCGCGGAACAACTGCCAGCTTGCTCGAAGGATGTGGCTGAGATGCGGCGACTGCTGTTCGCGACCGGAAAGTACGACGATATATTCATTCACTCGACGAATACGGAGGCGGCGTCCTTAAAAGATGCACTGAGAGGTTTCTTCCGCCGGCATACGGGATCAGATTCGATACAGGAGGCGCTGGTCTATTTCTCTGGGCATGGCGTCTACCACAACAATGACGTACTACTTTGCTGCTCGGACTTCGATCTAAACCGACCCGCTTCGACGTCACTCAGCAACACAGAACTGGACGACTTGCTGAGGAGCGTAGGCCCGAAGGTGGCCGTAAAGATTCTGGACGCGTGTCAATCCGGATCCCAATACATCAAGGAGGCCGCGCCCGGTTTCGAGAAGGCTTTACGTGAGTCACAGTTAGCATCTTTCATTTGCATGGCATCAAGCAGGTCTGACCAAAGCTCCTATGCTAGCGCCGAGTGCAGTGTATTCACGAGTCGTCTGATCGATGCTGCCCTCTCTAAGGCAGAGGGGCTCGTCCTCTACCGGGATATTCAGGCCGCCCTCGCTGACTCATTTGTTGCAACTCCCGAGCAGACCCCGTTTTTCGTTGTCCAGGGGACCGGCCTCGAGTCGTTCGCTCAGGTAACGCCCGAGATGCGCGCACTCCAGACGGCAAGATCTGCAACTCAGGCAATTGTTGAACCCGAGAACACCCTCGCGGCCTCGATTTCTGAACAGGTCCAACGCATGGACACGCTCTACGTCCCCGTCGAAGTCGCAAAGCAAGCTATAGACGAGGCGCGCACCGGGCTCGAGCGCGCTCCTCTCTCGCACCCCCTGGTATCACGGTTTTATGAAAAGCATGCAGTCTTCGACAGGAAGTTGGCCACCCTGCCCGGGGCTAAAGAGCTTGCCAAGTTCGCGTCTGAGCAGGCGTGGGAGAAGAAGTATTTCGTAAGGATTGTGCAGGAGCCACGCGCTGTGAGGGTTGCCAAAGACCCGTGGAGAGCTTTAAGAAGATCAATTACGTGGAGTCCGGATGAGGTGGAGTATGTCACAAGAGTGGTACACGAGCCTTCCCAACTCGAACCCACTGAGACGTTGCCATTCGAGGTCGCAGAGGTGCGGTTTGAGCCCAAAGCTCACCCTTCTCTCAAGTCCTTTGTCACGTATATCGGGCTGGCACACTCTCTGACCGAACTCGTAGTGCTTTCGGCGTCGGCGCGCCTTCTGGAGGCAGGTTGGACCCAACGCTCGATTGATGTCTCGCAAATAAAGTTCCAACAGCAGAGCCACTTGTGGAAGGACGTTGTACAAGACCCTGAGGTAATTTGGAGGGAACCCCTGGCCCGCGCCCAGGAAGCCATCCAAGGCTACCTTGAAGGGCTCATTCCTAGGAAGGAAGAAGCGAAACCTG
Organism: Terriglobia bacterium; assembly: GCA_050008495.1. Lineage (GTDB taxonomy): Bacteria > Acidobacteriota > Terriglobia > UBA7540 > UBA7540 > CAVROP01. The sequence continues at coordinate 61,215 of JBEKMN010000017.1, read as the reverse complement.
CTGTCGCGGGACCCGGTGAAGCGATTGCCGAGAAGTCGAGTCCAAACGCGCAATCGTAGGCTGGCAGTGGGTCGCCGTCTTTTCTGTTTTTCCGACTAAGGACCTGCTTTTTCAGATCTCACGGTTAATACCACTCCGCAACGAACCCTGCCTGCGTGTATCGCAGGAGATGGTGGATGAAAAGGTGGAATATCTTACTCCGGCGGAAAAGGAATACGCGCTATATCTGGAGGAACGCAAGCTGCTCATCGACGCCGCGAGAGAGAGTGCGCGAACGTTCGATAAGGCGGTGCTGGCGTTTGGTTCTGCAGTTTTCGGGTTCTCCATCGCATTCGTAAAGGACATTGCGCCGAGGCCAATTCCGGACACTCTGATCTGGCTCAGTGGATCTTGGCTTCTGTTCTCGCTCGGATTATTGGCAGTTCTGCTATCTTTCCTGTTTAGCCACCAAGCTTGCATGTATGAAATTGCGGTTGGAGAGAACGTATTGCGCAACAAGGATTATAGGCGGAAAAGGAATCCGTGGGGTATTGCCACCAACTGTTGCAACGTTCTATGCATCATCTGCCTTTTCTCGGGTTTGTTGTTCTGGTCAGTCTTTGCTTCCGATAACCTTCGGTATGGAGACACGCAAATGAATAAAGTTATGACCCCTACGGAAAAGAAGGGATACGTTCCCCCTCCGCCGCCTGCAACGGCACCCTCGCAGCAGCAAGCGCCCTCGCCGTCGCCGACGCCGCCTGCGGCCCGACCGACTCCCAAAAAGTGAGGAAGGGAACCTGCAAGCTGCGATTGATAGCACCGGGTGCCGCATCAGAGGTACGCGTCCCCTGCGTTCCTCCGCGGCTCTTTGCTCACAGACAACCCCCATTCGAGACCCCCACCGTCAAGTGGTCCACTCGCGCGCGTCCATAATCCGACGCGTGGGCCTACGCGAATGAGGATTTACGTCCCATCCAAGGGCCGCGGAGGAAGCCAAACTGCGCCTACCTCCGCGCCACCTGCCCTAAGGACTTGCTCGGGTCGGAAGCAAAGACCAGAGCGGGATTCTTCGCTGCGCTCAGAATGACAGTTCTAAAATTCGGCCCCACCCACAGTCATTCTGAGCGAGGCGAAGAACCTCGCTCTGCGCCGGGGTGAGTCGACAACCAATTATCAGGGCGTCACCCTTTTGGCCCCAATCCGTCGATAACGTGTGGGTAAACCACGAGGGCGTAGCGGCGAGGCGGCGCCTCGGCCCGACAGGCAGCACCTGAAACCGGATGCGGCGTCTAGTGGCCACGGGGACGCACCCCCACCAGTCTCGCCCGCCGTTACCGACGGATTAGGGACGCCATCTCTGACCCGGAACGACAAGATGACCGCTTGGAGGATTTTTCACCAGCCTGGTCAGGAACGACCGGCGCCAGGTTTGCACTTTTTGCACTTTTCGCTTGACAAACCCGCCGGCCTATGATAGCCTATCATGGTTGTCTATTTCGCGACGTTTTGTCGCTCAGGGAGCGCTGGGATGCTCGGATGGGAAGGAAAAAACGGGGTCGTCCAGGCGAGCCACGGAAAGCTGTGGTTCGAAACAACAAAAAAAATACGAACGAAGCCAGTATGTTATTGAAAAAACAGGAAAGAATGTGCAAAACGAACTAAAACGAACTCAAATTGAGCCGCAATTGAGTGCTGAAATGCGCGCATTGCGTGCAGAATTCGAGTTTTCTAACACTTCATCGGTTTTGGCGGAGGCCTCGAACGGGAAAGAGCTCGGGGGTCGAAATCGCCCGGTCGGGGGAATCCAGAGGACTGCGAGAGGTTACGAAAATCGTGGGAACGAAGCTAAGAAGTGCTTGAAAACAAAGCACATCACTTTTTTGAAGGTTGCAAATATCGCGTCTTTTGTGCGCAAATTAACAGCAATTTCACCCCAAAGGGAGCAAATGACGCCATATTTTGCGAAAACGAAGTCAAGACTTGCGACTCCCAGCGTGACGGCATGATAGTGACAAATAGTCGGCTAGACAAACTCGGGACTTCCCTCGGCGCCGATCTGATCTCCGCTCGGGCCGCCGCATCTTATCGACGGATTGTGGCCTTTTGGCGCACTACGTTGATTCCACATCGCCTTTTGGGGTAAGTTGGAGTGAGGTTAGGTTGTAGCCACTCACCGGCAGCCATGAAGTGCGGGGAGCGAGATGAGAGCCCTCAGAGCCTATGCACTCGCAGTCCTAAGCGTCATCATAGCTTTGCTCCTGACGCTGGTCATCCCTCCCATACGGGAGCAGTTCAGGTTTCTGCTCTTCATTCTCGCCGTCTTCGTCAGCGCCTCAGGGGGATTCTGGCCTGGGATTTTCGCTACGTTGTTGAGCGTGGCCCTGACCTATTACTTCCTGATGGACCGTCCCTTCGACACTTCCAGCCCCGCAATCTTCATCCCCATGTTGGCATTCTGCGGCGTGGGCTTTGTGATCACCTGGGTTACGCATCGCTTATTCCGGTCAGAAGAGGAGGCTCGCGCCGAGGCCGCGGTCATTGAATCTTCAGCCGACAGCATCATTCGCGCCAGTCTGGACGAAACCATCTTGAGCTGGAATAAAGCGGCGGAACGTGCTTATGGGTATACGGTCAAAGAGGCGATAGGCCAGCCCATCTCACTGATTGTCCCGCCCGATCGCAGGGAGGAACGGCAGCGCCTGGCGGAGCGCGTGCTGCAAGGGGGCACCGTCCAGGACTTTGAAACGGTCCGAGTTAGAAAGGACGGCACGCGCCTTGACGTCGCCCTGACGATTTCGCCGGTTCAGGATCGTGCCGGAAAAATAGTCGCCATGTCCACCATCTCCAGAGACATCACGCAACGCAAGCAGGCAGATGAGGCCTTGCGCGAGTCGCTCGACAAGCTGGAGCGCCGGACTCATCAACTCCGGCTGCTCACGGAGATGGGCCACCTCCTCCAGGCCAGCTCGACTCCCGCGGATGCTTATGCAGTCACCGCCCGATTTACCCAGACTCTCATTCCCGCCACCGCCGGCGCCCTGTACGTGTATTCCCCTCAGACCAAGGATTTGGAAATTGTCAGCCGGTGGGGAGAATTGCAGCCGGACGATCCTGAATTCCTGACCCCCGATCAGTGCTGGGGACTTCGCACCGGGCGGGTGCATTTGGTGGAAGATTCTCAGACCAATCTGCTCTGCCGCCACTTGCCGAATCCTCCGCCGGCCTGTTACCTTTGCGTGCCCATGATTGCTCACGGTGAAACCTATGGACTTCTTCACCTGCGGCTGGCTCAACCACCGCAAGGCTCCGCCGGAGAACCGTCCGCAGAGTCCGTGGAACTCCCCTGGCCCGCCACCTCCATTGCGGAGCAGTTGGCATTGGCGGTGGCCAACATGAACTTGCGCGAGGCCCTGCGCGCGCAGTCCATTCGTGATCCGCTCACCGGCTGGTTTAATCGCCGTTACATGGAAGAGACCCTGGAGCGGGAGCTTTCCCGCGCGGCTCGAAACCGCCGGCCCCTGTCGGTCATCATGCTCGACGTGGACAATTTCAAGCAGTTCAATGACACCTATGGGCACGAGGCCGGCGACCTGGCCCTGCAGAATTTGTGCGAGACGCTGAAGAGCCACATCCGAAGCGAAGATGTTGCCTGCCGTTTGGGAGGAGACGAATTTGTGCTGGTGCTTCCCGATACTACGGCGGAGCTTGCCACGCAACGGGCGGAGCAATTAAGTAAGGCCGTGGCACACACGGACGTTCAGTACCAGGGACGCCTCCTGGAACCCATGGTTCTGTCGTTCGGCGTCGCCACCTTTCCCGAGAACGGCAGAACTCTGAAAGACCTTCTGCGTGCCTCCGATAACGCTCTCTTCCGCGCCAAGGACGAGGGGCGCGACGCGGTGCGGTCTCACGACTAGATAAGTGGGCCTACCTCTCCCCGAGCGGCGAGTGGGCCATGGTTTCTATCGGGGAGAGGGTCAAGACGCGCCGCCCGTTTTTGTTTACCGGTGACGCTCGTCGTGCTTGCTCTCGTGCTTGGCCTCGTTCCGGTGTTCTTCCTTGACCGCCCGCCCGGCCTTGGCATCTGACCGTTCCTGCTGCGAGCGGCGTTCCAGTTCATGGTGTTCCGCCGGACGCGGCGCCGAGCGCGCATAGCGCTGGACGGCATACGGGTGGACGTAGGTTGCACGATTCACCCAAGTCCTGCCCCACGGATGGTTGTTGACGATTACGACGTGATGACCCCAATCGAAGTGGGTCCAGCCGAAGCCCCATCCCCAAGGACGAAACGCCAGGCCAATGGCTACGCCAAAGCCAAAGCGGATGGCGGCGCCCACGACGAAGCCGACGCGCGGAGCCGCAAACACGATCCCCGGGCTGTACGCGGGAACCACAACGAAACCCGGGTTCACGGGCATGATCGTGATGTACGGACCAGCCCCCACCACAACGGCCGTATTCGACCGCAGATAGCCGTAGTCGTAGGCCCGCCTGCGCATCACCTGCACCGCATCCATCACGTCCGGCCGCTGCGCCAGGACGGCGTTGCCCAGTTCCTCTGTCCATTGCATGGCAGAAGCCATCATATCGAGCACCGAGGGAAAGGGCAGCAGCGCCTGCACGCTGGGATCCCAGGGTAACTGGTCGGCGGTGATGGCCTGCGCCAGCGCGTCGCCGGTCAGGTAGTGGTGCTCGTCGGCCCACTGCGCGGCGGCGGGAATATCGTTATAGAAAGTCGATGCCGTCAAGACCTGCGCCAGCAGCGGATCGGGATAGAGAGCGATAGGTGACACGATCCTCTCCAACTCCTGCGGCGGAAAGGACGGCGGCGCCTGCGGCGGAGGCCCTTGTTCCGGCGGCGGCCCTTGATCTGGCGGCGGCTCCGGCAGCGGCGCCTGCGCAAACAACACGCCGGTGAACACTTGCGCCGCAAATACCAGTCCTAAAGAGGCGGCAATTAATCGCGCGACGATTCTCGCTTCTCTGGTTCTTAGGTTCAGCATTTTAGATCCTCCTTTTTTGAGCCTCCGGCTCAAGGACGACAGCGTTTCAGCTCAGCTCCGCGCCTGCGTACGCTACGGATCGCTCGGGGCGCCGGCGCCATCGAGTGGACTCGCTATAAAGTCTTGCGTGATGTAAAGACTGCCCTCTGGCCCTTGCACAACTCCGATTCCCACGTCGGTATAACTCGCGTTCAAGATGTTGCCTCGGTGGTTGTCTTGAAAGCGCGGCTCGTTCATGAAGGCGGATTCCGCTCCCTGCACCGTATCGTAGACGGCGATGTTCTCTCCCGAAGCCTCCCAGGGAATCCCCGCCCTCTTAATGCGCATCGCGAACGTCGTGCCGTCGGGGTCGTTATGCGAGAAGGAGTGCTGCTTGAGCATGTTGAGCGAATGCGCTCGCGCCACCCCGGCCAGACGCTCGTTCCACTTCAGCGGACGCGCTTGCCCGCCCGTTTCAGCGAGTGCCTCAGGCCTCAACCGGTCCCGGTTGACGAGCCCCCACATCTGCTTCTCCAAGCCCGTCATGCGCCCCGCAACAATCTTCCCCGCGGTTTCCTCCGAGCCCACCTTCGACGCACCCCGGCTCGTGCCTGGCGAATACACCCCAACCGATGGACCTCGCCGCGCCACCGAGGGGTTGTCCTTGTCGCCGAAATGATGCCACATGCCCCCGGTCGGGAATTCGTGCTTAGGCGCACTCGGCGTTCCGTGGGTCGCGTTCTGCGGCTTCGCCTCGTCAGGCTTGCTGTTCGTCTGTGCCGCCTCAGAAACGGCAAAAGCGAAAGCGGCGGCTCCTAAGATTGCAACCCAACAAGCCGCCCATCGGCATTGAACAGCGGATTTCATTTGGCGTCGTCTCTTCATAGTTCGCGACCACCCGATCGAGCGCTCCGAACAACTCGCCAATGTGCAGGGCAAGTCAGTTGCCAATCAGGGCTCTCAGCGGGAAATCTATCACCTGTATTTTGTGCGGGTTAGGACCATTGCCAGCGGATGGAGGAGAACCCGGGTGGTCCATGGCCGAACTCGGCCAATCCATGGCCGAATTCAGGCACGGGTTCCGCAGCCGCAGTCCTGGCCGCTTCCACCTCGATGTGCTTTGGAAATCCGTCATGGCGCGGTCTGCGTTTGCAATCTCAGGTCGCCGATTATATAATTCTATACTGCTATATAGAAACGCCGAAGGGTTGGAGACAATGCCGTTGAGTATAAAGAACCCTGTTACTGAACGCCTGGCGAGGCAACTCGCGAAGGAGACAGGCCAATCGATTACCCTAGCCATTCAGCATTCTCTGAAAGAAAGCCTGCAGCGCCTGCCTGACCGCCGGCGAGGCCGTATCATGTCCGGAAGGCTCGAGGACATACTGCGGCGTGTGGATGCCCTTCCCACCTTGGACACGCGGCCCCTCGACGAAATTCTAGGCTATGATGAACGGGGGCTCCCGACAGATGATCATTGACACATCCGCTTTGCTCGCTATTTTTCTCGGGGAACCGGAACGTCGGAGGTTTCTGGATGCGGTGATCCAGGCTGAAACGCGTTCGATCTCGGCGGCCAACAGCCTCGAGACCGGCATTGTATTGGAGGCGCGCCGAGGAGAACCTGCCGGCCGGGAGTTCGACCTGTTCTTACATCAAGCGAAGGTAGACGTGGTTCCCGTAGACGCAGACCAAGTCGAAATTGCCCGCCTGGCATGGCGCACGTACGGCAAGGGTCGCCACCCGGCAGCTCTCAATTTTGGCGACTGTTTCGCGTATGCCCTCGCAAAGGCTTCAGGGGAACCGTTGCTCGCCAAAGGCAACGACTTCGCCCAAACGGATATCCCGACCATTTAGAAGTTCAGCAATTCAGCCCTGCATCGGAAACATCGCTCCGGCTCAGAACCCCACTGCTACGCAAAGCGCCGCCACGTCGCCGATCCGCTCGTCGAGCGCCGCGGGCACCACCTCGCAGTGTGCCTGTGCAGGAGCCAGCGCTTCCCGCCGCATCACTGACCGCGCCGGGTCGAGCAGCAAATCGCCCAGCCGCATAGCCAGGCCCCCGATCACGATTCGTTCCGGGTTCAGCAAGTCCACGAGAATGGCAAGCACCGCGCCCAGCCGCCGCCCCGTCGATTCCAGAATCCCCATCGCCACGGCGTCGCCCTTTTTGGCCGCCAAGCCAACGTCTTTGGCGGTTAGTGTCTTGCCGGATTGCAGGATTTTACTGAGGACCGTCTTCTGTTTATGCTTGGCGGCCTTGGCGACGGATTGGGCAGCCACCTGGGCCATGCCGCCGCCGCTTGCCCAGCCTTCCGCGGAGCCCGCCTTGTTATGGCCCACCGGTCCGGTCGGCGTCAGCCGGATGTGTCCGACCTCGCCCGCCAGATCGTTCGTGCCGTGATAAAGGCGGCCGTCCGTGATGATGCCCGCACCAAGCCCTGTGCCCATGGTCAGGAAGACCATGTTTTGCGTCCCCTGGCCGGCGCCAAATCGGTGCTCCGCGACCGCTCCGGCGTTGGCGTCATTCTCCACCTGGCACTCCACGCCGAATTCCTTCTCCATGATTGCCTTGATGGGAACGTTATCCCAGGTGGGAAGATTGGGCGGCGACTGGATGATCCCCGCGATTCGGTCCAAGGGGCCGCCGCAACTGACGCCAATCCGCTTGATGGCGCTTACATCAAGCCCCCGCTGCGCGAGCAGTTCACGAATCCCTTCCTTGGCAAGTTGCAGAGCGCGGTCCGCTCCCTTCGCCGGAAGCGTGGCGAATTCCGTTCGCCCCAGAACTGCCGGAGGCTCCGCGGATATCACGATCGCTGTCTTAGTTCCACCCACGTCTAATCCGACCCACACATTCTCAGTCATGGTCAGTACCTGCCCTACGCCAGCAGTTCTTCCAAGCTGACAAAAGTGAAACCGGCTCTCGCGGCCCCGTCAAGAATCAGAGGCAACGCCTGCAAGGTCGCCGAACGGTCGACTCGTTCCGGCGCGTAGGCCCTGCCGCCGTCGTGAAGCAGAACGATGGAGCCAGGGCCCAGGGCCTTGAGGGTTTCACGCACAATCCCGTCCCGGTCGAGCATCCAATCGTATCCCGTGTCCGACCAGTTCACCAATCTCAGGCCGCGCGCCTCGAGCACGGACTGAAGACCCAGCCATCGCGCCCCGAAGGGAGGTCGAAAAAACTTCGCACGCTTCCCCGTCACTTTCTCGATCACCTCCTGCGTGCGGTCGACCTCCCGCGCAAAGAACTTGCGCCTGTGAAAGAAAGGAAAGGGGTGCGAATAACCGTGATTCCCGATGGTGTGCCCCTCAGCGTGAATACGCCGCAGAAGCTCAGGACTGCGCTCGACGTTCCGGCCGCAAACGAAGAAGGCGGCCTTCACTCCCCGTTCATGGAGTATGTCGAGAATCGGCTCCGTATAGCCGGCGCAGGGACCATCGTCGAATGTCAGGGCGATACGGTTGCCGTCGGCAGGACCGCGCAAAATGGCTGGTGCGAACCATTGCAGGGTGGGAATGCTCCACGCGTAGACATACAGGCCGAAGAGGCCGCCAAAGAGAATTGCGCAGAATGCGATTAGCCAGAAGTGAGTCAATTCAGGCCCTCATATTTCGTAGAGGTGGCGGGTTCGCCCCGCCGGTTTGAAATGACCCCTCACCCGTCACGCTCCGGCTGATGAAAGCGCCGGAGCGTGACACCCTCTCCCCACGGGAGAGGGCCGCCATGTCGGAGGGTTTTCTGCTTTCTCCCGTCAGACCAGCACCAGATGCGGATGGTAAACGCTTCCCTGAACGTGGCGGGCCACGGCGATGAGCCGCCGCTCGGGATTCAGGATCTTCAACAAAGCGGCGACCGGCGAAAGGCCCACGCCCCGTCCGATCCGCATGGATTGTGCCAGTTCGAAAGCGTGTCCATGGCGCACGCCCACCTCCTGGCGTCCGCGAACAATCAGCTCAGGGAATTCCGGCAGCAGCGCTTCCAGCGGCACCAGGCAGCTTTCTACCTTCTTCTGCCCGGCCGCCTCGGCCAGGCGCTCCAGTGTGACGGCTTGGCTCTCTTTGAACTCCGCCACACCCGTGCGCCGCAAATCGGCAAGATAAGCTCCCGAACGAAGTCTCTGGCCGAAGTCGTGCGCCAACGACCGCACGTACGTCCCGCCCGAACACTCGACCGCGAAGTCAACGTCCGGCCCCGCGACTCCCAGCAACTCGAGCGCGTAGATTTCCACTTCCACCGGCTCGAGTGATACAGGTTTTTGCTGCCGGGCCAATTCATAGGCGCGCACGCCGCCCACGTGTTTCGCCGAAAAAGGCGGCGGGGTTTGCATCAATCGGCCGGTAAACTCTTGGAAGAGCTTGTCGAGAGTTGCCCGATCGAGCGACACGGGCTGATCTTCTGAGGTCGCTCGGCCGGTCGAGTCGTAGGTGTCGGTTGAATGGCCGAAACGGATGGTGCCCGAATAGGACTTTCGCGACTTCAGATAGAATTGCGCAAAGCGCGTCGCCTTACCCACGGAAACAGGCAGCACGCCGGTAGCAAAGGGGTCCAGTGTGCCGAAGTGTCCAACCTGGCGAATGCCCAGAATCCGCCGCACCTGCGCCACGACATCATGCGAGGTGAGCCCCGGCGGTTTGTCAATTATGAGGACTCCGGAGATTTCGGCGGCGGCTTCAGTCATGATTGGTTTCGGCAATGGATGTGGACGTCAGTTGTCAGTTGTCAGTTGTCAGTTGTCCGTTGTCAGTTGCCAACGACCAGCAATTAATCACCATTCCGGCCTCAACCCAACAACGGACCACTGACAACGGACGACGGACCAACAGCAATTACGATTCCGTCTTCACTTTCTCCAGCAGCGTTTCCAGCTTCTCATCAACCTCGGCTGTATGGTCGAGCACAAAAGCCAGCTCAGGAGTCCGTCTCAGTCCCAGCCGCACGCCGAGTTCGTGCCGCACGTAGCCCGTAGCCGAAACCAGCCCCTGCAAGGATCTCTGCTGCTCCTCAGCGCTACCCAACACTGAAACGGACACTCGCGCCAGGTGAAGGTCCGGGCTCAGGTCAACGCCGGTGACGGTTGCGAAGCCGATGCGCGGATCTTTCAATTCACCCGAGATAATCTCCGCCACTTCGGCGCGAATCCGGTCCGCCAACCGCTCTGGCCGATGTCCGTGAACAGGCATGGCAACACCAGTCAAGAGTCGAGAGTCAAGAGTCGAGAGTCAAAAAACCAGAGTCGAAAGTCGAGAGTCGAAAGTCCAGAGCTTCAGCGTTCCCGCTGCCCGGTTTTTGACTCTTAACTCTTGACTCTTGACTATCGACTCTCAATAAAACTCCACAAAATAATTCGCCACGTCGTCGCCCAGGATTTTTTCGGTCTCGGCCAAGACCTGCCGGAACACAGATTCCAGCAAGGGCTGGCTATCGGAGACCGAAGCCACTCCCAGCGTGGCGTGCTGCCAGACGTCCTCGTGACTCAACTCAGCGACGGCGACGTTGAAGCGCGAGCGCAGCCGATCGCGCATCTTGCGCAGCACAGCCCGCTTTTCCTTGAGGGAGTGAGCGTAGGGGATCTGGATCTCCAGGGTAAGTAGACCAACGGGCATGCCAATTACACCCAACCTTGTTGCGCGGACAAGTGAAGGACTCAGAATGACCAGGCTGAGGGTATCACGCCATAACAGGCTCGGGAACTCTCTCCTTCACGAAGGCCTCGATGACGTCCCCGATCTTGACGTCGCTGAAATTCTCCAGCGCGATGCCGCATTCCATCCCGGTCCTTACTTCGGTGACGTCGTCTTTAAATCGCCGCAAGGATTTGAGGCGGCCCTGGTGGACCACCACGCTATCACGCAGCAGGCGAATGAGCGCCTCCCGGGTGATCTTGCCGTCCTGAAGGTAACAGCCCGCCACCATTCCGACGTTGGAGATCCGGAAGACCTCCCGCACCTCCGCGCGGCCCAAGATCGTTTCCTTGAAAACCACGGCCAGGAGCCCCGTCATTGCCTTCTTGATTTCGTCGGTGACGTTGTAAATGATGGTATGCATCCGGATGTCGACCTGCTCCAACTGCGCAAGGTCTGTAGCCTTGCGCTCCGGCCGCACGTTGAATCCAATCACCACCGCATTGGACGCCGAAGCCAGCAGCACGTCGGTCTCGGTGATGGCGCCCACGCCGGCGTGAATCACCTTCACCTTCACCCTGTCGGTGCTCAATTTGTTCAGCGTGTCGCCGAGGACTTCCACCGACCCCTGCACATCCGCCTTGATGATGAGCGGTAATTCCTTGACGTCCCCGGCCGCCAACTGGGCGTGCAACTGCTCGAGGGTCAGCCGCGCGCTCTTAGCCAAGGCGGCTTCCCGCTGCTTGGCCTGGCGATGCAGGGCAATTTGCCGGGCCTTTAACGTATCGTCGATCACCTGCAGCCTGTCGCCGGCTTGGGGAACATCTTCCAAGCCCAGCACCTCCACCGGCGAGGAGGGCAGCGCTTCGATCACCGGCTGGCCGCGGTAGTCGAACATGGCTCGCACTTTCCCGTAAATCGGGCCGATGATGAAAGAATCGCCGACTCGCAGAGTTCCATTCTGCACCAGGAGCGTCGCCACCGGGCCCCGGCCCCGGTCCAGTTTCGCTTCCAGCACCGTTCCGGTCGCAAGCCGCTTGGGATTGGCTTTCAGTTGTTGGAGATCCGACACCAGGAGAGTCATCTCCAGAAGCAAATCGAGATTCTTCTTCTGCTTGGCGGAGACCTCCACGGTCACGGTTTGTCCGCCCCACTCTTCCGGCATCAAGCCATGCTCCGTCAGTTGCCGCTTGACGCGTTCCGGTTGGGCATCCGCTTTATCAATCTTATTGATCGCAACCACGATGGGAACATTGGCCGCGCGGGCGTGGTTAATAGCTTCCAGCGTCTGAGGCATCACGCCGTCGTCGGCCGCCACCACCAGCACAACCACATCGGTCACTCGCGCCCCGCGCGCCCGCATCATCGTGAAGGCTTCGTGGCCGGGCGTGTCGATGAAAGTTAATTTGCGCCCTTGGGCTTCCACCTGGTAGGCGCCGATGCTCTGGGTGATGCCGCCCGCTTCGTGCGCCGCGACATTCGTCCGCCGGATGGCATCCAGCAGCGAGGTCTTGCCGTGATCGACGTGTCCCATGACCGTCACCACCGGCGCACGCCCCTCCAGGTCTTCGCGGCGATCCGTCACTTGTTCTTCCTGGAGGATTTCCTCTTCGTAGCTCACCACATTGGCTTCCGCTCCAAATCCCCGCGCCACCTCGGTTGCCGTCTGGCCATCCAGGGTCTGGTTGATCGTTGCGAAGATGCCTTTATCCAGCAGCCGCTTGATGACGTCTTTAGCGCGTACCTGCAACTTCTCGGAAAGCTCTTTGATGGCGATGCCTTCGGTAATCGTGATCTTGCGCGTAAGCGGAACTTCTTCCGGCACCACCGGCTTGGGCGGCGGCGGGGGATAACTCACAGGACGCGGCGGGGCCGAGACGGGGCGTCCCGCCGGTGGCCGTGTTGCAGGTACGCCGCCCGTGGCCACGGCGCCGGCCGCGGCACTCGGCACGGAGCGTGCCGAAGTGGGATGCATGGGCCGCGGCTCGCCGGGCCGGCGAGGCATGATCGGGCGCGCCGGCGCGACTTTGGGCTTGGCCGCGTGGGGGTAGATCGGCTGGCTGGAGGAGGGGTCCCGCCGCACCACGCGCGTGGCGCGCGCCCCCTTGCCTTCCGCAATCGCGCGGGCCACCAGGTTCGGCACGTCGGGCACCCTCGGCGGGGCTTCCGTCACGCCACTTGCGCGCGCCACCAGCGCAGGTGGCACTTCGCTCTTCGCGACGGGCGGTGCGGGCAGAGGAGTTGCAGGGCTGACCCCCGGCCGCACAGAAGTCTCGGGCGGCGGGGTGGGCGCGATCTGTCCGCCGATGGCTCCGACCGCTGGCGCAACCGGAATTACCGGGCGGACAGGCAAGGGTGGAGTGGGCGCAGGCTTCTGCACCGCAGTCGCCGGCTTCAAGGCCGCTGCCGGCGTCTCCGGAACATGGACCACCCTCGGAGGGGGCGGCGCCATCGCTCTTCGCGCGGCATTCTTGATCTCTTCAAGGGTCCGCGTCAGCGGAGTTTGCAATTCGGCCTTGATGATATCCGGTAGCCGCTTGGGCTCGAGAACCACATGCGGCGGTTCTTTCACCGCAACCGGCGCAGGCGGAGGCGCTACAGGTGCTGCCTCAAAAGTTTCCTCCGCTTCGCCCAAAGCGCGGAAATGTTCTCGTACCTTGTCGGCGATGTCGTCTTCCAGCGCACTGGAGTGAGACTTCTTCTCAACCCCGAGTACCGTCAGGTACTCCAGGATCAGGTGACTTTTGACTTCCAGCTCGCGCGCCAAAACGTTTATTCGTATGTTGCCCATTCGGTCTTCTGTTCTTACTCTCCCTCACTTCCCGCCCCTCGCAAAAGGATTGGGTGAAATCTGGACCCGAAGCACCTTCGAGGCCGGCGGCAGGACTTGCCAAGCCGCCGCCTTCTGGAAGGGCAGCGCCCAAACAGTCTTATTTCATTCTTCCTTCCCTCCTTCCTCTCCGGCGGAGGTCTTTTCTTCGCTCGAAGCAGCTTCCTCACCAGCCGGCTGGGAGGCCTCCGGCTGGGCAGAAACCTCGGCGTTCGCCTCTTCTTCTCCCGCCTCTTCCACATCGCCGGCAGGCTCTGCCGGCCGCTCTTCAGCCTGCACGCCTTCCGCTTCCGCCGTGGCAACTTCTTCGCCAGCGGCCTCACCACGATCCTGCTCAAAATAATCCGTCACCACGCGCCGAATCTTTTCGACGGTCTTTTCGCCAATGCCCGGGATCTGCGTCAGGTCATCGGGAGTCATCTGGGCCAGTTGCTCGACGGTCTCGATACCTTTCTCCCTCAATCTCTGCAGCGTCTTTTCGCCCAGGCCTTGCAGCTCCGAAATCGAGGCGCCGCGCAATGCCATCGCCGCCATCTGCGATTCGATCTCCTGGCGCTTCTCTTCTTCGCTCTTAATATCGATGTGCCAGTCGAGAAGCTTCGCGGCCAGCCGCACGTTCTGCCCTTTCTTCCCAATCGCCAGGGACAACTGGGTGTCGTCAACGATCACTTCAAGGTGCTTTTGGTCGAGTTCCAGAATCGAGACGTGGTTGATCTTGGCGGGGCTCAGCGCGTTCGCGGCAAAAACCAGCGGGTCGTCATTGTATTCGATGATGTCGATCTTCTCCCCGCGCAGCTCGCGGATGATCGACTGCACGCGCATGCCTTTCATACCCACGCAGGCGCCCACGCAATCCACGTCCGGGTCCTTCGAAAAGACAGCGACTTTCGTCCTGTCGCCCGCCTCCCGCGCAATGGCTTTGATCACTACGGTGCCGTCGTAGATCTCCGGAACTTCCATCTCGAAGAGCTTCTGCACCAGCATCGCGTCGGCGCGCGACACCACCACCTGCGGTCCCCGCGCCGCGCGGTCCACTTGCGTGATGACCGCCCGGATGCGGTCGCCGATCTGGTAAGTCTCCAGGCGCGACTGCTCTTTGCGCGGCATGCGCGCTTCCGTCCGCCCCAGATCGACGATGACGTCAGGACCCTCCACGCGCTTCACCGTGCAATTCACCAACTCGCCCACGCGCTGGTTGTACTCCGCGTAAACCGTGTCGCGCTCTGCTTCACGCACTTTCTGAAAAATCACCTGCTTCGCGGCCTGCGCGGCAATCCTGCCCAGAACATCCGTGGCCTTCGGAATTCGCACCTCGCCATCCACGGCCGCCTGGGGATCTATTTTCTGCGCCTGCTCCACGCTGATCTCATGGTCCGCATCCTGGACTTCCGCCACAACCTTCTTGACGGCGTACACCTCAACCTGTCCGGTCACCTTGTTGAAATGCGACTGAAGATCTTCTGCGGACTTGTAATACTTACGCGTCGCCACCAGGACGGCATCTTCGACAGCCGCCACGATAATCTGCGAGTCGATGCCTTTCTCGCGGCTTAACTGGTCAATGGTCTGGAACAAAAGACTTGTCGTCACCGGTGTCCTCCGCACAACCAGTCGAGAGTCGAGAGTCAAAAGTCGAAAGTGAACTGCATGCTTCTTTCGGCTTTCGACTGGTACAGCAGGTCCAGAGTCGAGAGTCAGAAGTCGAAAGTAACCCGCATTCACCTTTCGACTTTCAACTCTCGACTCTTGACTGCCCTTCAGATTTCTACCACGAGCCGAGCTTTTTGAATGTTGGAGAGTTCGAGTTCCTTGAGGCCCGCGTCTCCCAAGTCCAGCCGAACACGACCCGCTTCAAGGCCCGCCAGGCGCCCTTCCAGAACCTTCTGATCGTCCACGGGCACGCGCACCACCACGCGCGCCTTACGTCCCGTGAAATGCTCAAACTCGCTTGGCTTGACCAACTGCCGGTCAAGACCCGGGGATGACACCTCCAAGGTGTAGCGGCCCGGAAACGGGTCTTCAACATCCAGCATGGCGCTCAACTGTTCACTCACCAACTCGCAGTCGGCGTGAGAGACTCCTTCCGGCTTGTCGATGTACACTCTGAGGAGACGCGTTCCCCCACCGCCTTTGAGCTCCACGTCAACCAGCGACAACCCTTCAGAGACCGCAACTCGCCGCGCCATCTCCGTTATTCTCTCCAGGTCAACCTGCATCGCCGAACCCGTTGCAGTCCTCTCCTGTTGCGAATCCGTCGGGGAAACACCCCGAGAAGACTCACGACTAACAAAAAAGTGGGCTTTCGCCCACCTAGTGCGTTCGCCAAGATTAGTATAGCCTTGCCCGCTGACAAAATGCAAGGCGGCATCGCGGCAGTGACTCGATCCCTCGTGGCACCGACATCGTCCCCGTGCGCGGTGACGGCCAAAATGGCCGCGCCACATCAAAGTGAGTCCGAGAGGGTCGGGCTGCGCAAACACGCACCCGACTTGAGGTACAATCTTCCCCGTGATTCGCCCAAAACTTGGACAACATTTTCTCCACGACCGGCTGTTCCAGCAGCGCATCGTCGCGGCCTTGGCGGTCAGGCAAGATGACCTTGTCTGCGAGATTGGCGCCGGACGGGGCGCGATGACCGAGCTTCTCGCTGCGCGAGCCGGGCAGGTAGTCGCCCTCGAAATCGACCCGAACCTCATTCAAATAGTGCGACAAAAGGTCGCCGAGGCACCCAATATCGCAGTCTTGGAAGCCGATATTCTCGCGACCAGCCTCGCCGATCTTTGCCGCCGGCACCAACGGGAAAGCTGCTATGTCTTTGGCAATCTGCCCTATTACATTACTTCTCCCATCCTCCACCATCTCCTGGCTGAAGCCGCGTCGATCAAGGGTATGGCATTGGTGGTGCAGCGCGAAGTCGCTGAACGCCTTACTGCCCTGCCCGGCTCGCGTTCTTATGGTTACTTGACAGTTTTGACGCAGCTCGAGACCAGACCACGCCTTGAGTTCGGTATTCCCCCCGGCGCCTTTTCACCTGCCCCCAAGGTCGATTCTGCCCTGGTCACGTTCGAGATGCGGAGCGACCGCCTGCCGGCCGAGGATCGGAAGCCTTTGCTGGAATTCGTGAAACGGTGCTTTGCGCGCAAGCGCAAGAACCTGCTCAACAACCTCCAGTCAGTATATGCGCGGCGGCGAGTGGAAGCCGAACTGGCAGCTCTCCAACTGCCCTCCTCGATTCGCGCCGAACAACTGCCGTTTCAGCAATTTGCAGAACTCCACGCGCGCCTCCATACGGGCCGGGAGAATGGCCCGGCCGCGCAGGAGCGGAGAGGTCTTGGTTTAGAGGGCCAAAATGCCCCAAAACTACGCTAGGCCCCTCTCCGGCCCCGCCAAGGGCAAATCGCGGCGGGGGTTCTCACGAGACCCGCTAAAAATGCGCCTTTCTCAAATCGAGGGCTATGAGGCGAGGCGTACCACCTCAGTCCCGAGGACGCGTTATTTTGGCTGGCAGAGGGCCTGGAGGCCCACTCTACGCGGCCATCCCGTTCCAAATCAGGGGAACCCCGCCGGCAAGCCTGCGAGGAATTGTCTCACTGCGGCTTCGTATTGGTCCCTGTCCAGGTTGAACCCCTCGCCGTGACGCTGCCCGGGCAGAACGATGATGGCCTTTCGTGGGCTGATCGCGTGCGAGTAAAGGTCGCCAGCAATCGAAGGCGGCATTCGGCGGTCATTCTCGAGTCCCACGAATAGGATGGGACGGTCGCCGATGCGGGTCACAGCCTTGACGAGGTCAAAATCGGACGGCCAAAAGCCTCCGCGCCAGGCGAGCAGGTAGAGAACTTCATCGGCGATAGGAAAGCTGGGAATATGAAAGAACAGCCGCCAGTGGTGTCTCACGGTGTCGCTTAAAGACAAGAATGAACTGTCGGAGATCACGGCGGCAATGTCCGGTGACTCCGCCGCGGCCATCAGCGCCGCCGCCGCGCCCATCGAGACACCCCACACGATCACGGGGCGCGCCGCATGCTGTTGCTCCAAAGCATAATGAGCGGCCCCGACCACATCGAACCGCTCCTTGTACCCCAAAGTCGTCACGCCGCCCCCGCTCGAACCCTGATGGCGTAGATCAAACAGCAGGCCGTCGTAGCCCAGTTGGTGTCCAAAACTTGCCATGGGCAGCATCTCGACGCGCGTGCGGTTCAGGCCGTGGCAGTAAACAATCGTGCCGCGCGCTTCGCCCGACGCTGGAACATACCAACCTTTAAGGGGAACGCCATCGCTGGAGCGAAACTCGACCCAGTCGAATTTCATGCCATACGAAATGGGCGTCTTCCCATCGTTTGGGTCGGGATAATGAAAACGGCCTCTGGTCCCAAGGCTTGAAAAGAACCAAGGAACGAAGAGAAAAAAGAAACCGGCGACCAGCGCAGCAAGGATGAGGATCACGTTTCGAAAGATCCGCCAGATTCTCCGCTTCGTCATCAAGCCACCCTCCTGGTAGTGCGAGTAGGCAGAAGGCAGTCGGCAGTGGGCACTGCCTGTCATCCTGAGCGAAGGATCTCCGCAGTTAATCTCCCAATCACACGACTGACGAACAACTGCTGGGATCCTTCGCTCCGCTCAGGATGACACGGTCGCTGTTTCCTCACATGTCCCAAGTACTGAAAGAGCCGTCAACGAGGAGAGATCTGCCTTCTGCCTAGTCTACGAAAGTTACCCCTCACCCGTCCCGCTCCGGCTGATGAAAACGCCGGAGCGCGACACCCTCTCCCCAAGGGAGAGGGCTATCATTCGGGGGCCACTGCCCATCTGCCGACCTGCCGATCTGCCGACCTGCCCACTGCCTAAGCCCCTTCTGCCACCGACTGCGGTTCCACGATGTGGGTAAACAACAGCAGCGCTACCACGCCCGTCATGGCCGCACAGAGCGTTGTCACCGCTGCGTAACCGTGCCGCTCAAAGAGAAATCCGCCCAGGATGGCGGCCGAGCCAATGCCTGTCTGCGAGAATATATTCCTGAGGGCAATAAAAGCGCCGCGCTGCGTCGAAGGCACCAGTTCAGTGATCAGCGCCGTCAAGGGACCTTGCCGGAATGCCGCGCTCATGCTGGCGACGGAGAACACGGCCAGCAGCCCGAATCCCCAGGAGAATAAGGGGATCGCCGCTACCGCCAACGCCAGAATGACGTTGCTGACGATTGCTACCGAGCGTTTGCCGAGACGGTCGGAAACGATGCCGCCCGCCGGCGCGCTGCCCAACGCCATCACACCGCCCAACATGAAGACCCATCCGATCGTCCGCGTGGAGATGCCAAATCCACTGTTCAACCATTGCCCCACGTACGTGAGGAATCCGACCAATCCCCCCGACACAAGGAACGCTATGCCGAGGGCAGCGGCGGTATCCCGCCGGACGAGAAAGGAGCGGAAAGCGCGGCCGACCGCTCGCAGCTTGTCGGAGGAAGGCTCGGAGCTTAACTTATCCTTTGGCAAGCCAAGTGACACGGCCCCTACCGCCAGCGCCAGAATAGCGAAAAAGAGGAACGCGCGGCGCCAGCCATAGCGGTCGGCTATTTGCGCCGCCAGCGGCACCCCCAGAATCGGCGCGGCAAAGTAAGCCGAAGAGATCAACCCCAACGCCCGGCCCCGAACCCGGTACTCGAACCAGTCAGCCGCGTAGGTGATGGAACACGTGGAGAGCATTCCGGCCGCAAAGCCCGTCAGGCCTCGTGCCAGCAATAGCGCCTGGAAACTGCCGGCGCGGGAGGCGACCCAAGACGACACCGCAAACAACAACACGCCCAGGAACAAGAAACGGCGGCGGCCGTAGTGGTCGGAAAGAGTGCCGGAGACGAACGAGGCCAGCGCCGCCGCAAGGGAGTAAACCGCAACCAGCAGGCCCGCCATTCCGACGCTGACACGCAGCGAGCCCAGCAGCGAGGGGAGAAGAGCGGCGATCATCTGATTGTCAGCCAGACCGAGGAACAGCAGCAGAAATAAGCCCGCGATGACAAATGAGTCCAAGCGCGCCTCAGAGTTCGCTATTCAAAGTGATGGAGGTCGAGTTTGATGGCCGCCTTATCGGACATATCCACGACGCCCGCGGCGGCGATGCCGACCGCGACTACAATCGCGTCGCTGATTTCTTGCTTAGTCGCCCCCACTTCGAGCGCTTTCTTGATGTGTCCTTCCAAACAGCCCTCGCACTTGGCTACCAGAGAGCAGCCAAGGGCAATCAGTTCCTTTGTTTTAAGGTCGAGGGCTGTGGGAGTGAAATAGCTTTCCTTGTAAAACGCCAAATAGATGTTACGAAATCGCGGCTCGATCATACTCATCGATTTCGGGGGTGCGGCCACCGCTGGTCCGTCATTCGCCATAGCAGAATCCTCACGTATCCGAGTTTTAGCCAATCTGAATTTAACCTTCCGACTTCTAACCGCCGGCTTCCATCAGGTCGCCACCTGCGTCGTTTCGACGGCAGAAGGCTGACCGAAGCTTACCAACTCCGGGATCTCGATGCGAACTTCGGTCCCCTTTCCGGGCTGACTCTGAATTCTCATGGAATAATCCTGGCCGTAAAGCACTTTCAACCGTTCATGGACATTACTGATGCCGATGCCGGACTCAAGGATGCCGGGCCGGCGCTGCTCGGAAATACCCACTCCGTCGTCAGCAACCTCGATGCACAACTGTCCTTTGTCGCGGGTCACACGAAGCGTTATCGTCCCTCCCTCGATCTTCGGTCCGATTCCATGCCGGATGGAGTTCTCGAGCAAGGGCTGGAGGATCATGCTGGGGATCATCACGTCCAGGGTTCCGGCTGCAATTTCTTTGCGGAATTGGAGCTTGTCCCTCCCGAATCGCACCACCTCAATATCCAGGTAGTCGTCGATGAATTCCAGTTCCTGCTTCAAGGGCACAAAATGCAATTGGCGTTTCAGGCGGCGGCGCAGAATGTTGGACAGCTTCACGAGCACCGTCCGCGCCGTGTCCGGGTCAAAACGGATCAGAGAGGAGACGGTATTAAGGGTATTAAACAGGAAGTGGGGGTTGATTTGGCTGATGAGCGCATCCACGCGGGCCTGCATAAGGGCTTTTTCCTGTTCCGCGAGCTTGCGCTCGATCCGGGTGTTGTTCCAGATGCGCACCGGAAGGCCGACGGCGATGAGCGTGGCGAACACAATCAAGCCTCGGACCCACAAATGCGGAGAATCCATATAGTAAAGATACTTGCCATGCCCTACCCAGCCGCCGAAGGTCATGCGCGCGACTTCGAGCATGACGCAGAGAAAAGAAAACAGCACCTGCCAATCCACCGCCGGGTGCTGGAATCGTTGCTTGATGGAACGGTAAAGGCTAAGGTCGATAAACCCGGAGAACTGCCAGATTACTTCCTTATCCGGACAAACCCACCGGGCTGTCCCGGCAACGACCGCATAGAGCACCGCCATGGGCGCCGCCAATAGTTCGTGTCCAAGCAGAACCGCCGGCAAGGCGACCATCATACCCACTACGAGGCTAGCGATGGTCCCGCCCAGCAGCCCCGCGAGGACCGTTACCTCCAAGCTGAGATCGGTGGTCGGGAACGGCCCGATCGGTTTGCCGAGATTCGGATAGCCGGCGAATAAGCGGGCCAAAACACCCAACGTGAACGGTATGCCGAGAAATACGGCGAATTCAAGCTTCTCTCTTGGAGAACGCTGCTCGATGAAGATCAATTGCCTGAATCTTCCGAATCTGGCAATGAAACCTGCAAGCAGAGAGATCACCGCCAACTTGATCAGCAGAGCCACGAGGGTGGCTGCGGGGGAGCTGTTGAGATAAGGATTCATGGGCTTTTGCAGGCACCACTCGAGGGCGCCTGCTTCTCACGGGGGCAGCTAAAAACCCTGCCCCGACGCGCTGCCGGTGCCTGTCTGATGAGTGCAGGCGCTACGCTCGCTACTCCAGGCCGCCACCTACCAAGTGTACCACTTCCAATCGGTCTCCAGGTTGGATCTGAGTCACATCCCAACCGGTTCTGGGCACGATCTCAAGATTCCGCTCCACCGCGACGCGGTCGCGGGGCAGGTCCAGCCATTCCAGCAGCGCCGCAAGCGTCAGGCCCTCCGGCACCTCGCGGAGTTCACCATTCAGTTGCACTGTTACCACTTGCGTCACCACGCTTTCGATCTCAGCCCTTGTATTGGCGGGCAAGTTACGCACGGTCGTAGAAAATATGGTAACGATGCCAACCACCGTCAGGCAAGAGAAAAGGTAGTTTGCCGTTTGAAGTAACCATAACTCGTAGCGCCCCGACCTGTCGGGGCATTTGCCGACCCTTCGCTGCGCTCAGGGCAGGCTCTAAAGGTCGGCGCTACGACCAAATTAGGACAGCACCCGGCGTAGAAAAAACTTGACACTTTCGCTTCGCGCTTCGTATAGTAAAATGTTAAGCAGGGTTCAGAACACTCACTGTAAGTAATTGCAATGACAAGCCCTTATTTGCCTTTGCTGATCCATTTCCTGATCGTCGTGGCAGTGAGCGCGGCCATCCTGGGCCTGTCTGCATGGGTGGGAGTTAAACGCCCCTCACAAAGCAAACTAAGCCCTTACGAGTGCGGAAGTCCCCCGGTGGGGGACGCCCGGGAGCGTTTTTCAGTCAGTTTCTACCTGGTGGCGATGCTCTTTATCCTTTTCGACGTGGAAGCCGTGTTTCTTTATCCCTGGGCAGTTGTTTTCAAGAGTTTAAAGTGGTTCGGCTTCGTCGAAATGCTCTTGTACATTGCCGTTTTATTGGCAGGGTACGTCTACGTTTGGAAGAAGGGTGCTTTGGATTGGAAGCGGTAGCGCGTGTTGGGAGCGCCCTGTCGACTCGCGCCGAATGGCAACCTTGCTCGATGATTCCGGGCGCCGCAGCTTGATCGTTTGACAACGATACAACCACTCGTCATGCCTTCAGACCTCGAATCAAATCTCACTCTCAAGAAGCTTAGAGAATTTGCTCCCCAGGCGGTGGATGAGGTGCGGGAGTTTCGAGGTGAGATCGCGATCTACATCCGGCCCGATATGCTGATCCGGGCGTGCGAGTTCTTGCGGGACGAACCCGGCCTCTCCTTCAGATTCCTCTCCGATGTCACTGCCGTGGACCTCTACCCCAACGAACCACGCTTTGAGGTTGTCTATCACTTGCTCTCGCTTCAGACTGCCGAGCGCCTTCGACTCAAGGTGCGCACCGGCGGAGCCAATCCGAGTGTGGACTCTTTGGTTCCCGTGTATCCTTGCGCCAATGCCTTCGAGCGTGAGGTTTTCGATCTCTTTGGAATACAGTTCGCGGGACATCCTTACTTGCGCAGGATCCTGATGCCGGAAGACTGGGAAGGCTACCCGCTCCGCAAAGACTACCCTACCGAGGGATACCGCTAGATGCCCATTACGCTGGAGAAAATTCCGGGCCAGGAAGAGCGGGTCATCCTGAGTATGGGCCCCCAGCACCCCTCCACGCATGGGGTCTTGCGCCTGGTGCTCGAACTGGACGGTGAGACGGTGGTTCGAGCCATGTATGACATCGGTTACCTGCATACGGGGTTCGAGAAATCTTTCGAGGACAAGACCTACTCACAAGGCATCACCCTCACCGACCGGATGGATTACCTTTCCCCGCTCTCGAATAACCTGGGGTTTTGCCTGGCGGTCGAGAAGTTGCTGGACATCGAGATTCCTGCGCGCGCCCAGTGGATCCGCGTGCTGTTGACCGAACTCACGCGCATCCAGAGCCACTTGGTTTGGCTGGGAACCCACGCGATCGACCTGGGGGCCATGTCGGTCCTGCTCTATTGCTTCCGGGAACGCGAAACGATCCTCCACATTTTCGAAATGGTTTCCGGCCAGCGGATGATGACCAGCTATTTCCGCATCGGCGG
The DNA here is from genome assembly GCA_050008495.1 of Terriglobia bacterium. Classification (GTDB taxonomy): domain Bacteria; phylum Acidobacteriota; class Terriglobia; order UBA7540; family UBA7540; genus CAVROP01. Next base: position 37,898 of record JBEKMN010000017.1, on the reverse strand, counting down.
GCTGGCCCTCGAACCTCCGTTGGGCTGGCTGAAGCTGGTGGAAAAGTTTGTGAAGGCGTTCCCCGCACGACTCGAGGAATACGAGGATTTGCTGACCAAGAACCCGATTTGGCTGAAGCGCACCGTCGGAATCGGCACCCTCACCGCCGACGAGGCGATCGCCTGGGGGCTCTCCGGCCCGTCATTACGCGGCTCAGGAGTGGATTACGACATTCGAAAAAAAGAGCCGTACTCGAGCTACGAGAAGTTTGATTTCAAGGTTCCCACCCGGCCCGAGGGCGATGTTTATGCGCGTTACCTGGTGCGCATCGAGGAAATGCGCCAGTCGCTTGGAATTGTGCAACAGGCCATGGATGGGATCCCGGAAGGACCGATCAAGGCCAACGCGCCCCACATCGTGCTGCCCGACAGGGAGAGCATGAAGACTTCGATCGAGGCGCTGATTTATCACTTCAAAATCGTGACGGAAGGATTTCATCCGCCCGTCGGCGAAGTCTATCAGGCCATCGAAGCGCCGCGCGGAGAACTGGGCTTTTATATCGTCAGCGACGGTTCGCCGAAACCTTTTCGCTGCCACGTGCGCGCGCCTTCTTTCGCTAATTTGCAGGCCTTGCCGAAGATGGTCGAAGGGCGCTTGATTGCCGACGTCGTCGCCTGTATCGGCACCATCGATATTGTGCTGGGCGAAGTGGACCGGTAACGGAAGAGCCGAAATTCGAAAATCGAAATTCGAAACTCGGCACGGCCACCGGGATTTTCGGTTTTCGAATTTCGGTTTTCGAGTTTCGAATTTCGAGTCTCGATTTTCGGGTTTCGTTGGTATGTTACCAGACGCGCTGCTTGAAAAATTCGAGAAGCTGATTGCACGCTACCCACTGAAGCGTTCGGCGATCGTGCCGTGCCTGCTTTTTGCGCAGGACGAGATCGGGCACATCAGTGACGAGGTTATCGAAGAAGTCGCCCGCCGGGTGGAAGTGCGGCCGATCGAGGTGATTGAGAACATCGGCTACTACTCGATGCTGCATCGGAACCCGTTGGGCAGATACAACCTTCAGGTGTGCACAAACGTATCGTGCATGGTCAAAGGCGGCGAGGAAATCCTCGGGCATTGCAAGCGGCGGCTGGGAATCGGGCATAAAGAGACGACAGCCGACGGACTGTTTTCTTTGGAGGAAGTCGAATGCCTGGGCGCCTGCTGCGGCGCGCCGGCCATGCAAGTGAATTACGACTTCTACGAAGACCTGACTTCCGAGAAGATTGACGCCTTGCTCAAGAAGTTGAGACGGCAGTAGGCAGTGGGCAGGTCGGCAGATGGGCAGATGGGCAGATCGGCAGATGGGCAGCGGGCGGGTTACATCGTAGACCCGGACTCATAGCCCTCTCCCCCTTGGGGGAGAGGGTGGACCGCGACGGCGTTTTCATCAGCCGCCGCGGGCCGGGTGAGGGGTTACTTTCGAAAGCTATACGGAAACCGCTGACCGCTGTCATTCTGAGCGAAGCGAAGAATCTCAGCAGTTGCAGTTTCGACGAGCTGCAGAGATCCTTAGTCGCCTTCGGCTCCTCAGGATGACCGTCGAGGAGGTGGTTCTGTAGCCTGTCAGGCACTAAACACCATGTCGGATTACCAAAACTATTTCAAAGGCTCACCGCTGGAGGTGAAGGTTCTCACCCGGCGGGTTGGTCTGCCCAACTCGACCTCAATCGACGTGTATCTTGAGCACGATGGTTACAAGGCCTTGAAAAAGGCCTTCGAAATGGGGCCGGATGCGGTTATCAATGAAATGAAGAACTCCGGCCTGCGCGGGCGCGGCGGGGCGGGCTTCAACACCGGCATGAAGTGGAGTTTCGTTCCCAAGCAATCCGCCCGGCCCAAGTATGTCGTCTGCAATGCCGACGAGAGCGAGCCGGGGACCTGCAAGGACCGGCCGCTGATCGAGTCCGATCCGCACCAATTGCTGGAGGGGATCATCATCGCCGGGTTCGCGATCGGGTCTCACCAAGGCTTTATCTACACCCGCGGCGAATACCGCTATTTGATCAATATCCTGGATCGCGCTCTCGAAGAGGCCAATGCGCGCGGCTTTCTCGGAAAGAACATTCTCGGCAGCGGCTTCGACTTCGAGCTCTCGACGCACACCGGCGCGGGCGCCTACGAGTGCGGCGAAGAGACGGCGCTTCTGAATTCCCTGGAAGGACTACGCGGATACCCGCGCATCAAGCCTCCCTTCCCGGCTATTGTCGGGCTCTACGAAGGACCAACGATTATTAATAACGTCGAGACGCTGGCTAACGTCTCGCATATTATCCTGAATGGCGCGGAGTGGTATGCCAAGCTGGGGACGCCCAAAAATGGAGGCACTCGCCTATTTTGCCTGAGTGGCCACATTGCCAGGCCGGGTGTTTACGAATTGCCCATGGGATTTAATCTCCGCCGCATGATCGAGGAAGTGGGCGGCGGCGTGCCGGGCGGAAAGAAGCTGAAGGCCGTTATCCCCGGCGGCTCGTCTTGTCCGGTGCTGACGGCGGATGAGATCGATGTCGCGATGGACTTCGACTCGGTGGCCAAAATCGGCTCCATGCTGGGTTCCGGCGGAGTCGTCATCCTGGATGAAGATACCTGCATGGTCAAACTCGCGCATCGCATCATGAAGTTCTACGCGCACGAATCCTGCGGCTGGTGCATTCCCTGCCGTGAAGGGACGGCCTGGTTGAAGTCTCTGCTGGGACGATTCCATTCCGGCCGCGGACTTGCCGATGATGTGGATACCGCCATGGACGTTTCCCTCAACATGCTGGGGAAAACGCTCTGCCCGCTGGGAGACGCGGCGGCCATGCCGACCATCAGCATATTGAAGAAGTTCCGGTCCGAGTTTGAAGAGCATTTGAAACTGGGATATTGCCCATACGAGAAAAAGGCGGTGGCTGTAGCGTGAAAGACGATCAGCCAAAACCCGGCTTTGAACTGCTGGATCATCCTTTGAAGCAGGAGACCCGTGCGGTGGCAGGCCCCTACGTTCGCAGCGCCGCATTGACGCCGGGCCCTTCCGCCAAAAAGGCGGCCGCGCCCGAACCGGTCAAGCTCACCATCGACGGCAAGGCCGTGGCTGTGCCGCCGGGTACGTTGCTGATTGAAGCCGCCAAGCAGGTGGGGATCGAAATACCCTCTTACTGCTATTACCCGAATCTGAGCTTGCAGGGCGCTTGCCGCATGTGCCTGGTGGCGATCGAGCGCATGCCCAAGCTGCAAACCGCCTGCACGACTATCGTGACCAATGGGATGGTGGTCCACACCGATACCGAGGACGTGAAGAACGCTCGCAAAGCGATGCTGGAGTTTCTACTCACCAATCATCCCTTGGATTGCCCTGTTTGCGACAAAGGCGGTGAGTGCGAACTTCAGGACGCCGTCTTCCGCTACGGCGCGGCGGACACCCGCTTCATGGAGCCCAAGCTCCACCACGACGAGCAGAAGTTTTCAAGCCTTGTCTATTACGATTGGCCGCGCTGCATCCTGTGCTACCGGTGCATTCGCGTCTGCGACGAAGGGATGGACGTCAACGCCTACGGGATCGGCTTCCGGGGTTCGCACAGCGAGATTATTCCCAATCGCGGAGAGAAGCTCGAGTGCGAAGAGTGCGGCATGTGCATCGACATCTGCCCGGTGGGCGCGCTCACCAGCGGGACTTATCGTTATCAGACCCGCCCGTGGGAGATGACCTACACCGGAACGATCTGCAACCATTGCGGCGACGGCTGTAAGACCACACTCTCTATTAGGAACAATCGTATTATCCGCGCCAATAACCGCGACCACTCGGGGTTCAACGGCGAGTTCCTCTGCGTCAAGGGGCGCTTCGGATGGGATTTCGTGAACAATGACAAGCGCTTCACCGCTCCCTTGATCCGTCGCAACGGCAAGCAGGAATCCGGCACCTGGGATGAAGCTCTCGGGATGACCGTGGATCGCCTTAAAACGATCCTGGCGGGAAATGGCCCGGACGCTATCGCGGTCTTGGGCTCCAATCGCATCACCAACGAAGAGAGTTACCTCCTGGGGCGCTTCACGCGAACCGTCCTGGGCACCAACAACCTGGACCACCACCGTACCGCGGATTACTCGTCTCTCGTGCGCGCGTTGACCGAGGCGCAGGCCGGCGACCGATATGCGGCCATGGAGGACATTCCGCAAGCCCCCAGCATCCTGTTGGTCGGAAACGACCCCACCCAGCAACACCCCCTTCTGGCCTACCAGATTCGCCAAGCCGTGCAGCGGCACGGAGCGAGGCTGTACGTTATCAATCATCAGGAAATCAAGCTTCGCCGCCAGGCAAGCGTCTATGTCTCTGTTGAACCAGGTGAAGAGGCGGGAGCGATTCGCACGCTGGCAGGAACCGGAGCACCATCAGGCGCGGGCGCTGGCGGGATTGATGCTGTTAATTCACTGCAAGAAAAGTTACGCCCGGAGAGCGACACGGTCATCATCTTCGGCGATGAAATCCGGGGCTCGGCGATTCGTGATTTGGTGAAGTGGGGGCTATCGCTTCCCGGAAGAACACGTTTCATTGCTCTGGGTGATTACGCCAATTCGCGCGGCTCGGCTGACATGGGAGTTCTTCCCGGGACGCTTCCGGGTTACTCGCCGGTCAGGGATGAGGCGGCGCGCGCGCGTTTTGAATCTGCTTGGGGAGCAAAGATTCCCGCCCGGCCCGGACGCCATGCGCGTGAGATCATAGCCGGGATCGAGTCGGGTGAAATCAAGGCCTTGCTGGTTTTCGGATCGAATCCTGTCAAGACGTATGGCATATCGAATGGGGTGCTCGGCAAGTTGGCGTTCCTGATGGTCGCCGAAGTCTTCCCCACCGAAACCACGGAGATGGCGGACGTGGTATTGTCCGCCACGACCTTCGCCGAGAAATCCGGCACGGTCACCAACACCTGCGGCCAGGCCCAGGCGCTTAAGAAGACCATGCGTAAAGCGGGCACAAACAGCGATCTTGAAATTCTGCTGGCTCTCGCCCGCCTGCTCGGCCAAAGGTGGAATTACCAAACCGCCGATGACGTCACGCGGGAGATCATCGCCAAGGTGCCCGGCTACGCGCTGCCGCTGCCCAGCTTGCTGGTGGGCCGCGCCGTCGCGACACACCCCGAGGGAACGCCGGACGAACTGGAAGGCGCCGGGCTGGTTTTTTCTTCGCGGGATACGCTTTTCACGTCCGGGACTTTAAGCCGCTACAGTTGGGCGCTCAATTCCGTGGACGAAGCCAAGAAACCCTATGGCCACATTTTCTGACACAGGGTGGCTGCTCCTGATCACCCTGATAAAAATCGCGGTCGTGGTCTTGGTCATGCTGACGTCGATCGCCTATCTGACCTGGCTGGAACGGAAGGTCGTGGCCCACATCCAGTCCCGCTGGGGGCCTTACCTGGTGGGATATTCCGGCCTTATGCAGCCGCTGGCGGACGGACTCAAGTTCATTCTGAAAGAAGATATCGTGCCCCTCGAGGTCGACACGATTGTCTATTGGCTCGCGCCCTTTCTCGCGCTCACTTTGGCTTTCCTCTCCATCGCCGTCATCCCGTTCGGAGAGAGTTTCACGATTCACGGCCGCACCATTTTTTTCCAGATTACCGACCTGAACGTCGGCCTCCTCTTCGTTTTTGCCGTCACGTCGCTGGGAGTTTATAGCGTCGCGCTGGCCGGCTGGTCGTCCAACAGCAAATACCCGCTGCTGGGCGGGCTGCGCTCGTCCGCACAAATGATCAGTTATGAGCTTTCGCTGGGGCTCGCCGTGGTGGGCGTTTTGATGATGGCTGGAACGTTGAGTCTGCGGGGCATCGTCGATAGCCAAAGCGGCTTCTGGCACATCGCCGGAGTGAACACCTTCCTTCCCCATTGGAACATCTTTGTGCAACCCGTGGGATTCCTCGTCTACTTCACCGCCGCCGTCGCCGATACCAACCGGGTCCCTTTTGACCTCCCGGAAGGAGAAAGCGAGTTGGTGGGCGGCTATCATACCGAATACAGTAGTATGAAATTTGCCATGTTTTTCATGTCGGAATATGCCAACATGATAACGGTCTCGTGTCTGGCGACGATACTTTTCTTTGGCGGCTGGCATGGCCCCGTTTTCGGTCCCTACGTGCTGCGCGTGCTTCTTCCGGTCTTCTGGTTTTGCTTTAAGCTCTTTTGCTTCCTGTTCTTTTACATCTGGATGCGGGGGACTCTGCCCCGCTTTCGTTACGATCAGCTCATGGCGTTCGGCTGGAAATTTCTGCTGCCGCTGGGCTTGCTGAATGTTCTGGCGACCAGCTTCGTGGTTGCGAGGATCAGCTCTCCTTGACAGTAGGGGCACGCCATGGCGTGCCCGTACGGATTGAGACAAACTTGGTTCCGCTCTTTTACATTTTCGGCGCGCTCGCCGTGGTTGCGGCTCTGAGCGTGGTCGCGCAACGTATGCCTGTGCATAGCGCCCTGTCGCTCATTGTGGTGCTGTGTTCGCTGGCGGTGGTTTATCTCTTGCTGGGCGCGGAATTCGTCGCCGTGATTCAGGTGATCGTCTACGCGGGCGCCATTATGGTGTTGTTCGTCTTTGTCATCATGCTTCTGAACGCAGGCCGGGAAACGCCCAGCCACCGCAGTCGAATGGCGCACTGGCTCGGCGCCCCGCTGGTCGCGGCTTTCTTGCTGGAGGTCCTGTTTGCAATCTGGAGGCAGTTCCCCGCCGGCGCCTCGCACGCTGCCGCTGCGGTGGACGCCGGGCCCGCTGCCATTGGTCATCTGTTGTTCAGGAACTATGTGCTGCCGTTCGAGGTTACGTCGATCCTGATCCTGGTGGCGATTCTGGGCGCAGTGGTTCTGGCGAAGAAGGAGTTCTGAGGCTTCGCGATGGTCCCGCTTTCACACGTACTGGCCCTCAGCGTCACGCTTTTTGTGATTGGCGCCGCAGGCTTTGTGTTCCGGAAAAACATCATTACGGTTTTTATGTGCATTGAGCTGATGCTCAATGCCGTCAACCTGGCCTTTATCGGGTTTTCGCGCTATCTGGGAAACCTGGACGGCCAGTTGTTTGCCTTCTTCGTAATCGTAGTCGCGGCGGCCGAGGCCGCGGTAGGCCTGGCCATCATCATCGCGCTCTACCGGAATCGTGAGTCGCTGAACATCGAGGATCTCGATTCAATGAAGTTGTAGAGTCGGCCGTTCGCGACAAGTCGAGAGTCAAGAGTCGAGAGTCAAAAGTGAACCGACAGAACGCATTTGCGACTGACAACGGACGACGGACAACTGACGACTCAAAATGGAAACTCTCCTCATCCTGATGCTGCTCCCACCGTTGGTGGGCATGGCCTTGAACGGCGTCCTGGGGCGCCGTTTCTCGCAGGCAGTGGTGTCGCTGATCGGGTGCGGCGCTTCCGGGCTCTCCATGGTCTTCGCGCTGCTGAGCGCTTGGACCTATACAACCTCTCCCGGTCAACCCGCGCCTTTCATACACAGTTACTTCACTTGGATCGAATCCGGGAATCTGCGCGCTGACTATGCACTCTTCTACGATCGCCTCACGTTGGTCATGACGGTCACCGTGACGGTGGTCGCCTTCCTGATCCACCTCTACTCCAGAGGATACATGGAGCACGAGGGCGGCTACTATCGGTTCTTCACTTACTTGAACCTCTTCCTCTTCATGATGCTGACTCTGGTCACAGCCGCCAACTATCCCCTCATGTTTGTGGGTTGGGAGGGCGTGGGCCTGTGTTCGTATCTGCTCATCGGGTTTTATTTCCGCAAGCAGTCGGCTTCCGACGCGGGGAAGAAGGCGTTCATCGTCACGCGCATCGGCGATGCGGGATTCACCGTGGGCGTGGCCCTGCTCTTCTGGACGTTCGGATCTCTGAATTTCCAATCGACATTCAACAGCATCGCGGCGCTTCAGGCGGGCGAACGCGGGACCGCGCTGACCGCCATCGGCCTGCTTTTCTTCCTCGGCGCGGTTGGCAAGTCAGCCCAGATTCCGCTGTACGTGTGGCTTCCCGATGCCATGGAAGGGCCCACACCGGTCAGCGCCTTGATTCATGCCGCCACCATGGTTACGGCCGGCGTTTATCTCGTGGCCAGGTCGAACCCCATCTACTCACATGCTCCGCTGGCTCTTGAAGTTGTCGCCGTCGTAGGTTGCGTGACGGCGTTTTTCGCGGCGACGATTGCCGTCACTCAAAACGATCTCAAGAGAATGCTGGCCTATTCCACCATCAGCCAGCTTGGATACATGTTTGTCGGCTGCGGAGTGGGGGTGTTTGCGGCCGGAATCTTCCACCTGATGACGCACGCCTGCTTCAAATCGCTGTTGTTTCTTGCCGCCGGCAGCGTGATGCACGGCCTGGACGGCGAACTCGACATGCGCAAAATGGGCGGCTTACGGCACAAGATGAAGACCACCTTCATCACCTTTTTCGTTGCCACCCTCGCCATCAGCGGCGTGCCGGGGTTGTCCGGGTTTTTCAGTAAGGACGAGATTCTTGCCGCAGCCTACGAAGGCCCTCTGGCGCGGCATTGGATCTATTGGCTTGCCACGATTACGGCGGGCCTGACCGCCTTTTATATGTTCCGCGCACTCTTCCTGACCTTTTTCGGAAAGTCGCGCCTGTCGCCCGAAACCGAGCACCACGTGCACGAGAGCGGTTCGAAGATGACAACCCCGCTGCTCATACTGGCGCTCTTTTCGATCGTGGCCGGTGACGTGAGCTGGCCCAAGGTCTTTGGGGGAAGCGAGGCGTTTGACCGCTTCCTCGATCCGGTGTTCAAAACTTCGAGCGATTTCCTGCGAGCCTCCGGGCAGGAGTCCGGCGCGCAGGGCTTTTCCGCCGGCGCCTTGATGATCTTCGCGCTCTGCTTTGCGGGCGTCGCCATCCTGGCGGCCTGGTGGCTTTACCTGAAGAACACGTCGTTGCCTCACCGCGTTGCGGAGCGGTTCAACAGCGTTTATCAACTCCTGATTCACAAGTATTACGTGGATGAGATCTATAACTGGCTGCTGGTCCGGCCAATTAAGGTGGGATCGGAGAAGATCCTCTGGCAGCGCATCGACGCGGAGGTTATCGACGGACTCGGCGTTAACGGAACCGGCGAGAGAGTCGCCGGAGTCGGCGGTATCCTGCGCCGAATTCAATCCGGCAACATCCGCAGTTATGCCACGTGGGTCATATTGGGCGCCACGGTCTGGTTGGCTTACGTCCTCTGGCCGAAATAGCAGTGACGAGTGACAAGTGACGAGTGACGAGTTCAAGAACGAACGCGCTTGGTTAATTCTATGGATTGGCTAGCTGGTCATCTTCTTACAATCGCAATCTTGCTGCCGCTGGCAGGGGCATTCATTGTCGGTTTTCTCGGCCCCGCGCGCGAGCGACAGATCCGCTGGGTGGCGCTCGTGGCATCGCTGCTCACCTTTCTGGTGGCCGCGGTTCTTTATGCCGGCTTGAGGGCAGACACTCCGGCCATGCAGTTCGTGGAGATCCATCCCTGGATCACGGCGCCACCGATTGACTATCACCTCGGAGTGGATGGCTTAAGCGGACTGCTCATCCTGCTGACAGGCTTCCTGACGCCGCTCTGCGTGCTTGTCTCGTGGGCGGGAATTACGAAGCGGGTGAAGGAATTCTTCATCTTTCTGCTGGCGCTCGAGACCGGCATGATCGGCGTCTTTGCGTCGCTCGACCTGGTGCTTTTCTTTGTTTTCTGGGAAGTCATGCTGATCCCCATGTACTTCCTGATTGGCATTTGGGGTCACGAGCGGCGGATTTATGCGGCAGTGAAGTTTATTCTTTACACGATGGTCGGCTCCGCGCTCATGTTCGCGGGCATTATCTATCTTTATGGCGTCACAGGAACTTTCAATTTGGTCCGTATCGTCGCTACATTCGCCAACAGTCCTGTCTTGTCTCCCTCGACTGAGCGCTGGCTCTTCCTGGCCTTCTTCGTAGCCTTTGCCATCAAGGTTCCGCTCTTCCCGTTTCACACCTGGCTGCCCGACGCCCACGTCGAAGCGCCCACGGCCGGTTCCGTAATTCTGGCCGGGGTGCTGCTGAAGATGGGCACCTACGGCATGTTGCGCTTCTGCCTGCCGTTGTTTCCCCGCGCATCATGGGAGTTTGCGCCGCTGATTATTGCCCTGGCGATTATCGGCATCATTTATGGCGCACTGGTGGCAATGGTGCAGCCCGATTTGAAGAAACTGGTGGCGTATTCCTCCGTGGCGCATCTTGGCTTCTGTGTTCTGGGGATTTTCGCGCTCAACACGCAAGGAATGGAAGGCGCCATTTACCAGATGTTCAGCCACGGCGTTTCCACCGGCGGCTTGTTTATCCTCGTAGGCTTGCTCTACGAACGCCGGCATACGCGGCTCATCCGCGATTTTGGCGGCCTCGCCACTTCCCTGCCCGTCTACAGCACATTTTTCCTGATCGTCACACTTTCGTCTCTCGGCCTGCCCATGCTGAATGGATTCGTGGGCGAGTTCCTGGTTATTCTCGGATCCCTCCACCAACGGGCCGTTTACGCCGCGCTTGCCGCCGTGGGCGTGGTGCTGGCGGCGGTCTATTTGCTCTGGATGTACCAGCGCGTCTTTTTGGGCGAGATTACGAATGACAAGAATAAGAGCCTCCCGGATTGCAGCGCTCTCGAGAAATTCATCCTCGCCACCGTGGTAATTGTGATTCTCGCCATGGGGATTTACCCCCAGCCTTTCTTGCGCCGTATGGACCATAGCGTGGACGCCATCATGTCGCGAGTGCAGACAACAGGGAACAGGGAACAGGGAATAGGGATTAGGGAACAGGGACTACGGAACAGGAAGCTGGGAGCTCTGACCGCAGGGAACAACCCCAGCTCCCAACTCACGACTCACAGTTCCCGGTTCCCTAATCCCTATTCCCTATTCCCTCTTCCCTCTGCCGGGGGTGGCCGATGATCACCTTCCAGCCCACCGACACACTGCGGATCCTGCCGGAAATCATCCTTTGTGGATTCGGAATTCTGGTGATGGTCTTCGAACCTTTCGTCGCACCCTCCAGAAAGTTCCTGCTCGGATGGCTTTCCCTGGCTGGAATTCTAGCCGCGGCAGGCGGCACATGGTGGACTTCCAATAATCCAGGACTGGCCTTCGGCAGGGCGATCGCCGCGGACCAATTCAGTTTCTATTTCTTCTATCTGTTTTTGCTGGTCGCGGCGCTGACGGTGCTCGGGTCCGTAAGCTACCTCGAGCGCGACGGCCTTCAACACGGCGAGTTCTACGCGCTGCTCCTGATGGGGACGGCAGGGATGTGCTTCATGGCGGCATCCACCGACCTCATCATGGTGTTTATCGGACTCGAAATCTCTTCTATCTCCACGTACATCCTGGTGGGCTTCAGGAGGAGGGACCCGCTCGCCAACGAGGCGTCGTTCAAATACTTTCTGCTGGGGTCTTTCGCCACCGCCTTCCTCCTTTACGGTATTGCCTTTGTTTACGGACTGACGGGCACTACCAACCTTCTGGAGTTGAGCGCACGGCTTTCACATCCGGAGCAGTGGACGACGCTGGCGCGCGTGGCGCTGCTTTTGATGTTCGTGGGACTGGCGTTCAAGCTTTCCACCGCCCCATTTCAAATCTGGACGCCGGACGTCTATCAGGGCGCGCCGGCGCCGGTGACGGCGTTCCTCTCTGTGGGGCCTAAGGCCGCCGCCTTTGCGGTCCTTCTGAGGGTGTTCCTGGGTGGGCTGGCGTCGGCGACTTCCACCAGTTTCTGGGTCATCTGGGTGTCAGCGATCCTGACCATGAGCCTGGGCAATCTCGCGGCGATCTGGCAGACCAACATCAAGCGGTTGCTGGCTTATTCGTCCATCGCTCACGCGGGTTACGTCCTGGTGGGGGTGGCGGCGGGAAGCAGAGAAGGCACCTCCGCAGTGCTTTTTTACCTCACGGCCTACGCCCTGATGAACGTGGGCGCGTTCGTGTTGATCGCCCACCTGGCGGGGAACGGCGAACTCTCGACGCAAATTGAGGACTATACAGGCCTGGCCTACGTGCGGCCGGGAACCGCCGCGTGCTTGACGGTCCTCCTGCTCTCCCTCGCCGGAATCCCCACCACCGCAGGATTCTTCGGGAAATTCTTCCTTTTCCGCGCCGCTATCCATTCCCACTTGATCGGCCTTACCATCATTGCCCTGCTGAACAGTGTCGTCTCGGTGTACTACTATCTGAAGGTTGTCGTTGCCATGTATATGCGGGAAGGTACTACGAAGGCCTCTAGCACCGCGTTGCCGATGGCGCTGCGCACGGCAATGGCAGTAAGTTTGGTGGGTATCTTCTACTTGGGCCTTTTCCCTAACCTGTTGCTGACGTTTTCAAATACGGCTGGGATACCGCTTCCGTAACCCAACGGCCACCTTTACGTCAGCGCTGCCACAATTCCAGCCTGCCCGTGCAAAGCAATAGGCCGCCGGCGTCCCCAAAAAAGAAAGGGGAGGCCGAGGCCTCCCCGTTTTTGACCGAACCGGCGCAGGATTTACACACTATCCAATTTTGACTTTGGAAATGTTGAAAATCAGAGCGGCGATGATGGCAAAGGTGTAGAGTGCCATCGATTCAATCAGCACCAGAGCCAGAATCAAAGCAAATTGAATGCCCGGCCGGGCGCCCGGATTGCGCGCCAGGCCTTCGCAGGCCGCTGAAGTCGCCTTGGATTGCGCATAGCCGCAAACCGCCGAAGCGATCGCCATTCCGAATCCGGCGGCGATAATCGCCCACTTGGAAATCTCCACGCTGACCCCGCCAGCCCCCGTCTCCTGCGCGAAAACGGGCGTAGCGACGAGAAGCGCGCCGACCAATGTCAAAAACATCGCAACATAACGATTCACTTTATTCCTCCCTTGAACTCGACCCACCCAGGGCGAGTTCAGAATGAATTTCCGCCAGGAGGTGGTGTCCCGCCAACCCTCGAACAGGCGGGACTCACACTTGCGGTCTTGATGTAGCCCGGGCGTCTCGCCCACTGTCGCGGGACCGTCCCGTTCCCGCGAGAGACGGCGGGCAGGATGCCCGCGCCACATCAAGCGCAAAAACTAGTGCTCTTCCGAAACCGCCATGCTGATATACACGGCGGGCAAAAGCATGAAAATATACGCCTGCAAGAGCGACACAAAAATGTGCAGCGCCATGAAAACCACCGGCACGAGAAGCGGGACCAAGGCGCCAAACACTTCCTCCAGAAGATCGCCCACCATCATGTTGGCATAGAGACGAACGCTGAGCGAGAGCAGTCGGCCCAGGTTCCCGATAACTTCAATCGGGAACATCAGGAACGCGATAGCCAGCATCGGCCCGCAAAGGTGCTTCAGATAGCCCAAGACGCCAAGCTGGCGGACTCCTTGAAAATTGTAATAGAGAAACGCGGCCACGGCACAGCCCAGGGTCACTTGAACATGGGCCGTAGGCGTCTGCAAAGTTGGGATAAGTCCGAGCAAATTACACAGCAGGACGAAAACCCCAAGAGCGGCCAGCATCGGCACATAACGGCCGCTGCCGTGGCCGATGATCTCCTCGCACATGTCCTGCGTGAATCCCACCACGACTTCCGCGATGTGTTGAAACTTGCCCGGGTTTTCAACCGACAGCCGCCGGCGCAGAATTACCATGCCCGCCAACATCAGAAGGATGACGAAAACTTCCATCGCCACGTAATTCGGGATGGGGTGGACGGGGTCGGCAGGCGACTGGCCGATTTTCGCCAGTAGCGGCGTTACTGCACTGCCCAGAAGCTTGTTTAGGATTGCGGTGAACCAAAGTTGATGTTCCATGTTCTTTCTTATACTGCAGAGATCCTTCGCTGCGCTCAGGATGACAGACGCTTGATTTTTCCACACCTTCTAACAAGGCGGAGGATCTGGATGCGAAGCCAACCCGCCGCCAATTTGCACAATGGCTTCCATCAAAAGTCCCGCCACAGGGACAAACATCCCCGCCAATATCGCCATCGGCGGAAGCCATCGGGTCTTGAAGAAGAAAATCACGACACCGAAAGCCAGCGGATATCTTATCAGGAATTTTGCCACCAGCAACTTGGGAACGCGGGACTGGCCGGCCTTCGATAACGCCACCACCGCCTCGTGCAGCCAATAGTAGTTCAAGAATCCCAGTGCGGCGCCCAAGGTGAAACCGACGGCAATCATCCCTTGGCGATACAACAGCATCACGATCAGCGCCACAACTCCGCAAAGTACCATCCAGCGCGGCAGGCGCGCTTCAGCCCGAGCCAGGTCCGGAGTTTGAATCGTTTCTATCTGCATCCCTCTCCGCCCGGCCTAAAATCCGCAGAACCTCGGTTAAACCGGCCGCCGCCCCGATCAAGGCCAGGATTACAGTCAGCACGGGCGAGGTGTGCAGCCAGTGGTCCAACAGCCAACCGGCGGCCGCGCCGGCGAGCGCGCCCGCAGGCAGAATAAAGCCCAAGCTCGTGTAAAACCCCACCTGGGTCCAGATGGTTAGCGGCTTCTTTGGACTGGATGCCATGGCGCAGGTGACGGCGGGCGCACCGAACGCCCGCCGTGCTTCACATAAAGAACGGCCGGATCGCCTCGCGCGCGATCAATATAAACGGCTGGGGATAAACCCCAACCACCAGCGTCATACTGAGCGTGACGGCGAGCGCCACACGAATGCCCGCACCGGTCGCGAGCGGGACTGCCTCCCCGGCCTTTCTCATGAACATCGCAACCACGATGCGGAAATAGTAATACAACGCCACGACCGCGTAGGCCACCGCCAGCACGGCCAAATAGTAATGTCCGGTCTCAATCAGCGAAAGAAAAATAAAGTACTTCCCGATGAACCCTGCCGTGGGGGGAATGCCTGCCAGGGAAAGCAGGAAAATCAGCATCAGGATCGCCATACCCGGGGCGCGCGACATCAGGCCGGAGAAGTCGTCGATCTCGTCGCCGACCAGGTCTTTCCGCCGCATCACGATGATGACCGCGAAAGCTCCCAGGTTCATGAAGGCATAAACCAGGAGATAGATGGCAATGGCCGTCAGGCCTTCGCGATTTCCATCTGCGGCGGCGACAAGGCCCAACAGAAGATAGCCCACATGGGCAATGGTGGAGTAGCCGAAAAAGCGCTTGATGTTGGTCTGGGTGATCGCCGCCAGATTCCCCAAGGTCATGGTGGCGATGGAAACTCCGATGGTCAGCACCTGCCACTCGGCGCGCAGCGGCCACAGTCCGGCGATCAGGATGCGAATGAAGAAGGCGAAGGAAGCCACTTTCGGGGCCACGGAGATAAAGGCCGTGATGGAGGTGGGCGCGCCTTCATAGGCGTCCGGCGTCCATTGGTGGAACGGCACCGCCGCCACTTTAAAATAGATTCCCGCCAGAAGCGTAATCATGGCGATCCAGGCCAGCGGGTCATGCACAGGACGGTCCGAGAGCCGCTGGGCAATCACCAACAGGTTGGTTGAGCCGCCGATGCCGTACAGCAAAGACATGCCGTAAAGCAGCAAGCCGGAAGAAAAAGCCCCCAAAAGGAAGAACTTCACCGCCGCCTCGTTGGAGCGCCGGTTGCCGCGCAGAAACCCTGTCAGGACATATTCGCAGAGGGCCATGAGCTCGAGGGCGATAAACAACACGATCAGGTCCGTTCCGGATGCCAAGAACATCATACCCACGGCCGAGAAGAGAAGCAGGGCGTAGTACTCGCCCAAGTTCGCATGCTCAATCTCGAGGTACTTTACGGAGAGCAACACCACCACCGCCGTGGCCACCACGATGATGAACTTGGCAAAAATCGCGAACGAGTCCAAGACGAAGACGCCGCCAAAGCCGTGGTACCCTGCCCCCCCCATAGCGGCCCAGAACATTCCCAGCTTGAGCCCGGCGAGCGCCAGGCCTGCCAGGGCAGTCAGCGCGTTCATGTACTTGTCGCGTTTGTCGAGCAGGAAATCGAACAGCAGGATCGCCAGCCCGAACATCGCCAGAAGGATTTCCGGCTTGATCGCCTGGTAATCCGAACCGCTGAAGAAGGACGTGATCATTGGCGAGCGACTCCTCCTGGCGGAAGCGCAGGCGAAGAAGCATCGGCCTTCAAGCCGCGACGTGGCGGCGTCGCGTGGGCCTTCAGGTCCGCACCTGCCGACCCTTCGCTGCGCTCAGGGCGGGCTCTAAAGGTCGGCGCTACATTGATTTTGGAAGCTGATGCCACAGGAGTAAGGGCCTGTCGAGGAGACTTTAGTTCTGCCGATGAGGAACGATAGAAGTCCGG
Source organism: Terriglobia bacterium (assembly GCA_050008495.1). Lineage (GTDB taxonomy): Bacteria > Acidobacteriota > Terriglobia > UBA7540 > UBA7540 > CAVROP01. Next base: position 21,618 of record JBEKMN010000017.1, on the reverse strand, counting down.
ATTGACCCGCTGCACGATGGCCGTCACGGGCTTATCGAGCACGTTGAAGAACGGCTTCGGATAGAGGCCAATCCAAAAAGCCCAGACGATTAAAGGCACCAGAGTCATGATCTCGCGCCAATTCAAGTCCTTCAGCACCTGGTTCTTGGGATTGTCGCAGGCGCCGAACATGGTTCGCTGGTAAAGCCAGAGCATGTAAGCGGCGCCCAGAACGATTCCCACCACGGCCCAAGCCGCCCAGTGCCAGTTCGCCTCAAAGGCGCCCTGGAGGATTGTGAATTCTCCAATAAACCCATTCAGCAGAGGCAGTCCGATCGAGGACAGCATCACAATCATGAATAAAGTGGCGTAGACCGGCATGACATTCGAAAGCCCGCCGAATTCCTTGATTTCGCGCGTATGGCGGCGTTCGTAGATCAAACCCACAATCAAGAACAAGGCCCCTGTGGATATTCCGTGGTTGATCTGCTGGATCACGCTTCCCTGCAAACCGTGGGGATTCAGAGCGAAAATTCCGAGGGTGCAGAATCCCAGGTGGCTGACGGAAGAATATGCAATCAGCTTCTTCATGTCGCGCTGCATCAGCGAGACCAGGGCGCCATAGATGATCGCGATGATCGAGAGCACGACCATCACCCTGACGATCGTGGGGTTGCTGCTGGCTTGGGGCAAAAGGGGCAGCGAAAAACGAACGAAGCCGTAGGTCCCCATTTTCAGCAGGACGCCGGCCAGGATCACCGAGCCGGCCGTTGGCGCCTCCACGTGGGCATCGGGCAGCCAGGTGTGGAACGGGAACATCGGCACCTTGATGGCGAACCCGATCATGAATGCCCAGAAGACCCAGTATTGGAGATTCAGCGGCCATGTGTGCTGCATCAACTGCATCACGTCGAATGTGTAGGTGCCGGAGTCCGTGTGGTAACGAAAGTAGAGGGTCAGTATCCCGAGCAGCATCAGGACGGACCCCGCCAGGGTGTAAAGGAAGAACTTGATGGCCGCATAAAGCTTCCGCGGGCCGCCCCAGACGCCGATAATGAAATACATCGGCACGAGCATCACTTCCCAGAAAACGTAAAAAAGGAAAAAGTCCAGCGACATGAAAACGCCCAGCATGCCCACCTGCAAGAGCATGAACATGGCGTAATATTCCTTGGCCCGATCTTGAATCGCCGACCACGAGGAGAGCACCGAAAGGAAGCCCAGCACGGTGGTCAACATGATGAGCAGAAAGCTGATGCCATCGATTCCGAGGTGGTATTGCGCGCCGATGGCGGGAATCCAATTATGGATTTCCACGAATTTGAACTGCTGCTCCGGCGACTCCTGCGAAAACCAGAAAACCAGCGGGAGCGACACCAGAAAGCTCACGAACATGACGATGTTGCCCCACCAGCGGATGGCTTGCTTGTTCGCGCCAGGGATGAACATGAGCGCAATCAGCCCCACCGCCGGCGTGAACAAAACCAAACTCAGAATGTGATCATGAAAGAAAGCCATCGTTGACCTCGGAAGGGCAGTCGAGAGTCGAGAGTCAAGAGTCGAGAGTTAACAGCAATATACTCTCGATCTTTGACGCTCGACCGCCGAAAGCCTGACTTCTTGCCTCTTCAATTCCCGACTTCGTGACTCTCGACTCTTGACTCTCGACTCTCGACTTCCTCAAAAATGCACAAAGTAATACACCATGAAAATCAGCACGCCCAGAGTGATCATCCAGGCGTAATTCTGCACCAGGCCGGTCTGGATGACCCGCACAGGATAACTCAGGACCTTCACCACGAACGCGGTGACGTTCACAAGGCCATCAATAACCCAGGTGTCCCAGTAACGCGAAACCTCGCCAAACATACGCGTCAGCCAACCCGCGCCGTTAACTCCCCCATCGATGACGCCCAGGTCGAAAGCCGCGAAGGCGTTGCCGAGATTCTTCACTCGATTCACAAATAAGGCATCATACAATTCATCAATATAATATTTGTGCAGTACGAGATTGTAAAGTGGCCCGGCCTTGGCTGCCACACGCTCTGGAACTCCCGGGCGCCGCAGGTACCAGAAATAGGCAATCAGAAAACCTATCGTAGCGATGGCCACGGATAGCAGCATTAACCCAAACTCGCTCTGCCAGGTGTGTTCAAACGCCGCCCTGGAGCTGGGGTTCACGAAAACCGGCTCCAGGAAATGGTCGAAGTGGTTGGAGCCGCCCAGAATTTTCGGCCAGCCGACGTATCCGGCCGCCAACGCCCCAATCGCGAGGCAGATCAGCGGCACGGTCATGACCTTAGGCGACTCGTGGATGTGGTGCTCGAGTTCGTGCGGGACGCGGGACTTGCCTGCAAAGGTCATGAAAAACAGCCGGAACATGTAGAAGGCGGTGAGGCCTGCAGTGGCGAAGCCGACGAACCAAAGCAAGAGGCTTCCGTAAGGGCTCGAAAAGGCTTGCCAGAGGATCTCATCTTTACTGAAGAAGCCCGAAAAAAGCGGTGCGCCGCTGATGGCCAGTGTGGCGACGAGCATGGTTTTCGCTGTGACAGGGATGCGGCTCCAGAGCGCGCCCATCTTGCGCATATCCTGTTCACCGGTCATGGCGTGAATCACGCTTCCCGAGCCAAGGAAGAGAAGAGCTTTGAAGAAGGCGTGCGTCATCAGGTGGAAGACGCCCGCGCCGAAAGCGCCCACGCCGCACGCCAGGAACATGTACCCGAGTTGGCTCACGGTCGAATAGGCCAGCACGCGCTTGATGTCGTTTTGCACCAGGCCGATGCTGGCCGCCCAAATGGCAGTTGCGGCCCCGATGCCGGCCACCAGCGCCATCGCCGTGGGAGCGAGGATGAATAGCGCGTTCGAGCGCGCCACCATATAAACGCCCGCCGTCACCATGGTGGCGGCATGGATCAGGGCGCTCACCGGGGTTGGACCCTCCATGGCGTCCGGCAGCCAGGTGTAAAGAGGAATCTGCGCCGACTTCCCTGTGGCGCCAACGAACAGCAAGATGCAAATCGCTACGATGACGGTGCTGCCGACCGGAAAGCGTCCGCTGCGGGCCTGTTCCGTGACCTGTTGGAATTCCACGCTGCCGAAGGTGACCGCCATCAGCATGACTCCCAACAGAAAACCCGCGTCCCCAATGCGATTAACGACAAAGGCTTTTTTGCCGGCATCGGAAGCTGATTTGCGTTGGAAGAAAAAGCCGATCAGTAGATACGAGCAGAGACCGACGCCCTCCCACCCGACGAACATCATCAGATAGTTATTCGCCAGGACCAGGACCAGCATCGAAAACATGAAGAGATTCATGTATCCGAAAAACCGGTAGTAGCCCCCTTCATGGGCCATGTAACCGATGGAATAAACATGAATAAGAAAGCCGATGCCCGTCACCACCAGCAACATCACCGTGGATAGCGGGTCGAGTTGGAATCCCACCGGAACGTTTAAGTTGCCCAGCGCGCCGTTCGACAATCGGAAGGCGCCGGCGGGCAGCCATGAATACAGAACTTTGGTGAAAACATGGACATCTGCCGGGAGGTTAAGAAACTCGCCCACGCAGCCCAGCGCCCACACCAACGCAATCCCCGGAAGACCCACAGAGACGGCGGACACGGCATTCTTCGACAGGCGCCGGCCTACAAACAACTGGATCGCGGCACCCAAGAGCGGGAAAAGGGGAATCAGCCAAATGTAGTCAAGCACCATATCCGCTGCCATTTACAATTTATAATTCACTATTCACAGTTTGCCATTCACCATTTAAGAAGGTCTATTTCATCCGCATTAACGGTTTCTTTGTTGCGAAACAGCGCGATGATGAGGCCGAGCCCGACCGCCGCCTCCGCGGCCGCATCCGTAATTACGAAAATGGCGAAAACCTGGCCGTCCACGGAATGGAAATACTGCGACAGCGCGACCAGGTTGATGTTGACGGCGTTCAAGATCAGCTCGATGGACATCAGGATGACGAGGACGTTGCGCCGCGTCAAAACGCCGATCACGCCAATCGTGAAAAGGCCGCTGCCCAACAGGATGTAATATGACGTAGGAATCATTCAAACTTCCTCTTAGCCATGATCACCGCGCCCACCATCGCCACTAAAAGCAGCAAGGAAGCGATCTCGACAGGCAACATATACGTCTGGTAAAGCGCTTGGCCAATCGCCTCGGTATTGTGCGCAGGTGCAGGACCGGCAGGTTGGGCCGGCAGGCTCATGCCGCTCCCGATCTTGTAGATCACATAGGCCAGTTGCGCGAATACCAATACGGCGGTAAACAATCCGAGTTGCCACTGGCGGCTGAACTGCGCCTGCTTCAAAGCCACGTCAAGGTTTACCAGCATGACGACAAACAGGAACAGCACCATGATGCCGCCCACGTACAGAATGATTTGCACGGCAAAAAGAAACTCGGCGTGCTGCAGCAGGAAGATCCCGCCCACCGCGAACAGGGTCACGATCAGCCAGATAACGCTATGCACGGCGTTCCGGCGGGTAATCACCATCACACCGGAAACCAGAGCAACCGCCGAGAGAATTCCAAATGCGATCAGTAGAAGCATATTCGTAAGGACCGAAACTCGAAGTTCGAAAAGCGAAATTCGAAAGGCGAAAACCTGCCGCCCGAATTTCGATTTTCGAGTTTCGAATTTCGACTTTGCTACCGCGTGTACCGCACGGGCCGCGGCCCTTCTTCCAGGGCCTGCCGGTCCCAGATCAACCCTTGCCTCGAGTATTGTGCAATCTCAAAATCCTGCGTCAGTTCCAGCGCGTCGACGGGGCAAGCGTCCTCGCACAAGCCGCAGAACATGCAGCGCGACAGGTCGTAGGTAAAAGTTGTTAATCGTTTCTTGCGATCTTCGGTCCGCGCCCACCCCACCACGATCAGGTTCTCCGGGCAAGCAATCGAACAGAGATTGCAGGCAATGCAGAGTGTTTCGCCCGACTCCGGGTGATTGTTGAGGCGAGGAGCGCCTCGATAGCGCTCTGCCACCACCGCGCGTTCCAGCGGATACTGCTCGGTATAAGTGGCGCCGGGGCGCTGATAGGAAAAGGTCAGCTTCAGACCTTTGATAAGGTCAACCAAGAATACCCGCCGAACCAAGTCAGAAAATCCCATCAGCGTGACCCACCACCCCGCAGCGGCATGTAGCGGCGGGTTTACCCCGCCATCTGCGCATGGTCTTCAACGTCCGATGGCGGCGTAAAGCCGCCGCTACGCCCTTTTTCCTCCGCCTGTTAAGGCCAGCATTTGCCGACCCTTCGCTGCGCTCAGGGCAGGCTCTGACGGCCGGCGCTACGCTCTCGGGCTTACAAAGTATCGAACCACCGCAGTCACGATCAAATTCCCCATCCCAATTGGGATCATCCAGTGCCAGCCGACCGTCATCAGTTGGTCGTATCGGTAGCGCGGAAACGTTCCGCGGTACCAGATAAAGGCATAAAGAAAGACCAGCACCTTGGTGCTAAACCAGAAGATTCCTTGCACGGCACTCAGCACGGCAGGAACAGCCACCAGACCGGCAAGCACAATGCACACCGCCGCCAGAGCGATGAAAAAATAACGGTCCAAGGGCAGCAGGCTTCTCAGGCCGAGCCAAAGGATAAACACGGCCGCCCCAACCAAAGAGACTACCGGCGCGAACCGGAGGAAGTCCAGAGCCCGGACATTGGTAAAGGGTCTGAGCCATCCTCCCAGGAACATGGTCACGGCGATGCAGGAGACAACCACCATGTTGGTGTATTCAGCAAGGAAGTACAAGGCGAAACGGAAACCACTGTATTCGGTGTGGAACCCCGCCGTAAGCTCAGACTCGGCCTCGGGCAAGTCAAAGGGATTGCGATTGGTCTCCGCCAGTCCTGCAATCAGGTAAATCATGAAAGCCACCGGCTGAAGGAAAACGTTCCAAACGCCCATCTGCTGCTGCCGATTCACAATCTCGACCATGCTGAGCGAGTTGGAGATCAGCAGCACTCCCACCAGCGCCATCCCTGCCGCCACTTCGTAGCTCACCAACTGGGCCGCGGATCGCATGGCGCCCAGCAGAGGGTAATGGCTGTTCGACGACCATCCGCCCAGGATAATGCCGTAAATTCCCAAAGAAGAAATCCCCAGAATGAAAAGCAGACCAATATTAATATCGCTGATGTAAAAGTTGCCCGCAAACGGAATGACGGCGAAAACTGTGAAGGCCGCCATGACGCTAATGGCGGGCGAGAGCAAGAACACGAACTTGTCCGCCCCGGCGGGAATGATGTCTTCCTTGAGCAGGAGTTTAATACCGTCGGCAACAGGCTGAAGCAGGCCCCATGGGCCGACCCGCATCGGCCCCAGCCTCGCCTGCATAAAAGAGAGAACCTTGCGCTCCATGTACACCAAGTAGGCCACAATGCCGGAAAGCACGAGCAGTACAATCAAGATTTTGATGAGTGCCAGAATGAACGGTTGAGCTTGGAGGATGTTGACGATGTTCTGTGCCATGTTAAGTAAAGTGACGAGTGACGAGTGACGAGTGACGAGCGCCAAGCCGGGAGTCAAGATGCCGCGCCTGGCGGGCCACCGGCCCGAACCTTCGGCTCCTGGCTCTTCTATGCTGACTCGTCACTTGTCACTCGTCACTGCTCTACCGGTCGACCTCGCCGAGCACGATATCCAGGGTTCCAATCACCGCCACCACGTCGGCGACGAGGTGGCCGCGAATCATGATGTCCAGCGCCTGCAAGTTAACAAACGAAGGGGGTCGCACCCGCACCCGGTAGGGGTTTACCGTTCCATCGCTCACCACGAAATACCCCAACTCGCCCTTGGGCGCCTCGATGGAGTGGTACACCTCACCGGCCGGCGGCTTGATCACCTTGCCCACTTTTCCGAAGATGGGTCCCGGCGCAAGGCGTTCCACGCATTGCCGCACAATGCGCACGGACTGGCGCATCTCCTGAATGCGCACAAGGTACCGGTCGTAGGTATCGCCGTGCTCACCAATAGGCACGTCAAATTCCACCTTGTCGTAGGCCTCATAAGGTTGCACTTTGCGAATGTCCCACTTTACCCCCGAGCCCCGCAGCACCGGCCCCGTGACGCCGTAGGCGATCGCATCTGCGGCGCTCAGAACGCCCACGCCGCGGGTTCTGTTGATCCAGATGCGGTTCTTGGTCAGCAACTGCTCGTATTCATCGATCTTGGGCAGGAGGTATTCGCAAAACTTCAGGCAATCCTGTTCCAATCCGTCGTAAAGATCGTACTGCAATCCTCCGATGCGGAAAGCGTGTGTGGTGAGCCGTGCTCCGCAGTATTTTTCAAAGATCTTGAGAATTTCTTCACGCTCCCGGAAGGTGTAGAAAACCGGCGTCATGGCGCCCAGGTCGAGCGCATGCGTTCCCAGCCACAGCAAGTGGCTGGCAAGCCGCTGCAATTCGGCCAGGACCATCCGCGTGTACTGGGCGCGCGGCGGGATCTCCACGGCCAGCAATTTCTCCACAGCCTCGACGTAACCCATGCCGTTGGTGACCGCGGCCACGTAATCCATGCGATCCGTATAGGGAGCGAACTGGGCATAGGTCCGGTTCTCGCCAATTTTCTCCACCCCGCGGTGAAGGTAACCGATGACGCACTCCGAGCCCAGCACCCGTTCGCCGTCCAGCTTCAATTTGACCCTCAGAACGCCGTGTGTGGCCGGGTGCTGCGGCCCCATATTGATCAGCAATTCGTTGGCGTCGAGATAAGTGGTTTCGGGCATCAGTTACTGTCCGCTCTCGATTCCCAGGTTGGATTTAACCCATGCAGCATCTTGACGCAGAATGTCGTAGTCTTTGCGAAGCGGATGGCCAACCCACTCGTCCGGTAGAAGAATCCGCTTCAAATCCGGATGGCCTTCGTAAACCACTCCGAACATGTCGTAGACTTCGCGCTCCAGCCAATTGGCCCCGGGCCAAACCTCGGTCACGGAAGGAACGGGTTCAGCCGCAGCCACCAGAACCTTCAGCCGCAATCGGTCGTTGCGCTCGAATGAATAGAGATGGTAGACGATGTCGAAGCGCTTTTCCCGCTTGGGATAATCCACTGCCGTCTCGTCAGTGAGCAGGGTATAAGCCCCGCCTTCTTCGCTCCTTAGAAAATGACACAGCGCGAGCAGGGACTCCTCGGCGACCGTAATCGAGGGCATCTTGCGGAAGACCACCGCCTCCTGAATTGCCCCGGGAAACGCCTTCTGAAGCGCGTCCAATAGCGGGCTTGTCCATGGGTCTGGTTTGACTGGAGCTTTGGGGGCAGGCGCGGCAGCAGGCTTTGCCGGCGCAGCGGCAGGCTTGGCTGGTGCGGCCGCCGCGGGCTTCGCAGGCGCAGTGGCCGCGGGCTTCGCAGGTTCGGGAGGCGAACCTGCAGGTGTTCCAGGAGTGCCCGACGGTGGACTACCCGCCGGCGATGCCTCAGCCTTGGAAACAGGCTTTGGCGTCTCGCCTCCGTTGTCCGCCTTGGGCGGCGACTTCTGTTCGTCAGCCATTGCGCTCGATGCTTGCGGGTAAGTCCCTTTCTTTGGTTAGTAGAGTAGAGATTTTTGCACAATGCCGATCAGCATGTCAACCGAACACGTCCAGACGCCAAGTGTCAGGTCCCGGCGTCAGAGCATCCTGTCGGGTTTCAAGTCAGGACCGCTCGGCACCGCGGGTACTTTGGCATTCCCGTCGCAGTTCTCCAAGTATGGGCGGCAGACCTTCCATCGGTCCCATCCATTTGAGTTCGCGTTGAATGTCGGGATGCAAGCGGTAGCTCCGCTTGACAGGCGCGAGGTTGGCGCCGACAACATCGATCTTATCCAGTTCGTATTGCCCCAAGCCGACCTGCCCGCAATAAGTCAGGTATCCGATAAGCCTGTCCCTGCCCTGTCGAAAAATTGCCTGCGTGAGATAAACACAGAATAAGGTCTCCTTGTTCTGGATTTCAGACCCGCACTCCTCAAAATGCCCTTCTGTTTCTTTCGTCAGGGCGTGCGACTCTAGCATTTCCGAGAGGAGACGTCAAAGGCTAGTGCAGACGGCTAGTGTCTCAGTTTGGAGTAGCGGCGGATATATGCCGCCATTTGGCGAGGTAAACTCGCCGCTACAAGTTCGGCGCTAGATCTGGACACCACGGGCTGGTCTCCGTTGGGCGATCCTGGCTACTTAGGTATGTCAAACAGCAGAGGCGAGCCATGCCACGGCCAGGAAACCAGGACCTTGCTGCCGTCGGCAGCCACTTGCACTTGTGGCTTGCCTGGGGCCGCTTGCACTCGCGTGATGCGCTCGCCCAATTTGCGCAAAGCAGGCGGCAGCCAGCCAAGGTCCTGCTTTTCAGCGGGGTGCTTCCCGGCGGGGCGAGTGAGGGGAGCGAAGCTTGGTGAAATGCGAAGCAAGTCCCCGCTTTGTGCATCCCATAGGGCGAATCTCTCATCGAGATTCTCGGGAAGATCCTGCATGGTGCGCCAGGAAAAGTCGAATCGCTCCTTCCCGACGTAACCCACCAGACGACTCCCGTCACGCGAAAGCGCAAGGACGTCGTGCACGTCCCTGCCGGGACTGGCAATCGTGCGCTCAACAGTGCCGGTCTGTGCGTTCCAGACTTTCGCCTTCTGGGCGCCGCTCTTCGCGTAGAAGAAGTGATACGGGGCTGTAAACACCTCGTGCCGAGGCCCAAGGCAAATGGGCCCAGCAACGTCGCCAGTGCTGAGCCCGGAGAGCACATGGCCGGAAGCCGAATCAAGGATCAGTACGTTGTGGTCGACTTTCCTTTCAGGGCAAAAGGCCTGTGCCACGGGGTCCTGGCCTGGACCGGTCTGAAGCGTCAGAGCCAGGCTCGCTCCATCAGGCGCCCACCCAAGGCCGCCAATCCGGGCGTTCTCGAAAGGCGCTTTCCACAGTTCTCCCCCGGTCCCCAAATCGTAAACTCGCGCCTCGCTCCCTTGAAACGCCTGGCACGTCGCTCCGTTGCCGAAGCCGATTGAGAAATCAATCGGAGAGAGAGCAACGGCGATGCGGTCACCACTGGGTGAGACTTCGAGGTCGCTGACCCCGAGAGTCCCTGCGTCTGAAGCGAGTTCGAGGTCAACTGAACGAAGCTCCCGCAAGTCATCGGCCGCGAGGACGTGCAGGCGAGCCTGCGATGCAGAGAGTGATGAGATTCCCCCCTCCGGCCCCGCCCTGACGCTGCCTTCGGTGACAACGAGTGACGCGCCGTTCCCCGCGTACCGCACAACACACTGCAGCGGTGCGAGCTCATGATCAGGAGATGAACTGTCGCTCTGTGGTTGGCGTGGGACTGCAATTTCCCCGCTTCTGAGCAGCGTTAATTGTTCAGCGTCCCAGACTTGGAGGGTCAACGGGTAGGGTCCCGCACCCAGGGAAGCGGGCGGAACTATGGCGAGAACTGCAACGCGCCGGCCATCCGGCGAGAGCGCTACAGCGAGTGGAACGCCGCTTTCCAGTCCGCTGTAAGCGGGGATCGCACGGGGCTTTAACGAACCTCGAGCCTTGGATTTTGCGAGCCCCTCCACACCAATTGGCACGGCAACCAGGAGCAAAGCGATGGAGAGAAAGCGAAAAGTCTTTAACATGATTCTTCTGCGGGCACGGCTCGCTCCACCCGGTGCAGCAAACAACGAGGAGGCGCGACAACGGGCAAACAAGCCGTCCTCCTACGCCACACACCCCTAGTGAGACGGCAACACTCCCACCGTAAGTCCCGAGGGCAGCTTCGTTGAGCGGTAGACACGTTCGGTGGCCTTTTGAAAGTCGCTGGCTTTCGCCTCGTCAATCTTCACGAATTTCTGCGGGTTGCAATCCACGAGCGGAAACCACGAGCTTTGCACTTGGACCATGATGCGGTGTCCGCGCCGGAAAGTATGGAACACGCCGGGAAGTTGGAATTCGACTTTGTCCGGCTTGCCCGGCTCAAAGGGAGCCGGCTTGTCGAATCCTTTTCGGAATCGTCCGCGAAACGGCTCGCCGCGAACGAGCTGCTCGTAGCCCCCCATCCGAACGCCTTTGGGGTTGGGATCGGGATCGGGGTAGTTGCCGGGATAAACGTCGATCAGTTTAACCACCCAGTCGCTGTCCGTACCGCTGGTGGAAACGTGAAGCGTCGCGGTGAGCGGCCCCGCAACGGTCAAGTCCTCTTCCAATGGCTCGGTCTGATAAACCAACACATCGGTGCGAGACGCGGCGAACCGCTGGTCGCCCGTCATGTACTCGTAGGTCATGGCGGTACTGGTCCAGGAGATGTGCGGAACGGGCTTCGCCGGATCGCTAATGTATTCGTCGAACTCCTCGCTGGAAGTCGAAGGTGGCTCGAAAGATAGCTTGCCGGTGCTCTGGAAGTAGAAAGTCTTCTTTACAGCCTCTGACGGCGGCCAGCTATCAAGCTTGTGCCACGCATCACGCCCGGTCTCAAAGACGTAGGCGCCCGCAAGCTTCTCTTCCCCTTTGTCTTTTAGATAGTGCTGGAAAAACGGAAACTCGATGTGCTCGCGGAAGTAGTCGCCGGTCTTCTGGCCCCAATGGACATCACCCAGATACTCGGCCTGATCGTAATTCCATTGGCCGTGCGACCAGGGGCCCTCGACGAGAATGTTCACTGTGTTGGGGCTTTGGTTGCGGATGGCTTCATAGGTGTGAGGCGGCCCGTAAATGTCTTCCGCATCGAACAAACCGCCCACCGTCATCACCGCGGCGGTAATGTCCTTCAAATACGGAAGCGGGTCGCGCGACTTCCAGTATTCCGTATAAGTGTCGTGGGAGATTAGGTCGTCCCACCACTCGATCTTACCCTTGAAATACTTCTGCTCGACATTGGCCAGCGGTCCCATGTGGAGGAAAAAGTCGTAGCCGTCCGGAGTGCCGAAATCGAAGCGGGGGCCGGGGATTTCATTCTCTCCCGTCTTCTGACGTCCGAAGCCGGAAAAGAATCCAAAGGCATGCGCCAGAAAGAGCGCACCATTGTGCCGCCAATCATCCCCGATGAACCACTCGGTAACAGGAGCCTGCGGCGAGACTGCCTTAAGCGCAGGGTGCCGGCTCAGCGCCGCCATGGTAGCGTAGAAGCCGGGATAGGACGTGCCGGAGATGCCCACTCGGCCGTTGTTGTTCGGAATGGTTTTCAACAGGAAGTCGATCGTATCGTAGGTATCGCTGGCCTCGTCAACTTGGCTCTTGTCGCGCTTGTCGGGAATGTAGGGCCGGACGTGCTCGAAGGTTCCCTCCGATTTACCCTGCCCCCGCACATCGCAATAGGCGAAGATGTAGCCTTCGCGCGCAAAGAACTCCGAGGGGCCGAGCGAGCGGCGATAGTTATCCGCGCCGTAAGGCGCCACGGAGTAGGGCGTGCGTTGCATCCAGATGGGATAGGTTTTCGAGGTGTCTTTCGGCGAATAGACGGAGACAAAGAGACGAACGCCGTCGCGCATGGGCGCCATGTACTCGTACTTGGTGTAATTGGCCTTAATGTAATCGCGAAGTTCCTCTGCCTTGCGGCACGCCTCGTCTCCCGGCGCGCACCTTTGGGCGGCAACGGGAAGAGCGGTCGAAACGACAATCAAAAACGCGGCAATCCCAACCAGCTTACGCATGTTTCATTATCTCCCTGCACTGTTCGTAGTAGCAGGGGCATCCTACGCGAAAACTCGCCGCGAAGTCAACGCGCTCAGTGGTGTATCATTCATGATGTTGGGAATTCAGGGCCCGAACGAAGAGATGCGCCCGAATCAGGAGGACGTCGATGATGGGGTCTGACCAGTCACGGACCGCCACAGGCTTCCGGCGCGGCAAAGGGGCTCTCCATCAGGGGTTGGTAATTCTGCTGGTTGTGGCGCTTTCAGGGACCACTGCCGGCATGGCATTTGCGCAGACTTCCCCCGCGCCTGATCCATCCCTGATCGCAGCCCAGGTGAAGAAGTTCGGAGTGGGAAAATCGGTCAAGGTCAAGCTGATCGGGGGCGAAGAGCTAAAAGGGCACATTCAGAGCATCGGCGCCGAGGGTTTCACTGTTAGGCTCAGTAAGGCGGGCGGGGAAAGGTCGATCCCCTACGCTCAGGTCGCCGAGATCAAGGACCCGGGTCCGATTTTCTGGATGCTGGTCGGCGCAGTGATCGTCATCGTCATCATCGTGGCGGCGAAACGCTGAGGTTTCTGCACAGGCCCGGCGAAGCAACTCCGTTTCACTAAAAACCTCGACGAACAACTCCGTTCCAAGGGAGTCGCGCCGCCTGAACTGTCTCTGGATCACAAGCAGGCATCTCGAGGTCTGAAGTCTGGCGGAGAGGCAGGGATTTGAACCCTGGGTACAGCTTTTGACCGTACAACGGTTTAGCAAACCGCCGCCTTAAGCCACTCGGCCACCTCTCCGTCGTTTTGCTGTCAACAGAGTATCATAGACGCCGCCGCCTCAACAACATGTTCGCCAAAAGTTGCGGTGACGGTTCCCCAACATTGACCCCCCAAAGCTGGCAACGCGAAAGGAACCTTCTTCCGGTTTTTCCGTTGACAGTGGCCGGCAACCGATGTATTAGAGACTCGGAACCCGGGCAGGTGGCAATTAACGATCCGGCGGAGAATTTGCCGCTGAGCAGCATAATCCCAAGACTTTGGGGGGACACAGCAATGGACCAAAGCGCGTCTGGAACGCCACAGCGGCACACCGTTCAGCCCTCCGATCGCCTCATTTCGGTCGACGCGTTGCGCGGCTTCGATATGTTCTGGATCGCGGGGGCCGGCCCGTTCGTGATGGCCTTCTGCAAGCTGTTCGCGAATCCCCTCCCGGCGTGGCTGGAGCGCCAGTTCGACCACGTCCCCTGGGTCGGCTTTGTGGCCTGGGATCTCATCATGCCGCTGTTTCTTTTCATTGTGGGCGTGGCCATGCCCTTCTCGATCGGCAAGCGGCTGGAGCGGGGCGACAGCCGAGGCAGCATCTACGGCAAGGTTGCCTATCGCGTGGTGGCGCTCTGGATTCTGGGCATGATCGCGCAAGGGCACCTGCTGGCGTTCGACCTTCACAACCTGCAGCTTTACAGCAACACGCTGCAAGCGATTGCGGCGGGTTACTTGATCTCCGCGATTGCCCTGGTAGAGTTGCCCGTACGCTGGCAGGGTGTGCTTGCGGGTGCGCTGTTGGTGGTCTTCTGGGCTCTCATGAAGTTTGTCCCGGTGCCCGGATACGGCGCAGGAGTTTTCACCCCGGACGGCAACCTGGCGATGTGGATTGACAACGCCCTGCTGGGGCGCTTCCGCGACGGCACAAACTACACCTGGATTCTGAGTAGTCTGGGCTTCGGCGCAACCACCCTGATGGGAGTCCTCTCCGGGCACTTGCTGCGCTCGCGTCTCGCCGGCGGGCGTAAGGTGCTCGTGCTGGTGGCCTCGGGCGCGGGTTGTCTCGTCGCCGGCTGGCTTTGGAGCTTCGAATTCCCGATCATCAAGCACATCTGGACCAGTTCGATGGTCCTCTGGTCAGGCGGATGGTGCTTGCTGCTGCTGGCCGTTTTCTATGGCCTCATCGACGTGCTTGGGTACCGCGGTTGGGCCTTCTTCTTCGTCGTTTACGGCATGAACGCCATCGTGGCCTACATCGCGCCGGACCTCATCAGCTTCTCCCGAATCAGCAGCGCCAATCTCAACGGCCTGGCGCGGCACCTGGGAATGTTCAGTGAATTCCTGCTTACGGGCGGAGCGGTGGGGATTCTCTGGCTGGGGCTTTACTACATGTTCCGCAAGAAGACGTTCGTGCGTATCTAAGCCGCCCGCGTGCGGTTATAATCGGTTCATGGACACCTTGAGTCCGGTTGCATCGGCGCTGGGGCTGGGCATGCTGGCCGGCATCCGGCTTTATGCCACCGTGCTGGTGGTTGGCCTGCTTCTCCGGTTCGGTCGCTTCCCCTTGCCCCCCGCCTGGCACCACGCCTCCGTGCTGGCAGACACGCGCGTCCTGGTCGTTGCAGGTATCGCCTGCGCGATCGAATTCATTGCGGACAAGATTCCTTGGGTGGACAGCGCGTGGGATACCATTCACACCGTTATTCGCCCCGTCGGAGCCGTGCTGCTCGCGTCCTCGCTGTTCTCAAACTTGGATCCCGTTTATCAAGTCTTGCTGTTCCTGCTGGCCGGCGGCGTCGCCTTGACCGGGCACTCGGCCAAAGCCACGCTGCGGCTGGCGGTGAATCACAGCCCGGAGCCGTTCAGCAATATCGGCTTAAGCCTGGCTGAGGACGCGTCGGTGGCCGGCGGCCTCTACCTGCTTGTGAAGCACCCGTGGGTACTGGCCGGGATCGTGTTGGCCTTCCTGGCGCTGTCGGCCTGGCTCGGCCCGAGAATCTACCGCGCTTTAAGAGCAGAGTGGGCGGCGATCGCGGCGGTGCTGCGCAAATGGTTCGGGAAGGGTCGTGTACCGCAACTCACACCGGTTCAGCAACAGTGGCTCACCGAACGCTTTCCCGGACCCGCGCCTTCCCGGCTCCTGCACGTGATTGGCACGGCAGACACGAAGGGTCTGCACAACGCGCTCGGCACGCTTTGCCTCAGAGAGCGCGAAGCCGTGTTTTTCGCCCGCAGGTGGGGGCGGCCAGTGACGCGCCAGATCGGTCCGCTGCAGGCCGTCGAGACGAGCGAAGGGTTGCTGCTGGATCAACTCGTTCTGATCGCCGCCGATGGCACGCGATGGCGCTTCGGGCTGCTCGCCGGCCAGTTGAGGCGCGCGCGCGAAGCACTGGCGGCCTCCCCGAATATCTAAAGACCTCTCTTTGCGACCTTTGCGTACTTTGCGGCTTTGCGTGAAACCGGATTGTTATCGCCTCGGCAAATGGGCAGCTCGTATCAAAAGAGCAGCTTCAATCCGAACTGGATTTGCCTGGACGTCGTGGCGGTAGCGGTGATGAGTCCCGCCGTGGAGCTGATTGCTCCACCCGAGAACACGATCGGATTGGGAGTATCAAAGTTCGCGCGATTAAGCACGTTGAAGAATTCTGCCCTGAATTGCACTTTGATCTTCTCTGATACGGCAGAGTCTTTGGCGAGCGATACGTCCACGTCAGCCAATCCCGGCCCGCTAAGCGTTCCCCTCCCCAAGCTTCCGTAAGTGCCTGCAGCGGGCAGACTGAAGGCATTGGGACTAAACCATTGAGCGGGCTTCCGAAGCAGAATTGGGCCGCTGAACGACGGATTCACCTCCGGCCGATCCGGGTTTCTTGTGTCCCCATCCCCGGAGACGTTCGAACCGTCCTGAGGAGTGAATGGGAAGCCGCTCAGCAAGGTGGCGATTCCATTGGCTTGCCAACCGCTGATCAGCAGGTTGACCAGACCTCTCGCGCTTTTCGGCCCCTGCTTATTGCGGCCAAATGGAAACTCGTAGTGCGCGGAAATGCTCCCCTGGTTAGTTACGTTCAACGCCGAACGTCCCCAGTCTCTGCGCGGATCATTCCGGTCCAACACCATCTGCGCCTGGTTGTCCGCTTGGGCGCCCGTCAGAGCGGAATTCATGTCGAGGTTTTTCGCCCAGGTATAACCGGCCCGGAATTGCAAGCCTTGAGCAAGGAGCCGGACAATCTCGAGCTGCAGCGCGTTGTAACTGCTGTTTCCCTCCGTATACCAGAAGAAGCCGGCGGACAGGTACGGATTGGGCCGCGGCCCGACCGGAACGTACTGGGCGCCGTTAGCGGCAACACTTCGGGCGGTACCCACTCCGCCGGCCTGGCAGCCGTTTGGATGCGAGCAGATCTCGACCGGGATGGTATTGGGATCGACGCTTAAGAGCCCGTGATCACCAAACGATCCGTCGTAGACCGCGCGAACCAGCGTGTTCGAGTTGGCCTGCCGTTCGACGGAGAAGCTCCACTCCTCGACAGTGGGAGTCTTCGCATTGGCTTGCACTCCCTGCGGCGCATAAATAGTGCAAGGCGCAGCAACGCCCGGCCCGCAAGACGGTCGTGGCGGGAGGTTGGGCGGAATCGGCACGACCGAGGAGAGCGGAACATGCGAGAACGAGACGGAGCCGTTATAAGGCGGGAGCGCGTTGAGCAGGTAGCTGAGATCATCCAGTAAGGAGTAGTGGATGCCGAACCCGCCGCGTAGGGCCGTCTTTCCCCTTCCCCAGGGATCCCAAGCCACGCCGAGGCGAGGGCCAAGCAGTGACTTCGCGTAGTTCTCGGTGAATGCCGAATCGGCCACGCGCGGATTGGTCTCCAGTTCTGCATTCGCATCGACAAGATAGTTCGCAGCCCTTCCACTCACTTCGTTCCAACCGCTCGTGAATTCGTCCCGCAGTCCCGCCTCGATGCTGAGATTAGGCCGTAACTTGATAGTATCCTCGAAGTACCAGGCGCCGAACAGGCTTCTCCAACCCAACTCGGTGGGGGTAGGCACCGCTTGAAAACTGCTCACACTTCCCTGAAGGAACGTCTGTAAGCTCGTAAAGCTGGCTTGCCCCAATTGGCGCGAAGCGGTGTCTTCGTTGTCCTGAAGCCGCTGGAACCAAACGCCCAGGCTGACCTGATGCACGCCCTTGAGGATGTGCAGGTCATCGGAATAGGTAAACAGGTTTCGGCCATTCCAGGTTCTCGCGGCGTTATTCGGTCCGGCGGAAGTGATCGCGGAAGCCCCGGTTGTGGTCAGGCCGCCCCCGATGACAATCCCTCCCGGCCCGCGCCCGGAGACGAACGCAAGGTTGGACGGAAAATCGGCCAAAGAGAACGGCTCGAAGTTGAAGCCGGCGCGGGAGAAGCCGGCCAGGAATACGTTAAGCAGTTGCGGTGAGAAGACATGCGTCTCCTGGAAACTCGCCACTTGGCTCCGCAGCGCCAAGGCCGATCCGAACAAAGGATCGGCCAAGGGCGTGAGACTGTCTCCATCGTCGATCGTGTAGGCTGCCGAAAGAGAATCCCGGCTGCGGATGGGAGCGTCAGCCCGCAGCGTGCCGAAATCCTCACGAATAGACTGCCGGGGATTGTAGTAGGCGAGCGCCGTTCCGCTCGGCTGACCGTTGACGAGCAATTCCACGCCATTCGGCTGAGGCCAGAAAGACATGTAGGGCAGCATCGCCGCGTCGAGGCCGGGGACCGGTGCGTAGATGCCGGAGGCATTCGGCAGCGAGCCTTGCCGGGCCAGTTGGTCAGGGACGACACTCACATCGCTGACCGCCAGATTTTGCCGGAAGCCTTCATAGTTGCCAAACAAGAACAACTTCCCGGGCTCGAGCGGCCCTCCCAGAGATCCGCCGAATTGATTTCTCCGGAAGGGCGGAACAAATCCCTGGTCGAAGAAGTTGCGCGCATCCAAGGCGCTGTTGCGGAGGAACTCGAAAAGGGACCCATGCAAGGTATTGCTGCCGGACTGCGTCACGATGGCCACCTGCGCTCCGGCGCGCTTGCCGTACTCCGCCGGGTAGGCGTCGGGGAGAACGTTGAACTCCCTGACGGCATCGATGCCGAGCAGTTGCCCGCTGACGCCGCCGGGGGTAATGGCGAGTTGGCTCGTGCCCGTGTACTCGATTCCGTTCAGCAGGAATATATTCTCGTACGTCCGGCGTCCTTCCACGGAGAATGTGTTTCCGTTGCTGGTGACGGTTTGAGGGCTTTTCAAGGCGCTGAAGTTGAGGGTGCCGGGGTTAAGTGTGAGCAGATTATCAAAACTGCGGCCGTTCAGCGGCAGTTCTTTGATCTCGCTCTCGCCCACGAGACCGGAGACCGAGGTCACGCTGGTGTTGACCAGGAGATTGCCACCGGAAACGGTCACTTCTTGTTTGACCTCGCCAACCTCCAGCCGGAAGTTCACCACCGCCCGCTGTCCCACCTCGAGCCTGATTCCTGTGCGAACCGTTGTCTTGAAGCCTTCCTTCTCGGCCTTCATCTCGCAGGGCCCGACCGATAGCCAAAGAACCGTGTAGGCGCCCGCCGGGCTGGTGGTTACAACCCGGGCAACTCCGGTCTCGAGACTTTTCACCGTGACCGTTGCGCCGGCGACGGCGGCGCCCGACGCGTCCACGACAACGCCGGACACTGTGCCGGCCACCTGCGCCCAACCGGGCAATTGCAGCAGCAGGACAGCCAGCACATACATGCTGGGCCGAAGACAACACCGCCTCAGATTCGATCTGCCTCTCATTAGTCTTTGTCCAATTGCCGAAAGCCTCTTAATCTGAGTATACCTTGCGCCTGTTGCGAGGGTCAATTTGCAGGTCGAATCCCTCGTGTCCCAAATGTGGGTTGGTCATTGCCGATGATCTCTCAGCCCCGAAGGGGCGATCTAGCAAAGCCCAGGCCATCGGACTGGGAGAGGAGGGCATCTTCCGAGTCGAGCCCTGAAGGGGCGATCTACCGAAGGCGGGGCTACCACGCCCCTTCAGGGCTTGAGGCCCGAAATGAATTATCCGCTCGCACCATCCACCCAGGCCGTTGGCCTGGGCTTTGCTAGGCCGCCCCTTCGGGGCTCGAGGCACCGGCAGAAACCACCTTGGACTTTCACACACCAAGCCAACAGACATCCAGGACGCTACCCCCGAAACCACACGCATCCCTCGCTCAATGAGCTTGAATCTTCCAGCGTAGAATGACAGACTGTGCTTTCAATCCGCAGAGCGGGCGGCAGAAAATAGCCCACGGGAGGAATGAAATGCCTAACGCTGACGATTCGGCACGTCAACGTCCCACCGAACGGGGCGACTGGAACATGGCCTTCTTATTTCCCGGGGAAGTGGCCGCGGCCCGGGAACGCAACGGTTTGGTGCTGCTTCCGCTGGCCCCTTTAGAGTGGCACGGACCGCACCTGGCGATGGGTTGCGACAACCTGCTGGCGCACGCTTTTGCCCGCCGCCTGGCTCGCGAATTCCACTGTCCGTATTTCCCGCCGCTGTTCGTCGGCACGGAGCGGGAGCGCCATCCGAACATGCTCGAGTCGCTGGGATTCGCCCGCGACGCTTTCATTGAGGGAATGGATTTCCCCAGGAATTCGGTGGCCAGCGCTTACTTCCGCGAGGAAGTGTTCGCGGCGGTAGTGCGCGACGTTCTCCAAATCCTTTTCGGGCGCATGCGTTTCAGCCGCGTGTTGATTGTGAACGGGCATGGCGCGGACAACCAGCGCGCGGTGCTTGACCGGCTTTGCCTCGAATTCAACGCCGGCCGCGTCCCACGGCGAGTAAGGTGGGTTTATCCAGGCTTTCCGCGCTCACTCATCGCCGGCGCAATCGGCCACGCGGCGGCGGAGGAGACTTCCATGCTCGAGGCAACCTGGCCGGGCTCGGTCGATCTTTCCCGGCTTCCCGCCACGGGCAAGCTGCCCAACGTGGATTACGCCATCGTCGATGGAGAGACCTTTGACTGCGCGCCCACCCCCGATCACACTCTGCGCGAGGCGCAGGACCCGCGCACCCATTTTGATCCCGCCTGGGGAGCACAGCAGGTTGAGCAGGCAGCCCGGGAGGTGATTGAGGAAGTCAAGGCGGAATGGTTCCCGGCGTCCTGAGTCACAAGTGCGGTAGGAAACTCTTCTCCAAACCATCTCACGCCAAGGCGCCAAGGCGCAAAGAAACGCAAAGCAGATCTCCCCGTTTTTCTTTGCGACCTTTGCGTACTTTGCGCCTTGGCGTGAAACCGGTCCCTCAGCTCACGCCCACCAGTATGACCGCGATGAATCCCAAGGCCAGGCCGATGGCGGTCGGCGCACTCAGCCGCTCGCCGAACATCAACCGGCCGGCCAGGGCGACGACGAAAATCGAGCCGCCGATGGCGATGGGAAACACCACGTGTCCAGGAACGCCCCGATTCAGTGCTACCGCCATGGCCACTTGCCCGCCGATGCTCAGGGCTCCCGCCAGCGCGCCCCAAACGACTTCGATCTTCCCCAAGCGCATCCCTTTCCATAACATCGGCGGGGCTATGGCCGCCAAGCCGCTGGCGTACCAAACCGTGAGGTAGGGGTATTTGACAGTCTCGGGTAGGCCCCAAGCCGCGATCATCTTGAGGCCAAAAGCACTCATCCCGTTGGTGAGAAGTATCACGAGCATCAGCAAGAACCACATGGCGAACTCACGCTCCTCCTGCAGGATTGCGCCCGTCGGCGCGCCTTTCGATCACCTGCCCCCAGGACAGGAAAACGATGGAGACAAGCACCAACCCCAGCGCCACGACCTTCATCACGGTCAGTTCCTCGTGGTACGTCCAAACGGAGACGGCGGCCGGAACGCCCGCTGAGAGATTCATCATCAGCCAGCCTACCGTGACTTTGCCAAAGCCGATGGAAACCTGGAAAGCCAACGATGCCACTGCCGCGCAGATTCCAAAAATCACCGCAATCACAAAGACCTTGGTTGGGATGTTGCCGCCTGGCTTGAGAAGCAGAGTCCTGACCAGCATGAACAGGGCAGGCCAGGCATACGCCGAGACGACTAATCCCGCGGCATCGGCTTTCCTTCGCTCCGCAGCCTTCAACGCCGTGCCCAACAGGCCAAAGGAAAGACCGCCCAGAAAACTAAGTAAAATGCCCACGGCAGTTACTCCTTCCGCTCTGTTCTTAAGCCCCAAAGGGGCGGCCTAACAATAGGGGTAGGGAGACGCGATTGGATTCGGTCCCCCTCCCTCCGAACCGGACAGGCGGATTTCCCGCATCCGGCTCTCCGGTCGGTGGTTTT
>JBEKMN010000016.1:0-65116 GCA_050008495.1 Terriglobia bacterium | reverse complement strand
TTCTTTTCGGCGGGGTTCGAAGGCGCCATGATTGTTCTGGCGGCGGTCTATATCGTCTTTGAGTCAATTCGCAGGTTGATTGCGGGGCCCAAACTGGAGAATCTGGGGGCAGGGGCTTTGCTGGTTCTCGCCGCGGGTCTCATCAATGGGGCTTTGGGCGGCTATCTGGTCTGGGTGGGGAAAAGGCATGGGTCTTTGATTCTGGAGGCCGATGGTAGACACGTACTTACCGACTGCCTGACCAGTTTCGGCGTCCTCGCGGGACTGAGTTTGACCATGCTCACGGGCTGGCCGCGTTTCGATCCGATGGTTGCGGTTCTTGTGGCCGTGGACATCCTTTGGATGGGGAGCAAGTTGATTCGCCAATCCATCGGCGGATTGATGGATATCGCAATGCGGGCAGCACGAATTGGGTGGAATTCCATCTGCTCTTTCCCAAAGACACATCTCTGGAATCTGCTCATGGGCTGGCCACCAAAATTGAAGAGCGGATCCAACAAGATTCGACGACGAGAACCGAAGTGATCAGCCATTTGGAAACACTGGAGGACCACCATGAGGTCCATCGACGTGGTCACTTTGAGAAGATTAACGAGTAAGGCCGCCGAAATCCAAACCTCCAACCGCACCCGCCCGTGTCCAAGTCGGCTTCCTGGAAAGGATCATGTCTGTCGCGCGGCCGCCTGACCGCCGGCGAAGCAGCCCAAATATCAAGGGCCGTTGCATCTGACCTCGCCCTCGAGTGCATTGGGGATTGAATACACTTCTTTGTAGAGGCCCTTCATCAGGAGCTATCGGCCGGGGAGGGTTGGCAAAGATGGGCCGTCGTGTGAGAATATTGGTGTGAAAACGTCCGGAAGCAAACTCTGTTTAGCAATACTCATTTCGGCCCTGTTCTCGATTTATGTCTCATGCAGACCGCTTTCTAAATACTGTGCGAAGCTGGAAATTAGCACTGACCTGCATTTAACGCCCTCCCATCCGCTTTCTGAGGAACCAAGCCTTGGTTCGTTTTATGTTTTCGATCACACCGGCACGGGATTGACGCTTGTCCATCATTTCCAAAAGACGCCCGATCGAGAGAGCCCGGTACGGTTGTTGTACCTGGAAACTGATCGTAACCAGGTCCTCGATAGGACAGTAAAGTCCTTTCAAATCTTGAAGGGCCGATTTGGGATCGTTTATGCGGAGAAGACTTGTTTTTATACCAGGCCTATCGAAAGTAGTTACAGTTTCGTATCAGTGCATTCTTATTTTAATAGCCCCATCATTGAAGTCCCGTCTGAGCTCTCGCGCCCTCCTAATCGCCTGCCGCCGCTCACGTCACTGAGCCTGGTCCGGGTTTTCCGTGCTTTCCCCGAATACCTTGTCGTCGCCGCAAATTACGAGCCGACAGGAGAACTGGGGAGCTTGCACATCGACGGTGCGAAGAACGGAGATTGGATCCATAGCAACTTTGTTCCGGCGGCGCAGGATGGATTTGTCCAACGAACCAGCAAGCACTGGGGTTCAGAGGCTCTCAAGAAATATGGCATCCCCGGCCATATCGATGTCCAGGAATACCTCCGCTCCCACCGCATCCCCATTTGGACCGCTTCGCTGCCCCGGGAATTGACCGTGTTGAATCTCCACTACGGATATAACAGGCTGATTCGACAGGACGTGTTGAACGACAGCACTGTCATTTCCACTCGATTTCTTCAGCCGTCTGTCACTGAAGAAGAAAATACCCTGAATTCTCAGTGTGAATCACGATTCCGCCAGCAACAAACTCTTGGGCTTGCGACCGTCGAATGAGGATTAGCGCGCGAGGCGACCCCGCCGTGGTTTGGGCTTGGTTCCGCCGCCCCCAAAAACCTCCTCAACCCTAAGGAGGTAGCGCGGAGTCTCTGCTTTTGAGACTCCGCGGCTCTTCATGCGGGACGACAAAAGCCCCAGACTTCGAAAGGCGCGAAGTCTGCGCTACACACTCATAACTCGCGATATATCTGACCCCTCGGTCCGATGTCCGCGACAATGAGGGTATCAGACTCGATCTCAAACAAGATTCGGTACTTACCAACCCGACTACTTCTTTTTGTGCTGCCAGTCAATGGATAGGACAGACGAACATCCATGGGTGCTTGAGCAATCTCCCTCAGCTTCTCACTTATTCGTTCTCGTGTCACTTTATCGAGGGATTGGAGGTACTTGAACGGCGTTGAAGTAAGCTTGATGGTGAGAGGCACCGCTATTCAACCTGGTCCAGGTCGTACAACTCGCCGCGCTCCTTCTCCTGCGCTGCTCTGTCGTAAATTGACTGAATCACGTGTTCGCTTTGGGTTAGCTCCGCCAAATCTGCTAACTCTATGATTTCCTCACCCCAGTGCTCGATATTTCGGAGCGGTCCAGCGGTCAGCGAGTTGTTTGTTAAGCCGATATGCTTTGAAGCCTTTATGATCGTATGGATGGTGCGGTAGAGGCTTCGCAGTGTGATGATTCCCTCACGTACCTTTTCGGGGTCTACCGTTTGCACTTGGGGGGATTCCAAAGTCTTGTAGATCTTTTCGCGAAAGAGTTTACAGAGCGCCGAATCTAAGCGTCGCAAACGAATTGCCAAACTGAACACTTGGGCGTGGCTCTTCACCAGGAGTGCCAGACGCGACGCTAGCGCCATTACAGCGTAAAACTCCGCGTTCCAATCGTCCGATTCAAACCTGCTTAAGATCAGTGCAGGCGCTCCCACAACTCCTCCCGAATATTAGATGTTCCCGAAAGAGAACCGGTAGCCATTGAGCATGCCAACCGAGGGGCATTATTATAGCACTTGAATCAAACCCTAGACCGAATGGTACCATAGCACGTCCGTACTAACCAACGGCAATTCACCTTCCATATTTGCTTAGAGTATTCAAATCTGGAATTCAGAATGACCCACTGCCGCAGGCTGGCGCAGCGGCCCGGGAAAAGCCGCAGACTTCGAAAAGCACGAAGTCTGCGCTACCCCCCGGCGCGTTGGCCGATGCATTTTCCTTAGACATTGAGATGGCTCAAGGCGGGGCTGCTGACGGCTCTCTGTGAATGGGAGCCTCTCCGGTCTTGGTTCGTCCAGGAACCACAAAAGCGTGTTTGGGCTGGACTGGAATAGACGACCCTGCGGTCAAGGAATCATACGCCAGCAGATTCTCCGTCGCACCTCGAATCGCCCCCCAGCCCCTCGAGACCAGATCATTCGCGGCGTGGGTTTCCATCACCGCGTCCTGCGGAATCACGGCGCCGCTCTCTGCCGAGAATGGGCTCTCGACGCCCGCGGAGACTGCCGTGACCGTGTAGTAATACTCCGCCCCGGCCTGCGGCCCGTAGTCAACGTAGGTGCAGTTCGCCTGGCTCGTGCAGCCGGCATCTACCGGAGATGCGTTGATGGGCCCCGTCTCGTTGCCCGGACTCCTGCCGCGATAAACGTTGTAGCTGTACGCTGAGTTCCCCTGCGCGCCGGCGGGCGGCGTCCAGGTGAGCGAGATGCAATCTCCCCGCCAGTAGCTCGCTTGCCGGGCCAGCGTGTCGCCGGTTGCATTGCTTTCGCTCAGGGTGGCGAAGTGGGCCGCCTGCTTGGCGATCGAATCCGAGCTGGCGCTGCTTTCCACCGGATTAGCCTGGTAAGCTAGCTTGGATTTGAAGGCCGCCACGATCGCAGCGTACTTCACGCTCGAGCACTGATTCGTAAAGCTCACCGCCGTGGCGCCGCTCGCATTCAAATCGTATTCCGTCGCCCCGCCGGACTCATAGTTTGTGAGCGGCGGTATGCCCCCCGCCCCGCCCGTCCACACGCCCAGCGTCCCGCCCGCTGCCGGCGCGGTCATCGCACACGCGCTGCCGGTGGGAGGCGCGAGTTCAGGCGGAACCGCGGCGCCGTAAAAAAGCTCGTTCGGCAGGCTGGGAGAGATCGACGGCGAGCTGATGGCCGTGCCGGAGGCGCTTCCGCCGGACACGCTGGCGCTCGTGTCCAACGTCACGCTCCCGCCCGAGGGGTTGAACTCGTCCGCCCAAACGTCCCCCATGGCCTGCCCGCTCGACCAACTGACCTGGATCGTGCTCGAAGCGTTCGACGGCGCGTTCAGCAGGTAGCCCAGCCACAAGTTCGCGTAAACCGTGCCGCCCGAGCAGAGACCCGAACTCACGCCTTGAGAGAGCGTGGCGGGGCTGGAAATAACCGTGTAGCTGTTGCCGTTCGCGTCCTTGATCGTGACCGGAGACGGCCCGCCGTTGGTGCAGCCGAGGCTCGCGAAAACCGCCACCACCAGGTCCCCTTGCGCCGGGTTGCTCGCCAGGCTCAGCGTAAAAGGGCTGTTCGTCCAAGCGCTTGTCACCTGGACCATCGCGCCCTGCACATGGCTGAACCGCTGCCCGAAAAGCAGTGTCGAGTGACAAGTGACGAGCGCCAGAAACAGCAGCAAAGCGCGTGCGCTCTTCGGCTCAGCGCCTCGTGCCCGTCTCGCCGTCTTGACGACTTCCGCAGCTTCTGCCATTGGACCCGCTCTTTCCCTCACTAAACCTAGCCTATCATGCCCGGAATGAGAAAATGGGAAGCGCTGCAAAAAAGGGGGGGTTATTTTCTTATCTGCTTTAAATTGAACGTGATCGGAGGAACGAGCTTTTTCACATTGTGAAAAAACCGCTCCCAAGTGTGGCATTTTGACACATACATGCAGAAATCTGCATATAGGCCGCCCAGCCTCGTCGCCGAACTGCCTGGCGAATGAGGCAGGTGCCGAAGCTCTTCACCTATGGGAGGAGATATGGCCGGGACCTGCGATGAAGCTAGTCGGCCCGCTTGCTGCTGGCTCGCCGGGGCTTCGGCTGGCCACGTACCGTCCGCTAGCGCGGCTGGCTCTTGCCCTGGAGATTGAGCGCCACGGCCGCGCGGATGAGATCCTTCAAGGGCGCCTCATCCACCTTGTCGCCTTCGTGGATGTCGATGGCGCGCCTGACATTCCCCTCGAGGCTGGAGTTGAATAGACCTGAAGGGTCCTCGAGCGCCGCACCCTTGGCAAAGGTCATCTTGACGTGGTCCTTGTACGTCTCTCCCGTGCAGACGATGCCGCCGTGGGACCAGACCGGTGTTCCGGGGTTCGTGGGTTTCGCCCACTTCCACTCTTCGACGATCTCAGGATCTGCCTCGTGTATGATTTCGCGCACTTTCGCGAGCGTCTTGCCGCGCCAGTCCCCAAGTTCCTTGATTTTCTCGTCGATAGATGCAGAGGCAGATTCCACCGCGACGGGCCGTTTCATGTATGTACACCTCCGACTCTCACACCTAATTTAGCTGCTCTCAGCATAACCTGCAACCCCCGAAAAGACTTCTTTTTCGCCCGCGGGTGGGCTGGTATGACGTGTTCATGAGCAGAGAAACCGAAGCACTGCTGGACGCCTTCGAACATCTCCCTGTGGAAGAGAAGCGCACCTTTATGCACGAGGTGCCGCGCCGTTCCCTGCCTTTCGATTCCGGACCCTTGGAAGACGACGAAATCGGCGCTGCCTCCGCCGCCCTGTTCGATTGCTTGTAGGGACCAGCGGCGCTGGTCCTGGGCCGAACGCCGTTCGGCCCTACGTCGCCCGCCGCGATGAGGTCTGGCTGATCGCTTTCGGCATGGCGGGGAAAACCCGTCCCGCCCTGGTAGTCAGCGGGGCGCGGCACTAAAATGGAGAAGGCCATGACGCCGGAAGAGAGATTGGAAAAGATCGAGAAGAACCAGACCGTGATCCAGGACCAGATCATCGTCACCGCCCGGATGCAGCAGGAAGCGGAGAAGCGTTGGGCAAACCAGACGGCCGATGTCTGGGAAGGATTCGCCCACTTGGTCCGCGCCCAAGTCGGGACTCACGAATCCGTGCAACGCTTGGCGGAGACGGCACAAGCCTTGGCTGATCGGCAGGCGACGACGCAGGTGGCGCTGGAGTCTCTGATCGCGACGGTTGACAAGTTCGTGAAGGGCCTGAGCGGCAACGGCCACCATGACCACTAACTAGCCTGCACGGTTCGGCCTTCGAAGTAGCCGTGCCTGTTTCCTTTCTGAGGCCCGGCGCTTTTCTCGTCCAGGGTGTAACGACGTTCCCCACGGCTCGCGCTCTCCATCGCCTCGGTGCCTGCTCCGCCGGTTCTTGACATTCATCATTGGGGAGCAGGGTCGCGCAGACTCTCACCTCTCAGAGAGTCTGCGGCTTTCCCCCTGCCACGACCCGCGGTTCTGAGCTTTGATCGCCGTACCCGCATGTTCACAACAAGTTAACGTTTACCAGTTTAAGAGCCGAAGACTTTGAACGGCACAAAGTCTGCATTACCCAACTTCAACCGCCGGCGGCGCGCGGCCGGGCGCCCGTTCAGGCGGTGCGTCGCTCGCTGCGCCACTTGGCGGCATATGGCAGCACGAACATGTACAGACCGGTGATCATTAGCAAGATGAGCGGGAGCAGCGCCGAGAAGCCTATCCAGTAGGTCTCCTTTTTCTGTTCGACGGCGACGAGGTTGACGATGACGGCCACCGTAAAGGCAATGGACACCCAGCGGTGGGTCTGCCGAATCCATTTGTTCCAGTTCATTGGGACCTCCTTCTCCCACGCTTCAACGCTTCGGGGCGTTGGGCGGCCATCCGGGGGTCTTAACGCCGAACTGCTTCGCGTACTCGGCGTTCAATCGCTGCCAGCCGCCGAACTTCAGGGCGGCGGCGCCGACGATGCGTCCAAGCGGCTCACCCGCGAGGAGCCGCTCGAGGACGTCGAAGCAGATGTGCCAGCCCGCGGCGCCCCACGCGATGAAGCGGCGATCGATGTTATGCCAGAGCGCCAGGCGCGTGCCGCCACCCAAGGCTTCGAGTTCCCACCGGATATCGTTGCCACCCCAGTTGTACTCGAGCACCTTGGGAGCGTCGGCTCGCGTCACTCTTGTTTCGGAAACCTGCGGCGTGGGCGCTGCCACCGTGGTCAGCTTCACCGTGGCTCCAACCGTACCCAGGCTTCCATCGGCTTCAAAGGGCGCCCACTCGCGCAGATGCGCCGGGTCGGTTAGCGCCTGCCAGACTTTTTCCGGCGGGTGGCGCAGCTCTCTGACGAGAATGAGCGTCCACTTCTCCCCGTCCTTTCGTATCTGCGCCCCGCGGGCCGGACCCGGTGAGTACTGCTCGCGATCGGTCATCTTCTTCTCCTTAGCGTGAAGAGCGTGCCAGTTGGGTGAGCTGAATGAGGTTGCCGCAGGTGTCGTTCAGCATCGCGATGGTCGAGTAGGTCACGTCGGTGGGCGGCATCGTGAACGCGGCGCCGCGGGCCTTGATCCGCTCGTAGTCGCCCTTGACGTCGTCGGTGAAGAACATGGCCGCCGGTTGGCCCTGTTGAAACATCGCCTGCTGATACGCTTTGGCCGCGGGGTTGTTGTTCAGCGCCAGTTGCAGCTCAGTGCCGTTCGCCTCCTCGGGCGAAGCCACGGTCAGCCAGCGATAGGGGCCCTGACTGAAATCGGTCTTCTTGGCAAAGCCCAGTACCTCCGTATAGAAGCGCAGGGCCTTGTCCTGGTCATCCACGTATACACTGGTCACTTTGATTTTCATTTCGCTTCTCCTTTGTCAGGTTCGCGGTTTGGGCCGCGTCGTCTTCTCCTTGTCTTCCTTTTCGTTCGTGTTGATTGATCCATGCGGTCGAGGTGTCGTTCGAGAGCATCGACGTGAGCGGACCAGAACCGGCGGAACGGCGCCAGCCAGGCATCCACTTCCTGAAACGGTTCTGGCTTCAGCCGGTAGAGGCGGCGCTGCGCGTCCACCGTGGATTCCACGAAACCGGCCTCGCGCAGCACTCGCAGGTGCTTTGACACGCTCGGCTGCGTCATGCGAAGCTGGCGCTCGATCTCTCCCACCGACTGTTGGGAGGAGGCCAGGAGGCTCAATATCGCGCGGCGGTTCGGCTCCGCAATGATTTCGAAAACAGATTCCACTCTCTTAATATACTCCATCGGGCATATACGTGTCAAGGTATATTTTTAGCCGGTTGCACCCGGATGATTGGCTAACTCTAAGATCTGGTAGCGCTACCGGGAATCGAACCCGGGTTTTCAGATTGAGAATCTGACGTCCTAACCCCTAGACGATAGCGCCAAAGAGGCCACTCAATTCTTCTAGCATTCAGCGGCGGAGGTTGTCAAGGCGCAGAGCATCTTACACGTTGAAACCGAGCCTTCGCAAGGCATCGCGATTCGCCACCGCAGCGGCGTCGGGGCCACCCAGGGTCGAATTGCCGGTATCCAACTCGACGATTCCCCAGCCGGAGAATCGAACCGCGCGCAGCGCTTGGACCACGGCATCGTAATTGACCACCCCCAGCCCTATTTCGCAAAAGGGCGGGCCCATCGCTTCCACGCGATTGCGGTCCTGCCGGGCCACGGCGGCGACTTCTTTGCGCGTATCCTTGAGGTGCAGAAAGCACAACCGTTGACCGTAAGTGCGAATGACCTCGGCGGGGTCTGAGCCGCCCAGCACCATATGAGCGACATCGGCAATCAGTTTCACGTATCTCGGGTCCGTGGCGTCGAGGACGCGCCGCAGGCCCTGGCGAGTCTCTCCGATGGTGCCGAAGTGAGGATGGTAGCCGAGTGTTAATCCAAAATCCTGGGCCATCTTTCCAACGGCATTCATGCGCGCGCCGAGAGTTCTTATATCCTCGGCTGAATACTCTTTCGTGGGCTCGCCGCCATCGGTCACCTGTAAGAAGGTACCGCCGAGGTGAGAAAAGAACTCAGCATAACCGCGTACTTCCACCGTCTCGTTTCCCTGTTTCCCCGGGGCCAAGCGCGCGGCGGAGCAGGAAAGGGCCACAGGCTTCAATCTCAGATCGGTAAGCTTTTGCTTGAGTTCCCGGGTTTTCCCGCCTGCGTAAGCTTCGCGCACCCAGCCCAACATCTGCACACCGCGAAAGCCAAGCCGCGAGACGACGTCGAGCCCATGGGCGAAGTCCCTTTGCGGCCAGGCAATCATGGCGTACCCGATGGGATTCGGCAGGACGTCCCGAGCCTCTGCGATCAATCCGTCGAACCCGGCTTGTGCAAAGCCCAGAACCGCCACGGCTCGCAGGAAATTCCTGCGGCCCCTTGAACGGATTTCACTGCCCAGCAATTCGGTCATAGTTCCTTCCTAGCGGACACTGCGCTTGTTCCTACGCCCGCAGCGGTCCCACAAGCAAGAATTGCACGCCAGCAACTCTGCATGTTGTGTGAGGCGTCGGTGCTTGTCAAGAGCATTTCGAATGCGGCCCGCGGCCAGGCCAGGACAACCAATAGCTTCGTAGGGAGAAGCAGCCGAAACCTCATTCGAGAATTCTTGCGGCTCAACTGCGAGGGAAGGCTGCCCAAGCCGATGCTTGAGCTGCTGCTCTCTTCACAACTGCCGGATCACTGCGCGCCTTCGGTTTACGCCATCCGCCGAAGGCGTGACGGGCAAGGACGCTAGCCGTGTGCGCCCGAGGGTACCCACGAGGGGCGCCCCTCCGAGGGAATTGCAGAACCCACACCACGGGATCTGCGCCTCGCAATGAAGCTAATATTTGGTCAGGGATGAGAAATTGAATTCGCGGATCTTCATGGAAGGAACCACCATTTCGAACGACTCTTCCCCGGCGGTTCGCTGAGGCTGGCCGAGCATCTCCACCTGGCGGAGCATCTCCACGATGCTCTGGTTGAAACGCAGGTTCTTCACACCGTGCTTTACCTGTCCATCCTCGACCCAGAAGGTTCCATCGCGCGTCATGCCGGTGAGTATTTTCTGGTAAGGGTCCACCTCGCGGATATACCAGAAGCGAGTAACGAGCAAACCCTTCGGCGTGGACTTCACCATGTCCTCGATGCTGGAGCGCGCGCCCTCCATCACAATGTTCAAGGGAGCTTCGCCGTACTCGTTGGGAAGCGGGAAGCCGTGGCCGGTGGGCTGAGTTCCCAGCTTGTGGGCGGTTTGCCGCGCGTAAACCAGGCTTTTCACCGCGCCTTTCTTCACGATGGTGACGCGTTGGCGTGGAATGCCCTCGCCGTCGAACGGCGCGCCGGTTTGGGAAGGGTGGAAGACATCGTCACGGAAACTGATGTTGTCGCCAAAAACCTTCTCACCCACCCGGTCGGTCAGGCAACTGCGCTTCTCGTGCACCGCCAGGCCGCTGAAATCAAGCACCAGGAAGCCCAGCAGATCGAGAACCGCCGCGGGTTCCAGGATTACGGTATATTTTCCCGGCGCCATTTCCCGCGGATTCTGGCTCTGTAGCGCTTTCTGGGCAGCGCGCTCCGCCAGTTCCAGCGGTTCAATCTCGGGCCAGTACGGCGAAGTCTTCTTCGCCCAACCCGAACCATCCGGGCCGAGCATGGTGACTGAGAACTCCGACAGCGTTTCCTCGTGGAAGGCGGAAAGGCCGCGGGAATTGAAGAGTCCGTACGCGCTCGAGCCGCTCGAGAAGATGCCCGCGGCGGTCAGCTTGCTTTTTTCCGCGAGCTTGATGACGCCGGCCACCGTCGCGGCACGCGTGGCGGGACTTAACTCCGCCGTCTCAGCAAAAAACCGGCTGACGGCGCGGTAAGTTTGCGGTCCCGGCATGGGCAAAAGCTGCGGGTCAGGCGGCTGCAAACGCGCCAGCGCCAGAACGTCCTCGCAAGTCTGGCGCGTGGACTTCTCATCAAACTTGTTGGTGCTGGCGCGAGCCATCCGGCCTTCCGTCACCGCCCGGATCGACACCACCGTGCTTTCTTCCGAAACATTTTGGTGAATGATGTTGTTGGCAAAGCGAGTGAGCGCAAAGTTAGAGGAGGTTATCATAACCTCCGTTTCTTCGGCTGTGGAGTACTTGAGGACGCGATCGAAAATCTGTTCCGCTTGTTGACGAGAAAGGGGCATAGAAGGTCTAAAGTCGAAAGTCTAAAGTCAAGAGTCGAGAGTCAAGACACGGGACTCGCAAGCCAATAATTCAGAGCCGACAAACTGCGGAGATTCTTCGCTTCGCTCAGAATGACAGGATCCCCGGTCTTTCGACTCTTGACTCTCGACTCCTTGACTCTTCAACTAGTCGTACGCGACTCCCACCTGCACTTTGCGAAAGCGGGCCGGGGATGCGCCGTGGCCGGTTCCCATGGCCTGCATGGGCTGGCCCTTGCCGCAGGTCGGCACGCCCCACAGCGTCCAGTACTCGGGGCCGCAGATGGCGTCGCAGGAATTCCAGAATTCTGTGGTAATGCCGCCGTAGCTCGGGTTCTTCAGCATGCGCGTCTTCTTGCCGGCGCGAATCTCCCAGCCAATTTCGGTCCCGAACTGGAAGTTATAGCGCCGGTCGTCGATCGACCAGCTACGGTTGGTCTCCATGTAGATGCCGTCATCGGTGTCGGCGAAGAGGTCATCCAGTTTCCAAGCGCCGGGGAGCAGGCTGACGTTGGTCATGCGAATGAGAGGAATGCGATTCCAGCCTTCGGCGCGCATGGCGCCTCCCGAGCGGGCCTGCCCGGCGGCGGCCGCGGTCTCCCGCGAGGTCAGGTAACCCACGAACAATCCGTCCTTCACAATCGGCGTGGCCTGGGCCGCCACGCCTTCATCGTCGTAGGCGAACGTTCCCAAGCCGGGTCCGTGGGCGGGCGTGGCATCCGCGACCACGTTGACGATGTCGGAGGCGTATTTGAGAGTCCCAAGCTTGTCGAGGGTAAGGAAACTCAGGCCGGCAAAATTGGCTTCCGTACCCAGCACGCGGTCAAGTTCGATGGGGTGGCCAATCGACTCGTGGACTTGTAAGCCGAGTTGCGAGCCCTCGAGGATGATGTCCTTCACGCCGGACGGGCATTGCTCGGCCTTGTGAAGGGCCACCGCTTCTTCGGCGATGCGCGGCGCGTTCGCCAGCAGGTCCAATTCGCCCACCAGTTCGTATCCGCGCGTCTGGTACTGGCCGCCGAAAGAGTTGGGGTAGGAGCGCCGTTGAATCTCACCGTCGGCGAACGAGGTGGCCACAAAACCCGCACCGGTCTGAGTCTTCTTTTGCATGATTTCAGAACCGGCCGTGGAGAGAAAGAGCTGTTCGATGCGGCGAAAATCCATCGCGGCTTCGGCCAGCGTCACACCTTTCACGCGGCGCAAATCCCGATCCACCTCGAGCAGCAGTTCCAGGCAGGTTGACACGGGAATCGAGAAGGGATCGATGCGGCAGGGGGCTTCCCAGCGATCAATGATCTTAGGTTCCTTAGCCAGGCGAACGTCGCGCTTTTTGGCGGTAGCGCTGGCGCGCGCAATTTCCACCGCGTGGGCAGCAATGCGGTCGACGCTGGCGCGGGTCAGATCATCGGTGGCGGAAAAACCCCACGCACCCTCCGCCACTACGCGCACACCCACTCCTCGGGATTGCGATTCCCTCACTTGCGCAGGCTGGCCATTCTTGGTGGAAAGGTAGCGCTGCCGCAGGTCCACGACTCGTACGTCTGCATACGTGGCGCCCTGTGCTTTGGCCGTGTCCAGCGCCCATCCGGCAATGTCCTTCATGGTTTCTCTGCCATTGGAACGAATTGGCTCATTGAGTCATTGGGTCATTGGGCCATTGAGTCATTGAGTGATTGAACCATTGACTGAGTTTTCCCTGAAGTCCTTTGTAGGTCTGAAGGGTCATAGAAACCTTGTCTCAATGAAACAATGGCTCAATGACCCAATGACTCAATGGCTCAATGACTCAATCGTCTTACGTTCCCTCCGCCCAGGAGGCCAGGTACTCCTCCTGCTCCGGCGTGAGCTTGTCGATGGTTACGCCCAGCGAATCCAGCTTGAGGCGCGCCACGTTCTTGTCGATTTCCGCTGGGACGGGATAAACCTTGGGCGAGAGCTCCGCGGAATGTTTGACCAGGTATTCCGCGCAGAGCGCCTGATTTGCGAAACTCATGTCCATCACCACCGCCGGATGACCTTCCGCAGCCACCAGGTTGATCAACCGGCCTTCACCCAGGACGTAGATTTTGCGCTTGTCGGGCAGAGTGTATTCATCCACAAAGTCCCGCGTTTGACGCTTGCTCACGGCCATAGCCTCGAGGGCAGGCAGGTCCAATTCGACGTTGAAGTGCCCGGAATTCGCCACCACCGCGCCGTCCTTCATCAGGCGGAAATGCTCGCCGCGGATGATCGACTTGTTTCCGGTGACGGTGACGAAAACGTCTCCCCACTTGGCAGCTTCCGCCATGGGCATCACCGCATATCCGTCCATAATTGCTTCAATGGCCCGTGTGGGGTCCGTCTCGGTGACGGCGACGTGGGCTCCCATGCCCTTGGCGCGCAGGGAGACGCCGCGGCCGCAGTAACCGTAGCCGCAAACCACCACGTGCAACCCGGCAAAAAGCAGGTTGGTGGCACGAAGAATGCCGTCGATGGTGGACTGGCCGGTGCCGTAGCGGTTGTCGAAAAGGTGCTTGGTGTCGGCGTCGTTCACCGCAATGATGGGATATTTGAGCACGCCGTGATTAGCCATGCTGCGCAACCGGATGACGCCCGTGGTGGTTTCTTCGGTTCCTCCGATGACGCCCGCCACCAACTCCTGCCGCTTGCTCAGGATGGCGGTCACAAGGTCGGCGCCGTCGTCCATGGTGATCTGGGGTTTGCGGTCCAGAGCCGATGAGATGTGAGAATAGTACGTGTCCTTATCCTCACCTTTGATGGCAAAGACGGGAATCTGGAAATCCCGCACCAGAGATGCCGCCACGTCGTCCTGGGTGCTCAACGGGTTCGAGGCGCAAACCACGACCTGTGCGCCGCCGTCCCGGAGTGCAATAGCAAGGTTTCCCGTTTCCGAGGTCACATGAAGGCAGGCAGCAATCCTAACCCCCTCGAGGGGACGTTCGGCGGCGAACCGCTTCCGGATGAGGTTCAGAACCGGCATCCATTGCCCTGCCCACTCCATCCGGATCTTTCCCTTGGCGGCCAGTTCGAGATCTTTTACATCACAAGCAAGTTTTTGCGTACCAGGCATTTAGATTCCAGACTCCTTTCGCAGTAGAGCCGCTTTATCGGTTCGCTCCCAGGTGAATTCGGGCTCCGAGCGGCCGAAATGGCCGTAGGCGGCGGTCTTCTTGTAAACCGGGCGCCGCAGGTCGAGGGATTCAATGATCCCTTTGGGTGTCAGCATAAAGTGCATGCGAACCAGCGCCTCCAGAGCGCTGTCGTCGATTTTGCCGGTGCCGAACGTGTCTACCATAATCGAAACCGGGTCCTCGACTCCGATCGCGTAGGCGAGCTGCACTTCAGCACAATTCGCAAGCCCGGCCGCGACGATGTTCTTGGCAATGTGACGCGCCATGTAGGCCGCGGACCGGTCCACCTTGGTGGGGTCCTTTCCGGAAAAACATCCGCCCCCGTGGTGAGCCGTGCCGCCGTAAGTATCCACGATGATTTTGCGGCCCGTCAGGCCGGAATCGCCCACGGGGCCACCGGTCACAAACCGCCCGGTGGGATTAATGTGGTACTTGGTGTTCGGATCGAGCATGTGGGCAGGGATAACTGTCTTGATAATACATTCCCGTACGCCCTCGCGCACCGTTTCAATCTTCGCGCTGCCCGCATGCTGCGTCGAAACCACCACGGCGTCAACACGGACGGGCTTCGATCCTTCATATTCCACCGTGACCTGGGACTTGCCGTCCGGACGGAGGAAATCCAGAACGCCCCGGCGTCGGGCTTCGGCCAGTTGCTGACATAACTTGTGCGCCATCATGATGGGAAACGGCATTAGCTCTTTGGTCTCGTCGCAGGCATAGCCGAACATAAGCCCTTGATCGCCGGCGCCCCCGATGTCAACTCCCATGGCGATGTCGGGGCTTTGTTGAGTCAGGTTGGAGGTTACGCGGCACGTATCCGCCGTAAACCCAGCGTCTGCCTGGGTGTACCCGATCTTGCGGATCGTGTCCCGGACCAGCGGATCAATATCGAGCTTGGCCTTGGTAGTGAGTTCACCCACCACGTAGACGTCCTGATCTTTGGCCATACTCTCGCAGGCGACACGACCCATCGGGTCTGCCGAGAGCACGGCATCCAGCACCGCATCCGAAATCTGGTCGCAAAGTTTGTCCGGATGACCCTCCGTA
This sequence comes from Terriglobia bacterium, assembly GCA_050008495.1. Classification (GTDB taxonomy): domain Bacteria; phylum Acidobacteriota; class Terriglobia; order UBA7540; family UBA7540; genus CAVROP01. The sequence goes on along the minus strand of JBEKMN010000016.1, from coordinate 50,028 downwards.
ACCGATTCAGATGTAAAGAAGTGACGTTGCTTCAAACCAGACACGCTGGGCCTCCTTGAGTAGTGTTTCGGATGGGAATATAAAGGCTAACACGATTAGTTGAAGGTATCATAGGCGGCGGAAGACTGTCAACGTTTTTGCGGCCGGATAGTGGTGTCGTTAGAGTTATACATGTGCTCGAAGGTATGGTCGTGCGCTGGGGTATCTGCACTTTTGGCCGATGAAGTGCTCTCCCCCGAAGAGAGGGCAGTCAGTCGATAATAGGGAGAGGGCTGCTTTGTGATGAGATGAGGTCGGGCGTACGATCCTCGCCTCGGAAAGTGGGGACGGCATGAAGGAATTCAAAGGCAAGGTGGCGGTGATCACGGGTGCGGCGAGCGGCATTGGGCGGGCGATCGCCGAACGATGCGTCAGCGAGGGCATGGCGGTGGTGCTCGCTGACGTCGAGGAGACGAGGCTCATTGAAGCGGAATCCGACCTGAAATCTCTGGGTGGAACAGTACTCGGAGTGAGAACGGACGTTTCAAAACGAAGTGACGTGGAGCTCTTAGCGCGCCGGGCGCTCGACGCGTTCGGCCAGGTTCACCTGCTGGTCAACAACGCCGGCATTGGTGCGGGCGGTTCCGCATGGGAAGCTACGTGGAACGACTGGGAGTGGGTGATCGGCGTCAACCTGTGGGGCGTAATCCACGGCGTAAAGGTGTTCACTCCGCTGATGCTGGCTCAGAACGTCGAGTGTCACATTGTCAACACAGCCTCGACCGCGGGGCTCGTCACCGGCGGCCCGCTGGCTCCTTACTCGGCGACCAAGCATGCGGTGGTGGCCCTCTCCGAAAGCCTCTACCTGAGCCTCCAACGCCGGGGTGCGCTCGTCAAGGTGTCGGTTCTCTGCCCGGGCCTGGTGCGGACAAACATTGTCGATACGGAGCGCAACCGACCGGCAGATCTCAAAAACGAACCCGTTAAAATGACGCCGGAAATGCAAGCCGGGTTGAACGCCCTGAAGGCCGCGTTCGAGGCGGCGATGCCTCCTTCCCGGGTCGCGGATATCGTCTTCGACGCCGTTAAGGATGAGCGGTTCTACATCCTTACCCACCCCGAATGGATGGAAGTGATCCAAATGAGAACTGATAGCTTGCTGCGGATGGAAAATCCTCGCGATCCGGCGCCTGCCATTATGAGAATCGTTAATATCAGCCGGTAGCAGTCTTCGTGACGGCGCGGCGGGATAGCATATAAGCCTTAAGGAAGGGGTCGAGGTCGCCGTCGAGGACCCGGTCGGTGTCGCCCATTTCGAATTTCGTGCGATGGTCCTTGATGAGGCGATAGGGGTGCAGGACGTAGGACCGGATCTGGCTGCCAAAGTCGATGTCGGCCTTGGAAGCCTCGAGTTTGTCCGAGGCTTCCCGCCGGTTGCGCAGCTCTAACTCATACAGCCGGGAGCGCAGGAACTTCATGGCCATATCCTTGTTGCGGTGCTGGGAGCGCTCGTTCTGGCACTGGGCCACGGTGCCTGTGGGGATGTGAGTGATGCGCACGGCTGAGTCCGTTGTGTTGACGTGCTGCCCGCCCTTGCCGCCGGAACGATAGGTTTCGATCCTGAGTTCGTCCGGCTTAATTTCAATGTTGATGGTATCGTCGATCTCGGGGCTGACGAAAACCGAGGCGAAGGAAGTGTGGCGGCGGGCGGCCTGGTCGAAAGGCGAGATCCGGACAAGGCGGTGTACGCCCGTCTCGCCGCTGAGCAAGCCGTAGGCATAATCGCCGGATACCATGAAGGTGGCGGACTTGAGCCCCGCCTCTTCTCCCGATTGGTAATCGTTCAGCGTAAAAGCGAAACCTTGCCGCTCCGCCCATCGCTTGTACATGCGAAGCAGCATTTCCGCCCAATCCTGCGACTCGGTCCCGCCCGCGCCGGGGTGAATGGCCACGATCGCATTCAAGTGGTCATTCTCGCCGGCCAGGAGGGTTTCCGTCTCGATGCGCTCGAGCTCCTGGCGAAGCGTCTCGAGCTCGGTCCCTAGTTCGCCCTCGATCGCCTCCCCTTCCCGGGCCAATTCGAAATAGGCCTCGACGTCGGCCAGGCGCTTGGCAAGCTTATCGTCCTCTTCGATCTTCTCGCTCAGGCGCTTCCGGACGGTCAGAGTTTTTTGGGAGGCTTCCTGATCCTGCCAGAAATCGGGATGGGCTATTTGTTTCTCGAGGACCTCGAGCTCTCTGCGGCGCTGGGGGGCGTCAAAGAAAACTCCGCAGTTCGTGGGCGCGTTGCTTTAAGCTGTCATACGATCTTTGCAGTTCGTCGATCACGTTTGCTCCTGATATCTGGTAGGGGCAACCCTTGTGGTTGCCCGCGGGCGGCCACAAGGGCCGCCCCTACAGCCAGCGCCGTGCACAGCCACGCGAAGGCGTCGCCGTGCCGCGTATAGAAAGTCTCGGCCCCAAGGTAACTGAAGTTAACAGGCAGGGCCGTGGTTTGATAGCGCGCGATCTGCTTCTCGACCCGCCCGTACGGATCGATCATCACGGTGATGCCGTCGTTCGTGGCGCGCAACAGGTAGCGGCGGTTCTCAATGGCCCGCAAGCGCGCCATTTCCAATTCCTGCAAGGCGGCCGAGGAGCGGCCAAACCACGCATCGTTGGAGATATTCACCAGAACCTTGGCGCCCGCCAAAGTGACCCGCCGGACCAACTGCGGGAATATGTCCTCATAACAGATGAACACGCCCAGCGCGCCCTGCGGCGTCGGCGCCACACCATAGCTTGTGCCGGGGACGAAATTCCCCGCCTCGGTGGTAATCTTTCCGATCATGTCGGGAAAGGCCCAGGCGGGAACGTACTCCCCAAACGGCACCAAGTGCATTTTATCATATTGCAGAATCTGGCGCCCCTGAGGGTCCAGGACGACGGCACTGTTGGTGATCTGCGGGCGTCCGGTGGCTAACGGTATAACCGTGTTCACCACCACGTAGGCTGAGGCTTGCTGGGCCATCCTCTCCACGGCGCTGCGGAAAACCGGATCGCGCGTGAAATAGAAAGGCGCGGGGTTCTCCGCCCAGATAATCAGTGGCGGAACGCCCAGGCCCGGGCGGCCCTGCTCGTCCGGCCGGACGCGCTCTTTCCGTTCTGCGCTGGCCAGCGCTTCCGAAGACATATCCACGAGTTGGTTCAGCTTGGTGGGATTCACCCAGGGCGCCCAAGCGCTGGCGGCTTGCTCGTCGAGAGGCACGTTGGGTTGCACCAGGACCGCGAGATCCGGGCCTGGAGTGGGCACGGGAGGTGCAAACCCCCAATTGCCAACCAGCAGGAGCACAAACCAGCCGCCCAGCACTAGCCAAGGCCTTTTCTCCCTCCAGTGCCGGAATGACCAGGCCGCCAGCGCGCTCGTCGCGGCCGCCAGGAACGACAGGCCGTAAACGCCCGTCACCGAGGCGACCTGCCGCAAGCCGGCAGACGGCACGCCATAACCCAGGAGGTTCCATGGAAAGCCGGTGATGAGGTAGGTGCGGGCCACTTCCATGGCAACCCAAAGGAAGGGACTGGCCAGCAAGGCTCGAGCAGGCGACTTGCGCGTCAGCGTGCCAACGGCCAAACCGAACGCGCCGAAGAAGACTGAGAAAACCACCACAAAAGCCGCCAGACCCGTCAAGGCAAGGCCCAGGCTGAGGCCGCCGTATTGTCGCGTGACTTCGACAAACCAGTAAAAACTCCCGGCAAAATAGATGGCTCCGCTCAGATATGCCCAACCGAAGGCGCGCCAGAGGCTCGATTCGCCCGCCAAGACGAGCAGCAGCGGGAAGAGCGCGATCCAGACCAAGGGATGTATGCTGAGCTTCGGGAAACAGGCCACCAGCAGGAAACCACTGAGAACGCTGGCGACCCACCTGTGGAATTGAGTCATTGAATCATTGGATCATTGCGTCATTGAGCCATCGCGCGAAGCCCGAACGATTTTCGATTTTCGAATTTCGAGTTTCGATTTTCGATTTTCAGCTCTTCGTCAGCGGCGGATGAAAGGCTTGAAGCCTTCGTGCTTGAGCTTGGCCAGCGTCTTTTCCGCGCTGTCCCGCGCGGCAAACGGTCCCACCTGAACGCGGTACAAGCTGTCTTTGGCGTGCGCGTATTGGGGCGGCACGAGCAGCGCGTGATAGCCGCGTCCTCTCAAGACTCTCACCACGGATTCGGCTTCCTGCCTTGTCCTCATCGCCGTAACCTGAACAATGAATGCGCCTCCGGCTGTCCTGGGCTCGGCAGGAGGAGTGGCAGTGGTATCCGGCCCCAACCCTGGCTTGGCTGAAAGGGCAGGCGGGGAGGCCGGTGGCGGTTCAACTCTGGCAGTCGTCTCGGCTTTTTGCCGGCTTGATGATGAAGACGGCGTCCCGCTGTTGCTGCCAATCGGAACGGTCTCGAGGGGAGGATTGACCGTGGGCGGAATGGCGCCGGAGGTTGGGACACGCTCGATCGCAGGCGACATGCCCGTCGCCCTTTCGTTGTAGCCCACCAGGAAACCCAGCGAAAAGAAAACCCCGCAAACCGCTACTCCCGCCAAAAAAAACAGGATCAGATGCCGCGTTGAAAGACCCTTGTCGCCACCCCGAGAATCCGTGTTCATAACCATGACCGATTAAGAGAAATCAAATGCAAACGGTTAGCCCGCCAACCCCCTCACCCGGCCCGCCCCGGCTGAAGAGAACGCCGGCTGCGGGCCACCCTCCCCGATCTCTGGGGTCCGATGGTCCGATCCGAATCGGACCCGACATCGGACTCCCCCAACGGGGAGAGGGAGTCCGCCCCTTGGGGGAGCGGGAAACCGAGAGAAGTCACGCTCACTCGAGAGGGGCATAGGGCCTTGCCTCCCGAGGCTACTTCGGCGCAGCGCCGGGCGCGGCGTCCGGGGCAGCGGGGGACGCGAACTTCCCCATCAAGGCGCTCAGCAGCTCAACCGGGATGGGAAAAACGATGGTGGTGTTCTTCTCGGTCCCGATTTCGGCCAGCGTCTGAAGGTAGCGCAGGGTGATGGTGATGGGCTCCTTGGCCAGAATATGGGCAGCTTCGGAGAGTTTTTCGGACGCCTGAAATTCCCCGTCGGCATTGATGATCTTCGCCCGGCGCTCGCGCTCAGCTTCAGCCTGGCGTGCAATCGCCCGCTGCATATCCTGGGGCAAATCCACCTGTTTTACTTCCACCTTCGCCACCTTGATGCCCCAAGGCTCCGTATGCTCATCGAGGATGGTCTGCAAGCGCGCGTTCAACTTCTCGCGCTGGGAGAGCAGGTCATCCAACTCGACCTCGCCCAGCACCGACCGCAGGGTGGTTTGGGCCAGTTGCTCGACGGCATAACGGTAGTTCTCGAGCTCCACCACGGCCTTTTGGGCGCTCAGCACGCGGAAATAAACCACCGCATTAACCTTAACAGAAACGTTATCCCGTGTAATAATATCCTGTGTGGGGACATCCCAAGCGATAATCCGCAAGGATACGCGGATGATCGTGTCGATCGGCCAGAGAATGTAGATGAGCCCCGGGCCCTTGTCCGTCTTCAAAAGCCTGCCCAAGCGAAAAGTGACTGCGCGTTCATACTCCCTCAGCACATTCAAACATTTCATGACCCAGAACAAGAAAATGACCAGGGCGGTGATGACGACCGGGTTCATAGAATGCTCCTTTCCGCGCTTAGCTTCGCAGGGGGGGCCCTCGTGGCCGCCTCGACAGCACTCAACTCTATTGAGGTTCCTGGAAGGGCTCAACCCACAGAGTCAGTCCCTCGACTTCCCGAACGCGCACTCGCGCCCCTTTGGCGATCGGCTGCCGGGCGCGCGCGTCCCACAGTTCGCCGTGGACAAGGACCGTACCCGAAGGTCCGAGGTCAGTCTTGGCCACGCCCAAGGCATCAACCATGCCGGCCTCTCCCGTCACCGCCTTGCGCATTTTCGCCGCGATGGCAAAGCGCAGCAGAACCACAACGATGACGGCCAGAGGTACGGCTACACCGAGCGCCGTGGAGAGATGAATGCGGGCCTGCGGCCAGGGAGAGTTTACCAGCAGGAGCGCCCCTAAAACCAGGACCACAACGCCGACGCCCGCCAGGACTCCGTGCGACATCACTTTCACTTCCAGGGCCAGCAGCGCGATTCCCGCCAGAATCAGCAGCACGCCCAGGGAATTGATGGGCAGCAGGTTGAAGGCGTACATGGCCAGGACGATGGCAGCCGCGCCAACCACTCCCGGCGCAATCAACCCCGGATGGGTGAATTCAATGTAAAGGCAAGCCAATCCGAGCGCGCCCAGGATAAAGGCAATGTTGGGATCCGCCACCCAAGCAAAGAACTGCTCGAGGCCGGGCATGGCGTAAGCCACAACCTCCGCGTCTTTCAAGTGCAAGGTTGTGGTGGTGTCGTTGAACCGCTTGATGGTCTGGCCGTCGTACTTCGCAAAAATTGCGGCGGGAGTGCTCAGCACGGCATCAATCAGCTTCCCATCCAGGGCTTCCTTATCCGAGTACGAGGAACTCTTGCGCACCGCGTCCTCAGCCAGGGTCGAGTTGCGGCCGCGCTTCACCACTACGGAGCGCATGTAGGCGGCCGCGTCATTTTCGATCTTGGTCTCCATCGTCTTGCCCACGTCGGCCCCGCCCAACACCACCGGGTGGGCCGCACCTGAGTTTGTCCCAGGAGCCATCACCGCCAGGTCGCCGGCCACCAGGATGAAGAATCCCGCCGAGGCCGCACTGGCCCCGCTGGGCGCGACAAAAGTGATAACCGGCACGCTCGAATTAAGAATGGCTGAGACGATGTCGCGCATCGAACTCTCGAGGCCGCCGGGCGTGTTTAACTCCAAAAGGACCGCGTCCGCGTGCGTATCGTTGGCGAACTTTATGCCGCGCAGCACGTATTCGGCGCTCACGTGGTGAATCATCATGTCCAAGCGGATTTCGACCACACGAGGGCGGCCCGGCTCGACCGCCGCGGGGGAACCGCCCCCGGCCGCCATGCTGAGCAACACCAGAGCAACTAACCACGGGTAACGTCGCAGTCTCAAGGTTCCCTTCTCTGTGCTGTGTTGATTTGACATCGCTGGACCCTGGCCAAGCCCTTTAAAGGGTATCATTCAGTCGCCGCTACTTCATGCCCGAGACGATGTGCCCGACAACCTCCTGGGCCTCGCGGTTATCCGGGTTGAGTTTCAGGGCCGCCTCTCCCTCCTGGCGAGCCTGCTCGCGGCGGTTCAGGGCAAGATAGGCCCGAGCCAGGCCGAGGTGGCCGGCAAAGCTGTCCTGAAGCTTGAGCGCCGCCTGAAATTCCACCACCGCCTCCTGGGGCTTGCTTTCCGCTTCCAGGATCTCGGCCAGGCTCAGGTGCGCCTCGCTGTCGCCGGGGGCAAGTGAGGTTGCCTCCGCCAGTTCACGTTCCGCTTCCGCCAGGCGTCCCTGGCCGAAAAGAGTCTTGCCGTGGGATTTGTGGAAGGCGGCGTGTTGATCGGCGGGCATACCGGCCAGGCGCTCTTCCAGGGCATTGTGCACGGCCAGCGAGAGCAAAAGAAACGCGCGCTCGTCGAAGTTCTTCTTGAGGCGCGGCTGGGGCAGCATGTCACGCGAGGGGTGAGCTTCCAGCCCCATCTGGCGCTGGTTCAGCCACTCCACCTGAGCCCGCTCCCCCGCCGCATCGCCTTGCTTCTCCGACACCACGGCCAAGAGCGTGTGGGCGTCCGAATCATCGTCCTTCAGCCGGATGGCCTCCTCCAGTGAATTGGCCGCGGCATTGTACCGGCGAAGGTTCCAGAATGCCACACCGCGATTGAAACAATAGTCCGGATCGGTCGGATCACCCGCGTGGGCTCGCTCGAATTCCTCCAGCGACTGCTCATCCTCTCCTGCCCGGGCCGCCAGCACACCCGCATTGTTCGCAACCTCGTTCAGAGGAATTTCTCTCCCGATCTTTTCAAAGGCCGTCTTTGACGAGGGGTAATGGCCGAGAAAGTACTCGTCCACTCCGAAGAAGAAGAGCGATTCCAGGTAGCGAGCGTCGCCCGGAGTCAGCTTCTTAAGCCACTTGGCCGAGTTGGCGTAGTCCTTCTGATCAAAATAGAAGCGGCCCAAGGCAAATGCCGCCCTGTGATCGGATGAATTGAGCCGGTCGGATTCCTCGAAGAAGTGAATGCGGGAGGGATCATCGGTGGCCAGGACGCCACGGATGTAATTCTCAAAGGCATCCAGTCGCACTTCTGGAAACTTGCGGCTGAAATCCTCTTCTGTCCCGACGGTAAAATGCGGATCGTGCGCTGCCTCCAGCAGCCAGACTAAGCGTGTCTGGAGGTCCACCAATTCGGCCAGCTCACCGGTGGCTGCAATGGGCGGAGATAGCTTTAACTTGCGGAGGTCAAGCAGGCGGGCCGTGGCGGTGAGGCCTGCCCCTTCCACGTTGAATCTCCCGAAGACAACCCAATCCGCACCCAGAGTCTGCGCTACTTTGTACTCACTGGCCACCGTTAATGGGGTATCGGAAGGAATGCCCAACTGGCTGCAGGCGACGTCGCGCTCAGCTCGATTCAAAACGTAGAAGTCCGGCCCCGAGAGCCGGGAGGAAATAGTCTCCGCAAAACTCTCCGAGACCCAGTTCAGATCTGCCCTGGTGCTGCGGTTTTCAAAAGGAAAGACCAGGACGGCATGGACCTCGGAGGCGACGGCGAATTGCCAGGAACCCAGCAGGAGCAGGAATAGTTGAAGGACTGTTCGCATCAAAAATCGATCCAGAATGTGCATTATAGCACCGAACCGATTCCGACGGGCCGACGGGGCTCGGAGCGAGGTTCCTGGCTGGGCTCTCCGTCGAATTTCGTCATTCCCGCGAAAGCGGGAATCCATTGTATTCCCGACCAACAGTGGCCCCCCGCTTCCGCGGGGGTGACAACGCACGTGATCTTCATTCCTTTGGATGGGCAGAGGGCCCAATACCGTTCGGAGTGGAAACTGGCGCGAGCGGGCGCCCATTTGGGCTGCCTGGCCCCCAGGCTAATCCTTGATCCCCACCGGCGGGTTGTTCATCAATTCCATGTAGGCGGGGTTCTGGCTGATTTTCATAAAGTCCGGGTCGTCGAGAATCCTTTTTCGGTCTTTGAACCCGTCCTCGAGAGCGCGACGCAGGCTGCGCACCGCCTCCTCAGCGCGGCCCAGAGAAGCGTACACTTTCCCCAAGTAAAAATAGTATTCCGGATCGGCGCCGCGCGCTTCCATCGTGGTGCCAAAGGCGGAACGTTGAGAGAAGATATTGGGATCAAGACTCAAGGCGGTGCGATATTCGTCCACCGACTCCTTGTATTTCTTCATCTGCATGTACGAGGTTCCCAGGTTCAAATGGTAGGAAGCGGATTCAGGACTCAGCTTGATCGCTTTCAGGTAGTACTTTACGGATTTCCCGTACCTTTTCTGCATGAAGTAAGTGGTCCCGATGTTGTTCATGGGCTCCGTATAGTCCTTCTGACGCTGAATCGCTTTGTTATAAGCGTTGCGCGCGACCGCGTAATCCTGCAACTGCTGGTAGGCAATACCCAGCTTGTTCCAGACAATGGGATTGGCAAAGCGGGTCTGTTTCAAAGCCCGTTTGTAGAAATCAACCGCATCATCGTAAGACTTACGAGCCATGAAGATGTCCCCGCGTTCCTCGAAGGTGAGCGGATGGCCGGCGGCGGGCGGGGGCTGCACCTGGCCGGACCCGGACGGCGGCAGCGTGAACTGCCCCCCTTGATAGGCAAATAATGAGTGCGCAGCAGAGAGGCAAAGAACGAAAAGAAGAGTTCGTACCATAAACCACTTCATCACGGGTTGGGCCAACATTTCATCTTTCATGTCTAAACCTCGCAACGGGAAGAGACAACCACCGGCCACGTGATTTCCCCCTCTTACCGGAATACGAAGGTGCGGTTGAACCACGGCTTGGCTGTCCCGGCCTCCCCCAACCCCTCCTTCGCCGGAGAGGCCTCATTTTCCAACACGTTCCTATTGCTGGGGCGCCGGTGCATTCTGAGGCGGCGCCTGTTTCGAGTTCTTACCCTTAAAAATCGACAAGAATCTCTTTATGAGTCCAGGCTTGTGTGCATTAGCGGGAGCCTCCGGCGGCTTCGTTGCGCCGGCTTGTGGCGACTGCGCCCCCGGGGCGCCAGGCGGAAGTACCAATGCCGGAGGCAGACTGGGCTGGCCCTGAGGGTTGAAGAGCCGTCCCAGGAATCCCCTGGCCGGCTGTGTCGGCAGGGGTTCGGTTCCGGCGATGAAGTATTCGTTTCGGACGATCGTTGCGTCGCTGGAGGCCGAGGCTGTTTCTATAGGAACGGAAACCACGCCGTCCGGCATTGAAAAGGGCTGCGGGTCTTTGTAAGCCGGGACTTGCACGGCGCGCTTCATAAAATCAGCCCAAATCGGAAGTGCGCAATACGCTCCGGTCAGCTTAATATCGCGGTCGTCATCGTAGCCGACCCAGACGATGGCCAGCAGGTTCGAGGTGAAACCGGCGAACCAGCCATCGTGCGAACTCCCCGTCTTCCCCGCCGCCGGGGCCTCGAAACCTCGGCTGCGGACTCCCGCGCCGGTGCCGTGGTTGATCACGCTCTCCATCAAGTCCACCATCAAGTAAGCCACCCGCGGGTCCAGCACCGGCCGTGTGACCGGAGAACTCCGCCAGAGGTTCGTTCCTGAGGAATCGTTGACGGCGAGGATAAACCTCGGCTCGACGTACACGCCTTGGTTGGAAAAAATCGTGTAAGCGCCGGCGATCTCGAGCGGCGTGGCCACATAGGAGCCCAAGGCGATGGCGGGCGTGGCCAACAGGTCTTTGTTGATTCCCGCGGCGATCCCCAGGTCCCGCACCTTGTCATAACCCACCATCTCCGCCAAACGCACCGTGGCCACGTTTAGAGAATGGGTGAGGGCCTCGCGAAGGGTGACCAGTCCGTGGTATTCCTGCTTCAGGTTTTCGGGTTCGTAAGTGGTGTCGCCGAATTGAAAGGTGGTGGGTTCGTCGTTGAGCAGGGTGGCGGGTGTAATCAGGGGCCGCCCGCCGTTCACTCCCGTGCTCAGGGCGGCCGCGTAGACGAAGGGCTTGAACGAGGAGCCGGGCTGCCGCTTGGCCATCACATGGTTGAGTTGGCTAGTTGCGTAGTCCCTTCCGCCCACCAGGGCGCGAATCTCGCCGGTGTGGGGGTCCAGGGCCAGCAGCGCCATTTGGGGTTGATTGGGGGCCTGGGCCTTTGCTTCCCTGCCGCGCTTGGTCTTGCTCAATACCTGGTCCACTTCGGTGATACCCAGCCGCGCACCCTCCGACGCCGCGTTCTGCAAATCGAGATTGAGGGTGGTGTAAATGCGATAACTCTGCGAATTCAGATCCTGGTCGGAAAACTGCGTTAACAACCGGTCGCGCACCATGTCCACGAAGTATGGCGCTTCGCGACCCTCCACGTTTTGATTGACAACTCCTAATGGCGACTCGGTGGCTGCGGCGGCCTGCACAGGCGTGATCATTCCCAACTCGAGCATCTGCCGGAGCACATAGTTGCGCCGATCGAGAGCCCTGCCGGACCGGTGATAAGGCGAATAAAGATTCGGGCCGCGAACCAGACCTGCCAAAAGGGCAGCCTCGGGCAGCGTCAGGGTGGAAACGTCCTTGTTAAAGTAGGTGTTCGCGCCCTCACCAAAACCATAGATGGAGAAGCTCCCCCGCTGGCCAAGGTATATTTGGTTGGCGTACAGTTCGAGGATCTGTTCCTTGCTGAGGCGTTTTTCAAGCAACAAAGCCAGGAAAGTCTCCTCGATTTTTCGCCGCCACACCCGCGCCGGCGTGAGGAAAAAACCGCGAGCCAACTGCATGGTCAAGGTACTGCCGCCCTGCACGTTGCGGTCGGCACGGATATCGGCCAGTGCCGCGCCCGGAATGCGCAGAAGATCCACGCCGTGATGGGAAAAAAAGCGATGATCTTCCGCGGCCACTACCGCATTAATCAACACTTTCGGGAGGTCCGGATAACCCACCAGCCGCCGCTTGGAGCGGTTGTTGCCAAACAGCGTGGTGATCACCTCGGGCTCGAGTTCGTAACTGGCCAGGCTCGCGCCACCCTCGGTCGAGGTGATGGAAGCCAGGCGGTGATCTCGAAAGGTCAGACGGGCAGGGTCTTCTCGAGTTGCCGGGTCAGCGAAATAGGAAAGCGGGCCAGGCGTGATTTCGATCGAATCCTGCGCCAGAGTGTACGTGCCCACATCCGAGGAGTCGCCTTCGGCATAGAGGGCTCGACGCAGACGCCGGGCGACTTCCTCAGCGCTGCCGGCCTCGCCGACGGCAAGGGGCGTGGGGGCGGCGAAAACCAGGGAAGCATTATCGAAGATTTCGCCGCTCAGGCGCGCGCCAATAAGGCGGGAGAATCGAACGTAGTAGTAGAGGAGAAAGCCGGTAAAACAGATCAGAAACAGCAGGACGCCGGCAATCACACCTTTCTTCCAACCTGCCATCCCGGCCAGGCGTGACCACCCCGATCTTCGAGACGAACGGGGCTTCGAGCGCGGTGCTGACGCAGATCGTTCCACGGGTTATAAGGACAAGCTGTCCGCCGACGGCGTAAAGTGAAGCCGAAACGTATAAACGCTCAGGTCCACCGGAACCGTGTAGTCCAGGTCGATCTTGACGTGGTGCCCGATGGTGACCCTGACATTGTCGGAAGCGAGTGGAATCCCATGATCTTGGGCGAACTGTACCACTTCATTGGTTACGTCACCCGGCGTCGCGGGAGTGGATCGTACGGCGAGTTGCGTCGAGAGTTGCCGGATATGGTCCTGAAGCTGATAGTTGTCCACGTACGCGGGGAAAATCTTAAAAGCGCCAAAGATCGACGCCGCCAGGAGCGCCAAAGACAAGAGCGCCTTCAAACGTCCCGAAGCTGCTTCTCCTCGCCGCATGTCGACCCTTCGTTGCCATTCCCTGCCAGACCAGGAACTTCACTCGGCCCGCGGCGAGTGAGTGGTGCGAGGAATCCTGAGACCCACCCGGTTCCGGACCGAGATCCCGCCCCTGCGCGACGCTCAAGAACGGAATGGCAACGTCCCCAGTCGTATCAGCGTCCCACTAGGCAAGATACTCGGCGCGCAGACGCTCCACAACCTCTGACAGCTTAACATCGCAAACCTGCTTTGTCGAGCGTTGGAAGATCTCCGCCAGTCCCTGCGCGAACTTCCGTTTGCCCAACGTCACACGGTAAGGCACACCAATCAGGTCTGCATCCTTAAACTTGACCCCCGGCCGCTCCGCCCGCTCGTCGAAGAGCACGTCAATCGAATTGGCCAGCATCTCTTTGTAAAGCTTTTCGGCCGCCGCGACCAGTTGGGCATCGTCCATATTGGCCGCCGTCAGAATGACGTCGAAAGGCGCCATCGCCCGGGGCAGGAACATGCCCTCGGCATCATGGTTCTGCTCCACGGCCGCGCTCAGGATGCGCTCCACTCCGATTCCATAGGACCCCATGACGAGCGGCATCTCCTTGCCGTTTTCGTCCAACACGGTCGCATGCATGGTCTCAGAATAACGCTTGCCGAGCTTGAAGATGTGCCCCAACTCCACTGCCACGCGAATCTGCATCGGCTCTCCGCAGCGCGGGCAGAGATCACCCGCCACCACCGCCCGCAGGTCATGATATTCAGGCTCGAAATCACGCCCCGGCGTGACGTTGCGCAGGTGCGTGTCATCACGATTGGCGCCGGTGATGAGGTTCTTCCTCCCTCGGAGCGCACGGTCCGCCAGGATCCGAACCCCCTTAAGCCCCACCGGCCCCAGTGAACCCACGTGGGCGCCGTGGAGCGCGAAAGCCTCCTCGGGTGTCGCCGGCCGGAATACATTGGTGCCCAGGGCGGTGGTCAACTTCGTCTCGCTCAGGCTGTGATCGCCCCGCAGCAGCAGGACCACCGGTTTGCTTTCCACCATGTAAACCAGCGTCTTCATCAACCGCGCCGGGCTTTCACCCGTAAACTCTGCCAGATGGTCAATCGTCTTCTGCCCGGGCGTCGGAAACGGTTCGGGCGGCTTGTCGCCGGACAGGTCCTCCACCGGCGGCGCGTGGCCCTCCGCCTTCTCCAAGTTCGCCGCGTAACCGCACTCCGAAATGGCCAGTGAATCTTCGCCCGCGTCCGTCGGCGCCGCAAACTCGTGCGATTGGGTGCCGCCCATCGTCCCGGAGTAGGCTTCGACAATCACGTACTTCAGACCGCAGCGGTCGAAAATGCGCCGGTAGGCGTGATAGTGCTTCTGGTAGCTGTTGTCCAGCCCGGCTTCGTCCAAGTCGAACGTGTAGGAATCCTTCATCCAGAACTGCCGCAAGCGCAACAGCCCGGACTTGGGCCGCGGCTCGTCGCGGTATTTCTCCTGGATTTGATACCAGATTTGAGGCAATTGCTTGTACGAGCGCAACTCGCTGCGCGCGATATTGGTCATCTCTTCTTCGTGCGTCACACCCAGGCACATTTCGTGCTGGTTCCGGTCCGTGATTTTAAACAAGGTCTCGCCGTAAGTCTCGTATCGGCCGGATTCTTTCCAAAGTTCAGCCGGATTCAAAGCCGGCAAATGAAACTCCTGGGCTCCGATGGCGTTCATCTCCTCGCGAATGATTTGCATCACCTTGAGAAGGGACTTTTGAGCAAGAAAAAGATGCGCATAGACCCCCGCCGCCACCTGGCGGACGTAACCCGCCCGCAAGAGCAAGCGATGGCTGGGAACCTCCGCTTCGGCAGGGTCCTCGCGCAATGTGGGAATGAACGTTTGACTCCAACGCATGGATGGTGAGTCCTTTCGGTTAATAGTCCTCAGTTTTCAGTTTTCAGTTCTCAGTACTCATCCCGCCGCGTGATCGTGCTCCCTGGTCGCCTTCGAAACACCATGGCGGCGGCACAGGTAGCCCAGAGCACAAGGCCGGGGTTGGATTCCCAAGGCTGCCTAGCCGACAACCTGTCACTACTGCAGCATCGGGTTCGAGGCGCAAGTTCCGACTTCGTTTTCGCAAAATGCAGCGTTTTTTGGTCATATCGGGGTCAAATTGGTGTCGATTTGCGCGCCAAACGCGCTAGTTTTGCAGCATTCAAAAAGCGACTTTCCTTTGTTTTCAAGTACTTCTTAGCTTCGTTCCCACTATTTTCCATTTTTTGTAATTAGCCGTTTTTCCCCTATCGCCACTGCTGCCCGGCTTTGTTTCGCTTTTCGGCGGCCTCGGCAATTGCTTATGACAATGTGTCCACAATATGACCACAAGTATAGGCTATCATGGGCACCAGGTTTTGTCAAGCGAAAAATGCGAAACTGGGTGGCTTTCGGACCTGTCTCAGATCGACGTAGCGCCGACCTTTAGAGCCTGCCCTGAGCCGAGCGAAGGGTCGGCAGGTGCTGACCTGAAGGTCAGCGCTACCGGCAAAAGTAGTTTCCGCGCCTACTCGAAGGGTGGCCGTTCAGGAGGGAAGACCCTGTGTCCGCATGATCCGCCGATTTCCGACGCAATCTCCCGGGTAAGCAGGCGCGCCAGTTCCTCAACCTGTTCCGGGGAAAGTACGGGAGGGGCCATCCTGGCGACGACTTTGTGGACCACCGTGTGAACCCACTCCACATCGGGAGCGGCTGGGGCTTCAAGAGCCGGCGGATTCGATATCAGATCGCCCCATTCTTGACTTGTCTCAGGACCGGCCGAGGCCGGCTCCGGCACTGCGGCAGGATTGGATTCTGGAACCGGCTCAGCAGCAACCGGAGGGGGATCCGGCGCTGCCACCGGAAACGTGGATTCGTCAAGAGGCTGAGGTAAACTCAGCTCGCCAAGTTGTTGAGCCTTCGACTCCTCGACTCCTTGAGCGGTTTCGGCAGCAACCAGTTCCGGTTCAGGCGCAACTACCGGAGATGGCTCCGGGACAGGCTCGGCCCACGCCGGAATGGGCTCAGGCACGTCCTCCGGCGCAATTAAGTCAACCAGTTGAGGAGGCAAGTCGAACTCCGCTGTTTCGGCAGGACTTGAAATTCCCCCGCTAGTCTCGGGTGCGGCGAGCGCCGGCTCAGACGCGCCTTCGTGGCTTGGTTCTGAACCTGACTCAGGAGCGGGCTCGAGCACCAACGCCGGAAACGGCTGGCTGGGTGGGGCGGACGGTTCAGGCAAAATGCCCATCGTATCCAGCGGGTGTTCATGGGACCGCTGTCCGACGCTCGACATTAGGTCATCCGCCAGGTCAATTCGCGCAGCCACATCAGCCGACGGGGGTTTCTCCGCCCTGCCCTCGCCGGCCATCTGTTGGACGGAAGCGGGCTGGCTTTCGTTGAGAGCCGCTTGAACGGGTGCGGGCGGGGCAGCAACCGGCGTCTCCTCAGGGGTGAGTGGGGATGGCGGCGCTTTCGCGAGGGCAGCGAACCGCCTCACTATGTTGATCAAGTCGTGAGGAGAGAAGGGCTTTTTGATAATGCCGTCAGCCCGGACTCGCGCGCCCCGTTGCTCGTCGTAAGGTTCGAGGTCGCTGCCCACCAAGAGCACCGGGACATGGCGCAAACCCGGCGAGGTCTTCACGAATTCGCAGACTTCGTACCCATCTTTGCCCGGCATGGAAACATCGGCGAGCACGAGAACCGGTTGCATCACAGGCAACTTCTTGACGGCCGCGACGCCGTTCGAGACTGTCTGAACCTCGAAGCCCTCGTCCTGGAGAATCTGTTGGGCCTTCCGTTGAATGATAGGGCTATCGTCCGCGATGAGGATCAACCCAGCCACACAGCCTCCCTTCAGAGGTTGAATCGCCAAATGTCGCGTGAAACAAATATCACCACGGGGGGAGGAAGTCAAGAAGGCAGGATTCAGGAGTCAGGAGTCAGTGTTTTGGAGTGTGTCATCCTGAGCGACAGCGAAGGATCTGCAGTTCCGCTCCGTCGCGAACTAATGCAGATTCTTCGCTTCGCTCAGAATGACAGGCCGGAGATTGTTTCATACCTTCTTGAAGACAGCCGGGCAACTGCAGGACAGGAATCGGCGCATCGCCTCCTGACTCCTGAATCCTGACTCCTGCTTTTAAAACGGGACGAGCTTCTTGAGCACGTGGAATTTGCCTTTCTTCTTTTGAGGGGCGGTGTTGGCGGACTGGTCTTGGGTGGTGGACTTGGCTTTAGCGGGATCTGTCTTGGCAGGGGTTTGATTTTCGGTAGTCTTGGCTTCCGGCGCTGCCGCGGGCGGATTCGGGCTTGGGCTGCCGTTGGAGGCCGGAGTCTCTTCAGTCTTTGCCGGGCCCTCGTTCGCTGAAGTGGCGGGGCTGTTAGAGTTGCCAGCAGCCGGTTTGGATTCGTCGGTCTTTCCGGAGCCCAGGCTGGAGTCACTCACCGGCTGAGCGATGATCGAGGCGTTCGTGATCCCGGGAGCACTGGGCACACGTTTCGCCAATTCAACCCCACTCGCCGTCGCCCCTAGTTCAACCGGGCCTCGTAAAGTGACGCTGGTGTCTGGCGTCCCGGACATAGAGAGCGCAAGTTTATCAAGTAAGCTCTTGCTTCGCACTCGGGTCGCATCCGCCTGGGCACGCGCCAGCGTCGCCTTGGTGGGCTTTGGGACCGGCTGGCCCATAGCCACGAGGCGGGCTTTGGCCTCGTCCACATGCGGGCTCAGAGGAAAGTCACGCAGCAAGCGTGAATAATAGGGAATCGACTCTTTGGGAATCTTCATGTGGTCCAGGCACTGTCCCATTCCAAACAGGGCTTGATCGCCCTCACTGAAGTTGGGGTACTTTTCGATAATCTCCTTATACCGCCCTCGCGCCGCCCGGTACGCTCCCCTCGTCAAGTAAAAACTTGCGGTCTCGAACTCGCCTTCCGCCAGAACTTCTTGGGCCTCGCGCAGGCGGGCCTTGGCGCGGATCGTCAAGGGGTCTTCGGGGAATTTCAGCATAAACTCCTTGAGCTCGGCTTCCGCAAGGCGGGCTTCCGTCTGGTCGCGGTCAGCCTTAGCCATCATGCGGAAATGCGCCATGCCGACGCGGTACTGGGCCATCGGAGCCTCGGGCGCGGTGGGGAAGAAGGTTTCGAAGTCCCTGTATTCAGCTTCGGATTGCGTGAGACCCGAGATTCCTCCTTGCTGGTAGTACGAATCCGCAATGGCGAGCTTAGCTTTCGCCAGATATTCGCTATCCGGATAAGTATTGATCATGGTCTGCAGGGTGAGACGGCCTACGTCGTAGCGCCCGTGCACGATCTCGTTGTTGGCTTTATCGTACAGGATCTTGTCAGGCTGATCGCCGGGATTGACGGCGGCGGCCAGGTCGGAGCGGCGCTTGCGATGAAAAAGGCATCCGGGTAGAAACACCCCACCCAGCACAACCACGCACAGCAACCCGCTCAGGCCCTTCCAGCCCATCTTATTGGTTCGTTTTGACAGTGCCTTAACTCCCGATCCTCACGCCTAGGCAACCCTCGAGGTTGCCCAGGGCTACCACCACGGCCGCCCATACCGGTCGGCCGTTCACACTTTAATCGTCCGCGGCAAACCGGAGACGAGGCGGAGAATCTCTCCCAGGCGTGCTTTGGGGTCCTCGCTATTAAAGATGGCTGAACCCGCCACCAGGATGTCCGCGCCCGCCTGCACAAGTCGCTCCATATGCTCGACGCGGATTCCGCCCTCCACTTGGATGACAAAATCCGCGCGACGCTCGTCTCGCAAGGCGGCCGCGGCGCGCACTTTCTCCGCCGATCTGGGGATGAAGGTTCGTTCGCCCAGCCCTGGATCAGAGGACAAGATTGAAAGATAATCGAATTCTCCAACTAAGTCCACAATTGAATCCACGGGCGTCGACGGGTTTAAGGCAACCCCAGCCTGGACACCCTGCTTGCGGATCACATCCAAGACCTGATGCAAGCGCGTTGTGGCCTCGATGTGAACCGCGAGGCGGTCTGCGCCCGCCGCCAGAAACTCCCCAACGAAGCGTTCCGGGCGTTCAATGAGCAAGTGTAAGTCCAAAGTCAGGTCCGTCGCTTTTCGCAGGTTGCGGACGACCGGCTGCCCCACGCTGATATCCTCTACAAAATGGCCATCCATCACATCGACGTGGACGATGCCCGCGCCTGCCTCTTTGATGGTGCGGAGCGCTTCGCCAAGTCGAGCAAAATCAGCCGCCAGCAGCGAGGGAACAATCAGGGCCATAAGGGAAGGTCCCTCCCGCAGGATCTTTTCTGCGGGAGACAAAGATCAGCCTACCACAGTTCGGGGGTCGGGGGTAGCGCGGTACTCAAAGGGTAGTGGCACAGTTTGATGTAGAGGCGGCTTTACGCCGCCATTTGGCGAGCCAAACTCGCCGCTACCACCTCAAACTGTACGACGACCGCTCAACGGCGTCGGACGTCGTCGCGACTACATGGGTGGTTTGATGTCAAGCAACTCGACCACAAACGTCAGCGTGGAATTGGGAGGAATCACTCCCGGGTAGCCGCCGGCGCCGTAGGCCAGATCGGGAGGGATAACCAGCTTGCGCTTTCCGCCCACATGCATCGAAGCCACACCCTCATCCCAACCCTTGATGACTTCGCTGCGCCCCAGATGGAACTTGAACGGCCCTTTCCCCTCGTTGCTGTCGAAAACCTTTCCGTCCGAGAACGTACCTTTGTAATTCACAAGCACTGTATCGCCTGCTTTGGGTTGCGCGCCCTTGCCTACCACCAGATCGCGATACTGCAACCCCGAGGGTGTGGTGGTCATTTGCGCCGCAGGCTTTGAGTGTGTTGCTCCCGCCTTAGGGGCGGCCTTCGGCGCCGTCGTCTGATCCTGCCCGGCCCATGCTCCGGCTGAGAGCAGCGCCAGAAGTGTGAGGAGTATGGCAGTATTCTTCATCTTGATTCGTCCTCCAAGCTCGAAAATGTAGTTTTCCCGCGAGCGATCCTGGCCCGCCCGAATACAGTAGCAAGAGTGGATGGGGGTTTCAACAGGCAAGTCACCTGAGGCGGCTACGCCAACTGCCGCGCCGTCAGAGTAAGCTTTTGTCGCGGAGTATCTGGAGGTACTCGTCTTTCGACAACGGACATCTGCTCAGATCCCTGCACTGCTTTTGGGTAATATGAAGATCACGTGGCAGGTGGCCGTGCCCCTTGTCTTTCGATGCTCGACGAATCCCAAACCTGGTGACTAGCCTATCGTCCACAAAGAGCTCGTAATACTTATGGCTCCTGCCTTCATAGGAGGTACAGCCTAGTTTGTGCGCGATAGCTTCCGCGTCATCCTGGGTGAGCAAATTCCACCGCTTTTCGACTCAGGCTCGGCACTTCCCTTCCACACGAGTGCTCTGGCCCATCCCGTCCTTAGCTATTCGACATCTCTAAACTCTCTTACACGCCTTGGCTTCTTATAAGGGTCGATGCTGACAGGTGGTGTTGCCTGAGTTTTTCGAACTATCTTGTTCAACAGGTTTTTCTGCCGTAATAGGCCCTTTCCCAACCTTGCATCCGGAAGCTCATTAAGCCGGTCAACCGTATCGAGAAGTGTCTCTTTCAGATTGGCAATCGCTTCCTCCTCAGTGTCACCAGATGCAAAGACACTTAGATCAAAAAGGCTTGCCTGAAACTCGCCTTCTTCCTCGGTAACGACGGCTGTAAAAGGTCTGAGAAGCTCATAGGGTTCGGGTTCCAAAGTTTCGATCGGAACCAGAAAGCTCCTTCGCTGAGCGCCGAGTTCTCCCAGTCTCTTGAGTTCCTGATCGACTTTCGATTCTAGTCCCGCAAAACTCTCGCAGAGTTCATCAAGCCGTTTCGTATAACGGGAAACCGCTCGCAGTTGCTCCTCGACTGACGTAGCCATAAAAGCTCACTCCAACAGGCAGAATCCTGTTTATCTTAACATATTGTCGCTAGAAGGAGCGGATTGGGCGCAGCCACGCTATTGGGCCCGCGGCTTGTCTCCACTTTCACGAAGGCGGCTGGAAGTCAGTTCTAGACCTGCACCAACCCGTTGCCGTTCAGCTTGGCGGCTTTCGGGTCGAAGGGCACGGAGAACTGCCGCTCGATCTTCTCACGCATGCAGGGGCCGGAGTTGTAAATGCAGAAGGGGTAGACCAAGCCATTGGGGGCAGAGTAGTGAATCACGCAGCGCTTCACGCGGGCGAAATCGTAATTGTAGGAATCCATGAAATGCATGCCCGCGACCAGGAGAGTCTTATAAGTGAAGGTCCCGTCGCCCTTGCCCCGGCCGTACTCGTGGTCGGTCATGCCCTGAAGCGTTTGCAGGAAGCGCTCGAAGGTCAAACCCGGCGGCGCAAACTGCGGCCGGAAATGGCGGCGAAGCTTGTGCCAGGCGTTGATCTTGGTGAACATCTTGAATCGCGCGCCTTCGGCTTGCCGGGCGAGCAGGTCGATGTCGCGAAGCATCGCGGGCATGTCGAAGAACCGTGTGATGGGGATCGCGGTTTTCGACAGCGGGTGAACGTAGAGGTAGGTGCCCATGGCGCAATGGGGGTGCGAGGTGAGATTGGGCCGATTGTAATTCTGCAAGTTCGAAAGCAGCTTGGAGAAGGGCGAAATGCAGGACAGCGGGAACCAATCTTCGTATTTGTCGGTCAAGCCGGTCTGGTCGGCGACGGCGTGCGCGAGGTCGGATTGCGTGAAGCGCTTGCTCTCGAGTTCACGGCGGTTGATGCGGCCCGTGAAACAAACCGGCTGGAAGCTGAAACCACTGACACAGTCGACGTTGTCGATGGCCAGGCGAATCATGTCGCCGATCTGGTGGTCGTTGACGCCTTTCACGATGGTGGGTACGAGGATGATCTTCAGACCAGCCTTCCGGCAGTTTGCAATGCACGCCAGCTTCTTTTCGAGCAGGCGCTGGCCGCGCGTGCGGAGGTAAACTTCGTCGCTGACGCCATCAAACTGCAGGTAGAGCGTGTGGAGGCCGGCTTCCTTGCACTTCAGGGCGAATTCCGCATCGGCGAATTCAATACCGTTCGTGGCACACTGGATGTGGGTGAAGCCCATCTCCGTGGCCATGCGCAGCACATCGTGGAAGCGAGGATAAAGCGTAGGCTCACCGCCGGAGAACTGCACCACACGGTTGGGCACGGGGCGCTGTTCACGAAGCGTCTTCAACATCCCACGCACCTGCTCGAAGGAGGGCTCGTACAAGTATCCCACGGCGTTGGCGTTGGCAAAGCAGACGGGGCAGGTAAGGTTGCAGCGATTGGTGAGGTCCACGTTGGAGAGCACGGTGTGGGAAGTGTGCAGTGAACACAAACCGCAATCCTCCGGGCAACGGGACGCGTCAGGCAATTGCGGATTCTCGAGACCCCGGTTATCGCCGAATTCGAACTCCTCCATCTTGAGATACAGCCTTGCATCGGAGTAGATCAAGTCACGAAAGTCGCCATGTTCCGCGCAGCTTTTCTCCATGTAAACCGCGCCATTCTCCTCGAAGAGCCGGGCGTCTATCACTCTCAGACATTCCGGGCAAACGGATTGGGTGGTCTTGGGAAGGCCCTTTTGCAAGGGTTGGATGGGCGCGCCGGTAAAAGTCGCGGGGGGCTGAACGCGCTGAAATTCCTTCCGTCGCGGGGATCGTACGTCTGGAGCAATAGTAACAGTAGCCATCGTGTCTCCTTTAAGGTTTGTCGCAGCGCATTTAAGCAGAATCTGATCCTTAGGGCGCGGGAAACTCCGGCAACCTTCAGCGTCGAGCCAAGGGGCGAGGAGCACGTGGGCTCACGGAAGAAGGTACTCCCTGCCGGAGGCCAAATTAGACCACTCCAATCATCGGTGAGCAATACGAATAAAGCGGATGGGGAGAAAAAAGCAGCGAATGGCGGATAAAGGGGGTCGAATGGAAAAGTGTAACCAACTGATTACAAAGGAGATACAGACATTTTGTCGCATTTTTCCCGACCCTGTCTTCTCCCTTCGCTTCGCCCGGGATGACACTTCATGGTTTCCGGTTGGCACCGGCGCTGCAGACTAAAAGGTCAGGGCTATACCTCGTTACTTTCGGAAAAGGTTTTCGAAGGCTTGGCGCGCGTCCAGAGGCTTAGAGGAGGAGGTTTCACGCTCGACTGTGGTTCGCAGGGAAAAATAGCTACATTGGTTCTTAATGTCTTTTCTTGGGATGCGGGTGGTAATCGGCTGGGTACATTCGAAGCGGGCGGCCGTGTCGAAGAACGCGCACTGCTTGCAACTGTGCAGTTCAAAGCCGCACTTTGGACAGCGTCCTTGAAGGTCAATCCCGACCGGCAAGACTAGGGCGCAGGAAGCACACCGCGACACTTCGCGCTTTCCCGGCATGTTGGGAGTCTTCGGCCCGATCTGTTCCCGCTTGTGGATCGGCTTCTTCTCGGGCCTCTCACGGTCGCGGTCAGAATCCATGTATCCCCGCTGTCTATACTTGGGCGACATCTGCACTCCTTTCGGCGGAAGGAAACTCGCTCGGCAAAGGACTTTGGGTGCGTCTATAATACGCCAAGTGTTGGCCTACAGCAAAGAAGAAAGTCGAAAGGGCAGTTGAGGAGTCGAGAAGTCAAGGAGTTGACAGGTCAAGCCGTTTCCTGCTCAACTCCTTGACTCCTCGACTTCTCAACTTTTCGACTCCTCAACTCACATCACATACCCGCGCAATTTCATCCAGTCCGCCAGCCGTTGCGGCCAGGAAGACAAGATAGGGTCTTTCTGCGCCAAGCCCACGCCATGCCGGCCGTGCTGATAAATGTGCAGTTCTGCCGGCACGCCGGCTTTTCGCAAGGCCATATAAAAGGCCACGCTGTTTTCAGCAGGCACCCCCTCGTCGTCGTTGGTGTGGAAGAGAAAAGTGGGCGGCGTCTGAGCGGTCACTTGCTTTTCGTTCGAGAGATAGTCGGCCAGTTTAGGATCAGGGTTGCCGCCCAACAGGTTCTTGCACGAGCCCTGGTGCATAAATGACTCGCTACAAGTAATCACCGGATAAGCCAGGATGGCAAAATCCGGTCGCGAACTGACCCGATCGACGGGATCCCCGGCAGAGGGATTCCCGGCGTCGAAGTGCGTGGCGGCAGTGGACGCCAAGTGACCGCCCGCTGAGAAACCCCAAATGCCGATCCGGTCAGGGGCGATTCCCCACTCCTGCGCGTGCCCGCGAACGTAGCGCAAGGCGCGCTGCGCGTCGTTGATCATGGCGGGGTGATGGTAACGCGGCGCAAGCCGGTATTTCAGAATGTAAGCATCGACCCCCAGGGCATTCAGCCACTCGGCTATTTGGCGGCCTTCGTGATCCACAGCCAGGGCGGCGTAACCGCCGCCCGGGCAGACAACAACGGCGCTGCGAGCCGCCTGGCCTTCGGGTAGCGAGTAGAGCGTCAGCGAGGGCCGATCCGCGTCCTCGGCGCCCACTGCGCCCGGCGCCCCATCCGGCCAGAGGAGCACTACCTGGTGCTCGGGGGCCGATGACTCTGCTGGTACCGAAGAAGCCGGCAACAGGCCAATGGCGATGAATGCGAACAGCAGACCGAGTAGCTTTCCTCTCATCATTACCTCCGGATTATGCGCAGCGCAGGCGTCCGCCCGCTGAGTAGGTGCAGGAAGACCCTCCACACTGTAACCTTGAGTTGACATCGGCATGCGCCCCATCACTAATATTAAATGGTGCGGACTCCGGTCACGGACGAACAAGGGAGGTGCCCGCCAGCCAACTGGGTTACCGCTTGCGTGGGAATGACGCAACTCTCGACGATGCGTAGCAAGCGGCCTCAGCAGCTCGACAGGGCAAAACGGGTCGCCCAACCACTGCGGAGATTCCTCGCCCGCTAGAACCGAAACCAGGAATGACAGGTGAGAATCTTCCATTTTTAGCGCAAGTTAACACGTTGGCAACTGGCGTGCAGTTGAACCTCGGCGCGACTCGCGGGGCGTGGGGCTCCGCGCAGTGGGCGAAATGTCCGCACCGGCCAATGGTGTTTCGGCATTTCTCCTGAGGCTGCCATCGTCTCGGCCTGGTCAGCGCAAAAGGAAGAAACGTGTTTACCATTTCTCGACGCAGTTTACTGTCCAACGGACCCTCGGTAGTTCTAGCCACCTTAATGCTCGGCGGCACGCCGGTCGTGGTATGTGCGCCGGGCCAGATGCAAGCTAAGTCGCAACCTGCGAACCCTAAGGCAAGTTTGTCGCCAGTGCCCGCTGCTGGTGCGAAGAAGAATATACCTCAGAAATCCAAAGAAAAGGAAAAGTTCCCGCCGCCGGGCCCGCTGGAAGGAGCGACGAAGACCGAACTCCACACCGTGGCGCCAGGGGAGAGCCTTCCTTCCTTGGCTCTCCATTATTTGCCGCAAACCTGTTATATGACGAGGGCCGAACTCGAGGCGGCCATCCAGCAGGCGAATGCCGGCAAGATCGGAAAGTATCTCAAGCCCGGCACCCAATTGACGATTCCCGGCATTTTCGCCGAACCTCTCGTTGAGCATTCGGTTCCCGTCCCCAAGGATTTCGAGACTCGCGGGATCTATCTCACGGGCTACATGGCCGGAAGTGACAAGGGCCTGGATTTGATTCGCCGCTGGCGGGAAGCCGGAGGGAATACCATCGTTTTCGATGTCAAGGATTTCGACGGCCTGGTGAACGTACCCTTCGAGCATCCCCTTGCGCCGCAGGGGAAGCATGTGCCCATTCGCAATCTTCCCAAATTGATCCGCTACGTCCACTCGCTGGCACTTCATGCGATCATACGCATTGCGATCTTCCGTGATGAAACGCTTGTCACAAGCCACAGCGAGCTGGCGGTACAGTCTCGACGCACCGGCCACGCGTGGAGAGAAAACGGAAAGCTCGTATGGACCGACCCCTCGCAACTCAAGGTTCAGGACTATAACCTGGCGCTGGCCCGAATGGCCGCGAATTCCGGCGCGGACGAAATCCAGTTCGATTACGTACGCTTTCCCGCGGAAGGCGATCAGAAGGATGCGCGATTCGCCTACGAGGCTGCGCACCCGGATTGGGCACGCACCGACGTGATCCGCAAGTTCGTCGCGCGCGCCTACAGCGAACTCCATCCCCTGGGAGTCTTGTTTTCGCTGGATGTCTTCGGAGTGATGGCCTGGCAGCGCACGGTTGACCTGGAGCACACCGGCCAGGACATCCCTGGTATTGCTCGCTCCTGCGACGTGCTCTCGCCCATGATCTATCCCTCGCATTTCTTCGGTATGGAGGGATACGCGCACCCGGGCGACGCTCCCGAGCACTTTATCAGCGAGTCGATGCAGCGCTTCGCGGGGATCACGACGGATTCCAAAGTGGTATTGCGGCCCTGGCTTCAGGCCTTCGCCTGGCACACCAAAACCTATTCCGAAGCTTATCTTCGAACCCAGGTCAGCGCCGCAAAAGGACAAGGGGGAATAGGATTCCTCTTTTGGAACGCGCGCAACGATTATTCGAAGCTGTTCCCCGCCATGGCTGAAATGCGCGCGGCGCACGGACGCTTCTTCCGGGGCGACGAGGTTCATGCGTCGCCCGCCAAGGTGTCTGCAAGCCTCGCGCCCTGAAGAGACTTACTCGAGCGGTCCGCAAACCCTTGAACGCCGCTTCGGCCCAGAGTATATTGCTGCTCAGACCGAAGTGCAGGTGAGGCTCGGGCACGCAGGGCTAGTGGCCTCATTGAGAGCGCACCGGCAAGTTGTCTTGGTCTTCTGGCAGGCAAGGACTTCGCACCCGCAATCAGGAAGGAGCGGACCGTGATGAGATCTCTGAACCTTCGAAGATCTGTCGCCGCATCAGCGGGACTGTTCGTTCTCGGCTTTATTCTATTCGCCGGTACCGGAAGCCGTAGCGTCGGGATCTCGCACGCCGACCCTGTGGTGGGCCACCCGCCGGATAAACCAGCGGCGCCTTCTCCCATTCCCGCTGTCGCCCTAATCAATCCGCAGGACCTTGCCAAAGTTCTCTCCTCACTCCCCAGCGAAAGGCCCCTCCTCATCTATGTCGGCTTTCATCTTCCCTACACCCAGGCCCACATCCCGGATTCTGAAAACCTTGGTCCGGCCACTAACCAGGCGGCGCTGCAACAGTTAGCGAAGCGGATGAGCGGGGTCGCCCGAGACAGATTCATCGTCATTTACTGCGGATGCTGCCCCTGGAGCCACTGCCCGAACGTCAGGCCGGCCTACGAAGCCTTGCACAACCAGGGGTTCAAGAAGCTGAAGGTGCTTTACATCGCCGAGGATTTGGGGGCGGACTGGGTAAATAAAGGTTATCCCGTTGCAAAAGGTGAATGAGGAAACCACATTCATGATGGCAACCATCGCGGCGCCCTTCTGCGCCGCTTTCCTTTTTGATGGCCTCGCGCCGGCGATCTTCATCGCCATCTGCGTGGCGAGCATCTGGCTATTCTTAAAGATCGTTAAACGCCGGCTGTATTCGGTGCTCGCTGCGCCCGGAGACCTTCCTCACGATCATATTCCTAAGCGCCTTTGGCGCGTATTCAAAGAAGTCATATTGCAGTATCGCGTGGTGCGCGAGCGGCCCCTTGTCGGCATACTGCACGCATTTGTGCTGTGGGGATTTCTTGCCTTCACCTGGGTCAGCGCGCAACACATGCTGCTGGGCCTGCGCGGTTTGTCAAAAGCCACCGAGGCACGAAGCGGGTACAACGCGTTTGTGGCAGTTTGGGCGGTGGCAGTTCTGCTGGCCATGATCGGCTTGTCGTTTCGGCGATTTGTATTGCGGCCCAAACCGCTCGGAAAGCTGTCCGCCACATCCGGGTTTGTTGCGTTTCTCATCTCCGCGCTGATGGTGACGTATCTGCTGGGCTGGGGAGTGTTTCCAGTCGGAACTATGGCTTGGAAAGTGAACTGGTGGGTGCATACGATATCGTTTTTTGCGCTGCTCGACGTGATTCCTGTTTCAAAACATCTGCACCTCGTGCTCGCACCGTTCACGATCTTCCTGGGCTCCGAGACCACGAGCCCCATGAGAGCCCTGCGGCAAGACGGTGAAGATCTGGGAATGATCCGCTTCCCTGACCTGGGGCGCAAGGACGTTCTCGACGTTAACGCCTGTGTCGAATGCGGCCGCTGCACGCAGTTCTGCCCGGCCAACCTCGCCGGCGGATCGCTGAGTCCGAAGGAAGTCATCCTCGATCTGCAAAGAGGCCTGCTCGGCGGCGGCGATTTGGTGGCAGGAACTGCGGAGGAAAAGGAGCAGGGGAAAGTCTACGTTTCGGAGGAGGACCTCTTCCAGTGTCTCTCCTGCGGCGCCTGCGAGTACGTCTGTCCGGTGGGCATCGAACATGTGGGAAGAAAAATTCTGGATTTGCGGCGCGGGCTGGCCAGCGAGGGACGCATCAGCAGTGAGAAAGTGGCCGAGCTGTTCACCACCATGGAACGCGCTCCCCACAATCCCTGGGGCATTGCGCACGAGACACGGCAGAACCTTTTAGCCTCGAAGCAGTTCCCCGTTTTCGACGGCAGCCAGGAATGGCTTTTCTGGCTGGGCTGCGGATTGAGTTTCGATCAGCACGGCCAGGCAGTTGCCACGGCCATGAAGCAGATTCTCGATGCCGCCTCCGTCTCCTGGGGCGTGCTGGCGCGTGAAACCTGCTGCGGTGAGCCGGCGCGGCGCGCGGGCAACGAGTACCTGTTCATGCAACTTTCGGAAAAAGTGATCGAGGCGTTTGCCAACGCCCATGTGAAGAAGGTCGTCCTCTGCGATCCCCACTGCACCACCATGTTGGATAAGGACTACCGGCAATTTCCATCCTACGCGGAACTCGGCATCAAGGTCGTGCACCATACCGAATTCATCGCGGAACTGCTTCCCCGCCTCCCCATCGCGCCGGCGGCGTTCACGGCAACCTACCATGACCCCTGCTACCTTGCCCGCGGCCGCGGGATCACGGCTGAACCGCGCAAGATCCTGCGTTCTTGCGGCGTCGCCTTGGCAGAGCCTGAACACCATGGCCAGAACACCCAGTGCTGCGGCGCCGGCGGTGCGAGGCTTTTCATTACTGACGACAAACGCGAGCAGACGAAACATCGGGTGAACGAACTACGGTTTGCCCAGCTTGCCGCAACCGGGGCATCAACGCTGGCAGTGGCCTGCCCCTACTGCCCCACCATGCTTCGCGATGCTGCCAACCGCGCCCAGCGCGATGACCTCGAGATCGTCGATGTAGCGGAAATCGTGGCCAGAAACCTGGGATCCAAACCCACCAATCGCGCGTAAGAAACCTTGATACATTATCTGCAAAGAGGCTAGAATTAACTCCGTGAGAATAACCGTTGAGCTGAAACCCGAGCACCGGAGTCGTTTATTGGCGATGGCGGCCAGAAGAGGCGATAAAGGCTTTTCTGACGTCCTCCGGGAAGCACTCGATGCGTACCTCAACGCCCAGACAGAATCGGAACATCGGCGAAGGAAAGCCCTCGCCCTTCAGGGCTCCCTGAAGGCGAGAGAAGCCAAGAAACTTCGAGAACGGGCCGCTGCCCTACGCAAAGACTGGCGATGATCGTCGCAGACACCGACGTACTAATAGATTTCCTTGAAGGTCGTCAACCAGGGGCTCAGGCCGTGGCTGCTGTGCTGGCCGCGGGCCAGTTGCAGACGACGGCAATCAGTTGCTTTGAGCTATTGTCCGGTGCCCGCCAGGTGCGGCAGCGCAATTCCGTCCAAATGCTCCTCGACAGCATCCCTGCTCTGGCCCTCGACCGCGCCGCCGCACAGAAGGCGGCCGAGACGCGGCTTGAGCTCGAGCGCCGGGGCAATTCGATCGGGATGGCAGACAGCTTAATCGCGGGCATTGTTCTCCTCCACGGGGCGAAGCTTCTCACCCGCAACCGCCGCCACTTCGAGCGGGTGCCGAGCTTGTCCTTCGCTGACTTGACAGCTTAGGAGGTAAAGATACTGTGGAGGCCCGCCTGCTGCGCTGTGTGGATGGCGCGATTATCACCGATTGGGGCACCCCAAGTCCTGCGCATTCTGAGTCATCATGCCGAATGAGGTGCGGCTCACGCATCGGTCATAAAGTCGCGGCCAAAGGATCGACCAAAGGCCCCTACATATAGGGCCTCGAGTTTCGAAAAATCCCACCTTTTGTGGTTTTCCCTTTACTTCCCCCTTTTTTCATGCTAACTATACTTTGGAGTTAAAGGGGATTGCTCGCTTCCGCCGTGGCACGTGCGCCAGAACGTAGGCTGGGGCCGAATCGAGCGTGCTGTGCACGGGAACGCCTTTGCCACACCGGGTGGCGGACTATGTTGCTGTGGCAGTGTCGGCTAGATAACGGGCCCACCACAGGGTACGGCGTCATGCTTCTGGCATCCGTTTCAACGCGCGCTTGGGTTTGCACCTCCTCGGAAGGACCAGAGGGAAGGGGTGTAGCTTGTATAAACTGAAGAAACTCGAGTTGTTGGGCTTCAAGTCGTTCGGAGAGCGGGCGAGGCTGGAATTCTCGGATGGGGTGGCCGCGATCGTTGGACCGAACGGCTGCGGCAAGTCAAATCTTTCGGATGCCGTCTCCTGGGTCCTCGGGGAACAGAGCGCGCGAAGCCTGCGCGGCGAGCGGATGGCCGACGTGATTTTTAACGGCACTGGAACCAGGCCTCCCACGAGCATGGCGGAAGTGAGCATGACGCTCATCGACCCGGAGTACAACGAGGCCGGCTTCCCGGAGGAAGAACCGCCGCAGGCGGAGGCCCAGGAACCTGTAGTTATCTCAGGCGACAACGGCGAAGTTATCGCTGGAGGCAATGGCAACGGCAGCGGAGAGAAGCAGGCGTCCAAGCTTCGCCATCGCGCCGGCGAGATTGCGGTGACACGCCGCTTGTTCCGCTCCGGCGAGAGCGAGTACTTGATTAACGGCCAGGTCTGCCGTCTGCGCGACATTCAAGACTTGTTCATGGGCACGGGGCTGGGCCCGGAATCCTACGCCATCATCGAGCAAGGCCGAATCGGGCAGGTTCTGAGCTCCCGGCCGTCAGACCGGCGTTTGATCCTGGAAGAGGCAGCAGGGATTTCTAAGTTCAAGACGCGCAAACGGCTGGCGGAAGCCAAGCTCGAGTCGTCGCGGCAGAACCTCTCTCGCATCGCCGACATTCTGGAAGAAGTCAGCAAGCAGGTGAACTCGCTGAAGCGCCAGGCGTCCAAGGCGCGCCGCTACAAGGAACTGCACGAAGATCTGCGCGCCCGGCTGAAAGTGGTTCTGACTTCACGCTGGTCAGCCCTGGAGGCGGATTGCGGCCGGCTGGGCGGCGAAGTGACCCAAGCACAGGAAGCGTGCCGGCGCACGGCGCAGAGGCTCGAAGCTCTGGAGCAGGAGCAGAAGGCCGCTACATACCAGCATGAAGAGTGGGAGCGAGCCCTCACGCAATTGCGCGAGCATATTTCGCAAAGCGGCCTGGAGCGCGAGCGGTTACTTTCGCGTTGCGAACAAGCGCGCCAGCAGGCGGCAGGCCTCGAGGCGCGGGCCGCGGACGCGGCGCGGGAACAGGCCGGATTCGAAGCTCAACTCAGTTCACTGGAGGAGCAGACCAAAGAGAGAAGCCTCCAGCTCGAGCGGGTCCAACAGGATTGGACTGCGGCCCAAGAAGCGCTGGCCCAACTGGTCTCACGGCAGGAATCGCTCACGCTCCAGGTGACGGCAGCGGAGGAGGAAGTCGAATCATGCCGCCAGGCCTTGTTGGCTGCGGTGAGCCATGCGGCGGAACTGCGCAACCAGCTCGTGCAGGCCGAAGAGGCAAGCCTGGCGCTCTCGCGGCAAGCGGCGCGCACCGGATCTGAGAAGCAGCGCGCGGAGGAGGAAGACCAGCGCTGGGCGGCTGAACTGGAGGCTTCCATCGCCGCTCAACGGCAAGGCACAACGTCGCTGGCGGATCTGGCGCGGACGCTCGGTGAAACTGAGGCGGACCTCGAGGGGGCTCGGACCGAGGAAACCTCTTTGCGGTCCGGTCTTGAAACGCTTCGCCGGGAGCACTCCGCAGCCGTCGCGCGCAAGCAGGCGCTCGAGGAGTCCTTGGCGCGTCACGCGTACAGTACGGAGAGCGTCCGGCGGTTGCTGTCGGGCGAAATCCCCATGAACGGGCATCGCTTCCGCCCGCTGGGCGTGCTCGCGGACTTTGTCGAGGTTGCGGCCGGCTACGAAGAAGTGGTGGAAGATTTCCTTAAGCAGGAACTCGAGTGCGTGGTTGTGGAACACCACGAACAAGCCCGCTCCGGCATCGCCTTGCTGCGCTCGGAAGGAAGAGGGCGCTCCACCTTCTTCGTTACGCAGATGCCCTCTCTGGACCTCGCAAACGGGGAAACTCACACGGAGCTCCTTGCGGAGGCGGGCGTCGTGGCGCCCGTGCGGGAATTGATGACTTTTCAGAAGTCTCTTGGGCTCAATGGCGACCTGCCGCTGCCGGCGCTCGCCCACGCCTATCTGGTTGAGGACTCCGCTACTGCCCAGCGTCTGGCAGGGTCTTACCCTGAATACCACTTCCTGACTCGCTCGGGTGAACACTATCAGCATCGCCTGGTGTCCGGCGGCAAGGGTTCGAGCGCCGGCCCCCTGGCCTTGCGGCGCGACTTCCGGGCACTCGAGCGACGCACGGCCGAATTGGAGGGCAAGATCCAGGCGTGCGAGGCGGAGCTGGCCGATGCTGCGGGCCGCGCCGCGCAACTCGCCAAAGACCACGCGAATTTGACTGCGGCCAAGCAGGAAGCGGAAAAGAAAGCTGTGGTCGC
Organism: Terriglobia bacterium; assembly: GCA_050008495.1. Classification (GTDB taxonomy): domain Bacteria; phylum Acidobacteriota; class Terriglobia; order UBA7540; family UBA7540; genus CAVROP01. The sequence continues at coordinate 17,368 of JBEKMN010000016.1, read as the reverse complement.
TGATGAGAAGTTGCGCCAGACCCGCGATGCGTGCGAGAGAGCGGCCGAGCAACTCAAAGTCCTTCAGTCTGAAGCCGCCCAGCTCGCACACGACCTCGCCGCAGCCGAAGCACGCAAAGCCGGCCTGCGTTCGGAATTGGAAGCGGCAGGCCAGGAAAAGACTGCGCGCGAGGAAACCGTCACCCAATCAACGGCAGCGCTCCGCGAACTCCGCGCCGAGATGGAACAACTTGGGCAGAAGCTCGCCGAGGCAAGCGGTTCGAATAGCGCCCTCGAGGAACGAACCCGCGCCGCCCGCGCCGAAGTCGAGCGCCTGCTGGGCATGTGCGAGGAAGTCCGCACCCGCATGGCGCGCCTCCGGCAACAATCTGAGAGCTGGCGCGAACAACAGGAATTGCTGGCGAAGGAAGGCGAAGCCAACCTGGTTCGCTTAAGCGAGCTGGAAGCCGGATTGGAAACGGCGCGGAGCGAGCTCCGCCAGTGCGAGGAGAAATCTGCGGCGGAAGAAGCGCAACGGGCGTCGCTCAGTCCGCGGGTGGACGCGGCACGAGCCGAACTTGAAGCCCATCGCGCCCGGCGCTCGGAGGCGGAAGTGGCCTTTGCCCGCGCTGATTCCGACCGCACTCACCAGCAGCAGCAATGCCGCGAGGAGTTGCACGCTGAACCGTCTGCCGTGATGGCCGAGTTGCCCCCGGACTCCATACTGGCGGGCGAAGTTCTGCAGGCTGCGGAGGACGAGGCGAGGCAGCTCAAGACGCGCATCGAGAACCTGGGGCCGGTCAACATGATGGCCCTCGAAGAACTCCAGGAGGCCGAAGAGCGCTTCACCTTCCTCGACACCCAGCGCCAGGATTTGATCGCTTCGATCGAGGACACTACGCAGGCCATCCGCGAAATCGACCAGGTCTCGCGCCAGCAATTCCTGGAAGCCTTCAAGGCAATCAACGGCTATTTTGCCGAAACTTTCCGCACTCTCTTCGGGGGCGGAATCGGCGAGATGCGGCTGAGCGATGAGTCCGATGCGGACAGCGGCATTGACATCGCCGCTCAACCCCCCGGCAAACGCCTTCAGAACGTGCTGCTGCTCTCGGGAGGCGAAAAGGCGCTGGCCGCCCTGGCGCTGCTGATTGCTATCTTCCGCTACACCCCAAGCCCCTTCTGCATTCTGGATGAAGTGGACGCTCCACTCGACGAGTCGAACATCGAACGCTTCAGCCGCATGGTCGAACAGATGAGCCGCCATACCCAGTTCATCCTCATTACCCACAGCAAGCGCACCATGGAAGCCGCCCGCGTCATGTATGGCGTCACCATGCAGGAACCCGGCGTGTCGAAGTTGGTTTCTGTACGTTTCGATGCGCTGCGGGCTGAGCCGGTGGCCGTGGCGTAAGAAGGTTTTGCAAGAACCCTCTTAACTGTCATCCTGAAGAACCCCGATCCGATCGGAACTTGTAGGGGTAGGGCTTGCCCTACCTTCGTCGGGGCCAGGAGAAATGCGGGGACGGCAAGCCGTCCCCCTACGAGCAGGTGAAGGCGGGGATTGTTTTCATTTTTTCCGGGTGACAGTCTGTGGTCAATACAGCTTGATTATGCTCAGGACATTCGAGAAGTCATCGCTCCACACTCTTGCGCCCAGAACCGGAAAAACCGGCATCCAACGCGCGTCCTGCGACAACACCTGAAGATCCTCTCTTTTGCGGGCCATCACCATCCAGACTGATGCGTACTTCCCCGCCTTCCTATCGTCCTCGCCCGTCTCCGTATCGACGTTCAGCAGACACACCACTCCGGCGTCTTGTGCCAGGTTGCCAAGGACCTGATGAAGGTCGAGATAGCGGTTGCTGATATGAAACGCCAGCAAGCCGCCGGAGGCGAGTTTGCGGAGGTAAATTCGCAGGGCCTCACGCGTGAGGAGATGCATCGGGATGGAATCGCCGTTGAAGGCGTCGAGCACGATGATGCCGTAGGCGTGATCGGGGGCTTCTACCAGCGACGAGCGCGCATCTCCCAACACCACGCGTGCCTGCGGGGCGCAGTTCGACAGGTAGGTGAAGTATCGCCTGTCCCGGGCAATTCGCTCCACCAGGGGGTCGATCTCATAGAATGTGAACTGTCCACCGGGGGATTGGTAGGCAGCCAACGCGCCCGCTCCCAACCCAACGATCGCCACTTGGTTCTCCAGTGCATTCCCTGCGTAGGCGGCAAATACCTGCCCAATCGGCCCGCTGCGTGTGTAGTAAGCGAGAGGCTCGCAGGCGAGTGCCGGGTCCAGGCTTTGGATTCCGTGCACGGTGCTGCCGTGGAAAAGTGTGCGAAGCCCGTTCGCGTCGTCGTTCGAGATGCGATAAACTCCGAAGAAGCTGCGCTCGGTGCTCAGGACATGGCCGAAGTGGCCGGTGTAAACGCCGCTCGCCAGCATCAGCGCCGCCAGTCCCATGGCGAAGCGCAGGGGCCGCTTACCGAAGCTCAGGCACCAGACCGCGGAGACGCCGAAGATCATAACATTCATGGTGAGGCCCGGCTTCAGACCCTCAGCTTCGAACGCGAGGATCAGCATCGTAGCGCAAACGCCCAGCGCCACAGGAAGCAAGTAATCCAACTTACGGGCGCGCGGCGAATCTGTGACGATGTCGATGGGTGGGCGTAACGCCGCCGCCAGCACCAGCGCTATTGGAAATTCCGCCAGGGAATGGAAAACCAGCGGCGCGATGATCGCGTTGAAGATTCCGCCGAGCACGCCTCCCACCGATACCCAAAGATAGAATTCGGTCAGGTGCCGTGCTGACGGCCGCCTCCGCCACAACTCACCGTGGCAAACCATGGCGGCGACAAAGAGCGTAACGAGGTCGATCGGTATCACCGCGATCAAGGACAGATACGTCTTGGTAAGAACGGGTATTGAAGCTGCAAGAATTAGAAACGGCAGCCGGCGCACCAGCCAGCGGTGGGAGAGCATGGGTCTCGGCGCAAAGACGAGAATGAAACTCAGAAGATAGAAGCAGAGAGGAAGAACCCATATCAAGGGGATCGGAGGGATATCCGTGGTAAGTTCGCTGGTCACACCTAACATCAGGCTCGAGGGCACAAAGGCCAGGGCGACCCATCGCGCCCGGCGGCGCAAGTCTAAGTCGTCACGGTCTTCGCCCGCGCTATCCTGAGTCGCGTCGTTCGGGGGACGCCCGCCTACAAAAGAATCTGCCGTGTCCGACACGCTCCACACAAGCGCTGCACAGACCAGGACGAGCAGCACAAGCAATTGGTACCACGATCCCCACAGCCGCGTCTGCGCGCCCAGGCCGAAGGCAGGCTCAAGCAGCAGCGGGTAAGCCAACAGGCCAAACAGGCTTCCGGCGCTGCTGGCCGCGTAAAGAAAATAAGGGTCGCTTGCCGAGGGGTGTCCGGAATGCGAAAACCACTTCTGAAGCAGGGGGGTGCTGGCGGAGAGGGCGAAAAAAGGCGCGCCCACCGCAACCGCCAGCACGAGGAGCAGCCAAACCACCGGATTGTGCCGCGCCGGCGGCGCCCACCCTGCGGGGACGCGGAATGGCAAGGTCAACAGAGCGCCGATCAGCACGATCAGGTGCAGCCTCGCCTGTCCACGCCTGCTCAGAAGCCTTGCCGAAAGGTGCGCATAAGAGTATCCGCACAGCAGCACCGCCTGGAAAAACATCAGGCACGTGTTCCAGACCGCCGGCGTCCCTCCCAGGAGCGGCAGCGCCATCTTGGCGAACATGGGCTCCATCAGGAAGAGCAGCGCCGCGCTCACAAACATCGTCGCGGCAAAGATGCCAGCGCGAGCGATGTTACTCGCGCGACGGCCAGGCGAACTGTGGGGTGAAAGATGCACGCTACTAACACAATGAGCAGGTGTTATTAGCACAAAGACGAGCGCGGTTTCAAGGTTGAACGTGCAGCCGCGAGCGTTCTCGCCGGCTGGCGCATACCTCTATGTCCGAAGCGAGCAAGTAGCGCGGAGGTGCGCGCGGTCTGCGTCCCTCCGCGGTTCGTCCTAATGCGAGACGAAAAGCCGCACAGGAGCGCAAGAACCGCGCACCTGTGCGCTACCGGCTCAATGCAACGCGCTTTGCGACGCAGTTACTTGTGTTAAACTCCCACGTGCAGGGAGGTGAACCCTACCATTGATGAAGAGTAAAACCCTCGCACTTTCCTTGATGGCTGTAGCTCTCTGCTGGGCTGCCGGGTTAGGCAGCAGGCTTGTGCCTGTCGGTTCAATCGACGCAGCGGGCCAAGCGAAGCCGGGCGGCCCGCTTCCGAGGGTTTTTGTTTCTGTCTTGCCGGAGATTAAAGCAAAATCGCGAGTAGCAGTGCTGTTGCCCACCGAATTACCCAGGCCATTCGAAGACGCTAAGCACGCAGTCGTCCAGAAAGTTGCGGCAAATGCGTATGCGATATCGCTCTATTATGAGTTGGGCATGGGGGACGCTGGTTTCGCAGCGTTCTTTGCGGCCGAGGCTAGCCCTAACTATGATCCGCGGGGTTTGCCCGGCCTTCACGTAGTTAAACTCGCCCGTGGTATCCGAGGGTTTTTCAGCCCGGTGAGTTGCGGCGGATCCTGCGGGCCAGCGAATCTCTGGTGGGGGCAAGCAGGAACCCTGTACCAGATTCAGTTAAAACTACCCTCTACGCTGGGCGAAAACGATCAGGAAAAAACTATAATCGCGGTCGCCGACTCCGCCATACTTGCAGGTCCACGCTGAGGCTCCACGGGTGGCGCATAGATTGCCCGTTAATGTAGGCGCCCTTCGCTCAATCGACCAAACCGTGGCGCATACATTAGAGACCAATGCGCCACCCAGAATTTGTCGGTGCCCTCGAGAAACCGCCGCCGCTTCACGTTGCTGAGCGACACTCCGTCCTCGCCGTTTCCTTGCTGACCTATTCGCTGATGCGGGTGCCCCAATGGGAACCACGAGGAGGCGTTATGGCATTTTTTACTTGACAAGAAACCCAGTCCATGGTAGCCTATCAAAATTGTCGGATTGCGGGCTTCTTGTCGCATTCTGACGCCTGGTCCGCGTCGGCAGGTTTGGAAAGGCGGGCTAACCCCGCCGATCAGGGAAGAAAGAGTGATCCAAGAACACACAAAAACAACGAACGAAGCCAGTATGTCATTGAAAACACAGGAAGGCCGTCGAAAAACGAAGCTAAAACGAACCCAAATCGGACCAACTTTGAGCCCCCAATGTGCATATTTGACCCCAAAAGTGAGCCATCGAGCGCCACGCGCGTCCGGGCGGCAGGAATGTCGCTGCGGAATGCCCCGAGGACCGAAATTGACCCACGCAGCGAGATTCGAAGAATCGCGAGCAAATACAAAAACAGTGGGAACGAAGCTAAGAAGTAGCTGAAAACAAAGGATTTGACTTTTTGAAATGTTGCAAACCGAGCGGCTTTTGCGCGGCTTTGAACCCGAATTAAACCCGAAGACGTGGGGTCAGCGGCCTCATTCCCGCGAATCGAACCGAAACACCGGCGGCGCGCGTCCGGGCCAAGCGAGTGACAAGAAGGCAGGCTACACAGGGCTGGCGCAGGTTGAAGGTCTGCGGGTTTCGAGACCAATTCCCCTCTACCTTGCCGTTGCTTTTGCCTTCTTCGCGCTCGGCTTGGGCAATGCCGCGGTCCCGCAAACCACGCAGGCCGGCGCCCCTGCCCAACCCGCCACCGGATCCTGGCAAGGGGTGGTGCGCGACGCCAAGGGAAACGCCTTGCCCGGGGCGCAGATCGAACTGCGGGAAACCGGCTCGGGCCAAACCCTGACTACCTCGACCGATGTACAAGGCGCCTTTCGCTTCCCTGAAGTTCCGTCGGGAAGCTACGCCGTGCACGTGCGCTGGCATGATACGGCGAGCGCGTCGCGGGAGTTGCTGAGAATCCGGCCGGGCGGCAACCTGAACTCCACCCTGCAACTGGCTGCCGCTGGAGGAGAGTTGACTCTCAAGACGGTAGCTGTGGGTGAGCAGCCGAAGGCAAGCGGCGGCGAGAATCTCTCCAGCCGCCAAGTCTCGGAACTGCCCCTGAACAAGCGCGATTTCAGTCAACTCTTGCTACTCGCCGCCGGCACGATGACAGACACAAACGGTTCGGCGAATTTCACCCAGCAGTTCGCCGTCAACGGCCAGCGCGGCTCCACCGCCATGTTTGCCATGGACGGCGTGGACACGACCGATCCGGAACTGGGCGGCGCCACCTTCTCGAATTTCAACATCGACGCCGTCCAGGAAATCCAAGCCTATTCGGGCGTGATGTCGGCGGAAATCGGCCACGGCGCCGCGGGCTTCACCAACATCATCACCAAGGCCGGAACCAATCTGCTGCACGGCTCGCTTTTCGAATTCGTGCGCAACTCCGCTTTCGATGCGCGCAATTTCTTCGACGAGCGCTCCTTTGCCAATCCCGGCCGCATCCCGCCTTTCCGGCGCAATGAATTCGGTTTTGCGCTGGGCGGCCCGGTGACGCTGCCGGAAATATATCGCGGCCGCGACCGCACTTTTTTCTTCGGCGAATACCAAGGCTTCCGGCAGGTCCTGGGCTCGACGGAGGTGCTCTCGGTACCCACCGTGGCGGAGCGGCAAGGCCTGGACACAACGGCGTTCCCGGGCGACACGTTGCATGTTCCCGTCAGCCCTCTGGTCGAGCCCGTCCTGGCCGGCTACCCCTTGCCGAATGATCTTCAGGGGCCATTCGGGGCGCGCACCTATGCTACGTCCACCAAAGTGCCGACGGACACCAATCAATTCTCGGTGCGCATCGATCACCGTATTTCTCACCAGGCTCAGTTGTTCGCGCGTTTCACCCTCAACAACGTCAATGGCCCCTTGACCAATCCCGACCAATCCGCCATCGCGCCCAGCTTCGCCATCCATTTTTTCGACTACCAGCGCAACGCGGCACTGCATTACAGCCGCGCCGTGTCGCCGCATTTCACCGCCGAGACTTCCCTCGGCTACATCCGCAGCACGCCGACGTTCATTTCTGCCAATCACGTCCAGCCCGCCATCACTTTCGCCGACAGCCTTTATGAGCCGTTCAACGCGGCCGCCGGCACCGCCACAGGCAACACGGGAAACCTGTTTCAATTCCGGCAGAGTTTCGCCGGCGTGCGGGGAACGCACGCCTTCAAGTTCGGCTTCGAGATGCGATTCAACCGTGACGGCGGCATTTTTGGCGTGAATCCCGATGGCACCTATGCCTTCGGTGGAGGGACCGCCTATTCCCCCGCCCAGATTCCTTCCGACAGCGGGCGGCACAACATCGACGCGGGGGCTCCGCTGCCCGACTCGCTCTCGGGATTTCTGACGGCCACGCCCTTCTCCTATAACACCACGGTGCCCTCGCCCTACACAGCGGCGGGAGACCACTTTGATGAGGTCAGCATGCACCGCAACGCTTACAACTTTTACTTTCAGGACGCCTGGAAAGTCTCGCCCAAGTTCACGCTCAACTACGGTCTGCGCTACGAAGCCAACAGCCGCATTGGAGAGCCTTCGCATCGCACCTCGACCGCGCGCTTTGTGGACGCGCAAGGCAAGCTCGTCCCACCCTGGGAGCCGGGAGCGGAAGAAATTGTGCTGATGAACCCGCAGCCTCCTTACAGCCAGGACTGGAACGGTTGGGGGCCTCGCCTCTCCGCGGAATGGCAAGCGGCCCGCAACACCGTGGTGCGAGCGGGTGGCGCGATCACTTCCTTCCTCCCGAACCTCTTCTGGATGAATTTCCTCACCGGCGGATTCCCATTCATTGTCGATCCCTACCTCTCGGCAACTGCCGGCGCGCCGCTGCCCTTCGCAGACGCCGTCACCACTTTCAACTTGCCCACTCTCTACACGACAACAGGCCAGATCGCCGTACCCGGTGGCAATACTCGAGTCGTTCCACCCAATACCGACCTCGACATGCCACGTTATGAATCGGACCTCTCCGCTCTGACGCCCGGCCGGCAGCCACAACCCCTCGCCATGGCAGGCATGGCCCCCGACATCCGCACGGGTTACATCGTCAGCCAGACCGCGAGCGTCGAGCGTACCGTGAAAGACGTGGTGCTCGCCGCTTCCTATGTTGGCACCGCGGGTGTGAAGCTTGAAACCGTTAATAGCCCCAATGGCTACGCCGGCGCTTCGCCTCAGTTCGCTCGCTTCACCCAGTTCAACGCCCAAGGCCAGATTACCGGCGGCTATGGGCTGGAATACTTTGTGACCACCGGTTCTCACTCTACCTATCACGCCTTGCAGTTGTCCGCCTCCAAGAACAATCCGCGCCTGGGGTTGGGCTTCCAAACCAGCTACACCTTCAGCAAGTCGATTGATGACACGAGCGCCGTGGTCGTCGGCTATGGCGGGCCGACAGGAACCATCATCCAGGCCGTCCCGCAGGACCCCAGGAATCCCGGGGCCGATAAAGGGCCTTCCACGTTTGACGTCACCCAGGCGTTCACCTCCAGCCTCATCCAGGTTCTGCCCCTCGATCGAGTCCGTTTTCTCCGTCCGCTGGGAAAAAGGTTCAACACCGGCTGGCAGTTGCTGAACATCACGACCCTCACGAGTGGTTCGCCATTCACGGTCTATTCCGGAATTCAACAGACCGGCGCGGGAGCGGGCGGCGGCGACCGGCCGGATCAAATCGCTGTCCCGGTTTTTTCCACCAGCCGGACGATTCGCGAAGATTATTTCGGCCGGGGCGCTGACAATCCCTCGTTCTTCGCTGTCCCGATTAATATTCCCGAGGGGACCGGGCCCAACTCGGGACGCTTCGGAACGTTGGGTCGCAATACGTTCCGCGGTCCTGGCATGCACGATCTCGATCTCGCCTTAATCAAGGATACGGCCCTCAGCAGCCGCGCCGGTTCCGAGCCGCCGACCCTGGAGTTTCGCGCAGAATGCTTCAACGCTTTTAACCTGGTCAACTTCGGACTGCCGGTGAATATCCTGCGGGGCTCGGGCTTCGGACTGGTCAACCATACCGCCGGAACTTCCCGACAGATTCAGTTCTCACTGAAATTGCTGTTCTGACTGTGAGTAACGCGGCCCTAGCCGCGATACTGGCTCCTGAATCCTGATGATGCTATCTGCTTTCTTCCGCTTGTGCTTCCTTGAAACTGCCACCCAACATCCAGTGGTGGCTTTTGAAATTGCTTTGTTTTCATCGCGTTCCTTTTTTTCGTTGACAACTTCCGCCAATGTTTTAGAATGGCGAATGCTCTGAGCCACCAGCATGAAAATGGGTCATCAATCTGTTGTCACTATGACCAGATTGCCCGGAGTGGAGCTTTTCTCCCGAGGCAAAGTCCGAGATGTCTACGAGGCCGGGACAGACCGGCTCCTGGTGGTCGCCACGGACCGCCTTTCAGCGTTTGACGTCGTCATGGGCGAGGGGATTCCGGGCAAGGGTTGGGTTCTGACGCAGCTTTCGTGCTTCTGGTTCGAGATTTTCGGGAAGACTTTTCCCAATCACTTTCTAAGTTCGAAGCTGGGCGACTACCCGGCGGAGTTCCAACCGTTCGCCGATCAATTGGAAGGCCGCTCGATGCTGGTGCGTAAGGCCGAAGCTTTCCCCATCGAATGCGTGGTGCGAGGATACCTGGCAGGCTCAGGACTCAAGGAATATCGCGCTGCGGGAAGAGTTTGCGGAATCCAATTGCCCGCGGGTCTGAGTGAAGGTTCTAAGTTCGATCAGCCGATCTTTACGCCGGCCACCAAAGCCACAACCGGCCACGACGAAAACATTACGTGGGACGAAGCCGCTGCGACAGTAGGGCGCGAAACCGCCCAAAAGCTTCGCGACCTGAGCCTCGAGCTTTATTCCCAGGCGCGAGACTACGCGGCGGAACGCGGTATCATCATCGCCGACACCAAGTTTGAGTGGGGCCGGAGCGGGAATGAGATCATCCTCATCGACGAGGTCCTTACCCCGGACTCGTCGCGTTTCTGGCCCCGGCAAGGTTATCAGCCCGGCCGGCCACAACCTTCGTTCGACAAGCAGTTCGTTCGCGATTACCTCGAATCGCTGCACTGGAATAAACAGCCTCCCCCACCTTCCCTTCCGCCTGAGGTGGTGGAAAAGACGAGTGAGAAGTACCGGCGGGCGTACAGTCTTCTAACTGGAAGGGACTCCTAACTGAAACCATCCCGCCGCCGCGGGATTGCGCTGACGCTCATGGGTGCTTGGAACTGGCTCGACTGGACATTTGCCGCCATTGTTGCGGGCTCGGTCTTTTTTGCGATCATGAAGGGTTTCGTCCGGGAGTTGGTCTCCCTGGCGTCCTTAGTGGCCGCACTCGTGGTGGCTGCGGTGGCATACCCGAGAGCCGCCCTCTGGTTTGAAGATCTGACTAAGTCGCACGATGTCGCCCTGGGGCTGGGTTTCTTGACCCTGTTCCTGGCAGTCCTGATCCTGGGCGCGTTTGTATCGCTGCTGGCCCGAAAGTTGATTAAGACGGCCGGCGTTGAATGGTTCGACCGTTTCTTAGGCGGGGTTTTCGGCCTGGTTCGGGGAGTGCTTGTCGATTGCGTGCTCCTCCTGGTCCTCGTGGCTTTCGCCATCAAGCCGGCAGCGGTGCAGCAATCGTCCCTGGCTCCTTACGTCACCACCGGAGCACATATTATTTCCCTGGCGATGCCCAGCAATCTCAAAGCCCAATTTCGCGTGGGATTTGAGAGGTTCAGGGAAACGCTGAGCCAGAACAGCAAGAAAGCAATTAAGAATTAGACAGACGGACCAAATACTTTCGCAGGGGAGCGCTGTCGTGAAAGACCAGCTAGAAGCCCTCATCAACCGCATGATTGATAACGGAATTCGGTTCCCCGAGGCCCTCAGCGAATTCGAGAAGCGTTTTATCCAACGCTTGCTTGAAAAATACAACGGAAACACGTCAAAGACCGCCGAGGCCCTGGGAATTCATCGCAACACTCTGAGCCGAAAGAGAGAAGAGCTCGGGCTCGACCACCACCCCAAACGGCGGAAGCGTCCCAGTCGTTAAATCATAACATATTATCCGAAGCGGCAATGCCTGATTATAGGCGGCACCCAGTGTATAACCGTGCCCGCCGCCGACCCTCACTCCTCCGGAGTCTGCTATAATCGCGATTCAGGCTTAAGTGTGCTGTCCTGATTTCACTTGCAGCGTTGCCCTCTGGCCGGGACTTGCCAGCCCACAAGCGCTGTGCCTGCGCTACAATCAAATCAGGCCAGGAAGCGCCGTCCTGAAGGTCGGCGCTCCAATCAGAATAGAACCGCACTGGCAGGAAGCAGAACTTGCAGCTTTCGAGGGAGGCCGTACTTGTATCTGGAAATCCAGCGAAGGATTCAGCAGAGGTTTGTGACACTGGTTCGCGAGGTCTATGGTTTGGAACTGGAATCCCCCGCGCTGGATTCCCCGCCTTCGCTCGAGATGGGCGATCTCTCCCTGGCCGCCAGCTTCGAACTGGCGAAGAAGCTGCGGCAACCCCCGAGAAAAATCGCCCAGGCCCTCGCGGAACACTTTCTGCCTGTGGAAGGGGTCGCGCGAGTCAGTACTGCCGGCGCCGGTTTTCTGAACTTTCATTTCAACCGCGCCCAAGCCGCTGCCGCATTATTCGCCCAGCGCGCCTCCGGCCCGCCTTTCCGGTCGTCTCTCCAGGGTAAGGTCCTGGTGGAGCACACTAGCATCAACCCGAACAAGGCGGCCCACATCGGACATTTGCGAAACTCGATTCTAGGCGACACTTTCGTTCGCCTGCTCAAGTTTCGTGGCAACCAAGTGGAAGTGCAGAACTACATCGACAACACGGGTGTGCAAGTCGCGGATGTGGTGGTGGGGTTCATACACCTCGAAAAGAAAGGGCTCGAGGACGTGGAACGGCTGCTCCGGGATCCCGAGCAGCGGTTCGACTATTTCTGTTGGGATCTCTACGCAAAAGTCTTTCAGTATTACCAGACGAATCCCGAAGCTCTCAACCTCCGATCACAGGCCCTGAAGGACATCGAAGAAGGCCACGGGGAACTGGCCCGCATGGCCGACCTTGTCTCCACCGCCATCGTGCGCCAACACCTGGAGACCATGCTGCGCATCAACGTGCAATACGATCTCCTCGTGCAGGAAAGCGAGATTCTGCGTCTCGACTTTTGGAAATCCGCCTTCGAGCTTTTGAAGAAGCACGGGGCCATTCGCTTCGAGGAGACCGGCAAGAACGCCGGCTGCTGGGTCATGAGCCTGGCGGAATCCGCGGCGGGCGAGTCCGAGGGGGAAACAGGCGAGGAAGAAGTCAAAATCATCGTTCGCTCCAACGGCACAGTCACCTACGTAGGCAAAGACATCGCTTATCACCTGTGGAAGTTTGCCCTGTTGGGAAAAGACTTCGGTTATACCCTCTTTCATCGCTACCCAGACGGCCACCCGGTCTGGCGAACCGCCTTGCAGGGCGATCCTGTCGCCCCCTCCCACGGCCACGCTTCGAGCGCCTACGCGGTGATTGATACTCGACAGTCCTATCTCCAAATCCTCGTGAAAGCGGCGCTTCACGCTCTGGGCTTTCACGAGCAGGCCAATAACTTGCACCACTTTGCTTACGAAGTCGTGGGACTCTCCCCGAGCTGCGCCGAGGAATTGGGAGTGGAGTTGAGCGCGGAGGACCGGCAACGGCCCTACGTGGAGGTCTCGGGCCGCAAAGGCTTGGGAGTGAAGGCGGATGATCTCATTGACACTCTGATCGCCAAGGCGCTCGAGGAAGTCCGCTCTCGCCAGATGACTCAGAACCCGGAGGAGCAGCAAACCTACGCCCGCATGATCGCCGTGGCCGCTTTGCGCTATTTCCTGCTCAAGTTCTCGCGGCGGATTATCATCGCTTTCGATTTCAAGGAAGCTCTCGCTTTCGAAGGCGAGACCGGGCCCTATCTGCAATACAGCGTTGTGCGCGCCAGGAACATCTTCAACAAGTTCCAGGAAACACACCCGGACTTCCAACCCCAGTGCCTCGACCAGGCAGTGGGAGCGGAGGTGCTCGAGAGATTTTTCGCCGGCGAGGATGGAGTTGCCTTTTGGGAATTGACCCTGGTCAATGCGCAACTCGAGATGACGGTCGAACTGGCCGTCGCCAGTCAGGAACCCGCCGCAGTTGCCAAATACGCATTCCGCCTTGCGCAAGCGTTCAACAATTTCTATCACCGATTCCACATTCTCAGCGAACCCGATGCCGACCGGCAGCAGTTTCTCCTGTACCTGGTCCAGCTTGTGAATCAAACCCTCACTTCAGCCTTGAATTTAATGGGGATTGAGGTGCCGGAAAGGATGTAGGGCGCGGCGCGGGTTGGCTCGTGAGTTGTTCGTTCGCGTATCATTTCGCGCCGTGCGCGACCCGATCCACGGCGGCGGAAAGGCGGTCCCAATGCGCGATCTCTTGGCTGAGTTGTGCACGGCCGGCGCGCGTCAAGGTGTAACGCTTGCCCATTCGGCCCGTCGCGGTGCGGACACGATGAGCTGAGATGAGGCCCCTGCTTTGCAGCCGGTTCAGAGCCGGGTACAGGGAGCCCACCCGCACTTGCAACGCGTTCTTCGAAAGTTCGTGGATGCGCTCGCGGATGCCCCAGCCATGCAATGGCTTCTCCGCGAGGATCTGACAGATCAGCATGTTGAGCGTGCCTTGCACGATGTCGATGGCTTTGCCCCTCATACCTTGTCGCCCTTCAATCACTCCGGGTGCACGATCGCATCCACGGCGTCCGAGAGGCGGTCCCAACGGGCGAGTTCCTTCCGCAATTGCGCGCGGCCAGCGTTCGTTAACGTATAAAGCCTCTTCATCCGGTTTCCGGATTTGACCAAGTGAGGCCGGATCAGTCCCAGTGCATGGAGTCGAACCAGCGCAGGGTGCAACGAGCCCTCCCTCACTCGTATCACTTGATGGGAGAGTTCGTGGATGCGCTTGGCGGCGCCCCAGCCTTGAATCGGTTCCATCCCTATGGTCTTCAGCATCAGCAAATCGATCGTTCCGTGCACGATGTCAGTGGCTTTCCCCATAGTGTGACGCCCTGCAATACTCTCCTCGCTCTCGCCCCGATGTTCTCCCTGCCCTGACACCTGACACCTGCTCACCGGTGTCGCCTCCGATGGTCGCGGATGTCTTGCTGGGCTTCCCTTTCGATGGTCCGGCGGCGAGAAGTCTCCCGGTGGTCGAAGACATTCTTGCCTTTGGCCAGGGCAATTTCGCACTTGATCAGGTTGTTCTTCAGATAAACGCGGGTGGGGACGAGCGTGAAACCCCTCTCCTGGGTGCGCCCCGTCAGCTTGTCGATTTCTCGCCGGTGCAAAAGCAGGCGCCGGTCCCGTAGCGGGTCATGGTTAAACCGGCTGCCAGCAGCGTAGGGGCTGATGTGGCAATCGATCAACCACACTTCGTGATTCTTAACGACGGCATAGCTGTCCTTCAGATTGACCTTGCCCTCGCGAATCGATTTCACTTCCGTCCCCGTCAGCTCAACGCCGCTCTCGAACCTTTCGAGCAAGTGATAGAGATGTTGCGCCTGACGGTTAACCGCGAAGTTTCTTGGGGCAGGGTCCGCTGCTTTGCCCACCACACCCTCCTGTAAATTTGCCGACGCCTCCCGGAGCAAAAATCTTAGCACATGGAAAGCGGCCGCGCACGCCTCGCCCTGCCTACCGCCCGGCCCAGGTGCATGCGGCGGGAAACTCGGTGGAAAGATGCCTACTCAATCTTGAACTGAAGCGGCGGTACGCCGGGGGATGAACGGAGCTGGCTGCGGGAGCCACAGAGCTGAATGAGACACCGAGGACCAACCGATTCCCTGCCCGAGAGACCCGTCACGCACCGATGCCACAGGCCGAGCTTGCCAGTACTAAGGTACTCTTGTGAGGCGCAGGGGATTTGATATCCTGGGTCCGTAAGTCTCAGCAATCGCTACAACAAAGACGGCTCGATGGGAAGCAGTGGGGCGGTCATCCGCAAGGGTGACCGCCTTTTTTGTCCGCAATGCGGACAGCGGGGCGGCCAAGAAAGGGTACTGGGCTATATCTGTGTTGCCGATGTACCCGCAACCGCCTCAATCATGCTGACGCGGGGCCAGGAGATTCTCACCGGCGATTGGTATGCGTGCTATGAGTCGATAAAGAAGGGGAATCCGTGCAAGTGAGGCATTCGCCACAGCATCGTCCGCATGCTTGCCCACGGGCGGCAACGGTGCAAATCCAGGGACACTGGTGTGGCGCGGGTCCTCGGGCCAGTGGATGGCATTCTATTCGCCTGGGCTGGCTAGCCTGTACTCGGCTGCCGTTGGTTCCGAGCACGAATCGTGAGCCGCCGACCCGCACCTAATGTGTTCAGTGAGCAGCTTTCGGAGAGGGGCCAAGCCAATGTCCAGCGGCATCCGCCCAGCTCCTTTCGTGGTGGGCATGTGCCTGCAAACGGTCATGGAAAGACGGCTGGCTGCAAACAGCCTTGGCAAACGGTCGGAACTCGGGGCGAAAGCCAGGCGTATTTGACAATAGGTGGAAGCGCGGAGAAGAAAAGAGTTGCGAATGAGTGCTTCCGGGGGCACCACCATGTCAAATAGGGTCCTGGCGAAAGGCATTGCGCTCGACCTACTCACCAGCGTCTTCGCTACGGCTGCGGTGTTTCTTGCCGCAGTGGCTACGCATGTTTTCACTGACATGCGGGAACTGTTCCTGGGAATGGCGCTGTTGTTCGCCATAGTCGGCTTTGGGCGCGGCCGCTGCCCGCCAGCGAATAGGTGGCTGAAAGCACTCCTGTTGGTTTCGCTATGCATGTTGGTGCTCGGATTCGCCTCGGGGGCTCCGGCCTTGATGCTCGGCTTGATTGTTGGGATTTCCTACGCAGCGGCACTGGTCGGCATCTCTGGCCGCCGTGGCTGGGCCACGAACCGAACTCGAAGCACTGCGACCATGGGCACGGTACTGGCGGCGATTGGAATGGGCTCAGTTTTTGGTGCACCGGTGCTTGCGAGTCGCCTCGCCACCTACCCGGCCAATAGGCCCATCCCCGAATTCAGCGTCACCCGCCTGGATGGGGCGGTCGTGAACTCGTCCGAGTTCAAGGGCCGGGTGGTCGTGCTCGATTTCTGGGCAACGTGGTGTACTCCTTGCCGCCAGGAATTCCCGGAGCTGGAACGGCTCTATCGGCGCTACCAAGCCAACCCGGACGTGACGTTCCTCGCCATCGACGTGAACCGGGAGGGCGAGACTCCTGATAAAGCCAGGGAGTTCATGCAGAAGGCGGGATACACTATCCCTGCGGCTTATGATGCGAACGATGCTGTGGCTCGCTTGAGAGCCGAAGGCTATCCCCACCTGCTGCTCTTGGACAAATCCGGACATGTGCGGCTGGAACACGTCGGGTACGATGGAGCTGAGCGTTTCGTAGAAAACTTGGCGAGAGAAATTGACAAGCTACTTTCCGAACCGCAGCGAGCGCCGCTCCCGCAGAATTCAACGCACGGATGATTGAGTGGTCCTCCATTCATAGGACAGCAGACCACTTTCCCCTAGGACGCGGACCCCTGGCAGCAGCCGTCCCCTGCCGCTGGCTTATGGGTGGGGCACTCTGAATATTGCCACTCCAGCCACGAATGCCCCAAAGGAGACGAGAGCGAACAGAAATAAAGTGAAGAGCGGGCGTTTGAGCCCTGGCGTTTTCACTAGAGAGTAGGGGACAATGACAGGCCGGGCGAGAAGTAGGAAGAAGCCCATGTCCCAAACACGCAGCGTCTGCGTCACCTGACTATCCACGTTGAGCCAGTAGGCAACCAGGCAGAAGAGAACGATGTTCTGGAAAAGGGCCGACGGCCCCGGAAAAGTGTGGAAGTTGGGCTAGGCCAGGCGGGTTGATTGAGTCAGGTTATCCGCCACTGTCAGGTCCTCACTTGTCCGATGGCAGCTCCATAATGGAAATGGATTCTACCATAAGTTGTCAGCAGGATGGATGGTTGATGGGTTCCGGTTGAAGACTGTCATTGGGTCAGACAGGTCGTTTGGCACAACGGCGCTGCTATCGATATCTTGTCGCAGGACGACAAGAAACTTACGCGCCTGATCTGCTCAATTGACAGAAGCACGTTTACCTGTAGCCCAGCCCTGGTGCATCGGGTTAAAACGCGCTGTCCGCAATCAAGGCATCTCATAAACCTTGTAAGCGTTGGCCTCCTGCGTAGCAGCTTTTGTCCACCGGCGACCCGAGACCTCCGGACGTAGCGCTCGGATGCAGCCCCAATTGAACACTCGTGCACCAGACACTCTGGGATCGGCCTCATCTAGCTCCAGCATGTGCTGCGGGTTGTATGCCGGGCCATGCACGTAAAGTAGAAGCTTCTCTGCCCAGTTGATTTCGTTACGCCAGTCGTCTGATGATGG
>JBEKMN010000155.1:0-4178 GCA_050008495.1 Terriglobia bacterium | reverse complement strand
GGTCCAAGGCAGTACACCGGGGAGAGCATCATCTTGCTGGAGTGGAAGCTCGAAGATGCCCAGTATTGGTGCCGCAGCGTGCAAACAGGGCCGGAGATCGCTCCTTACTACGGCATGGGCTGGGAGCACTACACGATCCTGATTTGCCACGACCTCAAGGTGCCACTCTCACATGCGTGGCTGAAACTAAGGATATGGGATTAGATCGGCAACCCCATCGGCCTAGGCGGCGGGCTGTTCGCCACGCTCCCGGTTAACGGACTCACATCCCGCAACAGCGGCGCAACTCTGGATTTGAATCGGTTGCCGCTTAGTTTACGGGGCGAAAACAATGCGGGCAGAGCGGCTCGCCTACCCCGCCCATTCCTGCGTGTATAATAACTGCCACGCTCTTGAGTTCCGATCTGTTTTACAAGCTCGATGGGCACGCACGGAAGGGAGAGTGAAATGGCTGGGAAAAACTTTTCCATATTGATCCTTGCTGCGGGCAAGGCGACGCGCTTCAAATCCGAGCACTCGAAATTGCTGCACCGGCTGGCGGGCCGGCCTCTGGGTGAATACATACTGCAGGCCGCGCACGGAGCAGGACCCGACTGCCTCTACATGATGATCGGGCACGAACGCGAAGAGGTGCGCAAAGTCTTTGCGCGGCCGGGCCTCGTTTTCATCGAGCAGAATGAGCAATTGGGCACAGGCCACGCGGTGATGACAGCGCGCCCGGAGCTTGAGAAGAGCCCCAGCCCGACGGTGGTAGTGCTGGTTGGCGACGCTCCCCTGCTCCGCTCTGAAACGCTGTGCAAGCTGGTCGAAGCCCACCTGCAAGCGCGCGCGGCATGCACCGTTTTGACCGCTCGCCTCGAGAACCCCACAGGCTATGGACGGCTCGTTCGCGCCGGCAGCCGCGTGCGCGGCATTGTGGAAGAGAAAGTCGCGACCCCAGCCCAGAAGAAAATCTGCGAAATCAACTCGGGCATACTTTGCTTCTCACGTGCCCAACTGCTGGAGCATCTCGAGGAACTCTCGGCGGAGAACGCCCAGAAGGAATACCTGCTGACGGACCTCATCGAAATCTTTAACCAGCATCGCCTGAAGGTGGCCGCGTTCCCCTTAGCTGATGCGCGAGAGGTGCTGGGCGTGAACGACCGCGTCGAGTTGGCGCAGATCGAAAAGCTGTTGCGGCTGCGCAAGGCAGAGACGCTCATGCGCGATGGCGTGACGGTGGTGAATCCCGAGGCCACCTACATCGACCCGGACGTAGAAGCGGGCCAGGACTCGGTTATCGAGCCGGGCGCGAGCCTGCTGGGCCGGACGCGCCTGGGCAGCGCCTGCCACATTCAAAGCTACTGCAATATCACCGATTCATCGCTCGCCGACCGCGTCACGGTGCGGCCCTGCTCAGTGATCGCCGACTCCAAGATTGCTTCCGGCGTCACCATCGGCCCCTTTGCGCACCTGCGGGATGGCGCGGTGATCGAGGAGAACGCGCGCATCGGCAACTACGTCGAGGTAAAGAAATCGCGTGTGGGCCGCGGCACCAAGGCGCTTCACTTGACGTACCTCGGCGACGCCACGTTGGGCGAGAACGCCAACATCGGCGCAGGGACAGTCACCTGCAATTACGACGGTGTGAAGAAAAATCCCACCGTCATCGAAGACGGCGTCTTCATCGGAAGCGGCAACATGTTGGGCGGGTTCGGCCATCACCGAAGACGTGCCGCCCGATTCGCTCGCCATCGCGCGCAGCCGTCAAGTCACAAGAAAGGGATGGGCGAAGGACCGCGGCCAAGCGAAGACGCCGGCGGGGTAGAGTCCGCTACCGGTCGGCCAAAACCTTGCGAAAGAAGCACGCGGAGGGGGCGGTGTGCGAGAAATCGCGGGGAAAAGGGCTCAAAGCGCCGGTCGGCTCGATTCCCACGGCACCCCGCCGGCTGCCGGATGGCACGCTGGCATCAAGACTGCAAAACTTGTGATTGCGAACCACTTGCATGGGTGTACAATGATGGCCACTAGGAGGCCAAAATGGAAATCCTGGAGAAATGATGAAAAAGCGCCTCCAACGGAAACGAGAGGGACTATACTGGCTCGTGGCCGGGGAGGCAAAATGGAATCCTGGCTCAAACCAAATATACGGGAGGTGGGGCGTGCCGAAGTATCTTCAGCATGTTTCGTACACGGCGGAAGGTTTGAAGGGACTTCTGAAAGATGGCGGATCGAAGCGTCGGGCGGCTATCGCGGAGTTGGCCAAGTCGGCTGGCGGAAAGCTGGAGGCGTGCTATTTCGCATTTGGGGAATCCGATCTTTATTGCATCATCGAGGCGCCGGACAATACCAGTGCCGCCGCGGTGGCGCTCGCGGCAAACGCCGCCGGGGCGGTTCGGATCAAGACAACTGTGTTACTTACTCCCGAAGAAGTTGACCAGGCCACGAGGAAGTCTGTCACCTTCCATGTGCCTGGACAGTAGTCAGCCTTGACCTCGGAAAAGTAATATCGCGTCAAAGGGCAAAACGCAAAAAAGCGCAGTAGAACAAGTCAAGGGGCACTGCGCTTTGCCTTTTGACTTGTTCTCTCCGGCTACTTCCCGCTCGAGGGCTCGGCGCGGCGCGCCACCGACTCCGGAATACGCAGCCCCACGGCTTCGGCGGCCTGGCGATTCACCAGGAGGCGAGTCTTGGTGACGCCGTGGTAGGGAAACGCGGCCGGGTTCTCTCCGCGCATCACTCGGGCGGCGATCAGCGCGGACTCGCGCCCTTCGTCGAAATACCACCGCCGCCCCCTGGGCCGCCTGGCCCGAGCTGAAGCCAAAGATCGGCAGCCTGGCTTGGCGCGCTGCCGTAACGATGCTCGGGAACGCCGCGCCGTTCAGGTTGTCGTCGATCTGGCAAAGGGCATCGATGCCACGCTGGGTCAAGGCTAGGGCAGCGTCCGCCACTTCGCTGGGCGAGTTGGAAGGAACGGCAACCAGTTTCAGGCCGGCACCGCGCGCCGCCTTCTCGAGCTCGTCGCGGAAGTTCACGGAGTTGGATTCAGAGGGCGCATAGAGCGTGCCGATGGCGCGGGCCTTGGGAAGGCAAGCGCGCAGGATCTTCATCATTTCTTCGAACGGGCTGGAATTGTAGATGCCCGCAACGTTACCGCGATGCTTCTCGTGCGTGCCGTGGTCGCCAACCAGCAACGGATCGAGGGCGAGGGCGAATAGCAGCGGGCGGTCCTGCACCTTGTGCATCGCCGCCTGGAGCGCGGGCGTGGTGATGGTATAGACCATGTCGGCCTGTTCAGTAAGCGCGGCGTCGATGAGGGTGTTCAGGGTCGGCAGGTCACCCTGCGCATTGCCGACTTTCAATTCGTAGTCCCGCCCTTCCACCAAGCCGGCCTCTTTAAGTCCCTTGCGAACACCTTGCTCCGTATTGTCGATGGCTGGGTTATTCACCAGTTCCACCAAATAGATTCGCCACTTCTTAGCGAGAGCGGCCGACGGTTGGGCGCCGGTGGGTGATGTGCGAGTCTTCTCCGTCCGCTGTCCCTTCTCGTCGATGACGATAGCTGCGGACTCCAGAACATCGGGAGGGATCTCCCACTTCGCCTGCAATCGGCGGAGCACCGAAAGATTCAGGGCGAGTTTGTTCGGCGTGAGATTGACGATGGGCACAGTGGCAGGGTCGCGGCCGGAGAGCAGCTCCGCCGCCAACTCGCCTTCCACCCGCCCCACCTCGACATAATCTGCACCCAAGCCAATGAGCGCGCCCGCGTCCGCGTGGCCTGGGGCGCACCCGATAACGGGAATGCGGCCATCGTTAGCCAGCTTCACGATAGTGTTCATCGCCATCTCGACGGTGTTGTCGCCGCCGATGAAAATCGCTTCGACTCCCCGAGCCAGCAGTGAACTTGTAGCTTCTCCGACAGCGGTCGAGCTCTCCGCTTGCGCTTCCAAAAGCTCCACTCCAATTTCCTTGCAGGTGCTGCGGGCAACCCGCATGCAGGCCTCCGAGCAGGCTTCGGCAGGATTCCACACCGTTCCTACGCGTCGCAAGGCGGGGTAACTCTTCTTGGCATAGAGCAGCGCGTCGCGCACAGGCTGGAAGGTTCCGATTCCCACCATGTATCTGGGGTGTTCTAAGGGCCGGTCGCGGTTCAGACCAACGCCGGAAGCGAACGGATCGGTCACCAGCCCGAAGACGTG
>JBEKMN010000154.1:0-3884 GCA_050008495.1 Terriglobia bacterium | reverse complement strand
ATTTTGTGTAAACGGGTCACAGGAATCTCCTTTCCCTATGACCCACACTATGTCAACTCTTTCTGAAGTTCCGCGGTTCACCCGCCCGGTAGCGTCCGCCGCGCCAGCGGCTTAGTCCTCGTCGCCTATCCTGAAGCTGGAGATCTTCAGATCACTTCAGGATCGCCCGTGATCCGGGGCAATCCGCCCCGGGCGACTGGATTGACAGCGATCGTGTCGGAGAAATCGGAGAGGGACGCTCTCGATTACTCGGTTACGTCCGGGACGGGATGGAAGCGTTTCGCTTTTCAACCGCAGATGCAGCGTTGGTCTTGCAGTACCGCTGCAGAGCGGTACAATTCGAGCGGATTGGTGCTGAAAAAAGGAGATTCCTGATGCAGCCGATGAAATACAAGCGTATCGTCGTCAGCAAACGAGGCCCACCCGAGAATCTCGAAATTACCGAGTGCGACCTGCGGGATCCGGCGGCAAAGGAAGTCCGGGTCAAGGTTCTCGCCACGTGTGTCTGCCTGCCTGACGTGCAGGCGCGCTACGGACTCAGCCCCTTCGCGCCCAAGGTACCCTTCGTGCCGGGCTACGCCATCGTCGGCGTCGTCGATGCGGCCGGCCCTGGCGTTACCCAAGCCGCTCCAGGTGCTAAAGTGGCGGCCTATCTGATCGTCGGAGGCTATGCCGAGTATGTCTACCTTCGTGAAAACCAGATCATTCCAGTTTCTCCGTCCCTCAATCCAGCCGAAGCGGTCCCATTGCTGCTGAACTACGTCGTGGCGTATCAAATATTGCATCGATCCGCGAAAGTCAAAGCGGGCGACAAGGTGCTCATCATCGGCGCGAGCGGCGGGTGCGGGACGGCCTTCTTAGAGCTCGGCAGGCTTACCAACCTCACGATGTATGGAATCGCTTCCAAGAGCAAACACGCGATCCTGGCCGAATACGGCGCGACGCCGATCGACTATCGCACTCAGGATTTCGTGGAGGTAATTCGTCGGGCCGAGCCCGGTGGACTCGACGCGGTCTTCGACGGCATGGGCGGCGATTACGTCGACCAGGCCTTCCCGCTGCTGCGACGGGGAGGCGTGCTAGTGGAGTACGGCAATCCCCTGAGCATGCGCGCCACGCTGCGTCTTCTAGCCAAAATGCTCGTGCTCAACCTGCTACCGAACGGCAAGAGGATCAAGCCCTACGGGGCAGGATCCGTGCTCTTCCACCGAAAGCCGTTTCTGGAGGATTGGGCTGTCCTCTTCCGGTTGCTCCAGGAGGGCAAGATTCGGCCGGTGATCAGCGGCGAGTTCCCGCTACTCGAAGCGGCGCGCGCCAATGCGCTCCTCGAAAGTGGTCAGGTCGTGGGGAATCTCGTCCTGGTGGCGCCGGAACTGTTACAGGCGAGCAAGACAACATAGGCTGATTGCAAACGCAGGGCTCGTATACATTTTGCGCGCACGTGTCTCTGATCACAGACCTTTGCGGCGCGGGCAGGTAGAAATGACAGATAAGACTGTCGATCAGGTGTCTGCTCAGACTAAGGAGGCGATATGGCAACGCAGCGTGCATCGCTCGGAACCATCGAGGATTTCCTGGCTCAGAAACGTATTGCGATGGCAGGGATCTCGCGGGATCCAGCGAATTTCAGCGTGAAGTTGTTTGAAGAACTCTGTCGCCGTGGGTATGACGTCGTTCCCGTGAATCCCAACGCCGCAGAGGTGCAGGGAAGACAATGCTTCGCTCGCGTGCAGGACATCCAGCCTCCGGTCGAAGCAGTGCTGCTGATGACTTCACCGGAAGCCACGGAAACAGTTGTGAACGACTGCGCCGTGGCGGGCATTCGGCGGGTTTGGATGTACCGGGCGGCAGGCAAAGGCTCGGTTAGCTCCAAGGCAGTCCAGTTCTGCTCGGAGCGGGGGATTCAGGTGGTTCCGGGGCAGTGTCCGTTTATGTTTTGGCCGGAGACTGCGGGCTTCCATCGCTTTCACGGGTTTGTCCGCAAGATCACGGGCCGTTACCCGCGGCGCACGTCTCCGAGGAGTCGAATGCCGGAACCCCGTTAGGATTTCGAAACGTCTGAGCCTGGTGGAGCGATCATGAACAACGCCGAACCCGGCCGGTGGGCGCTGTGGCTCAGCTTCCCACTGGCTGTCATCCTCGCTATTGCTTGTCTCGGAGGACTCTTCCTTCCGTCCACGTATGCAGGTGACACCCGGATGCAAGCTGCTCTGGGCATCGGAAACGACGCGGGGAATCTGGTGGTCATCGTGCCCGTTCTGGTCATAGGCGCCATCCTCGCTCTTCGCGGCTCGGTTGCGGCACGACTGGTGTGGATGGGAACGCTTGCCTACCTTTTCTACGATTTCCTCAACTACGCACTCGCCATTCACTTCAACTCGATGTTTCTCGTGTACTGCGGCGTTCTGGGACTCAGTTTCTACGCCCTCGCGGGAGGTCTTCTGGCGCTGCCCACCACGGAGACTGCCCGCCGCTACGGTCCGCGCACTCCCGTGAAAATCACGGCCATCGTGCTCCTGCTGATGGGCATGGTCACCGTCTTCCACTGGCTGTGGGAGATCATTCCCGCCCTGCTCGCGGGCCGGGTACCGCAAGCCGTCCACGATTCCGGCCGCTTGACTGAGGCGGTCGCGGTGTTGGATCTGGCCTTCGGAGTACCGGCCTTTGTGATTGCCGCGATTTTGCTGCTGCGCCGCAAGCCGCTGGGCTTTGTTCTCGGCCCGATCGTGCTGACTTTCCTCGCCCTCAGCGTGCTTGCCCCGATGGGAATGGCGATGGCCCGGCGGGGTTTCGAAGCGGGTCATGCCTTGTGTGCGATTGGCCTGGGGATTGCCGCAGGCAGCGGCGTCTTGCTAGCGCTCTCATTGCGGCGAGGCGAAGCGACGTTAAGAACGGTCTAAACATGGTAATCGCCGTATCGATCAGCTCGATTCTCACGCTCATGCTGGCTGGAATCCTCGTGATCCGGTTCCGCAAAAGGCGGATGGCAGCCTCCAATCGGGCTATTACGAACCGGATCATTAGCCGATTTGCCGCCCGATTGCCCGGCTTCGGCATTGTTATGCACATAGGACGAAAGTCAGGCCGCCTCTACCGCACGCCGGTGAAGGTTTTCGCAGCCCCCGGCGGATTCTTGATTGCCCTCACATACGGACGAGATTGCCAGTGGGTCAGGAACGTAGTATCCGCTGGTGACTGCCAGCTTGAGACTCGCAACGGGCTGTATCAACTTTCCGCACCGACCATCGTGTATGACCCCGCCCGGCGACGGTTCACGCCCCTCGTGCGTATGATCCTCTGGATGGCTGGTGCGAACGATTACCTGCAGCTTTCAACTTCTCACGCACACGGCGTTGATTAGGGTAATCATTTACTAGACTGAGCGAAACTGGGTAGTGTCTGACCCAGTCAAGCGTCATTCGGAGAACATCATGAAAGTCCTCGTCATCGGCAGGGGTGTGGTGGGAACAATCTACGGCTGGGCCTTGTCCAAGGCAGGCATCGACGTCACCCATGTCGTCCGCAAGGAGGGGCTTCCTGACACCGACACTTTGGACCTGCTGGACTTGCGGCCCGGGTACCCGAAAAACACGCGGGTGAGCTATGCTCCGAAAACAGTTGCGCAGATCAGCCCTTCAGACGGCTTTGACCTCGTGATTGTCGCCACCAAACACTATCAGGCGGCTCAGGCGATCCGCCAATACCTGCCCGGTGCATCCGGCGCCATGTTTCTATTATTCACGGCTAATTGGGATGGACCTGGCGAGATTGACCGCCTTCTGCCGCGGTCTTCTATCCTTTGGGGTTATGCCGCTGCCAGTGGTGGCCCCGACGCGCAGGGCGTACTCATTGCAACTGTGAACCCTTCGGTGCGCTTCGGAATG
>JBEKMN010000153.1:0-5964 GCA_050008495.1 Terriglobia bacterium | reverse complement strand
TACGAAGAGGGCAAGGATGAAAAGGTGGAGATGGAGGAAGATGAGGAATTGAAACTCCGTCTGCCGCAAGTCGAACAAGGTGAGAAGCTGAAGCTGCACAAGATCACGCCGGAACAGCACTTTACTGAGCCTCCGCCGCGATTCACGGAAGCGACGCTGGTGAAGACTCTGGAGGAAAAGGGCATCGGCAGGCCTTCCACCTACGCGACGATTCTGGGGACCATCCAAAATCGCGAGTACGTGGAAAAGCTCCAGGGCCGCTTTTATCCCACCCAGCTCGGCATGCTGGTGAGCGATATGTTGGTGAAGAACTTCAGCGACATCTTCGAGGTGGCTTACACCGCGCACATGGAAGAAGAGCTGGACGAGGTGGAAGAAGGGAAACTCACCTGGACCGAGGCGCTCGAGGATTTTTATAAGAAGTTCAAGAAGGACTTGCAGGTCGCAGAACGGGAGATGGAGGACATCAAAGGCGAGGGCATTCCGACCGACGTGAAGTGTGAGAAGTGCGGCAAGCCCATGGTGATCCGCCTGGGACGCAATGGAGCGTTCCTGTCCTGCACCGGCTACCCGGAATGCGATGGAACCAGCGACCTGCCGCCGGAACTGGCGGCGAAATACAGCACCGGGGGGCCTCCGGCGCCGGAAGTCCCTGAACAGATCTGCGAAAAATGCGGCAAGCCGATGGCCGTCAAGCGAGGCCGTTTTGGATTCTTCCTGGCCTGCACCGGTTATCCAGATTGCCGCAACACCAAGAAAATCGTAATGAAGGAAGGAACCGCGACGGCCGTCAGCGATACGCTGCTGGATGAGAAGTGCCCCGAGTGCGGTAATCAGCTTGCCCTCAAGCACGGCCGCTATGGCCAGTTCACGGCGTGCAGCAACTACCCGCAGTGCAAATATGTGAAACGGCAGACGCTGGGAATACCCTGTCCCGAGAAAGGCTGCACCGGCGAACTGGTCGCTCGCCGCACGCGCAAAGGCAAGACGTTTTACGGATGCAGCCGTTACCCGGAGTGCAAATTCACCGCCTGGGATAAACCTGTCAACGAACCCTGCCCCAATTGCGGCCATCCTTTGCTGCTTGAAAAGTACAATAAGAACGGTCCGCCTCTCCGCTACTGCCCCAACGAAAGCTGCAAGTACGAGATGGCCGTAGCGTGACACTGGCCGAAAATCGAAATTCGAAAATCGAACAACGAAATTGGATAACTCACTGCGCGTAGGGGCGGTTCGCGAACCGCCCCTACTCCCTGCGGTGTTGATATAATTACATGCAGCGAGGGCAATTGATGGGACCGGTGACGATTGCGGGCGGCGGGCTGGCGGGGAGTGAAGCCGCCTGGCAACTTGCCGTGCGCGGCGTCTCGGTGACGCTCTACGAAATGCGGCCGGCGCGTCCAACGCCCGCGCACAAAACGGACCGCCTGGCCGAACTTGTTTGCAGCAACTCGCTGAAGTCGAACACGCCGGGCGCCGCTTCATGGCTCCTGAAAGAAGAACTGCGCCGGTCCGGGTCCCTGCTGATGAAGCTGGCGGGTGAATGTGCCGTCCCCGGAGGCGCGGCGCTGGCGGTCGACCGGGAACGATTTTCGGAGTCAGTTACGCAGGCTCTGCGCGAGCATCCACTGGTCACCCTACGCCGGGAGGAACTGCGGGAGATTCCATCGACGGGAGCGATGTTGATTGCCACGGGCCCGCTCACCTCTGACGCCCTGGCCTGCTCACTTCAGTCGCTCACCGGCTCGGAGAACCTGGCTTTCTACGACGCCATCAGCCCCATCGTGGATGCCGAAACGGTGAACCTGGAGCGCGTCTTCCCAGCCTCACGGTATGGGAAAGGGAATGGCGACGACTACCTGAACTGCCCGCTCACGGAAGCGGAATATCGCGACTTCTATGAAGCACTGCGAGGCGCGGAGACGGTCGAAGCGCACGAATTCGAAGACCTGAATTACTTCGAAGCCTGCCTGCCCATCGAAGAACTGGCGCGGCGAGGGTACGACACGCTTCGCTTCGGCCCGATGAAGCCTGTCGGGTTGTCCGACCCGCGCAGCGGCAGGCAGCCCTTTGCCGTGGTGCAACTGAGGACGGAAAACCTGCGTTCTTCCAGCTACAACCTGGTGGGGTTCCAGAACCATCTCAAGTTTCCCGAGCAGGCGCGCATCTTACGGAAGATTCCCGGGCTCGAGCGGGCGGAGTTTCTGCGTTTCGGGCAGATCCATCGCAACACGTTTCTCAATGCGCCCAAGCTGCTGAGCGCCGACCTGCGGCTGCGCGCCGCCCCCAACGTCTTCGTCGCGGGCCAGCTTTGCGGGGTCGAGGGATACGTCGAGTGCATCGCCACGGGGTTCCTGGCGGGAGTGGCGTTGGCCCAGGAAGCTGCAGGCAAGGGCTTCACACCGCCCCCGCGCGCTACGGCGCTCGGGTCACTGATTCACTACGCCACGCATGCCGACCCCGGCAATTATCAGCCTGCCAACATTTCTTTCGATTTGCTTCCGTCCCTGGAGGATTTGCCGAGGGCCATCGCGCGTGACCGGCGTGCTCGGCGCGCGCGACAGTGTGAGAGGGCCCTGGGCGAGCTCTCGGTTTGGTTGTCATCCTGAGCGAAGCGAAGGATCCCTGTAGTTGTTTTCCTTCGCAATGCATGACGAACTACCGGGATCCTTCGCTTCGCTCAGAGCGTGTGACTTTTTTGAATTTAACTGAAAAGTGGCACTGATAACAAAGGAGTTAAGTGGCCTTGTACGGCCAAAAAACCAAAAAAGTCACAAGCTCTCAGGATGACAAGTCTTTGAACCACAGATCCCAAACCGGGGTCATTGCCGTCCGACAAATCAACTACCTCCGGTACGAGCGCAATGCCTCGCCGCACACGGTGCGGAACTACCGCAGCGATTTGCTGCAGTTCCGGGGTTTCCTGGCCGCGGGCCTCCCGAGCGCCAGCGTTGACATCAAATCGGTCGACGCCTTAGGCATTCGCGGGTTTCTGGGTACTCTCTTTGAAAAGCAGGAGAAGAAATCTTCTATCGCCCGAAAGCTCTCGGCGGTGCGGGCGTTCTTTAAGTTCCTGAGGCGCGAGGGAGTGTTGGAGGAGAATCCTTCCGCGATTGTCGCGACGCCAAAGCAGGACAAGACCCTTCCCAGAATTATGACCGAGGAAGAGATGAACACGTTCCTAGACCGACTGGCTGAGGCTACGAAGACCGGCGACCCCACCATGCGGCGCGACCGAGCGCTGCTGGAACTGCTTTACGCCTCAGGCCTGCGCGTGAGCGAACTGGTGGGCCTCGATCTTCGCAGCGTGAACTTCGGAGACGGCATGTTGCTGGTGCGCGGCAAGGGACGAAAGGAGAGGATCGTGCCGTTCGGCTCAAAGGCCAGGCAGGCCATCGAGGATTACCTCCCGATCAGGCAGAGCACACTCCAGGAACGGAAGAAGTCCGGCCAGCAGGCCTTGTTTTTGAACGTGCGGGGCGAGCGGCTCACGACGCGTTCCGTGGACCGGTTGGTGAAGAAATACGTTCGCCAGTACGGGCCACCTGTAAGAGTCAGCCCCCATTCGCTCCGGCACGCTTTTGCCTCCCACCTGCTTACGGAAGGAGCTGATTTGAGGGCGATTCAAGAAATGCTGGGGCACACGAGTCTTGCCACAACGCAGAAATACACCCAGGTATCCATCAAACAGTTGATTGACGTCTATGACAAGACTCACCCCAAGGCGTGAGTCACACGAGGAAGCGCGAGCGGATACTTTCCTGCACCGCGGGGCTGCGGCGCATAAGCCATTCCCCAACCTCAGCAGAGGCTTCAAGTAAAGTATTCAGAGTGGACTTGGCAATCCGGACGCAGCCCTCCAGCACCTTCACACCTAACCAGACGCCCAGTTGCTGCGTTGACCTTGCAGGTTCATGAAGGTTGAGGTTGAGGCGGTAGCGTGGCCCCGCCATCCGATAGCTGACCAGGACGACCCCCACATAGAGGGCAGCGGCTGCGACGACGAGCCAACTCAGCAAGTGGCCCAACAGGATGCTCAAATAGGTCACCATTCTCTCGTTTACCTTGTCCTTTCTTCCTGAACTGTTAATTAGTTAGATTCGGGTTATGTCAAAAGGATTCCTAAACTCGTCAAACAATATCTGGTTAGTTTTCATAGAGAAAGAGGCCCGTGCTGACTTTGTATCGGTGGCTGGCGCAAATAGTGACATTATGTTTGTATTCTCTCCTCATTTCGCTTGCTACTCCCCTGCCTTGCACTTTACGCCCGATCACGAGCCTGCATCGCAGTTGGCGTCGTCGAGAGCAGCTCCACTCTGATATCGGCAATCGGCAGGGGTTGACATGAACCCAATGCTATGGGGAGAACCAGGAAACCGCACCGCGTTTCGCAATCTGCTGCGCCGAACGCCACGCGGTTGGGCAGAAGCTCGAAGTCGATGCCAAGGGAAATACTAGCTTGAAGAGGCTGGGGCGGACGTAGCGATTGCCCGCTGGGCCGCAGCCCTGCCCGTGCGGATGCAATCCGAGATTCCGATGCCCGAATAGGCGTTGCCGGCAAGGTAGATACCGGGTACGTCGGCGAGCCGGCTTTGGATTCTCGTTAGGCGCTCGGCGTGTCCCACCGGGTATTGCGCCATGGAGGCGGGCCAGCGGTGAATCCGGCAAAAGAGCGGATCGAAGGAGAAATTCAGGATTTCCTTCAGTTCCTGTCGCACCAGCGTAACCACTTCTTCGTCGGGTAGATTCAGGGCTTCAGGGTCGCGCGAGCCGCCCAGGAAGCAGCGCAGTAATGCTCTGCCTTCGGGCGCGCGATGGCTGAACTTGCGATGCACGAAGGTGCAGGCCAGCATCCTCCGGCCTTCCTTGCGCGGGACCAGATATCCGAAGCCCGGGGGAAGGTGCTCTCTGGCTCCCTCGGCGTACCCCAGGGAGACCGTCATCGACGAACTGTAGGGTATTTCGCCGAGCAATCCACCCAGTGTCGGGTGGAACGGAGAGAGCAGTCGACTGCATTCGTGGGTGGGCATGGCCAGGATGATTGCATCCGCGTCGAACGCCTGTCCGCCCTCGCAAAAGATCTCATACCTTCGGCTGCACCGGTCCGCCGCACCACCTGGCCCGCCCGGCGCCAGTTCGATTCCAGCAACCCGTCGTCCGAGGTGAACGCGAGCCATGTCGAGGCGCTCGACCAGCTTGCCGGTGAGCTGTTCGAGTCCGTCCCGAAGTGTCATGAAGAGCGGCAAGGGGTTGCGAGGGGCAGCGTCGGCGCCACCGGAGTCAAGCTGAGAAGTTGATTTTGCTTTGGCCTTGCGGCGCTGCCGCATGGCGCGCAATGTAGCCCGGGTCAGGCTGCCGTGCTGGCGCTCCATTTCGAAGAAGCGCGGCAACACGGAGCGGACGCTCAAAGCTCCTGAATCGCCTCCATAAACCCCAGCGAGCAGAGGATCGGCGACATTTTCCAGCATGGCCTCTCCGAAGTGCCGTCGCACGAAACTTGCTACGGACTCGTCTGCATCCCCGTTGCCGGAAGGCCGTCTGGCAAACAACTCGGCGGCCATCGCCAGTTTGCTGCTGAACGGCAGCAGGGAAGTCGTGACCATCGGCCAGAGGCGAGTGGGGACCAGGAACATCAGTCCATCCGGTAGAGGAATCAAACGGCCATGGTGGAGGATGTAGGTACGCCGCTGGCTGTCGTTCGAGCCGATCAGCGAGTCACCTAAGCCCAACTCGCGGGCCAGGGCCGCCGCCTCAGGCTTTTCGGCAAGGAAGCTGTCCGGTCCGGCTTCAATGACGAAACCCTCAAGACGTTCCGTGCGGATCACTCCTCCCAGGCGGTCCCGACCCTCAATGAGCAGCTCTTCGACCGGCGCGCCGGACTCCCGCGCGCGAGCCAGAGTGTAAGCCGCCGCGAGGCCGGCAATACCCCCTCCCAGCACTGCCACGCGCTTTCGGATTGGCGGA
>JBEKMN010000152.1:0-3210 GCA_050008495.1 Terriglobia bacterium | reverse complement strand
CCTTCGGTGCGGGCGAAGGTGATGAAGTCCACCACCTCGCCGGTCTTGGGGATGACGTACCAATCGTCTTTCATGGCGGGATTGCCTTGCAGGCTCAGGCGTTCCTTGACGCGCTCGCCCTTGCGGGGGTCGTAGATGAAAAGCGGGAAGGCGCGCGATTCGGCCGCCAGCTTGGCCTGCGCCATGGCCTTGTCGTCGGCCACGCCGTGCTCGGGTTGGCAAGTAGTGTAGGTATTCACGACGGCAGGACCGGGGAATTCGTTGGCGGCCATGATGGCCTTGTAGAAGTGGTTGGGGTGGGCGGCGGTGGTCTGGGCGACAAAAGTGGAGGGATGCATCATGCAGATGGTCCCAAGCTCCTTGCGCTTTTCCTGCTTACCTTTGATCTCCTTGCCGTGGGCGGACATCTTCGCGTCCTGGCCGGTGTAAGAGCTGGTGGACGACTGGCCGCCGGTGTTCGAGTAGACCTGAGTATCGAGGACAAGGACTTTGATGTCCATGCCCGAGGCCAGCATGCGGGAGAGTGATTGGAAGCCGATGTCCAGCATGGCGCCGTCGCCGCCGATCACCCAGAGCCGCTTGTGTTGCCATCCAAGCTGGTCCCAGCGAGCGCGTACACCCATGGCGTCCGCAGGGGCATTCTCGAAAAGCGAATTGGTCCAGGGAACCAGGTAGGGGTTGTAGGGATACGTGGAGGTGTAAACGGTGTTGCAGCCGGTGGCGGCCACGATGCCGATATTCTTTGGGCCGTAAACGAAGCCTGTGGCGGCGAGCATCATGCGCAGTACCGTGGCTTCACCGCAGCCCATGCAGGAGCCTGCCCCGCCCACGTAGAGAATCGACTCCGGCTTGAGCATGAAGTCCACCAGCGCCCGCTCGTTGATGTACTTGGCGGGCGTTTCCCCGACTTCGTTAAAGAACCGGAAGGCGCGGCGGTAACCGTCCAGATTCTCTTCGTCTTTCTTAATCATCTTCAGGGCCTGGTGGTCGCCGCACGCCGCAACGCATTCCGCGCAGCCCTTGCACTTGGTGGGGTCGATGAAAATGCCGAACAGCGCCGGGGCTTCGCCCTTCTTCTGGTAAACTTTGTGGTACTTGTTTGTCTCGACCCACATCGAGCGCAGGCGGATGCGCTCCGCCTCGTCAGGAATTGTGGCAAGCTTCGCCTCGAGCTGCTCGATGGGTATTGCCTTGCCGAGGATTGCCGTGTCCGGACACTCGGTGACGCACTCCATGCAGCCGACACACTTCTCGGTGACGAATTCGGGGATATCCGGAGCAATGTAGCTGAAGTCGCGGAACGCCCCGGTGCCAGCGGGAACAAGGCTGCGGGCGGTGTCAAGGTCGGCGGGCAGGGCCTTTTCGGCCGTGCCCATGTTGTAGCCGCCAACTACTTCGTCGT
This sequence comes from Terriglobia bacterium, assembly GCA_050008495.1. Lineage (GTDB taxonomy): Bacteria > Acidobacteriota > Terriglobia > UBA7540 > UBA7540 > CAVROP01. The sequence continues at coordinate 1,808 of JBEKMN010000152.1, read as the reverse complement.
TGAAGTGGGCTACGTCGAGAATCGTCTGTTCAGTCAGCGTCACATCGGTTCCCATTTTGTTCACCTCATCCGGTCCGCAAAGGCAGCCAAAGGCGCGCACAGGGCCTGGCTGGCCGGGGTCACGACTCCTTCAAAACACCGTGCCGGGCTGAAGCCCGCCGCCGCGATAGGCCCGCGCACATCGGTGCCGGGCTGAAGCCCGCCGCTACGCGACCACGACCTGCGGTTCCTCGGCGAAGATGGTCGCGTGCGGAACTTCCATCACTTCCGTGTACCCGCGCCGGACGGCCTCGAGGTTATCCCGCACCACCTGCTCGCCGCGCTTGCCGAAATACTTTCGCAGGGACTTCTCCACCCCCGTGAACAACTCCTCGTCCGAGATGCCGCCTGACTCGTGGAACGGCGTCACACGCAGAAAGATGCCAAGCAGGACAATGCCCTGCATGCGCTGCTGGAGATCAGAACTGGTGGCCGCCTCGCGGGCGATCTTCACCGTATCGAGGAAGAAAACGCGAATCTGCTTCTGGCGGATGATTTTCTTCGCGTAGTGCGGAATGGCCGACCAGACCTTCAAGGGGTCCGTCTTGTCGGATTGAATGAAGATCAAGCCGCCCTCGCCCAAACCTGCCAGAGGATTACCGAGGTTGAAAGCATTCACATCGTTCATGGGCACAAACTCGACGTGCTCGAGTTCGCAATGGGTGCGGATGGGCTGATCGGCGATGGTCAGATAGTAAGTGGTGGGCAGTCCCTTTTTTTCCGAGCCGTATTTTGGATAGGCCTGAACGTACAGGCCGAAAAGCTCTCCCACGATCGTGGCAATCACTTTGTTGGTGGTGACGGAACCGTACCCACCCACGGAATGGCCGCGCATCGAGAAGGCGCCGGGTGGGCGCACGTCAGGGTCGGAGGGGCGTTCGAGGGCCAAGTCGTGTTTGATGCCGACGGTGAAGTAGTAACGCTTCGAGCCGTTGCCATCCACCATGTTACGGGCGATGGCGAGAAAATCGCCGGGCCGGATGTCCCGACTCCCGAGTCCGCCGGAGCCGGAGAGGAATTCTGGAACGCTGTTAATCTTTTCGTAAGGTGGGATTCCCGCCACCGCGCTGGCGAATGCCGACTTGATTTCACAGATCAGGGGATTTGACTCCGCCAGGGGGTTATCCATGCGCTCAATCACGGAGAGGGAGCGGCAGTGCTTGAGGGCGTTCACAATCTGCGGCCCTGGAAAAGGCCGGAAAGAGGTCACATGAAGCGAACCGATGCGCAGCCCCTCGGAACTGCGCAGGTAATCCACGGTGGCCTGGGCAGTCTCCGCCAGCCCGCCCATCCCCACGATAGCGTATTCAGCGTCATCAAGCCGATAGGGTTCAATCAATCTGTAGCTGCGGCCCGTGAGCTGGTGGAATTCCCGCATGGCGTTTTCGAGCGCCCAAGGCACCCGATCGTAGTAGGCGCGCTGGGCGATTTTGCCTTTCATGTAACTGTCCTGGTTCTGCACCACGCCGCTCATCACGGGAAAGTCAGGATTCATCAGGTTGGTGAGTTTCGCTGCGGGCGGGCCGATGAATTGCTTCATCAACTCAGGCTCAGGCAGCAGGACGTTTTCGATCGTGTGCGTGGTCAGGAAGCCGTCCTGGACGTTCAGGAAAGGAGTGGAAGAGTCCTCCGCAGCGCGGCGGGCGATCCGCGCCAGGTCGCCGGCGTTCTGGGCGTTCTTCCCAAACAGAATCCCCCAGCCACAGTCCGCCACGGCCATCACGTCGTCGTGACCCGCATGGACGTTGAGCGAATGCGAGGTGAGGGCG
>JBEKMN010000151.1:0-3621 GCA_050008495.1 Terriglobia bacterium | reverse complement strand
GTGCCAAGGCGAACCCACCAAATCAGAGTGCGACCTCTGAGGCTACCAGCGCGGTTGCGGCCCACACTGATTTGGTCCTGCAAGTGGCCGCGACCGAGCATGTCTGGGTGGCTGTTGACGCCGATGGGAAGACCGTGCTGCAAAAAGTGCTGAACCCCAACGAGGTCGAAAACCTGAAGGCGATCGACTCCTTTGATGTCACCATCGGGAGCGCTCAGGGCGTTGTCCTGACTCTGAATGGAGTGACCCTGAAACCCCTGGGACGGCGCGGCGAGGTGAAGTCGATTCACCTTACGCGCGACGATCTGAAAAACGCCGCCCCCGAGAGATAGACTATTTCCGAGCGACTCGTCGCGACAATTCGCGGAGGAGCTATCCCCGAAGTGGTGCGCCGCAAGGCGTGCCGCGGCGAACTGCCTGTTTCCTTGCAGGAGAAGATTGAAATCCTCGTGCTCCTCGCCGTGGACAGGGACGAAGAAAGCCGGAATAGCGCTTTTCACACCTTGGAATCCTGGCCCCCAGAGGAACTTCAGCAAGTGCTCTCAAACCCCTCCACTCCGGCCGCAGTGGTGGAATTTGTGGCGTATAACCTTGCGCCCGGCCGCAAGGAATTGGGGGACGCTCTCCTCGGAAACCCAAGACTGCCCGGCCAGCTTCGTGAGTGGATCGAGAACACTGCGGCCCTTTTCGCAGAGGCTGAATCCAGCGAATCTTCCGAAGCCCCCGCCCCGCTTCCGTCCGTCGACGAAGATGGAAATTCAAGCCCTGAGGAGGGCTCGCAGAAGCAAGCGACGGTCCTGCAAAGAATCCACCGCATGTCTGCTGTCCAGAAGATCAAGACCGCTCTCACCGGGAGCCAGGAGGAGCGGATGATCCTGGTCCGCGATCCCAACAAACTGGTGGCGCGCGCCGTTTTGCAATCATTCAAACTCTCGGACCACGAAGTCGAAAACTTCGCCTCCGTGAAAGACGTCAGCGAGGAAGTCCTGCGGCACATCGTCCTGAGCCGCAAGTTCATGAAGACCTATGCGGTGGTCCGGGCGCTGGTCAACAACCCTCGAACACCCATCGATGTGGGCCTCCCGCTGCTCCATCACATCAACGACCGCGATCTGAAGTCGCTGGCGGTCAACCGAAATGTTAGTGACGTCATCCGCACTGCGGCCGACAAGTTCATCAAGCGGAAGGAAGAGGCCAACAAGCCGAAGCTCCCGGGCAAGCATTAGCAGGAGGGCGAGAACGGAGGGCGATACGCCGTTCTAGAGTATGTTGGAGCAATTCTTCCGCCCTCATCGTCATCCACCTTCCTGCGCTAGGGCGGGCATGACGGCGTCGATGAGGCGCGCCAAGTCCCGCGAGGCGGCTCGGCCGGTTTGCAGCACTTCTTCGTGGCTTAGGGGGTTTCGGCTGAGCCCGGCCGCGCGGTTCGTGATTATGGCCACCGCCAGCGCGCGCACGCCCATCTGATGCACGGCGATAACTTCCGGCACAGTGGACATGCCCACAGCGTCGGCGCCAAGTGTTCTTAGGGCGCGGATCTCCGCCGGCGTCTCAAAGGTCGGGCCCAGGAGGGAAGCATAAACGCCCTCGAAGCACTTCAGCCCCATGGCGCGGGCGGCCTTCAGGGTGCAGAGCCGTAAACTTGGATCGTAGGCCTGGGTCATGTCCACAAATCTTTCACCCCAGCCTTCGCCATGAAATCCGGCCAGCGGATTTGCTCCTTGAAAGTTGAGATGGTCGGAAAAAACCATCAAACTGCCGGGCGTGGCGCGCGGCGCAATGCCGCCGGCGGCGCACGTGGCGGCGAAAGAGCGAATGCCAGCCAGTGCCAGTACCCTAACAGGGAAAACAACCTCCCCGGGCCCATAACCTTCGTAGAGGTGAACGCGCCCGGCAAGGACCGCCACCGGCACCTCCCCCCAGAAACCGAGATGCAACGCGCCGCTGTGACCTGCAACCGAGGGCCGGGGGAATCCCGGAATAGAGGACAAGGGGATTCTTCGCACCCTACGTAGATCTCGCACGACTTCGCCCAAACCGGAGCCGAGCACGATTCCCACGCGTGGGGCTGCAGGCCATCGAGCCGCGATGTATTTCACAGCTCGCACCGCCTCGGGGTAACCCGGAGTCTTTTCACTGGTCATCACTATTTTCCTGCGATGCGCGAGATGAAGAGCTCAATGAACCGCTTGGAGTCCGATTCTACAGCGACGTGGACGTTAGGGTTCACTTTCTCGACGCCATCGACGACATAGCGTTCGCCGCGCAAGACCTTGCGGTCGGAGGAATTGTGCCGGCTCGCCACCGTTTCGCCCCGCGTGAACTCACCCCGCGTCTCGACTTCGACCCGCATGTCCTGCGTGGTAATCAGGCTGCGCTCGATCACCGCACCCACGGCCAGCGGGTCGTGCATTGGCGTCCCGTCGGCACCCAGCTTACTCGCCAAGTCGACCATGAAACCCAGTACGCCGACGGCGAAGTTGTTCTCGCGCCCCCGTGTTCTGGCAAGCCGATTCAGGTCAGCCCGTGTGAACAGCGTCTTTTCAGTTACATTGAGGCCCACCATCGTTAGCGGCCAGCCGGCCTCGAACACTCCGCGCGCTGCTTCCGGATCATTGTAGATGTTGGCCTCCGCCGCTGCGGTCGCATTGCCTCCGGAGATTGCACCCCCCATCAGGACGACTTCCTTCACGAGCGGAACGATGGAGGGATCCTTCCGCAGCGCCAAGGCGATGTTCGTCAGCGGCCCCACCGGGACGAGCGTGATTTCGTGAGGGTATTGGTGAATTAACTTAATGATGAGGTCGGGAGCGAAGCTTGTATCGGCCTGGCAGGTGGGCGCAGGGAGTTCGACATCGCCCAGCCCGGTTGCTCCCTGAAAGAACTCTGCAGTGATCAGTTTCTGGACCAGAGGGTGCGAAGCGCCCCTTGCCACAAGCACGTCGCACCTTCCGGCCAACGAAACGAGCTTGAGCGCGTTCTCGACACCCTGCTCGACAACCACGTTTCCCGCCACCACCGTGAGGGCTTTTACGTCGAGTTCCGGCGAGTTTAGTGCGAGCAGAATCGCCAAGGCATCGTCGGTCCCGGGATCCGTGTCAATAACCACCTTGCGGGCTTGCGGCGCCGCAGTCATTCCTGATACGACCCAGACGACCAAACATATCACCAACACGGTGAAGCGCCACACCCTCTTCATAAGAACCTCCTGAGCAGAGTCACACAGCGCAACCTTCGGACGCAACCGAAGACCAGGTTTTCATTGCCGATTGCTGATTGCCGATTGTGGGAGCAGAAAATCGAAATTCGAAAATCGAAACTCGGCTCCACTGGGTCGCAGCGGCGTCTTTTGCGAGTTTCGAATTTCTAGTTTCGAGTTTCGAATATCGGCAGTCGGCAATCGAAGATCACCAATTCCAGCCATCCTGGGCCAGACAATGATCGCAGAAATTCTCCGCAAGGAACGAAGAAGTTTGGGACCAGCACCTCAGGAGAATCGCCTTAGGCGCAGGCAAGTAATCTCCGGCGGGCAGCCGAAGCGAAGCGGGACAAGGACTTTGCCGATACCCCGGCTTACGTAGATTTGTGTTCCGTCGAGCCGATTCCAGCCTTCCACAAAGC
>JBEKMN010000150.1:0-3624 GCA_050008495.1 Terriglobia bacterium | reverse complement strand
CAAAGCGGAGTACGCAAAGCTACAATGATCGGCCAGACCATCTCGCACTACCGCATCGTCGAGAAGCTCGGCGGGGGCGGCATGGGTGTGGTCTACAAGGCTGAAGACACCGAACTCGGTCGCTTCGTGGCTTTGAAGTTCCTGCCCGATGACGTGGCGCAGGATCCGCAGGCCCTGGAGCGTTTCCGGCGCGAAGCCCGTGCGGCCTCTGCCCTGAACCATCCCAACATCTGCACCATTTACGAGATCGGCAAAAACAGTGATCAGTCATTTCTGGTGATGGAGTACCTGGACGGGACAACGATGAAGCACCGCATCGGCGGCCGTCCAATGGAGACCGAGGCCATCCTGTCGCTGGGAATCGAGATTGCGGACGCGCTCGACGCGGCCCACGCAGCCGGGATCATTCACCGCGACATCAAGCCGGCCAACATCTTCGTCACCAAGCGCGGGCACGCAAAGATCCTGGATTTCGGACTGGCGAAAGTGGTGCAGCCGATTCGCGATCCCGGCAGCAATTCAAAGGACGCAGGGCAAACGACGGTAACCCTGGAAGAGCATCTGACCAGCCCGGGCGCCACGGTGGGGACGGTGGCGTACATGTCGCCGGAGCAAGTGCGGGCGAAGGAACTGGATGCACGCACGGACTTGTTCTCATTCGGAGCCGTGCTGTACGAGATGGCGACGGGGTCGCTACCGTTTCGTGGCGAGAGTTCCGGTGTGATTTTCAGGGAGATTCTCGATGCGGCACCGACTCCCGCTGTCCGATTGAATCCCGATCTGCCCTTGGAACTGGAACGGATCGTCAACCGTGCACTGGAGAAGGACCGGAACCTGCGCTATCAGCATGCATCCGACGTACGGGCGGAACTGGAGCGTTTGAAACGGGACACAGAGACGGGGCGTGTGCCCGCCGCCAGCACGGGGTCAGTACCAGCAGCACGGGAGAACGGCACACCCTCGGCGAAGAGAAATCTTTGGAGGATCGTTGTTCCATCAGTCGTTGTAGCAGCCGCATTAGTTGCCGGGCTTTACTATCGCTCGCACCGCGCGAAGCCGCTGACCGGCAAAGACACCATCGTTCTTGCCGATTTTGACAACAAAACGGGCGATCCGGTCTTTGATGACACGCTCAAGACCGCACTCAACGTATCGCTGAGCCAGTCGCCTTTTTTGAATGTGCTCTCCGACAGCACAGTAGTCGAGACATTGAAGTTGATGACCAAGCCTGCCGATACGAGGCTCACGCCTGACGTGGCGCGCGAGCTTTGCCAGCGCACGGGAAGCAAAGCATACATTGCCGGATCGATTGCCAGCCTGGGCAGCCAATACGTACTGGGGTTGAAAGTGGTGAACTGCAACAGCGGGGATACGCTGGCGCAGGAGCAAACAACTGCGGCTGCAAAAGAGAAGGTTCTTGATGCGCTGGGAACCGCAGCATCAAACCTGCGCGGCGAACTGGGCGAATCGCTGGCCTCGGTGCAGAAACTTGACGTTCCGCTTTATCGGGCCACCACTTCCTCTCTCGAGGCTTTGCAGGCCGACGCCTTGGGCAGTAAGGCCTTCCGGGAGAAGGGCCCGACTGCAGAGCTGCCCTACGAACAACGAGCTGTCGAACTTGACCCTGATTTTGCGATGGCCTATCTCGAAATGGCCCGCGATTATGGAACGCTCGGAGAGGTTGAGCGCGCCAGCGAATACACAACCAAGGCATTCCAGTTGCGGGAGCATACCAGCGCTCGCGAGAGGATGGTGATCACCGCGTCGTACTACTCCGAAGTGACCGGAGAATTGGACAAGGGCGCGCGCGCGTTTGAAGAATTGGCTGCGAGTTATCCCGGGGACGCAGCAACGACGGGATTGGGCTACGTTTCGTTTCAGGAAGGGGAGTACGAGAAGGGAGCGAAACTTTTTCGCGAGGCAATGTTGGCCCGGCCCGATGATCCCGTCCCCTACACCCACCTCGCCAATGCCGGGCTGATCTTGCAAAACTTTGATGAAACGCGGCAAGTGGTTGCGCAGGCGCAGGCGCGAAAGGCTGATAGTTTCATATTGCACAACGCGCTCTACGGATTGGCTTTTCTTGGTGGCGATACTAGTGCCATGACGGAACAACTGCATTGGTTTGAGGGCAAGCCCGAAGAAAATATAGCGCTTTCACTCGCTTCCGATACGGAGGCCTATGCGGGCCATCTTGGCAAGGCTCGGGAATTGACGCGAAGGTCCCTCGACACCGCCATTCGCGCCGATAGCAAGGAACTTGGCGCGACCGGGTTGGCCGTCGCGGCGCAGCGGGAAGCCGCCGTCGGCAACCCGGCGCAGGCCCAGCAGTTCGCCGCAGAAGGACTGAAGTTGATGCCCACCAGTCAAGCCGTTGACGTTGAAGCCGCACTAGCCCTCGCCATGGCAGGCGAATCTGCGCTGGCGGAGCAGATCGCGCGAGATCTAAACAAGCGCTATCCTCTGGATACCCAGATGCAATCGCTCTGGCTGTCGGCCATTCACGCGCAACTGGCGCTTAACCGTAAGAATCCCGCTGCGGCCATCGCGAGCCTGCAGCCTGCCGTGCCGCCGATTGAATATGGGCAGATTTTCTTTCTTACAAATATCTCCTGCCTCTATCCCACCTACATTCGCGGCCAAGCGTATCTAGCGGCGGGGCAGGGCAAAGAAGCCGCCGCCGAGTTCCAGAAGATTCTCGACCACGGCGGAATCGTCTGGAACTGCTGGACTGGAGCTTTGGCCCATTTAGGCGTGGCGCGTGCGAATGCTCTGCAGGCGAGGACGTCGCAGGGCGCGGATGCCGATGCCGCCCGCGTCCGGGCGCTTGCGGCCTACAAGGACTTCCTCACCCTCTGGAAAGACGCCGACCCCGACATCCCCATCCTGAAGCAAGCCAAGGCCGAGTACGCGAAGCTGCGATAAGGCAACTAAAGTAATCGGGATAGGGGGGACAGTCGCCTGTCCTCCCCTCCCTCACCACCGTACATGCGGGTCCGCATACGGCGGTTCGGCGGGTTGAGCTATGTGTGAATGGCCAGGCGTTCTGCATAGTGCGTCGCCAGGAGACGATTCGGTCCCTTCCTGGACGCCCCTCGGGGCTTCACCCCTACTTGCCTCCGGACGGCCAAACAATATTGGTTTTCTGCCGCGTGTCGTCCCTGAGATCGCACTGCTTACTTGCCGTTCCCTTTATTCCCCTTGCGGGGTACCGTTCGGGCCTTCGGTCATCGTTCCCGGCGTGGCCTATCTGTTGCTCCGCCTTTCGGCCTTTGGAGTGCCTCAATATCCTCGCCGACTGCATGACCTACTTTGCCCTCTGCTGACTTCTGCGGCACGGTCAGGGTGAATCTCTTCATCCTCAGTCACGTTGTGTGACATGCCGCAGATCTCCCGAGGTAAGTTCGACCGCCTTCGACGCGCAACCGCCGGATTTACCACCAGTGAGCTTGATGGATATGGGCTTCGCAATCATTCGCCCGCTCGCCCGCCACCGTAGGCCTCGTATCCGGTTCTTGTTCATCGGCTCGCGCCTTTGCTCCACGCTTCTTTCAGGCCCCGCCTCGCGGCGAGTGTTATTTCACCCTTGCGCTTCGCTATGACTTCACCTCCATCAGGTTGTCA
>JBEKMN010000015.1:0-67330 GCA_050008495.1 Terriglobia bacterium | reverse complement strand
CTTCGGGATTCCTTCGGCCCCGGCGACGCCTTCTTCGACAAGCAGGTCGACGACCTGGCCCGCCTCTACTGGCGGCGCGACCGCCTGGAGCGCTCCCAGACCGGCCTGATGCGGCGGGCCTTGCTGGCGGTGGAAGAGGCACAACGCCGACGCCGGAAAGAAATCGAGGGCGCCAGCTTCGAGGTCGGCCAGGCCATCAACATCTCGATGCAGGCGCCCGCCGACCCCGCCGCGCGCCTGCGCCTGCTGCTTTCCTTTCTGGGCGTGATTCGCGTGCAGGTGCTGGCCCGCTCCTTCCTGGCCTGGCAGGCCGCCGCACTCCAAGGCTTCTACGGGAATAAGGGAGGCTGGCGGGCGGCGCGCCTCGGCCGTCTGCTTTGGCTCTTCGCCGAGGCTGCCGTAGGGGCGCCCCTTGTGGGCGCCCAGGCCGACGGAGAGGGTGATGTAGCGACGCCCGTTGCGGCTGCCCAGGCCGAAGATGAGGATGATGTAGACGCATCCCTTATGGGCGCCGGGGCCGACGGAGAGGGCTGCCCCTACGCCGCAACCGAACCGGCGGATGAACTGCGGTACAACCAACTGGTCCTGCTGCTCGAGGAAGAAATGGCGAGCGTCGAGGAGGAGTTCGAGTATGAGGAGAAGCTGAGCGAGGAGAGAGCGGCGATCGAGCGCGATGCCTGCCTGGCTCCATCAGGTGAGGAGTGGAAGCTGATGCTGCGCCGGGAAGAGACCCTGGACCGCTCCATCGATCGCAAGATCAAACTGTTGCTGAGCCTGCGCAAGGCAGCCGCCCAAACGCAAAAGCCGCAGATCTTGGAAAGCAGGTCTGCGCCAGCCGAGGAAGTAGGGGCGCCCCTTGTGGGTGCCCAAGCCCACGACGAGTGCGGCCCCACGAACAAACAGCCCTCTCCCTTGGGGAGAGGGTGTCAGGCCCCGGCGGTGTCATCAGCCGGAGCGTGACGGGTGAGGGGTCTTTCCCTCGCCGAGAGCCAAAGCGTTTGTTAACCGCGCCGCGATTGCGGCGGGACGGAGAGGCGCGACAGAATTCTGGCCGCGATGAGAAGAATCAGGAGCAGAATGTCCGTGGGAAACATAACTAGCCCATCGCCCGGCCCGCGCGCCTTGCGAAAGCGCCCTCGCGGTCCATTATCCCCCCAGGGAGAGGACTTTGTGACCGAAATTCTGTCTGGAGGGAACAAACCGGGACAGGCGGTGGCTCCACAGCCGTTGGGCGGGCCGATCCAGCCCCTCAAGCCTTTCTTTGTTTTCTATAACATTCCCGGATCGTTCGTGCAATTTCGGCCCAGCCAAATCCCATCGGCTGCATCGCGGACCGGTGTTATCATATCCAGCGGCGCGCGGCGCCCGGAGACATGAAAGCTATCAGCCGTCAACTCTCAGCTATCAGCAACAACTGCAACACCTACCTGCTTGCTGAAAGCTGAGAGCTGAGAACCGAGAACTGAGAACTGAAAACTGAGAACTGAGAACTGAGAACTGAGAACTGAGAACTGACAGCTAACCGGCCCGTTGGCAGCCCACTCGAAGAAGGGAAACCCGATGATCGAACAGAGATTCAACGCCATATACGGCACAACTCCTGAGGTGGTGGTTCGCGCCCCGGGGCGCGTGAACCTGATCGGCGAGCACACCGATTACAACGACGGCTTCGTTCTGCCCGCGGCCATTGACCGCAGCATCGACTTTGCCGGCCGCAAGCGGGCTGATCGGACCGTCCGTCTGCATTCGCTCGACTTCGAGGGTTCGGTCGAGTTCAGCCTCGACGACATTCAAAAGGACAGCGCGAATCGCTGGAGCAATTATGTTCGCGGGGTCTCAAAATTCCTCGAGGAGGATGGCCATCGGCTTTCGGGCGCCGACCTGGTTTTCGGCGGCAACGTGCCGCGCGAGGCCGGCCTCAGCTCCTCGGCGGCTGTCGAAGTGGGCACTGCCGCTTTTTGGCAGAAGCTTCTCGGGCTCGAGCTCGATCCGGTCTATCTCGTCAAACTTTCCCGCAAGGCGGAGAACCAGTTTGTGGGCGTGCCCTGCGGCATCATGGACCAGTTCATTTCCGGCTTGGGACGCGCCAACCACGCGCTCTTTCTCGATTGCCGCGATCTCGACTATCGCCACGTGCCCCTGCGCGACGACGTGAAGATCGTGGTCTGCAACTCCGGCGTGAAGCGCGCCCTGGCTCAGTCGGAATACGAGGTTCGTCTGAAGCAGTGCCGGGAGGCGGTGGCCCGGATTGCGTCCACCGGACCGGCCGTGACCTCGCTGCGGGATGTGAAGCCCGCCGACCTCGAGTCGGCGCGTTCGGCCCTGAGCGACATTCTGTTTCGCCGCGCCCGGCACGTCGTGAGCGAAAACCATCGAGTCCTGGAGGCCATCGAGGTTCTCGAGTCCGGCAACCTCGAGCGCTTTGGCGAGCTCATGAACGCCTCGCACGTCAGCTTGCGCGACGATTATGAGGTCAGCTCGAGAGAGCTGGATGTTCTGGTCGAGATCGCCTGGAAACAGCCGGGCGTTTTGGGCGCTCGCATGACCGGCGCGGGCTTCGGCGGCTGCACCGTCAACCTGGTTCGCCAGGAAGCCGCGGAGGCTTTTTCAGAGGCTATCATTAGAGGCTATTATGACGCCCTGGGCCTGAAGGCGGAGGTATATGTCTGCAAGGCGTCCGAGGGCGCGCTGAGCGCTTGACGTGGTGCGGGCGTCCCGCCCGCTGTGGCGCGGACATCCTGCCCGCGCGCGGGAGCGGGACGCTCCCGCCATCGCGGGCGAGACGCCCGCGCCACGGAGGCGCCCTACAGCAGTCCCTTCCACTTAATCTGCAAATAGTGATTGACGATTTCCGGCGACAATCGGCCGGGGAGAAACTCCATCGCGATCGCTCCCTGTACGCGCATGCGGCGCAGCAGGAGTTCGCGGCGTTGAATGACCTGCTGGGCGGCCACATACTGGTACATCTGGCCCGGCGATTGCGGCCGGCGCGCCACCAGCGCGCGCAGTTCAGGCTCGCCCACCACGGCGAACAACACCAGGTGCCGGGATAGCAGGCGGGACGCGGCTTCAATGACGTCGGGCGTCGCCGCAGTCTCCGCCAGGTCCGTGAGCCAGACCACCAGGCTTCGCCGCCGCTGGCGCGCCAGCAGGGAATCCGCGGCCAGGGCGTGATCGGCCTCGACCGCCTCACCCGAGACCAAGGCCAACTGCTCCAGGACGTGGCGAAGATGCTCGGGGCCGCGCGCGCAGGGCAAATAGGATTGCAGCTTCCGGCCATACGTCAGAAGCCCCGTGGTGTCACCCGACTGATGCGCCACGTGAGCCAAAGTCAGCGCTGCGTTGACGGCGTAATCCAGCTTCATGAGCGGCGGGCGAATGGGCAGATCGGCAGGTGGGCAGATCGGCAGAGGGGCAGATCGTGACGGGGTCAGGTTCGGCTCCTGAATCCTGAATCCTGACTCCTGACTCCTCGTTCTGGCCAGCATCAACCGCCCGGCATCGACCACCAGCACGACGGATTGGCTTCGTTCCGTCTGATAGACCTTGCTGATCAGCTTGCCGCGACGCGCCGTGGCGGTCCAGCAGATGTCGCGACTCTCGTCGGACTCGCGGAATTCGCGCAGGCTCTCGAACTCGCGTCCCCTTCCGACCAGCCGCTTCAGCCTTTTCTCCTGTTCCATTTGGCGGCTGCGGATCAAGTACAGGGTGTAGCGTTGCGGCTCGCGGAGGTTCGGGTAAATGCGAAGCGCCTGGCGGACGTCGACCACCGCCCACCGCTCCGCGAATCTCACCGGGCCGTGATAGCGCAGAAAGATCCGGCCCGTGACGATCTTGCCGCGCGTGGTGGGATGAACCGTGTAGGCGGCCACGGAGCTGCCGCGCGCTGGAACAGTCAGAGTGAACTTGGGCAGCGTCGGGCACAAGACGGCGGGAACATCATCTTCGATGCTGACCTCCACCTCCCGCGCGCCGTGGTTGGCGACGCGCAGTTCAACTCGGGAGTCAATGTCTAAGGACAGCGGATCGAGCCATCGGCGGCTCACGACGATTTCCCTGGGCTTGGGCAGGCGCGCGAGATCGGCGAGCCAGACCAGCAGCGCCAGGCAGTCCCAGAGCAGCAGAGCGTACAAGGCACGCTGGTCCCGCCACGCCGGACCAATCCACACCAGGCCCAAGAGCAGAGCAAGGAAGAAACGCCACTGGAACGCGACAGGCCATCGGTGCCCGCTCGCCGCTGGGGCGATCACGGTGGGCGGTAGCAGATGGCCCGCAGTCGTGACGTCTTTTGGGGGCAATGCTTGGGGTTGCCCCGGGGCGGCCGCAACGACCGCCCCTCGAGAGTCGATCATTTGGGAACCTCAACCGCGGCCAGCACTTCCGCCACGACCTGATCGCTCGAGATGCCTTCCAGTTCGGCTTCGGGCTTCACCAGCAGCCTGTGGCGAAGCACCGGGGGCGCCGCGGCTTTCACGTCATCGGGGATCAAGTAATCCCGCCCCTCCATGGCGGCCAGAGCCTTAGCAGCGAACATCAGGGCCACGGTGGCGCGCGGGCTGCCGCCCAGGCTCAGGGCCGGCCAGTCGCGCGTTCTCTGGACAATCGTGGCCATGTAGCGGAAGATTCCCGGCTCGACCGCCAAGGCCGACACCTCGCGGCGGGCGGCGGGCAGCCAATCGGGGTCAACGGGCGAGAGCCCCAACGCGTCGATGTGGTGCGGGTCAAATCCCTGCTGGTAACGCTCCAGGATCTCGACTTCCTTCTCCGGCGTGGGGTACGGTACGCGAATCTTGAAAAGGAATCGGTCGAGTTGCGCCTCCGGAAGCGGGTAGGTGCCCTCGAACTCGATGGGGTTCTGGGTGGCGAAAACCGTGAAGAACGGCGAGAGCGGATAACCGGTCCCGTCGATCGTCACCTGGCGCTCTTCCATCGCTTCGAGCAGTGCCGACTGGGTTCGTGGCGGTACGCGATTGATCTCGTCAACCAGCAGCAAGTCCGTGAAGACCGGGCCGCGGTGCAGGGAAAACGTGCTGGTGGAGAGATTAAAGACGTTCGCGCCCAACACGTCCGCGGGCATCAGATCAGGGGTGCACTGAACGCGTTGAAACCTCAGCCGGCAGATCTGAGCCAGGGCTTTCACCGCCAGCGTCTTGGCAATTCCTGGAACTCCTTCCAGCAGGGCATGTCCGCCACAGAGCAAGACGGCCAGCAATTGGTTGATGGTCTCGTCCTGGCCAACAATCACCTTGCCAAGTTCGGTCCGCGCGTGAGAAATGAACTTCTGAACTTCCGCTGCCATAGAACCCCCTTCAATCAGGAGATCGGGAGAATGACCTTAAGCTGTCAGCTCTCAGCAAGCAGACCGCAATGTTGATTTCGCTAATAGCCGAAAGCTGAAAGCTGACGGCTGATAGCTGAGAGCTGACAGCTAGTTCACCCGATCTTCCGATCAATCATCCTTCCAGTCCGAGCCTGTGGGTGGCGTCATAGAGTTCGCCCACCCACACCAGTGCCTGCGGCTCCTTAACCTGCTGCCGTCTTACGGCGGACTCAATCTGCTCGAGCGTTTCGGCAAGCCCTGGGCTCATCCACCCCGGCCTTTCCCGCATTCTGAGGGCTAACTCCGCGGCGGGCGCTGTGGACGGTATTCCCAGCCGCCGGGCAAGCAGGAAATGAAATCGTGCGTAAGCGATTTCGAGCGCTCCAGCCGCCGCGCCCTTTCGCTGGTAGAGGGCGCCCACGGTCTCAATGAACTCCAGCGGTGAAAGGCGCGGCACGCGCAGAAGAGGGCGCAGTGCGCCGCTGCGCCGCGCGTACGTGATCACCAGGAAGGCGGCGAGGACGAGAAGTTGCAAGAGCGCCCAAGGCAACGGGGTGTTCGACAGGTAATGCCATAATCCCGGGCGCACGCCGTGGAAGTACTCGTCCCACAAAATGCGGGTTCCGGGTGCGGAGCCCACGCAATTCAGGAACAAGGCCAGGTTCGATGCCCGGGTGATGCCGAGGTTGGTGAGTGGTGAATCGGACCCCCACCAGATGATCTCCCCGGAACCGTCCCGCAGCTTTGCGACAGTAGCGCCTTCGTCGCTGCCGTAATACCGTATCTGGCCCGCGCCCAAATGAGCCCAATAGGCCGGAGCTTCCATGGAGATCTCCGGGGCATACCGCGTAAGAAGTGAGGGCGCTTCGGCGGAGAAGGTCTGCCATGTGTCTTGCAGCGGAGGCGGCGGCACTACGTCCTTTGCCCCAATCATCGCGGCCCCTCCCACCCCGGTGAGCAGCAAGCGGCCGCCCCCCGCGACGAACTGTTTCAGGCGTCTCAGGTCGTCCTTCGATGATGGAATGACAGGCCCGGCGATGATCAGCACAATGTTCCTGGCAGAGTTCGGCAAATCCTCGGGAGGTCTTTCCCATCTTTCCACCCCATACCCCATCTCTACCAGCAGCGTGTAGGCAGCTTTGGCGCCGTCCGGTGCGGTCGAGTAGCTGGAAGGATAACCTCGAGACGAAGCACGGTTGTTGGGAGAGAACAGCACGGCCAGGAACGTCAGGAACGCCAGAAGAAAAACGGCGAGAAGCAGGATCTTCTTATCGGCGGAGTCGAGCGGCACACTCATCGCAGCGACTCCCATTCCGCCAGGGCAGCTTCATAATCGCTGTCTGATGCCGGAGCGCGGCCATACCAGACCCGTTCGAAGCAGTCCGTAAGAGCAATCAGGTGCGGGCGGCGCGCCGAGTCTGCCGGCAAGAGGCGCACGTATTCCCGATGTGTGCGCGAGCGGTCAACTTGCCACGCGCCCGCCTCACCCAGCGCCAACACTGCCGCGCCGTAGATCAGACGTATCGCCTCGCGAAATTCGCCTCGCGCGGCAGCGCTGCGAGCCTCCTGCGCCCAGTCGCGCGCAGGCGCCGCGCGGGTGTCGCCCGCTAGAGCAGGGGAGCGCTGGTAGGAAACTTGGGTGAGCGCGTGGGCGAGCCATCCCAAAAGAATCAGGCCAAGTAAAATGACGATTCCCCAGCGCAAGAAGTTAGTCACCTTGGGGTGAGTCCCGGCGCGATCGAGGAGTCCGGCTACCCACCGCCAGAGCCGATCCAGGAGTTGGTTCCAAAACGTCTCCGAGTCAGCCTCTTCGTGCACGGAGCGAAACTCGCGCTGCTTCAGGATTTGATCCAACATGGAGCGCTCGGGGGAGTAATTGCGCGTTGAGGTCCGGTATGTGGCCCGCGCGTCCTCGAGCAGCCTTTCGACCCGGCCGGAGATTTCCTGCGCTGACCGCGCGGCAGTGCTGGGGTCGCGAACGATCCGATCGATCGCTTCTCCTAAAGGGCGCGTCGAAACGCTGAAGCGCTGCTCCTGCACTACCACCAACCAGGAGGCCGGCAACTGCTTGCGCAGCGCACCAGCCTGCTCGGGATGATCTTCCAGGCGGCTTGCCAACGCCGACCAGCGTTCCAGTTCGGCGATGTAGCCCGACAAATCGAAGGATTCGGAGGCGCGGTTATTCTCCGGAGTTCTGGTTGCGGCAGCATCCTCGTGGGCTGAGAAGAATAGGTTCGCCACAGAGGGCACAGAGATCACAGAGAGAGCCGACGCCAGTTTCCTCTGTGAACTCCGTGACCTCTGGGGTGAGTTTTTGAAATCGCCGGACTGCGCCCCGAAGCTGACCTGCGCAAGCAGGAGGAGCGCAAATAGTTGGAGGCGCGTTAGGCTCACGAAGTAACCGGGGGAACGGGCATCGCTGAGGCCGGTGTATTCATTTCTTCCCGGCCGCCTTGGCTCGATATGAACAGGTCCAGCATGCTGTTGATTTTGTGTTGAAGATAGAAGATCCCGAAGAAGAACGTACCCATTCGAGAGAACAACTCCTCGTGCTGCATGCGTATGCCTGCTGAGAACATGGCTTCCTGCCGGGGCGCCAAGTGGTCCAGCAGGATGCGACGGACTTTAAAGCATTGCACGACGAGGATGAGTCCCGCAACCAGCAGGATGCCAGGGTGTAATAATGGGAAGGCGTTCTCCACTTCGACCCAGGAGCCCCACTTGAGGCTTCCCAGCGGCGGGAGGCAGAGGCTCGCGACGAGCGCGGCCAGAGCGACAGAGACCGGCCACGCTTCCAGCTTTTCCCTGGAATGCAGATTGTTCAAGGCCCTGCGGCGGATCAGAAACCAAATGGGGGCATACAGGCCAGCGGTCAGTAGAGTCAGGAGACACATCCCCAAGATGCTGGCATCTGCGAGCGGAGCGTATTCTTTGTCCACCGGCTGAGCACCGGCGCCCTGCGGCTGGGCTTCATCGAGATTCGACATCATCAGTTGCAGGTCAAAGCCCTCTTTGCGGACACGCAGATCGTAGTAGGCGAGGGCGAAACCAATCATGAACAACGGCGCCGTGGCGGTGGCACAGACTCCTGCCACCAGCATGCTGGGAATCGAAAGCCAGATGCTCGGATACCCGCCCTTGACGGTCACCAGCATGATGGCGATGGTGAACGGTGATTGGCAAAGTAAGACCACCACCATGCGGATGAGCAAGGTCAGCACGCCCACCACCAGCAAGCGCCAAAGGAAACCGCTGGTCAGTGCCACGCTTCGCTTGAGAGCTTGCCGCGCGCTGAGATTCTCGAGCACCAGGGCGGGAACTGCGACGCTGTAACGCACCAGGAAAATGACCAACAGGATTCCGGTAATGACGAATCCCACCAGGAGCGCCAATCCCAGGAGGACGGCGACCCATACGAAGGACCTCGGCAAGGAGCCCATGAGGGCCAGGCAGAATGCAAGTACGACCCCTGCCAGGAGGAAAACACCAAAAGTGCGGATCAGGATGGTCAGGGTCACGTTGATGAGCCGCCCCAACCTTCGCCGCACGGCGCGATAGGACTCGAGAATCGTGGTCGCCCGCCCCAAGTGAATCTCTGAAAGCGCATAGGTCGTGGCGCCTAAGGCGAGCGCATAGATGACGTAATACGCAAGCAAAATGGCCAAAGTGCTCATCCCGGCCCTCGCCAGAAAAGCGGCCATTTGGGCGGACGGCACAACACGCGTGCCGGGAACGAAGCGTGGCGGCCTGAGGAAAATCTGCATCAAGAGATTCAGACCCACCAAGACGGCTTCCGGCGCCACCATGATCCCGGCAAACAGCCAGAAATGCTTGCGCAGGTAGCTGAAAGTTTGATCCAGCAGCTCCCCGAGGCTTAAAGGAGCCAGATTGACGGTGGGCATGGATTCCTCACGCGAGGAGCTAACTTGACTGCTCGCGGAAAGGGCCACTACTGACCAGTTCTGGAAACGCGCTGCCGCACTTGCTCTTCAAGTTCCGGATCAAGCCGAAAGTTAGTGGAACGCAGGCGAGCGATCGCCTCTTCAAAATCGAGGAGGCCGGCCCGATGCGCGTCGGCCAGCACACCTAGTGTTCCTGTGACATGTAATCTGCGTCGAGCGGCTTCAGCGCGGCCCGCCCAATCGTCGATCAGCAGTTGATCAGCATTGATGAGTTGCGCCAGAGTCAGGGCGGCACTCTCACCCGGATCGAGAAACCCCAACATGGGATCGGTTGGCGGGTCCGGTCGTACCTCGAGCCAAGCCGGAGCCTGGGCGATCCACGTGCGCACGGCGGCCGGCGCGCCAGCCACTCTTAGTTCTCTTACGACTGCTTCAGGAACGATGACGCATCCGAACAGCGGTTTCAACACATCCACGCTTCCGATGAGCACGAGGTAGTTTAGAGGGCCGGTGTCAGCAATGACAATCATGCCGGTGCGTCGGCCTTTTGTTTCGCCCGGAGTTCACGATTGGCGGCAAGATCCTTCTCAAAATCTTCTAGGGTGTAATCGTAAACCTGACGTTCCTTCAAAAAGCCGTCGAGCTCGTACCGGGAAGCAATGTCGAGCAGTACCCGAAGCTGATAGCCGGAGAGTCGCCGCTGCCGATATGCTTCGAGGGCGATGGCTTCAAGAGCGGCGCGGGCGGGATCACGCCCGTGCGTCGAGAGCGCGCCAACAAGATCGTCGGGAATGTCGAGCGTGATCTGCATGACCACAGCTTACCACAACTAACAGAGGGAGGGGGGATGTTGACTACCCTTAGTGCAACCGGGCATATTCCGCCCTCGCCTGTTTGAGGATGGGTATATCCGGGTCGGCACTGCGCCACAAGGTGAAAAACTCTTGATAAGCAGAGCGAGCCTTGGCGAGGGCAGCCGGCAGGGGGGTGCGGTTGGCTTTGCCCGCGGCCGCGCCGGATTGGGCGCCCAGCTTCCTTTCGCCCCCGAAATCAAAGCCTGCCTGGAGGGCATAAGCCCGGCCAAGGCCCAGACGCGCCAGAGCGCCAATTGGGAACGTCCCGACCAACCCGGGGTGATCGATGATCTTCTGAAACTCCACGGCAGCTTCGGCCCCACGGCCCATGGCCAGATAGGCCTCGCCACGCGCCTCCACCGGACACATCGTGACATTCAGCACCCAATAGAGGGTGGGCAATCCCAATTCGTAGGGTGTCACAGGCTCGAGCAGCTCGATCGCCGAACTCCCGCCTTTTAATGTAGAAGGCGACGGGCTGCTATTTGCCACAACGTCAGGGCCGAGTGCAATCCAGGCGCGGATCGTGGGCAGCCAGTAGAGATTCAGCAAAGTGTCCCAGGGCACATCTCGATGCAAGTAGTCTGCGAGACTGCTCGCCTTCGCGCTGTCCCCGGCTCTCGCCAGCGCCAGGGCCGCCAGCGTTTGCATGGTTTGGCCGGGGGTCATCGCGAGCGCCGCCGTGGCTTCGCGGCGCGCCTGTTCCCGGTTGCCGAACATTGCCTCGCGCAGTGCTCCCGCCGCCCGGAAAGTTGCCGCAGCCTCCAAGCGTCCGTCACGCCGAGCTGATTCGACCGTCCTCCGGGTGAGCTCGCGCGCCTTGGCAAGACTCCCCAGATACGCTTCCGCATCCGCCTCTTGGGCCAACAGATGGTCTTCACCCGGTTGCCCGGCAACGGCCGCCACGCGGCGTTCCATCTCCGGCAGGTCGCCACGCAGAAAAGCCAGGCGGTAGAGGAACACCTGCATGGCCGGACTCGTGAGCCCCCGCGTTTCCGCTTGCGACAGGAGTTGTTGTGCTTCCCCCAAGCGGTTCAGGATGAGGTCGATATTCGCGACATTGCCGTAGCTGGAGACGCTGTTCGGCTGGAGGCGCATCCCTTCGCGGCACTCCTCCAGTCCCTTCTCGTATCGTCCCAGGATTTGGTACACATTCCCTAGCCAGATGTGAGGCGAAACGTCACGCGGGTAGGTCTGCGTCCACACTTCGCAGACCTGAGCGCCTTTCTCCATTTCACCTGTAAAACGGCAGTAGTAGCAAGCCTCAATGTAGAACCTCTCCCTCTCGCTGACTTTGCCGCGCAACTCGTAGGCTTTCTTAATGGACGCCATGCCCTGGGTAGGCTGATTCAAGTTGGCGGAAAGGTTGCCGAAAAACGCGTGAGCCTGAGCAAAATCAGGATCCAGTTCCGTGGCGCGCTTTATAAACGGAATGGCCGCCGCATCGCCTTGGGTGTACAGCGTCTTTATCCCCAGGCTATAGGCCTGAAGCGCTTCGAGCGACGCCGTGGTAACCTGCTCCACCGACGCGTCATATTTCTGGATGCTGGCCAGTGACTCTCCCAGTCTGGCCCGCATCTTCGCAGCAGCCTCGCCGAGCGCCCAAAGAACATGTTCGCGGCTGTCGGCCTCCGCCATTTCCGTCCCCAGCGAATCTCCGTTTTGGCAGTTCACCGCGGCGAGGCTGATCACATAATGGCTGCCCAACTTGGCAATCGAGCCCAGCAGCATTGCCGTGCTTCCCGTCCGCAGGCAGACCTCGCGGGCCACGGTCTCCGTCAACTGGGTGTCTCGGGGCCGCCCCATGAAGCCGAGTGTTTGGCTCACTTTCTCTTCGGAGAGGGCATTGAGGAAAGGCGACTGCTCGAGTTGCACGCGCAACGCTTGCTTCAGTGTTTCGTCAAAGATATTCTCCCCTGTGGTGTTGGCGAAGTCTGCGAGTACGATGCTGTCTTGCGACGTCAGAACTGGTGCGGTCCGATGCAGGCGGAAATAAACGGTCAACGCGGCGGCAACCAGGACGGCTGCGGCGGCGAGTGAAAGCGTCCAGGCCTTGAAAATCCTCGCCCGCCGCGCGTCATTCGCTTGGCTGGGTCCGCGAGCACCCGCGGCCGCCATGGCTTTCCCCGAGTCCGTGTCGCGCCGAAAGCGTTTCAGGTCGGCGCGCAGTTCGGCCGCCGACTGATAACGCATGTCGCGGTCTTTCTCCAAGGCCTTGTTGATGATGCGCTCCAGCTCAGCCGGAAGCTGCGGATTGATTTCGCGGGGAGCAATGGGCGTTTGAGAGAGAACCGCCGCCAACACGTCCGCCGTACTTCTCCCCGGAAAGGCCTGCTGGCCGGTGGTCATTTCATAGAGTACGGCGCCGAAGCTGAAGAGGTCGGTGCGGCCGTCAAGCGGCTCGTCGCGCGCCTGCTCAGGAGACATGTAGGACGCTGTGCCCATCATGATGCCGGGGCCGGTAAAGCTGCGGGAATCCGGGGAAGGCGTCGAGCCGGCCGTGGTTTGGCCGCTCCCTTGACGGCGGGCGCCGGACCCTTCAGCCGGCGTGCCTGATGGGCTGGTCCTTCTCGCCAGCGTCGACTTCGCCAGACCGAAGTCCAGGAGCTTGGCTTGCCCCGCTTCGGTGACGAAGATGTTCGCCGGCTTGACATCGCGATGAATGATGCCGTGGTTGTGGGCCGCGTCCAGCGCGCCGGAGATCTGGATTGCCAGTTCAGCCATCCGTTCGGTGCTGAACGGCGCCGGCAGTGATGGCGGGAAGACCGCGCCGTGACTGGCCTGGATCAACTCCTTGAGTGTGTGGCCCCGCAACAGTTCCATGACGATGAACGGCTGGCCTTGGTGGGAGCCGAAATCATGGATGGTACAGATGTTGGGGTGATTCAAGGCCGATGCCGCGCGCGCTTCGCGCTGAAATCGCTCCAGCGCCTGTTGATCTTTGGCCAGCCGCTGAGGCAGGAATTTGAGCGCCACCTCGCGGCCGAGGCGCACGTCTTCAGCTCTGTAGACGACGCCCATGCCGCCCTCACCCAACTTATCCAAAATCCTGTAATGGGAGACATCTTGTCCAACGGCCGGCTCATGAACCGCCGCACTTTGTTGCTGCGCCAGCGCCCGCGCCGCCACCTCCATGGCGGGGGCTTCCATGAAGCTCTCGGAAGGCTTTTCGTAGTCGAGCAGGGATTCGACTTCCCACAACAGTTCCGAGTCCCCGCCGCAGGCTTTCTCGACGAACTCCCGCCGCCGGCTTTCGTCCTGCTCGAGGGCCGAGTGGAACAGCTCTTCAACTTGCTTCCAGCGTTCGGACGGCATCTTGCTTCCCACCCATCTCGCGGAGCAACCAGGCTTTAGCCAGTTTCCAATCGCGCTTTACGGTTTCGGGAGAAACCTGCAGCACTTCTGCCACTTCTTCCATACTCAAACCGCCGAAGAAACGCAGTTCAACCACGCGGCTCTTGCGGGGATCGAGGATTGCCAGGGTTTTGAGTGCGTCGTCGAGAGAGGCCAAGTCCAGCCGCTCCTCCGTCACGTCCAACCCTTCATCCAAGGAGACCGGGCGGACTCCAGCTCCCCGCTTCTGGCTTTGATAGGTGCGGGCAAAGTCCACCAGGATTCGCCGCATTAAGCTGGCCGAGATGGCGAAGAAATGCGCCCGGTTCTGCCAGTTCACGTGACGGGCATCGACGAGCCGAAGGAAGGCCTCATTGACAAGCGCGGTAGTCTGCAGGATATGGCCGGAGCGTTCGCGGCTCATGTAGTGTCGCGCCAGGCGGTGCAATTCTTCGTAGACGAGCGGCATCAGCCTCTCGAGGGCTTCGTGCTGACCATCGCTCCAGGCCCGGAGCAGTTGCGTGACCTCATTTGGAGCCGCCGGGGTCATCGGACCTTTTTACCTCCACCCCCTGCACTCTCCCCAGGTGGAGAGGGACGTCAAGAGCGGCAGAGATCGCCGCCTACGGCTAGGCGCGCCCCACATGATATCACACCGGATTTTCATCACAATCTCTTTCCTGGACCTTACCTTTTTCAGAAGCACTTTCCGCATTACAGGGTGAGGGCGAGAAACGAAGGCCCTCAAAATTGAAAAGAGGAGGCTCTACCATGAACGTCAATCGTTACCTCAGGTTTTGCGGGTTCTTTGCTCTCGCGCTGCTGGCCATCTCGATCATCCCAACCGTCGCGAGCGCTCAATCCTATCGCGGAAAATTCACCCTGCCCTTCGCGGCACGTTGGGGCGGGTTGACCCTGCCGGCCGGAGTGTACACCTTCACCGCCGACAGCCTGACAAATTCCAGCTTGATCTCCATTGAGCGTGACGGGCAGTACTTAGGGAGAGTCATGGTCGCAGGGGTCATATACGATACCCCTTACAAGAACAGCGAACTGGTCGCCGTGCCCGCCGGGGACACCTACAGGATCAGCCTGCTGCGTCTGGAAGATCAGTGCGTGATCAGTTTCCCGATTCCAAAGAGAGAACGTGAGCAGATGACCGCCCAGAACCGTGGGCCGGTGCTTGCCCGGGTCATCGCGGTCCAGCCAGACGTGGCCTAATACCCCCGGACTGCCCAAGATGGGGGCCAACCTTAACCTCCCGGTTATCCGACGCGGAGAGCGGTTGGCCCCACAGTTCGGTGGTTGACGACGATTGATGTAGCACAGGCACTCTTGCCTGTGCGTGAGAGGTGAGGATGTAAGTGAACCGCGGGCAAGAGTGCCGGCGCTACTTAGAACCAGGAGGGATTCGACAAAGATTCCGTAGTGTTCGGAATGTGTCATCCTGAGCGTAGCGAAGGATCTCGGCAGTGGTTTGTAATTCGCTGGACCGTAAGAAACTGCGGAGATCCTTCGCTACGCTCAGGATGACAGCCAGTTGATTTCTTCAGACCTTCTTGTGAGTGAGAACACTTGGGATGGAACTATCGGGCCTGTTTCAGCGTTGGAATCAGAGAGAGATCGAAACGACGCGCTGGAGGTCTTCTGCAATGCGAACCCTACTCCAGGACCTGAAATTCGGTTTGAGGATGCTGGTGAAGAATCCTGCGTTTACCGCCGTGGCGGTGTTGACGCTGGCGCTGGGCATTGGCGCTAACACGGCACTCTTCTCAGTGGTGAACGGCGTGCTGCTTGACCCGCTGCCCTATCCTCAGCCCGAGCGGCTCGTGGCTCTCTATTCGCGCACCGCGGCTTCTCCGTGGTGGTCCATTTCTTATCCCAACTTCCTCGACTGGGTGCGCGACAACCGGTCGTTTTCGGCGCTAGCGGGGTACCGCGAAGACGACTTCAGCCTGACGGGAACGGGCGAACCCGAGCGCGTCATGGCGGATATGGTCTCAGCGAGTTTCTTTCCGTTATTGGGCGTGCAACCCCGCCTCGGCCGGAATTTCCTGCCTGAAGAGGACCAAGTCGGCGCGGCGCACGTGGTGATGATCAGCGGCGGCCTGTGGAAGCGCAAGTTCGGCTCTGAGCCGAGCACGGTAGGGAAGAGCCTGACACTCGATGGCAAGTCGTACACGATTGTGGGCGTGGTCCCGGAGGGTTTTAGGTACAGCGGCAACAACTTTGAGACCAACGCCGACGTCTATGTCCCGATTGGGCAGTGGGACAATCCCGTTTTTCGCGACCGCAAAATAGGCATGGGCATGGACGCCGTCGGCAGACTTAAGCCGGACGTCAGCTTCGAGCAGGCGCGGGCCGACATGGATGCGCTGGGACGGCACCTGGCGGAGGCGTACCCTGACGCCGACAAAGGCACCGGCATCACCATGCTCCCGCTGATGCAAAACATGGTCGGCGAGATCAAGCCGTTTCTGCTGGTGCTGTTGGCGGCGGTGGGGTTCGTGCTTCTGATTTCCTGCGTGAACGTCGCGAATCTCTTGTTGGCGCGCTCCACCGCGCGCATTCATGAATTCGCTATACGCGCCGCCTTAGGCGCGAACCGGGGCCGGGTTATCCGGCAGCTCCTGACCGAATGCATCCTGCTGGGCGTGGCCGGCGGGGGCCTGGGCGTGCTGCTGGCCTCTTTCGGCATGCGCTTGGCGCTCAGTGTTCTGCCGCAGGCGTTGCCGCGTGTTGAACAAGTCCGTCTGGACGGACGCGTGCTGTTGTTCACCCTCGCCACCTCGATCTTATCGAGCGTCTTATTCGGCCTGGCGCCCGGACTGAAGACCTCGCGGACCAACCTTCAAATGACCTTGAAAGAGGGCGGACGAGGATTGAGCGGCGCGCGCCATGGCGCCCAGCGAGTCCTGGTGGCCGCGGAAATGGCTCTGGCGCTTGTGCTCCTGGCCGGCGCCGGGCTGATGATTCGCAGCCTCGTCAACCTCTGGAATGTCGATCCCGGCTTCGACCGGCATAACGTCCTGACCTTCAGGTCAGCGCTCCCCCTGGCATCGAGCTCGACTGCGGACAGCGCGCGGGCCACGTGGCGCCGCCTGGAGGAACAACTGAATGCTGTCCCCGGCGTTCAAGCCGCCTCGCTGACCGTCGGCGCCACGCCCATGGCCGGCGATGAAGAATTCCCGTTCTGGGTCGAGGGCCGGCCCAAGCCCGCGACTGAGGCGGAAATGAAGCAGACCATTATCTACAACGTCCAGCCCGGTTATTTGAAGGTGATGCGAACCCCGCTCCGGCGGGGCCGCTTCCTCTCGCCCGCGGATGACGAGCATTCCCCGCTGGTGGCCGTCATTGATGAGCGCTTTCAGCAGATCTACTTTGCTAATCAGGATCCCATCGGTCAACGCATCCACTTCGCCCTAATTGATGGAACAGCGGAAATTGTGGGAGTGGTAGGACATGTGAAACAGTGGGGACTTGATTCGGACATGACTTCCAGCATGCAGGCGCAATGTTATCTCGCCATAGCCCAGATTCCGAGTCGCTTCGTTCCCCTGCTGGCCGGATACACCGGAATCGCGCTTCGAACCGCAGGATCGCCGCTGGCGCAAATCGCTTCCCTTCGTCACGCTCTGCACCAGGTCAACAGCGAGCAGGTAATGTACAACATCCGGACGATGGACGAAATCGTTTCCAACTCTCTCGCCGCTCGCCGCTTCTCCATGGTGCTGCTGGGCGTTTTCGCCGGCCTTGCTCTGGTCATGGCCTGCGTCGGAGTGTACGGCGTCGTTTCCTATATCAACAACCAGCGAACCCACGAATTCGGCATCCGCATGGCCCTGGGAGCTGACCGGATGGCGGTTTGGGGGATGGTGCTCGGGGACGGAGTGAAGATGTCGCTGGTGGGTGTTGCGATCGGCCTGGTCGCCGCATTCGGACTGACACGCCTCATGGCCAACATGCTCTTCGGAGTGAGCACGCATGATCCCTTGAGTTTTGCGGCGGTCGCGGGCCTATTGGTTCTGGTTGCGCTGGCCGCCTGTTCGATCCCTGCCCGCCGGGCGACTAAGACTGATCCGTTGGTGGCGCTGCGGTATGAGTAGGGCAGCGTAGGGCAGAGCGGAACCCCCTCACCCGGCGCTGCGCGCCACCCTCTCCCCCAAGGGGGCGAGGGTATCAATTCAGTGTTTTTTCCTCCCTCGCCCCCTTGGGGGAGAGGGTGGCCTGCAGCCGGCGCTTTCATCAGCCGGGGCAGGCCGGGTGAGGGGTCCACTTGCCATTTTCACAGCCCACCACGGGGCCCCTGCTCGAGCGGCAGAACGCGGACTTCAACTTCCACGGACTGCCCGCCCCCGCCCAGCGTAAGGCCTTTCATCGGCGTCACGTCACCATAGTCCCGCCCCCACGCCAAGGTGATGTG
This sequence comes from Terriglobia bacterium, assembly GCA_050008495.1. GTDB lineage: Bacteria > Acidobacteriota > Terriglobia > UBA7540 > UBA7540 > CAVROP01. The sequence continues at coordinate 49,498 of JBEKMN010000015.1, read as the reverse complement.
GGCGTCGGAGGGCATCACGTTATTTGTGGGATCGAAACTCAGCCATCCGTTAGCCGGATCGAATACCGACACCCAGGCATGTGAGGCTGCGGCTCCCTGAAACTGCGGGCCGCTGCGGATGTAGCCACTCACGTAGCGCGCCGCCAGGCGGAGCGAACGAAGGACGCCGATCATGAGGTGAGCAAAATCCTGGCAGACGCCCCGGCGGTTATTGAACACTTCGAGGAGCGGCGTATCGATGGATGTGGACTGAGGCTGATACCTGAATTCGTCGTGGATGCGCCCGGTGAGTTCTTGGAGCGCGCTGAACAGCGGGCGGCCGGGCGTGAAAGTGGGGCAAGCATATTCCCGCAACTCCGCGTGGGCGGAAACATAGGGAGAATCGAAGATGAACTCGGACGCTGCGATGGAATCCGGCTCGAGCGGCTGAGCCAGAGTCTCGCGCGCCGCTTCCCACGCCGGAGAGAAACGAATTTCGCTTCTCTGCGGTCCGACCTCAACAACACTGGAGGCGGCCGCCTCGAATCGCTCATGTCTATCAAGAACTGCAAAGGTGGAGACATCGTTGCCAAAATAGTCTTTATGACTGCTCAGGAAGGCCGGTAGAGGATCAACGTGCAGCCGATGCTCGAGAACTCGTTGGGAAGGCAGCGCCCGCGGAGTCAGGCGCGCCTCGCTGTAACACTGTGTCACCGGCGACGGGTAAGCGTATCGAGTGGAGTGTGTGATCCGGTAGAGCATTCTGCATCACCAGGACGCGGTCAGGCGCGAGGCCTTGGCTGGGCTCAGGTATTGCGCCGTCAACGCTTCGGAGAATTCGTGCAAGTTCGTCTTGAGTTGGCGGAGATACGACTCCAGCGCGCCAAACCTTCCATCACTGTCCCCCTGGGCGAGAGTTGACAAGGAGGCGGCCCGGATTTCACTGAGTGTTCCGCACACCAACTCCTCCAGCCGGTGGTGCTCGGGGTCGTCACTTCGCCCTAGGGAATACAATTGATCCGCCAAATCGGCTATTTGGAATCCGATCGAGCGAGGGTTCAACTCATCCACTAACAGAAGTTGTAAGACCAGGTCGGTTCTCAGGATACTGACATATCTCGTGCGGTAGGTAATGGAACTGTCCGCCACCTGAAGCAGAATGTGAAGGTGGGGTTGGGAGCGGGGCGGAGCCTCCACCACCGCGACGCGCAGCAACTCCGCCAATTGCCAAGCCCTCTCCAGCCGGCGGCCAAGCTGCACGAAGCGCCAGCCCTCGCCGCGGGTGGTGTTTTCCATCAGCAAGCCGGACAAGGCGGAAAGTGTCATGACGGCGCGATCGAGAACGCCAAATTGAGCAATATACCTGTGCTCCTGATTGACGGGCAGGGCGCCGGAGAATTCCGCATCCAGGCGCCGCAGCGCGCGCCAGGTGTCGCCGGAGAGCCGCTCCTTCAATTGCCGGGCGACGCGGTGCATCTGTTTGAGGTTCCATCCCAGGCTGGAAATCCGGGAGGGATCGTAAACGACTTCCGTCAGAAAGCGCTGCACGCGCCAGCGCTGCTCGGCGAGTGACGCGGTGGCGTCTTCGGGCGGCAGAAAACCCAGGCCCACGAGCAGAGAGACCGCGGTATCAAGTGTCAAGGCGTGTCCGAAATCTTCTTCTGCGGAAAGCGCGGGCAACAAAGCTCGGAAAAGGCGAACATGGGCTTCCACTCGTTCGGTGTAGCGGCCCAGCCAAAAAAGATTGTCGGCGACCCGGCTGGGCAGCGCACTGCGACGAGCGGACTCGTCGAGGGGCAGAGGAGGCAGGTTGGGCCCCGGCAAAGATTCTCCTGTGTCCCCGAGCACCCAGGTGTCTTTGCTTGCACCTCCCAGGCGCACAGGAAGCTGCCGGGAGGATGATTCCGTGGTAACCCGCGCCAGCCCGCCGGGCATCACGCCATAAGACCGGCCGTCCCAGGACGCAAAGACTCTCAGGACGACGTGACGAGCGGCCAATCCGCCTTCGGTGCGCGACGGCGCGGTGGAAAGCGCAATCTCTTCCTGCGCCACATATCGTTCAGGGTTTACTTTGATTGCGGCAATCAGCTTTTCCCGCCCTGCACCGTCCAGAGACGCCGGAAACTCCGGCGGCTGGCCGAAACTGGTCGAGGCAGGCCGGACCACCAGGTGATCGAGATGTTCCAACACGTATTGGCAAGCTTTCTCCTGGCCGCACCACCAAGTGGCCACCGAAGGCAGGCGGAGTTCTTCGCCCTGGAGCAGGCGGCAAAGCCCCGGGAGGAACGCCAGAAAGCCAGGCCCTTCCACCACCCCGCTGCCGAGAGCGTTGTCAATTACCACCCCGCCGCTGCGAGCCGCCTGGACAAGGCCGGGCACGCCCAGCAAGGAATCTCCCCGCAGTTCGAGGGGGTCGCAGAAAGCGTCCTCGAAACAGCGCATAATCAAATCCACCGGTTCTAAACCTGCCAAGGTTTTCAAATAGACGCGGCCGTCGCGGACCGTCAGGTCGTCCCCTTGAACCAGGGGCAAGCCCCAACTGCCTGCCAGAAAGGAATGCTCGAAGTAAGCGTCGGTGTGCGGCCCTGGAGTAAGGACGACTCCACGAGGATGATTGCTGCGCCGGGCGGCGAGGGAGAACAGGGCATGGCGGTGGACGTCCAGGAAGCGCGCCAGTTGCCGAACCCGGTGTTGGCTGAAGACGCTGGGCAAAGCGCGCGCGCCGACCAGCCGGTTTTCCAAAGTGTAGCCCATTCCGGCCGGCGCCTGGGTGCGCTCAGCAATCACCCACCAGCGGCCGTCCGGTGAACGGGCCAAATCCGCAGCGTAAGTGTGCAAGTACACGCCGGCAGGCGGCGTAAATCCAAAGCAAGGCCGCAGGAACTGGGGATTGTCGAAGACCAGCGCCGGGGGCAGGAAGTGCTCATACAACAGTTTTTGCTCGCCGTAAAGATCGAACAGAATCGCATTCAGCAGATCCGCGCGCTGGATGACGGCCCTTTCAATGCGGGTCCATTCCTCTTCCGCAATCAGCAAGGGTATGGGATCCAGAGTCAGTGGACGCTCATTGTCCCAAGGATCCCCTGCGAGGTTGTTGGAGACGCCGGTTTCCCGGATCAGTTGTACGCCGGATTGCCAGTGACGGTTGAACTGCCGGAAGCCTATGTGGCGAATTGCGGCGGCGAGGCGGCGCCAAGGGCGGCGCGGCAGACCGGAGGGCAGCACGGCCTCGTCCCAGTAGCCCTTAACGGGAGCGTATCGCCACTCCTCCGCCACGGTTTGATTCGCTGCCTGTGAGGTATCGCTCACTTGTCGGCCCTTGAGGACGAGGTCTCCTCTTCCACGGAGGTTTGAGAATCCGATTCCCCGGCGAAGAAGTCGCGTGACAGGTTGTCGTCGATGGCGTTCATCCGCGCCTGCAGGCCGTCCAAATACTCGTGCAGCCCATTCTTGACGATTTTGTTCACAGACGTGTAATCAAGTTCGGCGCGCAGCGGGGCCAGGGAGCATTCCGAGGGGCACTCACATGACCCCATGGGAGTATCGGTAATCGTGTGCAGCGATTCATCGGCCTCGCGGAGGCAGTGGCGGATGGCGCGGGGAAACTCGCGGTCAAGGATCAGGAACTCCACGATACTGCGCGGGACGATGCGTCCGTACTTCTTACGGTACATCTCGAATCCGCTGACCGATTTCAAGACCGCCGACCAGTGAATGTCATCGTAGGGAGTTCCCACAGCGTTCGCGGAGGGGAGCAGCATGAAGTACTTCACATCCAAAATGCGCGATGTCTTATCGGCCCGCTCGAGCTGCCTTCCCAGGCGAAGGAAATGCCAGGCCTCGTTGTAACTCATCGTGGCGTCGGTGATTCCTTCAAACATGTGGCAGCCCAGGCGGATGCCGCGCAAGAGTTCGGCGAGGCGCACCGACTCCGCCAGCGACATCTGGGATTGAATCTTCAGGTACAAGCTGTTGACCTGCTCCCACATCTCGGAGGAAATGATCTCGCGAATCGAGCGGGCGTTCTCACGGGCGGCGCGCAGGCAGGAAATGATGGAATTCAGATTGTCGCCATCGAGCACCAGGAACTTGATCACCGACCGCTTTTCCGCGTTGCCGTAGCGCTCGCGAAAGACTGCGGCGTCACCGCTGGTGTCAATCAGGGGTTGCCACCGGTGGGCGGGTTCGAGGGGCAAATCCAGTTGCAAGTGCAGGTTAACATCAATGAAGCGCGCCACGTTTTCCGCCCGCTCGATGTAGCGTGCCATCCAGTAAACGGCCTCGGCCGCTCGGCTCAGGAGCGGCGCGGTTTCACTGCTCATACGTGGCTCCTTCTGGCAACGGCGCGAGAACCCAGGTGTCCTTACTCCCGCCGCCTTGCGAGGAATTCACCACCAGCGAGCCCTTGCGCAAGGCCACTCGGGTCAGGCCGCCAGGCAGGACGTAAATCTCCTTGCCGTAGAGAATGTAAGGGCGCAAATCCACATGCCGCCCTTCCAAGTGGTCCTCCACCAGTGTCGGAACGCGCGAGAGGGCCAGTGTCGGCTGCGCAATGTAGTTCCGCGGTTTGGCGTTAATTCGCGCCGCAAACTCCTCCCGCTGCGCCGCGGTGGAGTGCGGGCCGACCAGCATTCCGTATCCGCCCGCTTCGTTGGCAGCCTTCACCACAAGCTTGTCGAGGTTCTGGAGCACATGCTGCCGGTCCGTGTCACGCCAACAGACGAAGGTGGGGACGTTGGGCAACAGGGGATCAGCGCCTTCGTAGTAACGGATGATCTCCGGCACGTAGTAATAGACTACTTTATCGTCCGCGACACCGTTTCCGGGGGCGTTGGCCAAAGAAACTCGGCCGGCCCGATAGACATCCATGAGCCCGGGAACACCGAGCAAGGAGTCGGGGCGGAACGTCTTGGGGTCCAGGAAGTCGTCGTCGATGCGGCGATAAATCACGTCGACGCGCCGAAGCCCTTTCGTGGTGCGCATCGCGACCCACCCCTCGTGCACCACCAGGTCGCGGCCCTCGACCAATTGAATCCCCATCCTCTGCGCCAGAAAGCTGTGCTCGTAGTAGGCGGAGTTGTACATGCCCGGGGTGAGCAGCACCACCGTAGGCTTGGCCCCGGCGCGGGCCGGTGCGATGGCCTCCAGAGTTTCCAGCAGCCTGCTCGGGTAATCGTCCACCGGGCGGACGTGCAGGCCCGCGAACACATGTGGAAAAGTTCGCTTCATCATGTCCCGGTTCTCCAGGACGTAGGAAACGCCCGAAGGCACGCGGAGGTTATCCTCCAAAACGTAGATCTGGCCATCAGAGTGGCGAACCAGGTCCGTGCCGGAAATGTGGCACCACACTCGGCCGGGAGGGTTGATGCCACGGCATTGGTGGCGATAGAACGCGGCGGACTGGATGATCTCCTCAGGGATGACCTTGTCCTTCAGGATTTTCTGGTCGTGGTAGATATCGTCAATGAATTCGTTGAGGGCATGGATGCGCTGCTTGAGTCCGCGCTCGACCCAATCCCATTCTTCGGCGCGGACAATGCGCGGAATCAGGTCGAAGGGCCAAATGCGTTCGGTGCCCGCCGAATCCCCATAAACATTGAAGGTAATCCCCATTTGCAGGAGAAGAGTTTCGGCCGCTCGCTGGCACCTCAAAAGCTCGCCGTCCGCGAGCGACTCGATGGTTTCCAGCAGCAGGCGAGCTTCCGGACGCGCTTTGCATTCGGCGTTAAATACCTCGTCATAGAAACCGTCCGTCTGATACGAATTGAGCTGCATTCGCACCTTCCTGCCCCCAACACTGGTTGCGCCTTGTGACCCCAAGGAGTTGCTTGCTTCAGTTTAGCAGGTCAACCGCGCTGAGGGGATGGCTTTTTTCGCACACCGGAGGGCTTCTGTCCTGCGGATCGAGAGGGTATACTGTCTAGCAGGGAACCTCTTCATCATAATTACTGAGACTAGCAATCAATCCGGCCAATGCCGCCGTCGCCAGGAACTCTAAGCAGAGATGCGCGGTGAGCCGAGGGAAAGAGATCTCGAAGAATGGAGAAGGATGCATGAAGGCCAACACCAAGGCAGCCGCAAAAACCGGCGCTTCACCGGCGCAACAACTGGAAGGATTCATCGACAAGTTTGACTCGAAGAACGCTGCGCTGATTCGTTCCGTACGCAAGGCATTGCGCAAGCGTCTACCTACCGCCAATGAATTGGTTTACGACAACTACAACTTCTTCGTTATCGGGTACAGCTCAACCGGGCGGCCCTCCGATTGCCTCGTCTCCGTTGCCGCCGCCGCGAACGGAGTCGGGCTGTCGTTCTACTATGGAGCGACTCTGCCCGATCCACATAGGCTGCTCCTGGGCAGCGGTTCCCAAAACCGCTTCATCAGGCTTGAGTCGGCGGCCACGCTGGCGCGTCCGGAAGTCGAAGAACTGATCGCCGCCGCCATTGCCCAGGGCGAGACACCCTTGCCCGCGAGCGGCAAGGGCAAGCTGATCATCCGGTCGGTCTCCGAAAAACAGAAGCCCCGCCGCAGAACCTAGGAAGGGTGTGCGCGTCCGGCGAGCGCGGTGGAAGTGAGATCGAGGCCTTCCCGCGGCCTCAGAATACGTGCAAAGGTCGAGCGCCTGTCATCCTGAGTCCTTCGCTTGTCATTCTGAGCGAAGCGAAGAATCCCCGTAGTTCGCTCAGGATAGACTCCGCGAAGGATCTCCGCAGTTTCGCATGATTCAACGATTTACGAACAACTACAGAGATCCTTCGCTGCGCTCAGGATGACACATTCCGGATTTTTTCACGGGTTCTCACGCTGAGTTCTTGATCAACGAGACAACATCCTCGGGAGAATCCTTTACCCAACGAGTGTGCCCGTCGGAAAGCTGAAGCTCGGTGGTTCTTTGGGCGGCAGTGATCGCAACAATGTGGTCGCTATTAACAAAGAGGACACCCGCATCCTCTCCAGCCTCATCGGTTTTGTGAAGTTCAATCAGTGCCATATCTGCTTGTCCCCTTTCACGCAAGGTGCAGTTACTGATCGCATATTTCGTTTCGTGCCGGCTTGGCTTCGATGCATGACAAGCCAGACGGCTTATTGCGCAGTCTTCAGAGCGACCGCAGGAAATTGATAATGTCCTGCTTTTCCTGGGTCTTCAGCCTATTGAATCGGTCAATGACTTTATCGGCCTCGCTGCCCTGGCTCTTGTGGTCTTCGATAGCCTCTCCCAGATCGGTCGTGCGCCCGTCGTGAAGGAAGAAGATGCGCTGCCCAACCCCCCAGAGCGGAGCGGTCCGGAACTCATCGGGCCCGGCGCTCCCTTGTGTTATGCCGTCCGCAAGACCCTTTCCCATGTGGTGGACGAGAAGGTCGGAATACAGATTCACTGGCTGCCCGGAAAGGGCCGCAGAGGGAACCTTTGAGGAGCCGCTGGCAATGCTGGCGCCGGTGGTGAAGGAAGGTGTATGGCAGTGTGCGCAGCCAGTCTTTATGAAGGCGGCGCGACCATTCACCGTGGAGGGCGTGTCCGGAGCGGGCACAGGCGGAGCCAGCATGCGCATGAAGTTGGCAAATGCCTCAATGTCGGAAATAGTGGCGGTATTGATGTTGGGGTTGCTCGTGGGCGTGGCCGTAAAATTGAGCGTGTCGTTGGGCGAGGCGACGTAGAGACAGCTTGGGGTTTCATCGCGCTCCTGGGGGAAGAGTTGGTTCGAGATTCCCATCTCGACGTTGTAGGCTTCCGCCGCGAACATGAGCAGGGACTTATTCTGGGCCTTCCACCCAAAGCGGGTAATGGTTCCATCGTTGGCGCTGAGGTTGGCGTTGCCGCTCAGGTGGGCGTTGGCGTGCCCGGAGATGCCCAACTCTGACTTCGACGATGCATTCGCCTGCTGGTTCGCAAGAATCGCCGAGTCAGGGATCGCTTCGATGAGTCCCGCGCCAAACAGCGGTGTCGGAATGCGAAAGATGATATTCGGATTTCCATGCTGGCCCGTAATCGGGTTTCCGGCAGGCAGGAAGTTGAATTGGGCAATGTTGCAACCGGGGGCGTCTGTGCGTCCGGTGATGACGAAAAGGGCGTGCACTCCGCCGTCGTTCGTTCCGTTCGGATTCAGCTTGAAGCGTGCTTCGCGGACAGGGCCATTGGGCGTGATGAACCAGGGCACCGCATTCTTAGCCCCGTTGAGCGTGGCGACTTGAATCAAAGGGTTTTGTGCGGGGCTCGTTCCGCCGGGAGCCGGCTGTGAGTGGCAAGAAAGGCATTGGATTGAGTTGAAGCGCGGCCCCAGACCGTTGTTAGCGCCTCCCGCTACCACCTCAACTTCCGCAAACCGAGCAGCGCCGTCCTGGAAAAACGCAGTTTCGTCGGCGATGAGGTTAGCGAGAGAGCCGCCGGCCCCCGGCGAGCCGCTCCGCACTCCGGGATCGACGGGCTTCTTTCCGGCTCCGTTCAACGTGTGCGAGCCCGGCATGGCCAAAACCACGGCGGCCAAAACGACGACAAGCGCTAGAGCAGATATGCGTCGAGGTTTCATACCAATTCCTCCCCTGCTTGAGATTTTATGTTGCGGGTCCACGAGGGCTATGACCCGAGTTTTTGTCTTTGGGAGCTCTGACCCCACAACTATACACCTCTTTTGCCTCGTCAGTTCCGGTTTTTTGCCGTGCCGTGTCCAAGCCGCGGCGTAAAACAGCGCTTGTGGTGTGAGAGGTATGCTTGCTGCGGCAGGTATGCCAGGAACGGAGCTCTACGGCCAGGGACGCGGCGGGCTAGGGTGGGTAGTCCACGCGCCGCAAGAGCTCCCTGAAGAGGCACAGGTGGCGCAGGTCCCAAACGCTTAAAGCCGCAGACCGTGGAAAGCAAGCCCGCGCTACTTGTCGGGCTTGCTCAAGCGGCGGAAGTAATCCGCCACCGAGTCCTGATAGCCGTCGGGCACGCGTTGCGCGTCGCCGGTTCGGACTTGTCCCGGCTTCTTGTCGTCCATCGCGCGGCGAATCTGCAACTCGAGCTTATCCATGCTGGCCAACACTTGGGCGTGGAGTTCCTGGAGCATGGCGGGGTTGCCGGGGAAGCGCCGCGGGTCCAGGTGGTCGAGTTCACGCTGCAGATCTTTGATGTCGCCCAGCGGCCCGGGCTCGCCGCGTACCGTCTGTTGCAAGGCATTCAAGTCGTGCAGCGCCTCCTGGTAAGCGCGCTCGATGTCAGCCTGAGTAATGGGCTCAGGTTTGCGCTCCATGCCTTGCGCTCTTTTCAAACTGCCGGGATCGTACCCTCCGTAAAAGCGCTCGCCGTCCCAGCGGCCGCCATTGGAGTTTCCGCCGGCGACTCCGTTCCGCAAATCTCCACCCGCGGCCCGATCACCGGTTTGCTGCTGCCCGCCCGGTTCGCCGCCCTGCCCGCCGCGGCCGCCGGGATTTCGTGTCAGCATATCGATCTGGCTCCGCAGGCGCGCCATGCGTTCCAGCGCCTCTTCCGGATTCTGCTGACCATTCCCGAGCGACTGCTGGGCTTGGCGCAGTTGTTCGTTCAAGCGTTCGATCCCGGAGTTGATTGTACCCTCGCTGGGATTGCCGTTAGGATCCATACCGCGGCGGATCATCTCCGCGCTGCGCTGGAGTTTGGCCTGGAGGTTGGATTCATCCATGCCGGCCAAAGCGTCGCGCAGCTTCGAGGCCGCGGCGCGATCTGCGGAAGCGAGGCTGCGTGTGGCGTCCTGCATCCGCCGTTGCAGGTCCGCGAGGTCATCGGCGAGGCGCTGGCGATCGCCGGCTAGCTTCGCCAATTCCCCCAGCGAGGCTTCGGACGGGCCCTGTGCCGAGCGCCGGGCTGCTTCGGCTGAATCGAACGCGCGCCGCATACGCTCCACCTGGTCGCGCTGCTCGCCGCTCAATCGCTCGCTCTCGTGAGCCAGCGAATCGAGCTGTTGGGAAGCGTCCTGCCCCCTCAAGCTGTTGAGCAGGTCGGATGCTTCACGGAGGCGGTCGGCAGCGCGGCGTGCGTCGGCCCCGTTTTGACCGGGTGAGGCAGCCCGGCGCATATCGTCGTTGGCCTGTTGAAGGCGTTCAAGAGCTTGCTGCATGCTCGTGTCCGATCCGCTCTGCCCGCCCCTCGAAGATGATCGGCTGGATGATCCTGAACCGGTCTGCTGGGACCCTGAGTTGCCCTGCTGGGGGCCCGAAGCGCTCTGCTGCGAACCTGATGTGCCCTGTTGCGAGCCGTTGCGCGCCATCTGCGCCATCTGCTCCTGCAGCTTTTCCGCTTCGCGGCGCAGCATTTCCTGCTGCCACCGTGACTGGAAATCCTGCGAATTGTGCGGCTGCTGGGCTAACTCCTGCTGGCGCCGCGCCAGTTCATCCAGCTTCTCGAGAGCCTTGTCAATCTGATCGCCGCGCTGATCGGCGGAGTTGGCCGTTTGTTCCGTCTCGTACTGGTTCTTCTCAGTATCCAGTTCGAGATCGAACAGGCTCTGGAGGTCGCGCCCCGAGCCTCCCCCGCCGCCACCTGCCCCGGCGCTGCCAAAGGCCACTTCGATTTGGCGGAAGGTCGCTTCCGCCCGCAGGAGGGATTGCAGGGCCTTCTGCTCCTGGGGCATGGCGTCCCGCCACTTTTGTTGTTGCAGAGCCTTGGCTGCGGGGTCCATCGCCTGGGCGGCGTCGCCCATGTCTTTTTGGAAACTGCTGAACTCCGCATTTTCTTCCGTCAGTTCGCGGCGCTCGAGACGCCCCGCGAGCGAGAGCGCTTGGTCACGGAGCTTGGCCTGCACGCCGGAGAGGAATTTGGCCGCTTCGGCGAGGCCCTGCGGTGAGGCGCCTTTATCGAGCTCATGCTTCCAGGTCTCCGCGATGATTTCCTTCTCGCGCTGGGAAATCTGCTCCTGGAAGTTGCCCATCCCACCACCCCCGCCACCCATGACTTGAGATTGCGAGTAATCGCGGGAGAACGGCTCAGCCTGGATAAACATCATGTCGGTGCGGGATTCCGCACGCGCGTCCCTGGCACTCGCGTACAAACTCACCAAGTCGCCTGGAACAAGTTTGAAGTCCTCCAGAGAGAGCGTGGTGGCCCCCTCCGTCTGTTTGGCGCCCTTCTGCTTCAACAAACTGCTTGTCTGCTCAGGCCCTCCGTTTACCGAATAGTGAAGGGCCAAAGCGTTGAGGCCAAACTCGTCCTCGGCTTGAACCGAGACAGTGACCTCTTCGATCGGGCTGGCGTGGTATTCGCCGGCCGGCCGGGTGATGCGCACCATCGGGGGATTCACCTTACGCGCTTCGATGAAGAAGTCCTCCGACAGCCGCACCGGCTGACCTTGGTCAAGCACGGCGACATGATACATTCCATCCTTTTCGATCGCGACTGCGCCGTCATACGAATTGTGGCCGGCGTCGGCGAGGTCAATCTGCTTTCCGCCGTCGAGCGCGAGAAAACTATGCGCCGCCGGTTGGCTGAGGAGGATGTTGAGCCGCGCCTCGGTGCCCTCGAGGGCTCGAAGGTCGCCGCCATGCTCTTCCACGGCATCTTTCATTCCTGTCCAGGCAGGAAAATGGTAGGTCACGCGGATCTGTTTTACGGCGGGCAGGTCGACAGTCCGGAGTTTGAAATTCCGCGAGCGCAGCGGTCCGGCTTCAATGTAGTAATCGACACTCTCAGGAAGCCCCGCGAAAAGGAATTGAAAGCCGTTCCCAGCGGGTTGCCGCTGCATCGTGACCTCTTCCCACTTCGAGGCGCTCTGGTAGCGGGCGTAAAGGCGGGCGCTCTCCACCTGGCGTCCGATCACCTGCGCGGTCACCAACTGGTTGGCGCTGCGGCGCACGACCGCGTTGCCGGGGCTCACTTGAATGTCATAATAGGGAGCGGTGTGTTGCAGCGAGCCGGCCCACAGCCGCGCCGCACCATAGCCAAGGAAACCGGGCCCCGCAGCGATCAGCCACACTAGTATGCCGAGGGATGCTCCCCCGCTCGCAATCCAGGCCAGAAGCTTGTGATTTGGAATTAAGTGTGCCGGTTGGGCAGATTTCGCCACCTGAAGCGTGTCCGCGGCCAGCAGTTCGAGGAAGGGATCGCGCCCGCCCCGGTCGCGCTCGGCGAAGGTTACCAGGCGCTGATCGAACTGCGGGAAGACAGCTTCTGCTTTGCGGGCTGCCCGCCGGTCGTTGAGCCTGCGCCAAGGCAACGCCAGGCCGTAGCCGACCACGGTTACGAGTGCGATGATGAGCGCAAGGCGAGCGGCAAGAAGGCTCGAATCGGAGAAGCCGAATGCATTCGTAATCAGCACCAGGACGAGGGTGGCCGTCAAGGCAACCGCTACCAGCGCCGCCGCGCCTCGCAATAACGCGCCGAGGCGCAGACGTCTTTGCAGCATCTTCAGGTAGGACGCGAGCTGATCTCGTGCGTTCATGGTTCCTCCTGCGCTGAGTAACTGACCCCTCACCTGTCACGCTCCGGCTGATGAAAACGCCGGAGCGCGACGCCCTCTCCCCAAGGGAGAGGGCGGCTGAGTAAACTAAGATTCTTCCCGCAGCTTGCCCAAGTAGCGATCGCTTACCAATGACTCCACTACTGCCCCGGCCAGAAGCAGCAACATGAAATACCACCAAAGGCTGAACGGCGTCGCCTGCGCCTGCGTCACGTTCGCTGCTGCGGCCGGTTGAGAAACCGGGCCTTGTTTGCCGCTCCAAAGCGCCAAGACATCCTCGCTGATGACATCGAGGTCCGACTCGCGGCGGTCCGCATTCACACCGACGACCTCATGGCGGCCGTTGGCGAGGCGCATTTCGTAAAACCCTGCCATGCTCAATTGGAATGATGAAGAAGTGGCGGCCCCATTCAGAGAAAGGGGCCGGCGTCCCTCGGGGTCCACCACCTCCACACCTGCCGCCCGGTCCTTGTCGGAGCGCAACTCGAAGAAGGAATCGACGACGCTTGACCCAATCCTCTGCCGCATGCCGGAAAGATACCGGGCCGTTTGCTCGACAAAGGGGACGAAGATCGGGTGCAATGGAAAGTCGTTCGTGAAATTGTCCAGGCCCGAGGTAAACAGCAAAACACGTCCTTCGTTGAGCTTCTTCTCCACCAGCAAGGGCGTCCCGTCGGTAAGCCTCGCCGCGACCCGCGCGCCGGTGGTGTCGGCAGCCACGGCAAAATAGAATTCCACATTGGCCCAGCGCTCGGACTTGGCGAGCGAGGGATAGGTGGGGTCGGCATCGCCGACCGTCAGGAAGCGCTGGGAAGAGCCGGTGTAATTGTGGACGGCCTGGATGCTCTCGGCAAGAACGGGAATGCGTGGCCGCCGTGCCGCCGACGTACCGAGGGCAATGAGGACGCTTCCCCCGCCGCGTACGTAGTCGACAAGGCTCTGTTCCAAGGCTGGCGGGAGCGACAGCACGTCAGACAAAACGACGAAAGCGTATTGGGAAGGTTGCGCATTCGATGCCTGTTCCACGCTACGGCTTTCGAGCGCGAACACTCCCCCCGCCGCCGAGGCCAAGGCCGAGCCAAAGTAGAGCGGAGAACGGGTGTCGCTGCCCTCGTGAATGAACAGAACACGACGCGGGTCAGAACGCTCAACCGAAAACATAAACCGGTCGTCGGCAGGAAGAGCGTCAGCGGAATCGATGCTCACCTCGCAGCGGCTGAAGCCGTAAGGGGCATCCAGGGAGTCAAACTCGACGGTGGCACGGCCGTTGGCGGGCACGCTGGCGCTGCGCGTCGCGAGGCTCTTGCCGTTAACAACCAGGGAAACCGTGCGGGTTGCCGCGGGCGTGTGGAAACCCGCCACCACGGCTTGCACCCGCGCCTTCTTCGGATCCCACACCTGGGCCGGCGCGCTCACGCTTTCCACTGTCCAGTTGGGCGCCGCGTCCTTGACCACAGGGTGCAACACCAGCGTGGCATTCGGCGGCAGGACCATTTCCTGAAAGCTCGCCGGCATCCCGGATTTCTGTAAATCGCTGAAGAGGTGGACCTCGATGGGGATGGAGACTGCTTCCGCAAGGGAGCGCACCCCGCGCGCGACTTCAGCGACGCTGGCGCGCGAGTCGCTGGGCGCTACGCTGTTGACTGCTTGGCGAAGTTCACCCGAATCCTGGGTCTGGGCCGTCAGTGCATGAAGCTGTGATCCGAGCGTCATGACTTGCGCGCGCGTCCCCGGATTCCTTGCATCGAGCACGCCGAGCGCGGCGCGCTTAGCGTCCGCCAGACGTGAGCCGGCCCGCATGCTGAACGAATTGTCGATGACCAGCACGAGCAGCTTGTTACCCATCATGCCCGCCACCGGCCGGTTAAGAAAGGGGTTTGCGAAGACCAGGGCGAGCAAGAGCAGCACGGCTATGCGCAGCGACAGCAACAGCAGATGGCGCAGACGGCGATGCTTGATGGAACTCTGCGTGCGTCGTTCGAAAAACATCAGCGAACTGAACGGCAGCGCTTCCGACTGGTGCCGGCGAAGCAGATGGAGATACAGTGGGAGGCCCACCAGAGCCGCAGCCGCCAAAAACCATGGGGAAAGAAAACCCATTCACGGTCTCCTCGTCCGGATATCTGTCGTGGTGCGGGCGTCCCGCCCGCAGTGGCACGGGAATCCTGCCCGTGCATCCCACCGTGGCGCGAGCGGGACGCTCTCGCGACAGCGGGCGGGACGCCCGCACCACGGCCACGCAGCAGCTTCATTCACCACTTTCCTTGCCTGATCGCCAGGTATTCTCGCAATGCGCCGTCCAGCGGCCGGTCTGTTACCAAAAGGAAGTAGTCCATCCCGGAACCGCGGGCGCCATCGCGCAGCGACTCGATGTGCGCATCGATCTTCTTCGTGTATTCGAGCCGGGCGTATTCGGGGCTCACCTCGAGCGACTCCTGCGTCTCCATTTCAATTAAGGTGATGGGTCCGCGAAAATGAGGGCGAACTTCCGCGGGATCGAGGACATGAAACAGGAGCACTTCATTGCCACGGAACCGCAACGGCTCGAGCGCCCTGATAATCCGCTCCGAAGCCTCATAAAAGTCCGAAATAACGATGACCACGCCACGCTTGCGGAAGACTTCGAGAAAGCGCTCGAGGGCCTTGCCGAAGTCGGTTTTCGCGCCGGGTTCGGCCTGCTCGAGGCCGCTCAAGAGCCGGTGGAATTGCCCCTGGCGATTGGAGGGCCGGATGTAGTTGCGGACCTCGTCGTCGAAAACGATTAACCCCGCGGCGTCGCGCTGGATCTGGGTGGTGAGATAAAACAGCGCCGCTGCCGCGAAGCGCGCGTACTCGGACTTGCTCACCCCGTGCGAGGAGTACTTCATGGAGTTGCTCGAGTCGAGGAGGACCGTCAGCAAGGTGTTGGTTTCCCCTCGATACCGCTTTAAGTAGGCGCGCTCGGTGCGGGCGTAAACGTTCCAGTCGATGTGGCGCAAGTCGTCTCCGGCCGTGTAGGCGCGGTACTCGGCAAACTCCTGGCTGAAGCCAAAGTTCGGCGAGCGATGGAGTCCGGCGATGAAGCCGTCCACCACGGTCTTGGCGATCAGGTCTAATCCGGAGATGCCCGACAGCACCGCCGGATCGATGAATCGTTGCACGCTCATCCTCCCGCCGGAGGCGGCATCTGCTCGAGCAAGCGGTGAAGAATCTCGTCCGAATCAATGCGGTCCGACTCGGCATGGAAATTCAGAAGGATCCGGTGCCGGAGAACCGGCGTGGCCAGCGCCCGCACGTCTTCGTAGGTCACGTGGTAGCGACGGTGCGCAAGGGCGCGAGCTTTGGCCGCCAGCACGATAAACTGCGCGGCGCGGACGCTGGCCCCGTAGTTGACGTATTTCTTAACGAAGTCCGGCGCCGTGCCGCTCTTGGGACGCGTGGCGCGCACCAGGCTGACCACATAGCGCGCCAGTGAGTCCGCGATGGGCACCATGCGCACCAAGCCCTGAAACTCCAGAATTTCCTCCGCGTTGGTCACCGCCTCCACTTTCGCGACGCGTGTGGTCGTGGTCAGGTCAATGACTTTGGCCTCGTCCTCGGCGCTCAGATAACCGAGCAGGGTATTGAATAAAAAACGGTCAAGCTGCGCTTCGGGAAGCGGGTATGTCCCTTCCAGTTCGATGGGGTTTTGAGTGGCCAGAACGAAGAAGGGCAGCGGTAACGGATAGTGGTTGCCGCGCACCGTGCAGGAGAGTTCCTGCATCGCTTCCAGCAGTGCGGCCTGCGTCTTGGGCGGCGTGCGGTTGATTTCATCCGCCAAAACGATGTTTCCGAAGATGGGGCCCTGGACGAACGTCCAGCGCCGGTGGCCGGTGGTCGGATCCTCTTCGATAATATCCGTCCCGGTAATATCCGAGGGCATCAGGTCGGGCGTAAACTGGATGCGCGTAAAAACCAGGCCGAGCGTCCGCGCGATAGTGCGGACCATGAGTGTCTTGGCCGTGCCGGGCAGTCCGGTGATCAGGCAGTGCCCCCCGACGAAGAGGCTGATGAGAATCTGGTCGAGGACTTCTTCCTGCCCGACGATCACTTGCCGGACTTGGGAGAGAATGCTGTCCCGCACTGATTGAAAGCGCTCAATCCGGCTCTTGAGTTGAGTTAAGTCAGGTTGTACTTCCGTGATAGTCCCCATGATTCACCTTTTCGTAGAATCCTGAAGTTGCAAGAGTAGTTTCTGCGCGGGGCGGTAGCCCGGCGCCGCCTCCAGCGAGGCCAAGACGTGTTCTTCGGCTTTATCGCGCTGGCCGGCGGCGAAATAGGCCTGGGCCAGATTGAACTGCGCGGACGAGGCGTCCAGCGGGTGCATGGCCACAACCGCGCCGTATTCACGAATCGCGCCGGGATAATTCTCCTGCGTGAGCCAAAGCTTGCCGAGGCGGCGATGCAAGTCCTCGTCCATCGGGTCAATATAGTTAATCCGATCCAGCGCGGCAGCGGCGTCCTTGGGTTCGCCCAGGTCCTCCTCCAGCGAGGCCAACTCTTTAAGCGTCTGCGGGTTGAGGCCCCCGGCCTTTTCATACTCCGTCAGCGCTTCGACGGCGGCCCGTTTCTGGCCTTTGGCAAGGTGCGCGTCCGCAAGGAACTCATAAGCATTCGCGTCCTCAACATACTGTGGGTACATGCGGCGGATTTCCTCGCCTTGCTTCAGCACCTGGTCGTAATCGCCGGCCTTGGCGGAGGCCGCCAGGGCCTTCAGGCCCGCCCGCCAGGCGTCAAAGCCTGCGGCGGTCTTGCCGAGGTCCGCGTAGAGCCACGCCTGAAACTGCGTGTCGAAATCCTGCGGCGACGTGCCGAGGTCCAGTTGGATTGTCTCGGATGTAGTCTTTCGATTGGCGAACGATTGCACCATTTCGAGCAGCTTCCCGTCGCCCCAGCGGCCCTGGATGTAATCGCAGATGCGGCCTGCCTGGAAGTAGGAGACCAAGACCTGGCCGGGATATTCCGGTCGAACGAAGCCGCGGTCGAGTTGCGCAACCGGAAGCAATTTCTTATCTCGCAAGGCCACCAGGATGTCGGGCGTGACGCGGCTACTCCATTCCGGAGACACGTCCGCCTCTTCGTGGACGGCCAGACCTTCAGTGAACCAGCGCGGCACGCGGCTGTGCGTTGCGGTAAGGATGTAGACGTGGCTCAGCTCATGCCATAGCGTGGCGCCCCAGTGGAAATCACCGGGCTTGCGTGCGGAGGGGCTGTCCATGGCGACGACCTCGCCAAACGTGACTCCCTCGGCGCCCAGGCCCGGCATCCCCATGGTCCTGACCGCGAAGTCCTCGTGGTCGGGGTAGGCTTCCACTTGCACGGGGCCCGGAAGCGTCATTTTGTATTTCTTCTCGTAGGTCGCCATGGCGCGCTGCAGCAGGGAATTGAAGTACGGGCGCAACAGCTCGGCTTCCTTCTTGTTCAGCCTCAGAACCGTGGCCCCATCCTTGAAGGTAATAAAGTTCTTGTAGCTGTCCAACAAACGAAGCGTGTTAACGGTTGCTGCGTCCCGGAAGCCGTTGTCGTAGCAGAGCTCGAGTTGGCGGCGGGCTTCGTTTTCATTTCCCAGGCGCATCAGGTTGACTCCCAGGGCAGAACGCGCCGACCAAAGCTTCGGATCAAATTCGACCGCCTTTCGGTAGTAGGCGACGGCATCCTCGAAACGATAGTTCAGCAGCAAGTGGTGGGCAATGATCGCGCAGCCTTCTCCGTAGGTTGGATTGACTTGGCGAATCTTCGCCAGCCAGGGATCAGGTGAGCGGTCCTCAAGGACCTCCACGGCCGCATGAACGGCCATGGCGTCGAGCGCTTCCGGGGATATTTGCAGGGCGGCGTCAGCCTGCTTCAATGCCTCCGCCCGATTCGAATCTTCAAGCGCGAGATTGGCCATCAGCTCGTGGGCTTCCACTAAACGCGGGTCCAACGCGAGCGCTTGGGCGGTCCACTTCACCGCCTTCGAGTCGTACCCATCGGCACTGACAAGTGCGAGGCCCAGACAGGCCCGGGCGTTCTTGGGGTCGCGCTGCAAGGCTTCTTGAAAGAGCTTTTCCGCTTCCACGTTATTGAAGCGCTCATGCATCAGGCGGCCCCAGCGAACGCGGTAGTCGGCATTGCGGTCGTCCTGGGCCACCGCCTGGCGAAATTCGTCGTTCGCCTCCTGATACATTCCAAGACCCCAGTAACCTTCGGCGCGGAGGTAATGATCGCGCTGCGCCGCAAGCGATTGGTAGCACGCGTGCGCTTCGTCGCGACGGCCGTGCTTGGTTAGCGCGCGGCACTCGTCGGGCGTCGCGGCCTTCGCGACACTGAGACCAAGCGCGGCCATCATCCAAAATGCCGCACTCCAAAGCGGCTGCGCCGCCTGGAAAGGCCAGGCCTTTCCGCAAATCGGAGCGGCAGGGCCGCCCCCACGGCCTAATGCCGCCCGGATCATTTATCCAACTCCTGCTGGACACGCGCCAGCTCGAGAAGCGCAGCGGTGAGTTGCTGCTTGTAATCTTCCTCAGACATAGCGGCCTTTTGATACTTCAGGGTATCGATCTGGCGTTCAAGCTCCTCTTTCTTGGCGAGCAGGGCGCGCTTGCCGGAATCGTTGGCGGCGCGTTCCGCGGCGCCGAATCTAACCAGGGTGAAGCTGGAAAGCATCAACCCTTCCCCGGCCTCGCTCGATGCCGCGCGCACCGCCTCGCCTTTTCCCGTGTCCTCGAACATGGCGTGCTCGGTGGCGAGGCGCTTTTCCGATTCGTAGTAAGCTGCGGTCTTACGTGTGGCGTACTGGAACGCTTCCAGCGCACTGATGGCTTCGTTCTTGTCGACATCAGCCTCGGGGTCGTGCAGAGCCTCGACCCAGTAGCGGCAGAAGACCGTGGCGTTCTTCTCAGTTCCCGACTTGGTGGCGGCGACGACCGCTCGTCCCGGCCGTTCGAGCGCGGGGACGGCGCCGCCGCTGGCACTGGTGGTGTTGACAATCAATTGCCGCTTGGCGGGTACGCGATCACACAGCCGCGCCAACTCTTCGGCCGAAACATCCGGGCCGACGAGGTTGAACTTGTATTCGACGCCATCGAACGTGCCGTGGCCGATGAGGATCAGCACGAATTCGTCGTCGGGCTTAGCCTGGCTTGAGATGACGCCGAACTTTTCAGTCACTCGCTCCCGCGTGGCCTCTTTGCCGAACAGCGTTTCGACATGCGCGTCCACGCCGGAGGCCTTGAGCACCTTGTCCAGATCCTTTGCCAGTGCTGTGAACTGCTGCTCATACTCCGGCTCGCCGCCCAGCCCGGCGACAGTTAGGTAGAACGTCGCGCTCTTGGCGGGAAGCACGGAAATAAGCAAAATTGCCAACGGCAATCCTGCCGACCTGCGCGCCCAGACGGACCCCCTCACCCGGCGCTCCGCGCCACCCTCTCCCCCAAGGGGGAGAGGGCATAAATCTAATGGACGGCTCGCCTTGCTCCCCAGGGGGAGAGGGTATGAATTTAATGACTCTCTCCCCTCGCCTCCTCGGGGGAGAGGGGCCGGGGGTGAGGGGGCTCTGCTGCTCAATCCCGCATCATTCAATATTGAAGAACTCGTCACACGATCCCCCACCTCCGGCGCAGCAGCCATTCCGAGCAACGCAGGAGCAAAATCAAAATGAAAACGGCCGGCATGTTCCACAGTTCTTTAATCTGACGGACGCTGATTCCCGCTTCCGAGTAGGGAATGTCGCGGGCAAGCTGGGCAGCCTCAGCGGGCTGCCAATATCGCCCGCCGGTTTGTTTGGCAAGCCTTTCCAGAAGGTCGCGGTTCTGCTCGAGATGAAAGTTCTCCGCAACCCCGTCCATCCTTTCAAAGTCCAGGTTGTCGCTGCCGAGATCGGCGTCCCCGCGCTTGGCTGTCACCAGGACCGAGTACAATTCCGGCCGCTCGGCATTCCACTCTCCCTGAAACGTGCCCGGCGAGGCCGGGTCGGGAGCGAGATCGAGCGTTGCGCTGACGCCTCCCGGTCCCGAGATGTGGGCCTGAACAAGGGCGTCGGGGGCGGGCGCGAAATCCTGACCGCGAACCTCGGCCGAGATTTTTGCCCGTCCTTCGTCAAATAGTATGGGCTTGCTGACGGACGCGACGACGTGACCAGGTGTGTCGGCAACGAGCCAGCGCAGCAGTTGCTGCCAGAAGGCGTCGTGCGTAGGGTCACCGGAGGGCAGAGCCATCTGCCAGCGCCACGTTCCGCCCGTGGCCAGGATCGCGGTCCGCCCGCGCCCATAATTCTCGGTAACCAGCAGCGGCTCCTTTCGTCCCCCGCCGTTTATTTCCACCAGAACTGCCGCGCCGGGTTTGGGCGTGCCGGAGTCCTGATAGTCCTCGAGGTAGGGCAGTTTCTTCCAGCGTGCCAGGTTGCGCGCCGGGTCTTCTACCAATCGGCAGATGACGTTGTCGGCGCCCACGGGCGTCAAGGCGACGGTCGCCGCTTCTCGGTGAAATGTACCTTTCCGAGCGGGCAGAAGCGAGGGAAGAAGGTCGGCAAGGTTGGACGCGCTCCAGCCTCCGTCTGACAAGGCGAAGCGGCCGCCTAGGAGCAGTAGCCCGCCGCCACGGCGATCGACGAATTGCTCGATCAAATCGCGCTGTGCAGGAGTGAAGTAGCCCGCTTCGACCGACCCGATAATCAGCCCTTGATAGGCGAAAAGCTCCTCGGCGGAGGCCGGGAAGCCCTGCGCGAGTTCGTTGGGACTGTCGATTCCCTGGCGATAGATTTTGTTCTCAGTCGTACGCAGCATCGAGACGAGCTGCACGATGGAGTCATCGGACTCTGCGCGGCGGATAAACTTGTATTCCCAACGAGGCTCGCCCTCGAGATAAAGAACGCGGCGCCGGCCCGACTCGACATTCACGAGTCGCGTGACGGCATTATTGGAGGGATTCTCTTCGCCGGGCAGCGGGTCAACCGAGAAGCGCAGCGCCTTGGCGCCGGCGCGGCCGGCGTTGAACATCAAATTCTCGGTTTGGGCAGCACCGTCGGCGGAGAGGGTGATCTCTCGCGCTGCCAGCACTGTCGCACCATCGTGAACGCTCAGCGTAGCCTTCCGCCCTGCGTAACCGTGCTGGTGAAAACGGACAATCGCCGACAGGCGCGAGTCCGCCAAGGCGCGCGGTGCAACCGTCGCGTCGTCAATCTCTACGTCCTGCGCCATCGCAAGGCGCCCGAAGCCGACGGTGTGGACCGGAATCCGGCGTGAGCGAAGAGCCGTGATGGTGTCCAGATCGACGCCGCCGGAGTTGTCGGACCCATCGCTCAGCAAGACCACAGCCCCAATCGGCAAATCACTGGTTTCTTCCGCCAATTGTTTCAATCCCGCGCCGAGGTGCGTTACGGGCGCCGAGGCCCGCAATTCCTCCAGGCTCGAAACACGCGTCGCTTCGCGGTCGAGCCGATAGAAGCGTGTCTGGAATTGCTTCTGGAGACCGGCCAGCACTCCACCTTGCATCACTTTGATGGCGCGTTCCAGGCGGGAGGCGCCGTCCTCCGTGGTGGCCATGCTGCGCGAGTCGTCCACCACGATGGCGATGATGTTCTTTTGGGGTTCGAGTTGCGCAACCACCAGGGCGGGCCGCCAGAGCAGGATCAGCAGAAGCGCCGCCAGACACGATTGCAGAAGCCAGATGACCCCTGCCCGCCAGTTCCGCACGCTCGAAGCAGCCTGCGGCAGACGCGCGCGAATCAGCGCCGCCAAAGCGCCCGCTGCCAGCAGCACCAGCAATGCCAGGAGCCACCTCGGCCAACTGCTGAGCAGAACCAGTTCGCCTCTCGCGACTGCCAGGCGTTGGTATTTGAAGAAAAACTGAAACATGGAGTACCCGTAGGGGCAACACTCGCGGTTGCCGATATGCTCTACGTCAAGAATCTCGAAGCCCTGGTTACCCTGAGTACGATGCCCTGAACTACCCTTTGGATGCAAAAAGATCGCAGCGTGTGCGGTCATCCTGAGCGCAGCCAAGAATCTGGGCAGTTATTATTCGTTTGCAAAAGCTTACGACGAACTGCGGAGATCCCCCGATTTCTGGGGTCCGATGGTCCGATCTCAATCGGACCTGAAATCGGACTTCGCTGCGCTCAGGATGACAGGCTTGGCCGCCACGCTTCATGCATATCGGAACAGCGCCTTAAAGCCAAAGTCCATGTGCTGCTGGTTGTGGCAGTGAAAAAGCGTCAGCCCCGGCTGGTTTGCCAGCAAGTCCACGGCAACCACCCCGTAATTCGGCACTACCACCGTGTCCTTGATTACCCCTGCGGTCTTTTTACCGTTCACATCGACGAGCTCGAACGTGTGTCGATGCATATGCACGGGGTGGGCATCGTCGCTCCGATTGTGAAACACCAGGCGGTAGCGCGCGCCCTCTTTCAGGACGAACTCGCCCTCGTGCGGATATTCCTTGCCGTTGATGAGCCAGTGGTTAAAGTTCCCGGGCCCGCCGGGAATGACCTCGATGACCATGTCAATCGTCTGATCGGGCGCCGCATGGGCGGCGGGCTTGCCGAAGATCGAGTAGTCCCATTGAAGGTTCGTAGGGGCGACCCACTGTGGATCGCCGTGTCGGTTCGCATACTCGACCAGGACACCCATGCCGTCATTGCGGTCGTCGTCCTTGGTGGCGCCCAGAATCCAAATCCCCGGCCGGTTCATCTCCACCACCGCGTCCACGCGTTCGCCCGGACCCATCGCCAGGACTTCGACCGGGTGCGGAGACGGTACCGGGTTTCCATCTAGAGCCAGAACGTTGAAAAAATGACCCGCAAAGGCAATGCTGCGGTTTCCTGTGGCGCTGGCGTTGAGCACGTGCACCAGCAGGCGCTGGCCCTGCCGGACTCGAATCGGCTCTCCCGCACCGAGCGACTTGTCGTTGATCGAGAAGATCCGATAGCCGACCTCCAAACCATTTTGCCGCTTATCGGCGACGGCGGGCTTTTCGGGCTGCGGTCCCGGCGGCCCCATCTCCATTTCGTCCATATCTTCTGAACTCAGATACGGTTCCCAGTCGCGCAGTGCCAAAAACACTTCCTGGTCGTATTGGCCCGGATTCTCGGCCGGCTCGACGTAGACGAAACCGAATTGGCCGGTGTAAGTGCCTCGGTGCAAGTCGATCCCGGCCATTGCGTGAGTGTGATACCAGCGCGTGCCCGCAGGGCGTGGCACAAACTGGTAGCGCCGCCGGCCATGAGCGGGAACCATCGGCGTGCCTTCTTCTTCCGCGCCATCGACCTCGGGGGGGATGAAGAATCCGTGCCAGTGCACGAGTTCCGGCACGTCCGTGTCATTCAAGACCTCGACCGTAATCGGCTTGCCCTCGCGCATGCGCAAGACCGGGCCCGGTGAACACCCGTTGTAGCCAATGGTGCTGATGGCGCGATTGGGATCAAGCTGCACAATCACGGGGGCAATCTTGAGTGTGACATCCGCCCCGCCCGCCTCGGGCGCCGAGGCCTGCGGCATCTGCATTTGCGACCCGAGCCGGCGGGCCGCGCCGAGTCCCGCGGCGCCACCGCATCCGTATTTGAGGAAGTCTCGTCTGTTCATGCCGAAATTCGAAAATCGAAATTCGAAACTCGGAAATCAAAACCCGCCCGCTCCTGATTCACTTGTGCGCTGTCGAGAAGCTTCGAATTTCGATTTTCGACTTTCGAGTTTCGGGTTCTTCCGACTAGTGCGTCATCCCGTAGATGATGTAATTGATCCCCAGGCGATAGGCGAGCGAGGAAAACCGTTCCGGGTAGCGCGGATCATCGGCGTGCTCCCAAGCATCTCCCAGATGCATGTTGTGGCAAATGGCGACCATGATTCGGCCCTTGTCGTCCCGGATGGCCCGCCAATGCGGCTCGATACCATCCCGCTCATAAGTTCTGCCCGTCCAGATGTACTGATAACCCGGTATTTGGAAGCGTTCGTCCAGGTCATAGAGCACGTGAAAAATCTCATCGCTGTTCTTCAGGTCCTCGACTTGGCGTTCCGGAAACACTTTGCTCATTCCCTCGAGGAATGTCTGCCACTCCGCGGCGCCGTGGAAATTGTCGGCCAACAGGAAGCCGCCTCGCAGCAGGTACTCGCGCAGGCGCTGGGACTGTGCCGCGGTGAAGTTCCAGCGGCCGACGTTGACGGCATACAGCCACGGCCAGTTGAAGATCTCGTCGCTGTCCAGGTCCAGGACCTTTTCAGTGCTGCGAGCGTTGAGCCGGGTTAGACGCCGCACACCTTCGGAGAACTGGCGATCGGCCTTGGGGAAATCCTCCGACCAACCGAGGCGACGCCACCCGCCGAAACTGCTTCCGCTGGTGGCGAACCTCAGGCGTCCAAAAGTGAACTCAGCTTTTTCGTTGGTTTGGGCGGGAGCTTCTTCCATATCCCAGGGAGCGAAGCCGTCCTGTTGAAAGGCCATCAGGACGGTGCTCAGCCCCAAGGCCAGAGACACGAACAGCATGCGCGGACGGAACCCCATGGATCACCCTGAATGAATGGTAACAAAATGTCGAGGATTTTTCCACCCGACCGCGCCTTGCGAACCTGAACCCTGACGAGCAATCGCAGCGCAGACCTTGAACTGCCGGTCCGCGGCACCCTGAATATAGCCTATAGTAAGAGCCTATCACTGGTGGAGGGCCAGACGCGTGCAGCGTTTCTCACGGGCGGGCGATTTTGCCCAGCACTACGCCGCGGCGCGCCCCGGTGACGCGAGGCAGGTTGCCCGGCAAGCCGTGCAGGGTGCGGTCGGCAAGGATGGCGAAGGCGATGGCCTCTTTGGCGTCTACCGGCAGGCCGTACTGGTCGGAGAGTTCAACTGTCAGTCGAGGCAGCAATTCGGCCAGGCGCTTCAGCAGCGTGCGATTGTGCGCGCCGCCGCCCGAGACGATCAGCCGGTCAACCCTGGTTTCAGGAAAGACATAACGAGCCAAGGCGTCAACGATGGTCCGTGCGGTCAGTTCGAGAGAGGTTCGAAGCATGTCCTCAAATCGGGCACGCCGGCGCGAGAGAAAATAACTCTCCACAAAATAGCGGCCGAACTGCTCCCGCCCCGCACTTTTGGGCGGAGCCCCGGAAAAAAAAGGGTGGCGCAGCAGCTCTGCAAGCACCGCTTCGTTCACTCTTCCCCGCGCCGCCGCGCGCCCGCCGGCGTCGTAATGCTCCCGGCCGCCGGTGAAGTGCCGGACCAGAGCGTCGCTGACCATGTTTCCGGGGCCGGTGTCGAAGCCGGTTACGTCGGGCGGTTTCGCCTTCGCGGGGATCACGGTTACATTAGCGATGCCGCCGATGTTTAAGGCCACCGTCCCTTTCCGCGCGTCGCGAAGCAAGAGGTAGTCCACCATGGGCACCAGCGGCGCGCCTTGCCCTCCCGCCGCCATGTCGGCGGTGCGGAAATCCGCCACCACCGGCGCGCCCGTTCGTTCTGCGATTACGGCAGGCTCCGCTATTTGAAGTGTGCTCGGGGCTGCCGCCTCGCTGTGGCCTGGAATCAACTCTAACCTTCCCTGGTGAAAGACGGTCTGGCCATGTGAACCGATGACGGAAACACTCCGGGGAGAAACATGAGCATCGCGGCATACACCTAGGGCGGCGTTGGCGAAGAGTTCTCCGAGCAAAAAGTTAAGCCGGCTGACTCCCCCTGCGGAGGTCAATTCCCCCGCGGCAACGCCCATGAGCCATTCCTTGACCTCGCGAGGGTAGGGAAGTGTGTCGAACACCAGCAAGCGCACCCGCGGTTGATCCGCAGAGCCGCTGAGGCGCACCAAGGCTGCATCGATTCCGTCCATCGAGGTGCCGGAGATCAGGCCCACAGCGAGACGGGGTCTGCGATCCTTTGTTTTCATAGACATTCCCGGATCGTTCTTAGAAATCTGGAGTCGAGAAGTTGAAGAGTCGAGAAGCCGACTGCCGGACCCCGGACTGAGGATGCCGCATGGAGTTGGTTCTTGTCTTGTGCCGTTCGACTCTTCAACTCCTTGACTCCTCGACTTCTTGACTTTATGACCCCGTCCCTCATTTTCACAGCCCCGGCGGCCGGGCAGTTCCATCCCACAACCCCTGTAATCATAGCCTATCGTTATGGGTTTTGTCAAGAGACAAACAGTCCTAGTCACGATTTTCCGAGGCTGCGAAGACGGCGGAGAAGGCTGTGAACTGTTTTATAAGGTTTTCCAGCGAGCCGCGCGACAGTTTGTCGACGGGGGGCCGCAGGCCTCGCTTCACATGCTGAATGCGTTTGAGTGCTTGTTCGACGCGAGCGCTGGGAAGTTTCCCTGACTGCAGAGCGGCGCTCAAGGCTGCCTGAACACGCTCGGCGGCTTGCAGCTCTTCCACGAGAAGTATGTCGCATCCCGCGCTCACAGCCTGCACGGCCGCCTCCTCCAAAGTCAGTGTTCCGCGCACGGCCTCCGTTTCGAGCCCGTCGGCGATCGCGACGCCGTCATAGCCCAGCTTAACGCGGAGCAAGCCCTCAACAACCTTCGAAGATAGCCCGGCAGATTGCAGCAGATCAAAATCGTAGGCCTTATAAGCGGCCGTGCTAACCAGGATCAGGGGGAGCCGGGGCAGAAGCGCCCGATAGGGGACGAGATCCTCGCGCCACAACTCGGCCATGGACTTGGAAACCAGGGGGAGTTCGGCTCGGCCGGCGGCGCGCGCGTTGCCAAAGCCTGGGAAGTGCTTTCCGCAAGCCAGCACCTTGTGAGCCTCGAGCCCTTCCAGGAATGCTTCGCCACACTTCGCCACCTGCTGAGGGTCGGCGCTGAAGGCGCGTGTCTCTGTAGGGGCACGCCATGGCGTGCCCCTACCCGGAATCAGACTGGGCGACGCCAGATCGAGCAAAGGAGCGAAATCGGTGTTGAAACCGAGAAGTTTTAGGGCAGAACCCACAAGTTCGCCCAGGCGTTGCACCGCCGCAAGGCCTTTCCCGGCGGCCGCGCGCGGGGAGGGGAGTGGAGGCAGGAAGGCTTGCAGCGGATCCATCAGCCCGCCTTCTTCTCGGAGGGCAAGGAAGGGCACGGTTGGGACCGAGCAGGCCAACTTGGACAGGAATTCGCGGAGGGTGTCGGCACCATTGGGAAGCGGCGCATCGACAAGCACACCGCCTGGGTGCAAACGGCGCAGGGTGTGCTCGAGGGTGGACCCCCAACACAGTTCGTTCAGTTTCAGGAGCAGCAATTGGCCGAGATCGTTCTCGTGCACCGGACCCCTCACCCGGCCCGCGACGGCTGATGAGAGCGCCGTCGTGGGCCACCCTCTCCCCGGGAGAGGGCAATTGGGTTCATGTGGTGCGGGCGGGATGCCTCTCCGTGGGCGGGAGCGAGACGCTCCCGCGACTGCGGGCGGGACGCCCGCACCACAATGCGTATCAGGACTGAATCTGCTTTTTCAATTCCGCCAACAGGTTCAAGGCCTCGATTGGTTTCAGGTTATCGAGGTCGGCGCTTTCGATGGCGTTCACCACATCAGCGTTCAAGGGCGTGAAAATGGTGAGCTGCACGGGTCCGGATTTCGCCTCGTCCGGCCTGGCGGTCAAGCGCTCGCTCAGGGTGTGCTCGGTTTGTTCGTGGCGAGAGAGGATTTCCCGAGCGCGCGCGATCACCTTGGCGGGCAGGCCTGCCAGGCGAGCGACCTCGATGCCGTAGCTCTTGTCGGCGCTTCCCTGTTCCACCTTCCGCAGGAAGACGATGTTGGATCCGGACTCCCGCACCGAGACGTGATAATTGCGCACGCCGGGGAGAAGATCGGCCAGCTCGGTAAGCTCGTGATAGTGAGTGGCGAAGAGGGTCTTGGCCCGAGTGTGGGTTTGTAGGTATTCGACCACGGCCCAGGCAATCGCCAGGCCGTCGAAGGTCGCGGTGCCCCGGCCCACCTCGTCCAACAAGACGAGGCTACGTGGCGTTGCGGTGTTGAGGATGGCCGCCGCCTCCGTCATCTCCACCATAAACGTCGAGCGCCCCCGCGCCAGGTTATCCGAGGCTCCGATGCGAGTGAAGATGCGGTCGAAAATGGGAAGCTGGGCGCGCGTGGCGGGCACAAAGCTCCCCATCTGCGCCACCAGGGCGATCAGGGCCGCTTGGCGAAGGTAAGTTGATTTTCCCCCCATGTTCGGCCCCGTGATGATCAGGATCAGGTCGGTGCCGCCATTCATGTAGAGATCATTGGGAATGAACTTGCCGGATTGGCCTTCCTCGTTGAGTTGCTCGATGACGGGGTGGCGTCCGCGCTGGATGACCAGTTCGCCGTCCTGGGAAAACTCGGGGCGTTGGTAGTGGCGCTCCGCGGCCAAGTGGGCGAAGCAGGCGAGAACATCCAGTTCCGCAAGCACCGCCGCTGTCTGGCGGATGCGCCGCGCCTCATTCCCCACCTGGCGCCGGGTGGCGAGGAACAGGTCGCGCTCGAGGGCGTGGCTTCTCTCCTCCGCGTCAAGGATTTTCGCTTCCAGCGCCTTCAACTCCGGCGTGGTAAACCTTTCGGCATTCACCAACGTCTGCTTGCGTTCGTAATCCGCAGGAGCAAGGTGCAGATTGGGCTTCGAGACCTCGATGTAATAGCCGAAGATGCTATTGAAGCGGACCTTCAAAGAGGCGATGCCGGTGCGCTCGCGCTCGCGGACCTCAATCTGGGCCAGCAACTGTTTGCTGTTCTGGCTCAGGTCGCGCAGTTCGTCGAGCTCCGCATTGTAGCCCGGCCGGATCAACCCGCCCTCGCTGAGAAGCACCGGGGGATCGGGATGGACCGCTCTCTCGAGCAGCTCCCGCACGTCGCGAAGCTCGTCCAGGTCTTCCCGAAGTTTCTTCAGGCGAGCCGCCTGGAAATGGTTCAAATAAGCGCGAAGATCGGGGAGAACCTCCAACGATTGCTTTAAAGCCAGCAGGTCGCGCGCATGGGCGGTCTCGAGGGTCACTTTGCTCAGCAGGCGCTCGAGGTCTTGTACGCTGCCCATCGCCCGCCGCAACTCCTCCCGCTCAATGGTGGACTTCTGCAACTCCCCTACGACGTCGAGGCGCGCCTCGAGTTCGGCGCGGTCGAGCGAGGGGCGAAGCATCCAGGCCTTCAACTTACGCGCGCCGAGCGAGGTGACGCATTCGTCGAGGATACCCAGGAGCGTGGCGGCGCGAGATTCCCCGAAGGCGGGCTCGACCAGCTCGAGATTGCGCATCGTCGCCGGGTCGAGGATCAGCGAATCCTGCTGCTGGTAGAAGCGGATTCCATCGAGGTGGGAAAGCGATCCCCGCTGCGTCTCGCGCACATAATGGAGCGCGGCCCCGGCGGCCGCCACCGCCAGCGCATGACCCTCGAGGCCGTAGCCGGCCAGCGTCGCCACCCGGAAATGGTCGCGCAACAGCCGGGCGCCATATTCCTCGGCGAAGACCCAGTCCTCGAGAGGCGTTTGGGTGAGGGAAGCGAGGGGAACGGGGCGCGCCTCCGCCGGGCTGGTGGGGCGCGAGGCCACCAGAAGTTCGCTGGGCCGCATGCGCTCCAATTCCTCTTGCAGGCGCGCCGCAGCCTCCGAGCCTGAAAACTCGGTGGCGCGGAAGTCGCCGGTCGAGAGGTCTACGAAAGCCAGGCCTACACTACCGTCGCGCTCCGCCAGCGCCGCCAGATAGTTATTCTCGCGCGGCTCGAGAATCTGCGAATCGATCGCCGTTCCCGGCGTGACCACGCGGGTGACTTCGCGCTTCACGAGTTTCGTGGCGAAGCGCGGATCCTCCATCTGGTCGCAGATGGCTACCCGAAAGCCGCGACGGACGAGCTTGGCGATGTAACCCTCCGCGGCATGATAGGGAACGCCGCACATCGGGATCGCCACGCCCTTCTCCTTGTTGCGGGAGGTCAGGGTAATTTGCAGCTCCTTCGAAGCCACCACGGCGTCTTCAAAGAAGAGCTCGTAGAAATCTCCCAATCGAAACAGCAAGAGGGCGTTGGGGTGGCGCTCCTTAATGGCGCTGTACTGCCGCATCAGGGGTGTGGAGAAATCACTCATGGGCGCGTTCGAGTTCTTGAACCATTATAGCTTCGCTCACGGGCCTTCGCTATGTAGACTCTTCGCCCCTAATCCGTCGGTAACGACGGGCCAGACTCGTCGGGGCGCATGGCGGTGGCTAGCGTTTTCCTGCGTTCTCAGGGTAATCCCTTCGGTGGGACTGGTACTTTAGTAGTCTTGAGTCGAGGGGCGAAAAGCGTTACCAATGAAGTGCTGGCCACGAGTTTCTCCGCCGACTCGGATGGGCGAGTGGGGCTCCGGCTCGTGCTGCCAGCCGGCGGTATGCCGCTTCGGGGTGCCCCGCGCCTAGCCGCAGGCAAGCTGGTTGCGGTTGCACGATTGTTTTTGGAGGTTACTTTGAACTGCCTTCGTTTGGGGATCAGGTTTCCGGTGGAGTTCCCGGTGACGGTGCAATGGAAAACCCGCCCGGGCAAAGTGCGCAAGATACACGGAAAGATTACCACGATGAGTGGCAACGGAGTTTTTATGCGGCTGCCCTCACAGCTTCGTCCGAACACCAGGATTGTTTTGACGGTGAGTTTACCTGCCGAGATTACGAAAGTCCCCTTGAAGCTTCGCTGCCAGGCTCGTGTGGTCAGCCAAAGGGAAGCCGAAAGTTATCCCTTTGGCATCGGCGCGGTCATTGACGATTATCAAATCCGGACCGCCCGCCCGCAGGCGTGAAATCCGCGCACCCTGGCCTTCACGCCATCCTGACGATTCGCCAACAACATCGCCCCTGCCCGGCCCAGGGCTGCGAGCCCACGCCCGGCAGGATAAGCCTGCGAAGGGCTTGCTCCTGGCATGCTTCGCTACCTCAATATTGACGCGGTGTGGTGCGGGCGTCCCGCCCGCAGTCGCGGGGGCGTCCCGCTCCCGCGCCCGGGCAGGATGCCCGCGCTGCGGCGGGCGAGACGCCCGCACCACAGAGCCCGGCCTGCGCGCTCGGCGTTCATTTCTATCGGTGAGCGCGGGTCCTATGGCAGCTCAGGATGTCAGGGGGTGATGCCGGACAATAGGAGATCAGGCTGCCGTTACCGGCGGTTGCTGGCGTGGCGTCTCGACGAGGGGCAGGTCGAGCTTGTGGTGAAGGGCGTAGAGCACCAGTTCCAAGCGGTCTGAAACGCCAACCTTATCGAAAATGGAGCGCAGGTGGTTCTTGACGGTCTGTTCCGCTATGGCCAGCCGCCGAGAAATCTCACGGTTGGGGAAGCCCTGCATGAGGCAGGCGATCACATGCTTCTCGCGCAGGGTGAGCGTGTCGACCGGCCGCACCAGGGGCTTCTGTAAGTACTCGATGGTCCTGACGGGGGGGGCCGGGATCACCTTGACTGGAGCAACTTTCTGCCTCATCGCTTCTCTGACGCACTTCACGAAGCGGGAGAGCGCAGCGGATCTCGGAATCACATTGGCGGCCCCGGATTCCAGATGACGAGTGGCCGTGTCCCCTACCAGGGCCGAAGCGGTGATCACCACTTTGCTGAGCGGCGAGACACGCCGGACCTGCTCCACGAAGTTGCCGGGTGGTTCGGCGGCGATCTCTTCTTGAACCAAAAGGAGGTGCGGCTTGAATCGTTCTGTCAAGGCGGTGGCCTGCTCACGGTTTGCCGCTTGCGCGACCACGCGCAGGTCGTCCTCAAGCGAGAAGAGTTGCCTTATTCCAAGGCGAAAAACCTCTTCCCGGTCCGCCAAAAGTATACGGATTCTCTTTGGTGTGCGCGCTTGTTTCATTGGCCGCTTGGAGCGGATAACCATGGTGCCGCTAGGCATGGCGCTGGGACACTAGGCTTTCGCGGACTTGCGTCGCGAAGGCCGGAGTTTGAAATCTTCAATGATCGCTGAGATCCCTGCACTCTTGCCCATGGAGCTCTTGCGGACTACACGCCCCTTACAGGTAAGTCTGACAGGGACTTTTGTTAAATCGACGGGTAAATTGATGGTGACGTTGATGGTGGTGCCGATCGGCAGATGCTTGGGAATCAGAACAAGCAGCCCGCTCGAACTAATGTCACCAATTTCGCCTTTGATCGGCCCCGCACTCTTGCCCCGGGATGTCCAGCGGACTTCCGCAGGTAGCCTTAGGGGATAACGTATGCCTTGTCGCTGCTCATTCATAGATAAAATGCTGGTTTATATTAGCACAACGAGAGTCCAGCGAATCTAGTTATTTTTCGTGACAAATTCTCCCCCTCCCGCTGGGAGGGTTATCCAGGGTGGCCGTCGCCGCGATCCCAGCGTATTTCCGCGCCGGTACTCGTTTATGACTCCTAGAGTATTGAGTAAGTTAATAATTTGTTGTACTATATGCCCTGCTGCCATTCAGGGCTTAAAAAACTCCACGCTGGCGAAGCTGACCACGGATTGCGGATCGATGTTCCACTGCTCATAACGAAGCAAACGGCCGCGCACTTGGCCGATCGCTCTTAAGAAGGTGTAGAGAGTTGAATGACCGCACCAGTTCAATTCATCGCCGCCCGCCGATACGAGTTCGAGGAAGCCCCGGCTGTCGCCGGCGCACACCAATTCTAAGCGGCGGCGATCCTGCGCCGCCACCTCCGCCATTCGACCTTGATTGGCCAGAGCGGTGAAGGGGCTGCCGTACCGGCGGCCGAGGTGCGTCAAGTCGATTCCGAGGACCCAGAACAGCCGGTCCTTGTGCTTCTCGGCGAGCTGGGCCAACGCGTCCAAGAAACTCTCGAGTCCCTTCTCACTCTCCGCCGAGGTAGCGCTGACCTTCAGGCCAGCAGTCTCGGCTGGCGGGCTTTCACCAAGCGGTCCGCACAAAATCGGCACAATCTTTAGTTCCGGTCCGAGCGCGTACTGAAGGAATACACACTGAAACTCAATTGAGTGCTCGAAGGCATAGCAATAATCTTCCGAATTGACGGCCCCGGCTCCGTGTTGCTCGAGCCAGATCACCATCTCGTCGTCCACGCGCAGGGTGCCGAGGGGCGTGACGAACGGCTTATGGGTCAAGCCGAACTTCCCCGCGGCTCCCCAGTGTGAGGTTCCCAGCACCATGAACGTCCGTTCGGCAAGGGAGGGGAACGCGGCCAGCCGCCGGTAGGTCTCGGCGTAGCAGTTGCGTCCGCCCTCCGGGCTGACATGCGGCGCGGCCACTCCCACGAGGTTGTCGGGCGGGCCGGCGTCAATTTCCACCGAGTTGAAGTATTCTGCGAAAGTAGTGCGGATTTCCACCGCACTCGCCGGGTACCCCGAGCCCGCATGGGCCGCCGGGCGTTCGGGTAGCTCCAGGAATTCCTTGTGCCGCTGCTCGCGCCGACGCTCAAACTCTTCGGTCTCCAGGAAACCTTCCTGGCGCAAAACGCGGACGAATTCCCGAACTTCATCACTGAACACCAGCCCGCCCGTGGCTCGAGTGAGGAGCTCTTGCACGTCCAGTTCGGTGTGCTCTCCATCCAGGCACCGCAGCGCCAAAGCCCACGTCGGCGGCACGTACAGAACCGCTTCCGCGTAACCCAAGGGATCTCGAAGCAGCAGGCCCGGCCGGTCGGCTTCCGGCGAGGGCAGGATGTCAAGCGCGCGGCGGAGAGCGGGAAGCACATTAGACATGGCAAATTAGCTTACCACGGCCCGGGGATTTCGGTGCTCGCGAGGAAGAGGGATTCCGCTTCGAGCAGCGAGTGTGTAGAATATCGGGAGATCGGGTGAATTAGCTCTCAGCTGTCAGCTCTCAGCAAGCGGATATTAGCGCGACTGCCGCCGCAGACCGTTTGCTGATAGCTGAAAGCTGAGAGCTGACAGCTACGGAGAGGAGGCACGGAATGCGAAAGGCATTTCTTTGGCTCGCGTTGGGGATCATCGCTATGGGATGGTTTGCAGGGCGCGCGCTCCCGCAAGCGCAGCCTGTGGCCGGATTCGATCGCCT
The DNA here is from genome assembly GCA_050008495.1 of Terriglobia bacterium. Lineage (GTDB taxonomy): Bacteria > Acidobacteriota > Terriglobia > UBA7540 > UBA7540 > CAVROP01. The sequence goes on along the minus strand of JBEKMN010000015.1, from coordinate 15,225 downwards.
GAAAACCCTTGTCGGCACATGGGAAGCTCCGGGGCCGCAAGGCAAACCACTGTCCAACACGATTCGCCTGGTCTCGAATGGGACAGCGCTGGAAGAGACTTCTCAGAGCGCTGAGGCCGATCAGATGGTGACGCTCTACACGCCGAACGGAAAAGGGCTGGCGATGACTCATTACTGCGCGGCGGGCAATCAGCCGCGCATGGAAGCGCCTGCGGTCACTGGCGACCAGAAGGAATTCGAGTTCTCTCTTACCGGAATCACCAATCTGGCAAACCCCAGCGCCGGCCACATGCGTCACTTGCTGATCCAAATTGCCGATGAGGATCACTTCACGGAAAAGTGGACCTGGCGCGAGAATGGCAAGGACCAGGTCCATACGATCCATTTCAAACGAACGAAGTCTTAGAGGAATCGCGTCATCGGGAGATCGGGTGAACGATTTGTGATTGGCGATTTGTGATTGGTGATTTGTGATTGGTGATTGAAAGGCCCAATCGCAAATCAGAAATCACATATCACAAATGGCTCATCCGATCACCCGATCAGGTCGAGGCAATGTTGGGCAGGATGCGCACCTCCGGCAGGCGCCGAAACTGTTGGTTGTAATCCAGGCCGTAGCCAACCACGAAAACATCGGGAATCGGAAAGCCCACGTAGTCGGCCTGCACGGGAACCACGCGTCGGGCCGTCTTATCGAGCAGCGCGACGAGCTTCACGCTGTCAGGCTGATGGGCAGCAAGAACCCCCTGCAAGTATTGATAAGTTCGCCCCGTGTCGAGGATATCCTCGACCACCAGAACGTCGCGGCCCGCGATGCTCCTATCGAGGTCTTTGGTGATTTTCACTTCGCCGGATGAGGTCGTCCCGGCGAGATAGCTTTGGATCCCCAGGAAATCCACGGTCACCTCGATGCTGAGGTTGCGGATAAGGTCCGCCATGAACACCCAGGCCCCCATCAACACGCCCACCAGGTGCGGGGTGCGGCCGCGATAGTCGTTGGAGATCTGCTCGCCCAACTCGCGGATTCGCGAGGCAATCCGGGTCGCATCGATAAGTACTTCCAGATTCGATTGAGAAAGAGTATTGCCCATGGTCACCCATTGACGCTCCTCGGAGCGTCTGTTAAATTGAGTGTTCGTATCTTGTACAAAAGGAGATTCTGTGGCAAGTCACAAATCCGCATTAAAGCGCATCAAGCAAACTCAAAAGCGAACTGAGCTGAACCGGGCGCACCTGACCAGGCTGCGGCATCAGATCCGGAAATTCCGCGCAACGCTGAAAGCCAAGGACAAAGCCGCTGCGGAAGCGCTTTTGAAGCCCACGCTGGCGCTCATCGACCATTCCATCCACAAGGGCGTTTTGCACGCCAATACGGCAGCGGCCTACAAGTCGCGGTTGACGCTTGCCTTCAATGCTCTGGCCTAAGCTTGGCTCTCGGCTGCCTGTCAAGAATTGTCATTCTGAGCTCCGGCATGTGGGGATAGGGCTTGCCCTACCCTCGTCGGGACCAGCAGAAACGCGGGGACGGCAAGCCGTCCCCCTACGGCGGGACGGATCAGCCATCCGTGCTGGGAGCGGGGAGATCCTCCCCAATCGTGGGTATGGTTGCGCTTTCCTTGCCGACGACCACCTGCCAAACCAGAAACTCCAAAAGAATTCTTGAATCCTTCCACGAGGATTTGATTCCCAGGTCGGTACGGCGGACGGCCTGGAGCGCCTGCTGTAGTTCTTCGCGCGGATAATTCCGCTGCACGAGGGGCACGATTTCCCAAGTGGAATAAGGGTTGGCGGGACGCGACCAGCCTCCGCGCCCCCCGCCGTACTGTGCCCCGCCTCCCCTGAGCGTCTGGCGAAACAGGTCGCCGATACACCATACAATCAAAGTTTCGGCGACTTTGCTGGCCAGAAGTTCCCGCAGGAATTCCAACGCCGGGCCGCATTTCCGTTCGCCGATGGCGCGCAAAAGCTTACCGATTTCGCGCTCTTCGCGGAAGGCGACGATCAATTCCAAGTCAGCCGCCTCAAGTCGCTTCTTGCCGGGGTTGGCCGTGAGCAGTTTCTCGAGTTCCGTGCGCATCCAGAGAAGGTTCACGCCGGAAGCTTTCGACTCGGCGCGGGAATCGTTGCTGATCTCGAACTTGCCGGCGATTTCCTCGGCCAATTCCGCGTCGATCTCCACGCCGGCCGCGTGCAGGAAGTCGCTGGCCCAGAGCGCGGCCTGGCGGCAATTAAGCGCCCGCATCTCCACCAACTGGGCTTTCTTCTCCAGCAACTGGATGAACTTCCGCCGCCGGTCCGGCTCCGAGGCCGTGAACACCACGGTGGAGAAGGGCGAGGGACGCTCGAGGTAGGCGCGCAACGCCTCGGCGTCCTCGTCGCCCGCGTGTTTGAAATCTTCCGGGTCGGCAAAGAGCAGGAAGTTGTGCCCACCCAGCATGGGCATCTGCTGCGCGGCCTCCAGATCGTGCCGCAGGCGCTGCGGCTCAAACTCAATCTCCGCCAGGCACCATTGCCGAGCCTCATCGGGAATCGAGTTCACCACGGCTTTGCGGCATTCCTCCTGGAGAAAGCGGTCAGGGCCGCGCAAGAAATAAGCCCCGCCGGCCGGGCCTCTCCGAAATGTGGCGAAGAAATCCGCAGGCTGCATGCAGCAATGCTAACACATAATCCACAGATTACGCAGATTACACAGATTGGCAAAGGCGAGAAGCAATAAGACCCCGTTCCAGGCCCGCTGCTTGGTCCGCGGTCCAACGTCGAAACCGTCTCCCGGTGAGTTTTCGGCGCACCCTGCTGGGTGTTCAGCCTACTCGGCGCCTTCGGTTTTCCGGCTTGCTTAATCTGTGAAATCTGCGTAATCTGCGGACCATGCCGAACGATCCGAGGACGTATGCGATAATCGGGGCGGCGATGGAAGTCCACCGGCAATTGGGCCATGGCTTCCTTGAGCCCGTCTATCAAGAAGCCCTGGCATTGGAGTTGGCCGCCCGTGCCGTGCCCCATCGGCGCGAGGTTGACTTGCCAGTCTATTACAAGGGTGTGAGGCTGAACGCCACGTGCTTCGGAGCCCAAGGCTTCGAATACTGCTAAGACTCCGGTTTAGAACCCACGATTGTGGACTTCGAGAGGTCCTCAAGGTGTTTGACCCTACACAGAAGGAATTGCTATATTTGAGAAGTGACTTTGGCAAGACTCGGAAGCTAGTGACGAATGGCAAACGTTCTAATCGAATTCCCTGACAAGTCAGCGAAGGAGTTCCCTCAAGGAATAACAGCGCTGGAGGTGGCGAAGTCTATTGGGCCGCGTCTGGCGTCGGAGGCGCTGGCTGCCAAGCTGGACGGACGATTGGTGGATCTGTCGACTCCCATCGAGCAGAATGCGCCAATCCAGTTCATTACGCCATCCTCGCCCGAGGGTCTGGAGATTTATCGCCATTCCACGGCTCACCTGCTGGCCGCTGCAGTCACAGACCTTTTTCCGGACGCGCACCCGGGAGTCGGTCCCGCCACCGAGACTGGTTTCTATTACGACTTCTATCGCGAGAAGCCCTTCACGGAAGATGACCTCAAGAAGATTGAAGACCGGATGCGCGAGATCATCAAGTCGGACCTCCCGAACGAGCGCGTGCAGTTTCCGAAGGAAGACGGCAAGAAGCTCTTCGCGGAGATGGGCGAGTTCTTGAAGTGCGAGCTGATTGAAGAAAAGGCCGAGCCCGTTTTCAGCGCCTATCGCACGGGCAAGTTTCTCGATTTTTGCCGCGGGCCGCACATTCCCTCCACCGGGCGGATCAAGGCCGTCAAGCTCTTGAGCGTGGCCGGGGCGCACTGGAAGGGCGATGAGAAGTCGCATCCGATGCAGCGCATTTATGGAACTGCCTTCTTCAGCCAGAAGGAACTGGATGCTTTCCTGACCCAACTCGAAGAAGCGAAGAAGCGAGATCACCGGCGGCTGGGGAAGGAACTCGATCTTTTCAGCATCCAAGACGAGGCTGGGCCGGGGCTGGTTTTCTGGCATCCCAAGGGCGGCATCATTCGCAAAGAGATCGAAGACTTCATGCGCACGGAACTGCTCCGGCAGGGCTACGAACTGGTGTATACGCCGCACGTGGCTCGTGTAGATTTATGGAAGACCAGCGGGCATTGGGGTTACTACCGCGAGAACATGTTCACGCCCATGGCGCTCGAGGACGCGGAATACCAGTTGAGGCCGATGAACTGCCCGTTCCACATCTTAATTTACAAGGACCAAAGGCGGAGCTATCGCGAGTTGCCCATGCGGCTGGCGGAGTTCGGGACAGTCTACCGCTACGAGCGCTCCGGCGTGATGCACGGTCTGATGCGGGTTCGGGGTTTCACTCAGGACGATGCTCATATCTTCGCTACGCCGGAAACCATCGAGTCCGAAGCCGGCGCCTGTGTGGACTTCGCGCTGATGCTGATGAAGACCTTCGGATTCGACAAGTACGAGGTCGACCTTTCCACCTGGGACCCCTCGGATCGAGAGAAATACTTCGGCGAACCCGCGCAGTGGGAAATGGCGGAGAATTCGCTCGAGTCCGCCCTGCGGAAGCGCGGCATCTCCTGCCGGCGTGTGCCGGGCGAAGCGGCTTTTTACGGGCCGAAGATTGACATTAAACTTCTTGACGCCATGAACCGGCCCTGGCAGCTCACGACGGTACAGTTCGATTTCAATTTGCCCCAACGGTTCGGCCTTGAATATACGGGCGCCGATGGACACGCTCATCAGCCCATCATGGTGCATCGGGCTCTGCTGGGCGCCTATGAGCGTTTCTTTGGCGTGCTGATTGAGCATTATGCGGGTGCTTTCCCGGTTTGGCTGTCACCCGTGCAGGCTGTAGTGCTTCCCATAAGTGACAAGCATCTGGCCTACGCTCGCGAGGTTCAGGAGGCACTGCGCCGGGCCAACGTTCGCGCCGGGCTGGACGATCGCAACGAGAAACTGAATGCGCGCATTCGCGATGCGCAGCTGCAAAAGGTGCCTTTCATGCTGGTGGTCGGGGATCGCGAAGCCCAGGGACGCGGCGTCGCCGTGCGGCGCCGGGACACCGGAGATGCCGGCTTCCGCGCCCTGGACGATTTTATCGGCTGGATTCGGCAGCTTATCGACACCAGAGCCACGAAATGGTAAGCTGTGTGCTCGCCTCAGAATATTTCGGGACGCATGGCCATGCGCCCCGCCGCGACCAACGCAGAAGTTTTCGGGAGTAGGGACGCACGGCCATGCGCTCCTACTGGGCCAACAGGGCCGGGAGGAAATGCCTATCGCCGACCGATTTGTTCGAGTCAATGAGAGAATTCGAGCCCGGGAAATCCGGGTGATCAATGAAGAGGGCGGACAACTGGGAATCATGCCGCCCTTTGAGGCTCTGAGAATCGCGCGAGGCCAAGGTCTCGATCTCGTGGAAGTTGCCCCCACGGCAAACCCGCCTGTATGCCGCATTATCAATTACGGTAAGTACCTTTACCAGCTCAGCAAGCGGCAGCACGAGGCTCGCAAGCATCAGAAGTCGATTGAGCTTAAGGAAGTGAAGATGCGGCCCCGGACGTCCGCGCATGATTTTGAAACCAAGCGGAACAAGGTGATCGAGTTTTTGAAAGAGGGAGCGAAGGTTAAAGTCACGATCATGTTCCGCGGCCGCGAAATGGCTCATCGCGACCTGGGATTCAAAATGATGGAGAAGTTGGCTGAAGAGGTGAGTGAGGTGGGGATGGTGGAGACGCGGCCGAAGATCGAGGGGCCGAACCTCTCCACGATTATCTCCGCCAAGAAAGCGCCGGGCAAAGGCTCGCCGACCCAGCCAGCACGGCCGGCGGGGACGACATCCCCGGCCCCGATTCGGAGCCCTCAGCCCAAGCGGGCTGCGGTGCCGGTAGCCGCTGCGCCTGCACAGCCTGCTCCCGCTCCTTCGGCAGGGGACGAGCCTGCGCGATAGGGGCTTTTGCTGACGGAACCGCGGACGCGTAGCGCCCCGACCTGGCGGGGCACCTGCCGATCTGAAGGCCGGCGCTACACACAAACTAGGACACTACGCAAGGAACCGGACTGGAGGAGAGTTGCCAAAGCCCAAGAAGATCAAGCTGAAGTTGAAGACCCACCGGGGCGCTAAGAAGCGCTTCAAGATCACGGCCACCGGCAAGGTGGAGCGCCGGCACGCCTTTGCACGCCACATCCTGACTTCGAAGGCTAGCGCGCGCAAGAGGAGACTGGGTCAATCCGCGGTCGTTTCTCCTGCCAATGCTCCCGCCATTCGGGCCATGTTGCCTTATGCGTAGGGAATAGGGAATAGGGAATAGGGAACAGATGACAGGGAACAGGCGACTAGGATCAGGTGACAGGGAACCGGGAGCGGAAGACAAATCGCTGGGGACAGTGAACTGCCGGGCTGTTCCCTGTTCTCTAATCCCTTTTCCCTAATCCCTGTTCCCTCAGGAGCGGGAAGGCCAGCGGCTGGGTGCCTTCATCCCGTCATGCGGGATCTGCCGCCCTGAACTCAATCGAAAGGAGCAAACCCATGCCTCGCGTCAAACGCGGCACGGTTCGCCGTGCCAATCGGAAGAAACTCGCCAAGCTCACCAAGGGCTATTTTCTCAACAAGAGTAAGCTCTACAAATTCATGAAGGAAGCTGCCGATAAGGCAGGCCGCTACGCCTATCGCGGGCGGCGTCAGCGGAAGCGCGATTTCCGCAGGCTTTGGATTATCCGCATCGGAGCTGCGGCGCGCTCTCACGAGCTTACTTACAGCCAATTCATCCATGGGTTGAAAGCGCTCGGCATCGAACTCGATCGCAAGATGCTGGCCGAGCTGGCCGTGAACGATCAGGCTGGTTTTGGCGAGTTGGCGGGTCGAGTGAAACAGGCTGCCGCAGCCGGTCAGCCCGCAACCGCCCGGGCATAAGCAAGCAGTCATCCCTCGGGGCGGCCCTTGCGGCCGCCCTGGGCAACCTCGAGGGTTGCCCGTCGAATCCTATGACTATTTTTGACAAGGTCAAGAAGACACTTCAACAACTGGGCGCTCCGGACGCGCAAGGAGTGGAGTTCCTCTTCGCTGAATTGCAGAAGGCCGCCGAAAAGGAACGTGCCGAATTGGTTTCCCGCGGCGCCTCCAGCCAGGCTCAGCGCGAGAAGCTCTGCAAAGCCCTCCGCGACCGGTGGCTGGCGCGTAAAGGCGGGATTCTCTCGCAGGTGGATGAGAACTGGTTAAAGCCGGCGGCGAAAGAATTGAAGCCCGCGGTAGGGCGGCAGTTTAACGAGTTGCGCCGGTTCACGGGCAACCTGGAATTCGAACCGCTGATTGAGGCGACGCCCCTGCAACCAGCTCGCAGCTTACAGATGGGACTGCCTCTTCCTCCGGAAGCCGGTCCGGCTGTGCCGAGTGACCTTACGCTTCCCGGAATTCACCGGCCGCTTGGGTCAGTTCACCCCGTGATGCGCATGCAGCGCGAAATCGAGGACATCTTTCTACACCTGGGTTTCAGGATTGAGAGCGGCCCCGAGATTGAGAGCACCTATTATAATTTCGACGCCCTCAATATTCCGGAGAGTCATCCGTCGCGGGACGACTGGGACACGCTCTACATTGATGCGAAGACGGTGTTGCGGACCCACACCTCTCCCGTACAGATCCGCTCCATGGAGAAATACGGCGCGCCGCTCTACATCATCATCCCCGGCAAGTGCTATCGCCACGATAACCCGGATTCAACACACTCGCCCATGTTTCACCAGATCGAAGGGCTGGCCATTGACGAGGATATTACTTTCGCGGACCTGAAGGGCACACTCGATTTCTTCGCTAAGAGGCTTTTCGGCGAGAAGGTTCGCACGCGCTTCCAGCCGAGCTTTTTCCCGTTCACAGAACCGAGCGGCGAAGTGGCGGTTAGTTGCTTCGTTTGCGACGGGAGAGGTTGCCGGGTGTGCAAAGAGAGCGGATGGATCGAATTGATGGGGTGCGGCATGGTTCACCCACAGGTGCTGCGCAACGGCGGCATTGATCCGGAGAAGTATTCCGGCTGGGCCTTCGGACTCGGTGTGGATCGTTTTGCCATGGTGAAGTACGACATCAACGACATTCAGCTTTTTTTCCAGGGAGACGTGCGCTTCCTGGGGCAGTTTTGAAGAGAGTTGACAGTCGACAGTCAACAGTTAACAGTTAACACTAAGAACCTGCTGGCAAGGGCGGACTACTTGGCTGTTGACGTGATTGAACCGCACGATAACTTCGTTGCGTTCGGCATTAGCGGCCTTTTCGGACTGTCGACTGTCAACTGTCGACTGTTAACTTTATATGAAAGTCTCACTCAACTGGCTTAAAGAATTCGTGGATTTTACCGCTGAGCCCGGTCAGCTCAAAGCCGACCTGACAATGGTCGGTCTGAACGTCGAGTCGCTGGCGCAGACCGGCGGCGACTGGGTGTTGGACGTGGAGGTCACGACCAACCGGCCGGACTGCCTCAGCCATTACGGAGTGGCGCGCGAAGTGGCCACTGTTTACCGAAAGAATCTGAAGCGGTTGGAGATCTTCGCAAAAGAATCGGGGGTGCGAAGTTCAGAGGAGATCTCCATTCAGATTCTCGATCCCGACCTTTGCGCGCGATATTGCGGGCGGGTGATTCAGAATGTGCGAGTGAAGCCCTCCCCGGGCTGGCTGGTCAAGCGTCTGGAGGCGGTGGGCCAGCGGCCGATCAACAACGTGGCGGACGTCACCAATTACGTGCTGATGGAACTGGGGCATCCTCTGCATGCCTTTGACTTGCAGCGGCTCCGAGAGCGAAAGATCATCGTGCGCCGGGCGCTACCGGGTGAACAGTTGCGGACCCTGGACGGTACGAATCGCGTTCTTACCTCCGACAACCTGGTCATTGCGGATGCGCAGCGCGCGGTGGCGCTGGCCGGAGTGATGGGCGGGGAAGATTCGCAGATTTTTTCCACCACGCGCTCCGTGCTGCTGGAGTGCGCCTGGTTTGACCCACTCTCGATCCGGCGCACCGCCAAGGCTCACGGCATGCACACCGAAGCTTCGCACCGCTTCGAGCGCGGCGCGGACATTGATATGGCCCCTCTGGCCATCGGCCGCGCTGCCGAGTTGATTGCTGAAGTGGCGGGAGGTGAAATCCTCCGCGGCCTGGTGGACGTTTACCCGGTTCCGAGGCGGCGAGAGGACCTCGTGCTGCGGCGCAGCGAGATCCGGCGCGTGTTGGGAGCGGACATCCCTTGGGAAGACGTGGAGCGAACGTTGCGCTCGCTGGGGTTCATGACCGAGCGGCGAGGCACCGAAGGCTGGCGGGTGACTCCGCCTTCTTTTCGCCTCGACGTCAACAAGGAGATCGACTTGGTCGAGGAAGTAGCGCGGCAATTTGGCTACGACCGCTTGCCGGCCCGGCTGAGGCCCGCGCCCCCGCGTCCGGAGCGCGATTTGCTGCGCGAAAAGGAAATGGCGGTTTCGAATCTGCTTTGCAGCCTAGGGTACTATGAGGCGATCCAGTCTTCACTGGTGGACCCGGAGGAGAATTCCCGCTTCTCTGACCAGACTCCGGTGATTCTGGCTAATCCTCTGAGCCAGGATGCTTCTGCTTTGCGCTCGTCGGCGGCTCCGAGCATGGTTCACGCTTTGCGTTGGAATCTTGATCGGGACCAAAACGACGTACGTTTGTTCGAGCTGGGGAAAACCTATGCGTTGTCGTCGAGCGGAGCACCCGCGGAGTGCCGTGTTCTGAGCCTCGGTCTCACCGGGCCCCGGCGTCCGCCCTCCATCCACGACAGCGAAAGGCCGCTCGACTTCTTCGACCTTAAAGGCGATCTGGAAGTACTGCTGGGATTGTTTGAGATTCCGGGAGTGCAATTTGAAACAGCGGAGTGCGCCCACTACGAGTCGAGCCAGAGTGGCCGATTCTCGTCACAGGGCCAAAGCCTCGTGATCTTCGGGCGGGTCAGCCGTGAAATCGAGCGCGATTACAAGTTGCGCCAGCCTGCTTGGCTTGCGGAAGTGGACTTTGAGCGCCTCGTCGCATTCCCCTTGCACTCCCGAGTCTTTCGCCCCTTTTCGAAATTTCCAGCCGTAGAGCGGGATTTCTCGTTGGTGATCCCCGAACGGGTGACGTTTGCGCGCCTCGAAGCTGCTCTGCGAGATCTGGCTTTGGAGGAGATCCAGCGCCTTCACCCTGTCGACCTTTTCCGGGGTGGTTCGATACCCGCCGGACACTACAGCCTTCTTTTGCGAGTGACATTCCAAAGCCGGGCGCACACGCTGACGAGCGAGGAGATTTCGGCGGCAAGTCAAAGGGTAATGGCGGCCCTTGAGCCGCTGGGCATCACGTTGCGGGGCTGAGGGCCAGCGGAATTCTGAAAGATCACGAAGGCATGGCCTTTGTAATTCTGGAATGGGGGGGACCGCTTGAGCGAAACTGACGATCCATTACGAAAACTCGAAGAAAGAATTGTGAAGACCTTTGAGCTTGTCAAGCGAACCCAGGACGATAAGCTTGCCTTGCAACAGGAACTTGAGAAGCTCAGGGTGGAGTCCAGGGAACGGGCCAAGGTGATTGACGCTCACGAACGGGAACTCGTCACACTGCGGCGCGAACGGGAAGAGGTGCGTGTGCGCATCGAGAAGCTCCTCCAGCGCATCGATGCGTTGGCGGGCGCCGAGTCCGGGGGATAAGGGCTCAGCACGCGTGTAGTAGGGGCGGTTCGCGAACCGCCCCTACGTCAAGGGAGGAGCGGATCTGTCACCCGACTGGACAGGAGTCAATGCCAGCGAAGGAGGCTCGTCGCCAACATGGCCAAAGACGCGGACGGGATTCGGGTGGTTATTTTCGACCAGGAATACTTTATCCGGGGCCAGCTTGACGAGGCTTATATCCAAAAGCTGGGTGAATTCCTGGATGGAAGAATGCGCGCCATCGCCGGCCGCACCCGGACGGTGGATTCGATGCGCATCGCGGTGCTGGCGGCACTCAATATCGCCGACGAGTTCCACCAGATCAAAGCCCGCTATGAAGAGAAGACCCGGCGCGTAGATGAGAAAGTCGAGGAGTGCGCGCGGCTACTCGATCGATACCTGAAGGAAACGGATTCCGAGTAAGCATGAAAATCCTGTTCATCGGGGATATCTTCGGCCATCCCGGCCGGCGCATTGTGAAGGAGTTGCTGCCTGCGCTGGTTGGGGAATACGACCCTGACCTGGTCCTAGCCAACGGCGAAAACGCCGCCGCCGGCTTCGGCATCACGCCTCCCCTTGTGGAAGAGTTGCTCGACGTGGGGATTGCCGTTCTGACCTCCGGAAATCACATCTGGGACAAGAAAGAGATCTACACCTATTTGAACGAGCATGCAGACGGCCGCCTGCTGCGTCCTGCCAACTATCCGCCGGGAGCCCCGGGCCACGGCGTGTACCTGGGCAAAACTCGATCCGGGTTCGACTACGCCGTCCTGAATCTTCAGGGGCGCATTTTTATGAACCCCATCGATTGCCCGTTCAGGACGGCGGACGCCGAGTTGGCGAGGATTCCCCCGCAAGTCAAAGTTCGCATCGTAGATATCCATGCTGAAGCGACCTCCGAAAAGATATCCATGGGTTGGTATCTGGACGGGCGTGTGACCGCTGTGCTGGGCACGCACACGCACATCCCCACGGCGGATGAGACGATCCTTCCCAACGGCGCCGCATATGTTACCGACCTAGGGATGACGGGCCCCTATGATTCGGTAATCGGCATCGACAAGCAGCCCGTAATTCAAAAGTTCCTCAATCAGCTTCCCACACGGTTTGAAGTTGCCAAAGGCGACGTGCGCCTTCATGCAGTCCTGATCGAAGCCGACCCCGAAACCGGCCACGCCCTGTCTATTCAGAGGATAATGAGGAAGTAGATGGGGCGATCGGATGAACGATTTGTGATTGGCGATTTGTGATTGGTGATTGAAAAGACCAATCGCAGATCGGAAATCACAAATCGCAAATGGTTCACCCGATCTCCCGCTCACCCGATTACTCCGACTGTTTTCTTGCCCCATCCCACGGAATGTGCCAGAATGAAAACGACTCTTCGGACGAGGAGAGGAAGTGCATTCGGACATCAAGAATGTCATCGAGCTTCAGCAGGTCGATCTGAAGATTGAGGAATTGACCAAGCAGATCGACTCCCTGCCTGGCCAGATTCAATCCCTCCATTCCCGCCTGGATGAGCATATTCACGCCCAGGAAGATCGAAAGAAGCAGTTGACCACAAATCAACATGCGCGCAAGGAACTGGACGGTGACATCAAAGTCATTCAGGAGAAAATTGCCAAGCACAAGGACCAGCTTTATCAGGTCAAAACCAATGACCAATTCCGGGCCATGACTAAGGAGATTGAGGGCGAAGAAGCGAAAGTGCGGGCGATCGAAGACGAGATTCTGGAGAAGATGCTGGAAGCGGAGGAGATTCAGAAGCAGATGCAAGAGGCCGCAACGCGATTGGAGAGCGAGCGCACGCTGGTGGCGGCCGAGATCGCGCGATTAGAATCCGAACAGAAGGCCGACGACCAGGAACGCCGCGGTTTGCAAGCCCGCCGTAGTGAAATCCAGTCGAGCTTGAGCGAGGCTACACGAAGCCTCTACGACCGCATCCGCCCGGCGAGGCGCGGCATTGCGGTAGCGGAGGTTCGTGAGGGGCTGTGCACCGCCTGCAATGTTCTGCTGCGCCCCCAGGTTTATAACGAGGTCCGGACCAACGAGATCCTCTTAACCTGCGATAATTGCGGGCGCATCATCTACTATCCCGAGCCTGCCCCGTTGGGGACAAACGAATCGGATAGTTCCGAGGCCGGCGCAATCGTTTAGCTCGAAAATCGGAATTCGAAAATCGAAACTGGAAATTGGAAACTGGAAAATGGAAACTCGCATCTGAGACCGAAGATCGAGCTTCGAGGCTCGAATTTCGGTTTTCCAGTTTCCATTTTCCAATTTCTATTTTCAGACTCACGCCATGGCCCAATCCCCTCACGTAATTGTGCACATCGACGGCGCCTCGCGGGGCAATCCCGGCCCGGCAGCTTATGGCGTGGTGATGGAATCTGCCGAGGGCTCCAGGCTGGCTGCGTTTTCAGGGTATCTCGGGAAGACTACCAATAATGTTGCCGAATACCAGGGCCTGCTTGCGGCGCTGGATCACGCCCTGAGCAAGCGTTATTTGCGGGTCCACGTTCAAACGGACTCGGAATTAATGGCGCTACAAATCAAGGGCGTCTACAAGGTGAAGAATCCGGGGTTAAAGCCTCTGTGGGAGGCAGCCGTGCGATTGATCGGGCGCTTCGAATCGTTCTCGATCGAGCATGTACGACGCGAGCGGAATCGAGAAGCCGATCGCCTTGCCAACCTGGCCCTGGACGCGGCCGCCGCGCAGGCTTCCGGTAGGGGCGGTTCGCGAACCGCCCCTACGAGCCCAGAACTGAAATCCGGCCGACCGCTGCGTACTTCTGCTACGTTTCGCAAAGGGGTCCTCGAACCTCACTTTCAGCTTTCGCTTTTGGAAGGCGAAGTGGTAGATTTGGAAATCTACCCAAAGGAGTAAACTTCGAATGGCGCAACATATGGTGAAATGTGTGAAGATGGGCAAAGAGCTTCCGGGCCTCGACGAGCCCCCGTGGAACGGTGAGCTTGGGCAGCGAATCTACGATAATGTTTCGCAAGAAGCCTGGGAGCAATGGCTGAACCATTTAAGGATGCTCATCAATGAGTATCGTTTGTCTCCCGCCAGCAAGGAAGCTCAAGAATTCATCGCTCAGCAGATGGAACGGTATTTCTTTGGCGAAGAGTCTGCGCCTCCTCCTGGGTACGTTCCGCCCCAACGGTAGAAATCTGTGAGCACATCCGCTAATCCCGCCGAGGCTCCGCCTCGCCTCAAACGCGTACTGACGCTGTGGGATCTGATCCTGTACGGCGTCGTGCTAATCATGCCCATTGCGCCCGTTCCCCTGTTCGGTGTGGCGCAGAAACTTTCCGATGGCCACGCGGTCACCACGATTCTGCTGTCCATGTTCGCCATGCTGTTGACCGCATTCAGTTATGGCCGCATGGCCGCCGTTTACCCTTCCGCCGGTTCCGCATACACTTTCGTCGGTTACGGCCTGAACCCGCACCTGGGTTTCCTTGCCGGGTGGGCGATGTTTCTCGATTACCTGATTGTCCCCCTCATCTGCACCGTGTACGGCGCATTGACCGTGCAGCGTTTGGTGCCAGGGGTTCCTTACGTGCTCCTGGCCGCTGCATTCGCAGGCGCCATGACGGTGATCAACTTGCGCGGGATTCGCACCACGGCGCGCACCAATTTTGTGCTGGCAACGATCATGACCGCCGTCATCCTGGTATTTATTGCCCTGGCGCTGCGGCTTCTCTTTCACCAGCAGGGCTGGCACGGCGTCTTCTCGACTCAGCCTTTTTACAATCCGGCAACCTTCCGCGTCTCTTCCATAGCTTTGGGGACATCGTTGGCCGCGCTGACCTATATCGGATTTGACGGCATTACGACTCTGGCCGAAGACGCGCTGAACCCACGCCGGAACGTTCTGTTGGCGACCGTGAGCGTCTGTCTGTTCACGGGACTCTTTGGCGGCCTACAGATTTACCTCGCGCAGCGCGTATGGCCCGACTGGCACACTTTCCCGAACCTCGAAACGGCCTTCATGGACGTCACTCAGGTGGTAGGGGGCAGATTTCTGTTTCAAGCCCTGGCTTTCGTCCTGATCCTTGCCAATCTGGGTTCTGGGCTGAGCGGGCAGGCGGGTCTCTCACGGCTGCTGTTCGGCATGGGCCGCGACAACGTCATCCCTCGACGCTTCTTTGCTTATCTCGACCCCAAGCGCAACACTCCGAGCCTGAATATCATTATGATCGGTGTGGTTGCTTTCCTCGGAGCTATCGTTCTGAATTACGAGCGCGCGGCGGAGTTGATTAACTTTGGGGCTTTTCTCGCCTTCATGGGCGTCAATGGGGCGGCCTTGCGGGAGTTTTATCTGGCGCCTTCGGCACGCGCCTCGCGGCGCCTGTTTGGAGACGCGATTGTGCCCGTTCTGGGCATTATCTTCTGTTTCGCCATATGGGTGAGCTTGGCTACGCCGGCCAAGATATTGGGCGGCTGTTGGTTTGTTGCGGGGGCCATCTACGATGCGGTCAAGACTCGGGGATTCAAAGACATCCCCGCCCGCATCGATTTCCGGGAGTCCTGAGGA
>JBEKMN010000149.1:0-4032 GCA_050008495.1 Terriglobia bacterium | reverse complement strand
TGATTGGACTCCGGCTTCCATTGCGTAATGCACCCCAGGTGTGTGCACACCGCCGACATCGCCCACAGGCCTTTTTCGGCGCGAACGATGTACACCTGCTGGTCCTGGATATAAGTGACTGAGTTCACCGGATAGTCGTCCGAGGGCCCTGCGCGGAACGTAGTGGGAGGCTCGAAAAGAACGTTGGGCTCGGAATACTCCATCGTGACAACCGCAGCGCCGATACCGGCAATCGCCAGCGCGCAGCCGGCAATTTCGTTCAAGAAGTCACGGCGGTTGACGGGACTTTTGCTCTCGGGTTTCTCGCCAGCTTTCGATTGGTCTTCCGCGGCCATATTCATTTCTCCCAGCTCAAGGCCTCGAGCGCTTCGGGAGCGTGGTCGTACACCTCGAAGCCCTCCATGGTGATCGTGTGCGCGGGGCAACGCTGGGCGCAGAGGCCGCAGCGAATGCAGATCGTCTCGTCCTTAACCATCACGGACCCTTCGCCATCCGGCAGTTCGTCGGGGGTAAGGTGCTGCAAGGTGATTGGATCTGAAGCGAGCGACTCCTGAATCTTTCTCGTCTCTGTTTCAGGAATCTTCAACTGACTGAGGGGCACAAGCTCGAGGCAGTTTTCCGGGCAGACATCCACGCATCCGCCGCAGAGAATGCATTCCGTGCCTTCGGCTTCGTTCCCCTCAAAGATGGTGTTGATCCAGCATTTCAGGCAGCGCGTCGCTTCCATCCTCGCTTGTTCTTCTGTGTAACCTACTTCGACTTCCGCGATGCCGGTGCGGCGGTCGAGGGCAATGGTGGGCACAGAAAGGCGTGAGTACTCGTCGTACTCCTGCGCCATCTGGTGATCATCCAGTACCGTGATCTGCACGTAGCGGGGTTTGGGTTTCCAGGCTGGACCGCGCAGATAGCGGTCAATTTCCTCGGCTGCTTTCTTCCCATCAGCCACGGCGCTGATGATGAGCCGTGGGCCGAAGGCAATGTCGCCCGCGGCAAAGACCCCTGGCGCCGTCGTCATGAGGGTCTGGGGATCAATCTTGACCGTTCCCTGGCGGGTCGTTTCGATGCCGTCCTGGGGCGCGAGAAACGAAAGGTCGGAGGTCTGGCCAATAGCCAAAATGGCCGTATCACATGCGAGAACGCTTTCCGTCCCCGGCGCAAAAACCGGGCTGAAGCGGTGCTGGGCATCAAAAACGGAAGTGCAATGGACCGTCTCGAGCCCCGCCAGTTTGTTGTTCTCGCCAACGAACCGCTTGGGCCCCCTGGAGGCATAAATCTTCAACCCTTCGAGCTCTGCTTCTTCGATCTCTTCTTCGAAGGCCGGCATTTCCTCGCGCGATTCCAGGCACACCATGTGGACTTCTCGCGCGCCCAGCCGCATCGCCGTGCGAGTTACGTCCATAAGTTCTTTCATCACCACGTCGCGCTCAGGATCAGTCAACTGGTCAGGAAGGACCGAACTCGAGAGCGCATCGAGCGTTTGGCGCTGCTGCTGGCGCAATGCCGAGCGAGCCACGTCCATGGCTACGTTGCCGCCGCCAATTACCGCCACCCGCTTCCCGATGGAGAACTGGTAGCCGAGGTTCACGTTCAGCAGGAAGTCGGTGCCGGTGATGACGCCGTCCAAGTCGCGACCCGGGAGGATCAGGTCGCGGCTGCGATGCAGGCCGATGGCCAGCAGAATGGCCTGGAATCCCTCCCGGCGCAGGTCAGAGAGTGAGAAGTCGCCTAGCCGGCTGTTCAAGCGCAACTCCGGCCCCAGTGCCAGGATCTCCCGGACTTGGGCCTGCACGACGTCGCGGGGCAGACGGTACTCGGGAATTCCCAGGTGGAGCATGCCGCCGGGCACTTGCGCGGCCTCGAAGATCGTCACTGCGTAACCAAGCAAGGCCAGATCGTGCGCGGCGGCCAGCCCCGCCGGGCCTGACCCGATCACGGCCACGCGCTCCGGGTGGGTCACCTTCGGCTTTTCAGGAAACAGATCGAGAGGATTGCGTGATTCCGGACCGTATCGCTCGGTCACAAACCGTTTCAAAGCGCGAATCGAGATAGGGGCGTCAAATTGTCCACGACGGCAAGCTGTTTCGCAGGGATGGCCGCAAACTCTACCGCAGATCGAGGCCAGGGGATTCGGCTGGCGGGCGTATCGGTAGGCTTCTTCAAAACGCCCCTCCGCGATGAGGGAAACGTAGCGCCCCGCCTGCGTGTGAACGGGACACGCCTGCATGCAGGGAAAGTTCGATTCCAGCCAGTCCAGGTCCACGAGTTTGGTAGGTTGTGTGGCCAACTTGCTGCTCCGTTCGCCGCCCTTTGGTCCCCTCTTCAGTGAGGAGGGAAAAAGGTGCGGTGCCCTACTTGGAAACCGTGAGGTTCACGGAAGTCGATTCACCGGACACGGTCACGGACTGGGTGGAAGGCTTGCCCTCTTCACTCCAGGTCTTGAGCGTGTAGCTGCCGGGCGGAACGTCTTTGATCTCGAACTCCCCTTGGTTGTTTGTCGTGGCGAAGTAGGGGGTGGGAACTACGACGACATAGCCGGCCATCTCGGGATGCACGTTGCACAGCAACGGGGCGGCGCCGAGGTCGTTGAAGGTGAAGGACTTTGTCTGACCCTGCGGCCACGTCCCCAGATTGTGAGCCAGCTTCTTGTTCCCGCTGATGTTCGGCCAATAAACGTTGTGGCCAACGGGGTCGCTGTTGAGGAAATCCACCGTGGTCCCTTTCAAGACCACCAGGACATGAGGCGAGAAGGCCATGTGCTTCTGATCTTCCACGACGTGCTTCTCGGGCGCAGTGAAATCCTTGCCGGGAATGGCGTCGATGTAGACGGCGATATTTCCGGCAGAGCGGATTCTCTGCACGGTAACTTTGCCCTTAATCTCGCCTGCTTGGCTGCTGCTGGCGAGAAGGAGGCCCAACATCAGGTAGCTGAGTGCAAGAGTCGCTTGAGTCCTAGTTTTCATTTTTCCACCTCAGATTCGCGATAGAGGCCGCTTCCCCGTCCCTGACCCTGCGGAAAGGTCGGCCCATGTCGTAAGTTAACTTAGGCTTGGACCATCGTCAGTGACGGGTGCACCTGGATGTTGTGACGCTCATCACAAGGTCCGCTGGTCCCTAGACGTGACGAAGTGTCTGAGCCATTTGAGCCTAAATACGAGAATCGAGCCGCCAGCTTGATGCTGCTGCGGAATGCTGCGACTTATGCGAGTCGAGAACGAGCCATGGAGGAGGGCATACAAAGGCTCTGTGACGTTCATCACAATGGCAATACGATGGAGACAACGACCTAGTGCTGGGTCACGGTGCGTTGAAGTTTTTTGCTGTTTTCCCTATCTTGCGGTACAATATGGCAGCATTGGTCGTTTCTCGGAGTACCTTGATGGCTGCCGACGGACCAAGAGGTCCTCATAACTTGCAAATCGTGGAAAGCTGCCTGGGTTGTGCCCTGCGGGAAGAAGGGATTTTCTGCCAACTGCCTCACGCCGCGTTGTCCACCCTGAATTCTCTGCGCCAAACTTCCTTTTATCCCAAAGGAGTTATGCTGTTTGTGGAGGGACAGCCTGCTCGAGGGCTCTACATCATGTGCTCGGGAGGGGCGAAGCTTTATGTGAACTCTCTAGAGGGCCAGAGCCTCACGGTCCGCATTGTTGAGCATGGGGAAGTGCTTGGCCTCAGTACCCTGATGGCAGACGAGGCTTATCCGGTCACCGCGGAGACGCTCAGCACAAGCCAGGTGAGTTTCATTCCGCGCCTGGAGTTTCTGCAGTTCATGCGCGCCAACCCCGACGTAGCGATCCGCGTGGCCAAGCATCTCAGCATGGAGCTGGGCAAGGCGTGGCAGCAGACGCGGATGCTCGCCCTCGCGCCGGATACTTACGCCAAGCTCACTCAATTCCTGTTGCAGTGGGCAGAGAAGCACGGGCAGCAGTCACCTGACGGTCTGCGCATTGCGCTTTTCATGACTCACGAAGAGATTGCCCAAAACATCGGCTCCTCTCGCGAAAGCGTGAGCCGCATTCTCAGCGACTGGAAACA
>JBEKMN010000148.1:0-4302 GCA_050008495.1 Terriglobia bacterium | reverse complement strand
CCCACACCACGCAGCTCCCGCTGATGGAGCGCTTCCAGTCCTACTTCGAGAAGCGCGCCGGCAAGGAGTTCTACACCCTGGCCGCCACGCCCCACCCCCAGCCCGCCGCCCACGCCACCAACCTCTTCGCCGGCCTCTGAGTAGCGGTCCGCTCAGGACGCCTCACTGGGCGTAATCTCCGACGAAGCAATCCGCCCCTCCAAACTCTGACCCCTTCGGATCAGCGTCGCACCACCCTCAACTTACAATCTTGTCATTCTGAGCGCAGCGAAGAATCCCTGCATTTCGCCCTTAAGTTGTCTGTTCTTCTTGGTTGTCATTCTGAGCGCGTCTTTCGAGCGCGAAGAACCCCGACGAACTCCCTCCAACCCCAGACACTCGAACCTTTCTCCCACAAACTTCTGCCCTTGCCCGTTCTTATTTGTCATTCCGCAGCGCAGCGGAGGAATCTGCTTCTGCTCTTCGCCACCAAATCCAACTCAGTCCCGCAGATTAGATTGCCCGCCGATACTCCAGGGTTCGTCCATCGCAGGTAAAGTCGGTGATGGGTCAGTTTGAACTCCGGGGCAATCGAAGTTGGCGATAACCACGTTTTTCGTGCAGTCTATCGGAAGTTGTTCTTGATGATCTTATCCTCAATGATGATGCAGTAGGTTCCGCTCCACGTTCTCTGCCATCGCCAGCCCTTCTGAGTACCCGGAGCATTGCTTTCGATAAATGACGTTGCGTCTTCGGCGGACAGTGGTTGCTTGCAGCGCCAGCAGCGCGGCGAACACCCTTTCTTGAAAGCTCCTCCGCACTGGCACGGCTCCACATACGATTCCATAGCGGAACACATCTCCTGCTGCCCCGGACAGTCCGGCAGGTTCGGCATTCGCTTGTCCCACGTTGACAGTAGGGCTGTTCGACCACACGTATCACAGTAGGCGTAGACGCTATCTCCAAATCCGCAATGCACTAGCCTATAGGCGAACTGCTGCTGGCAGTGCGCGCACGTCCCTATGCTGAGGTCTCTCGCCATCCACTCGCCGCTCCGATGTATAGAGTAGACCACGACGAGGCGGCGATTACTCCCGGAAGAGAACTTGAAGTGCCTGCAAAGTCAGCTTCTCGCCAAATTCAGTCATTCACTTCAAATTGTCCCCAACCGTAAATCTCCCCCGGTTGTCCCTCCACCGCATTCCGGCGACAATGGACGCATGAATGTCAACTTCGCCGAGCGCGCGCATAACCACAACTGGAAGCTCGATCCCATCGTCCGCTCGCTGCTCGACACCGACTTCTACAAGCTCCTCATGCTCCAGTTCATCTGGAAGAACTTCCCCGCCGTCCGCGTCACCAGCGAGGTCGTCAACCGCACCGCGCGCGTGCGCCTCGCCGGCGAGGTCGATGCGCCCGCCCTCATCGCGCAGATGGAGCATCTGCGCGGCCTGCGCTTCCGCCGGTCGGAGCTGATCTGGCTCGCCGGCAACACCTTTTACGGCACGCGCCACATCTTCGAGCCTGCCTTCCTCGCCTGGCTGGAGACCGACTTCCGCCTCTCCGACTACACCGTCGCCGAGCAGGACGGCCAGCTCATCCTGCGCTTCTCCGGCCTCTGGACCGAAGTGACGATGTGGGAGGTCTACGCCCTCGCCCTGGTCAGCGAGAGCCGCACCCGCGCCGCACTCGCACGTCTCAACGAGATGGAACTCGATGTCCTCTACGCCCGCGCCAAGACGCGCCTGTGGCAGAAAATCGAGCGCCTGCGCACCGTTCCCGAGGTCGGCATCTCCGAGTTCGGCACCCGCCGCCGCCACAGCTTCCTCTGGCAGGAGTACGTCATCGAGTCCCTGCGCGCCACCCTCGGCCCAAGCCTCGCCGGCTCCTCCAACACCTTCCTCGCCTACAAGCACGACCTCGAAGCCATGGGCACCAACGCGCACGAGCTGCCCATGGCAATGGCCGCGCTCGCCGACGACGATGCCGAGCTGCACTCCGCGCAGTACCGTGTGCTGCAGCTGTGGCAACAGAGCTACGGCGGCGAGTTGCTCATCCTGCTGCCCGACACCTTCGGCACCACCCAGTTCCTCGAAGGCGCGCCCGACTGGGTCGCCGACTGGACCGGCCAGCGCGTCGACTCCAGGGACCCCATCGTCGCCGGAGACGAGTACATCCGCTGGCTGCACGCGCGCGGCCGCGACCCCCGCCGCAAGCGCCTCATCGCGTCGGATGGACTGGATGTCGAAGAGATTCTCAAGCTGCACAATTATTTCCATGGCCGCATCCGCTTCTCCGCCGGATGGGGCACCTTGCTCACCAACGACTTTCGTGGTTGCCATCCTCGCGGCGAGCGCGACTTCGAACCCATCAGCCTGGTCTGCAAACTGATGACCGTCGAAGGCCGCCCCGCCGTCAAGCTCAGCGACAACCCCCGCAAGGCCACCGGCCCCGACGACGAGATCGCCCGCTACCGCCGCGTCTTCAACTCCCCCGAATCCGACCCCACCGAAGTCCTCGTCTAGCAATGGTTGAAGCAATAGTGTTTTGAAATGGCGCGGGGTAGTGTCCTAATTTGGCGGAACACGACGGGAAGACGCGGGAAATTGTGTAATGAGGATTAAGGGGTACAATTTCATCGTTATATAGTAATTGGAGCGCTCGGTGGACAATCAGACTCCAGCCAAGCAAAACGAAGAACAGCCCAATGCTGGTGCTCTTTCACCCGATGCTGTCAATCAGGACGATGCCGAGGCAACAGATACATCCGATGCACAACAACTCACAGTGGTTGAAAAGCAAATGACCGGTTTTGAAAAAGCCACTCTGCGGTGGGCCAAAACTGCCGTAGTTCTGTCGGGACTTGCGGCTGTCTTTGTCTGTGGTCAGTGGTGGGAAATGCGTAAGAGTGGAGCCGACACCCATAATCTTGCAACTGCCGCTGGAAATCAGGCTGATTGGACGAAAGACCTTGCCGGACACATGAAAGATCAAGCTGACCGAACCAAAGACCTCTCCGACAGAATGAAAGATCAAGCTGACCAGACGAAGGTTATTGCAACGCAAGCGAAGGTCTCTGCCGATGCTGCTACCAGTGCCGCTAATACCGCCAAAGACACTTTGCATATTTCCGAAAGGGCCTATTTGGTTTTGGGGCCTCCGAAGAACGACTTTCCGCATAAGGTGGTTGAGATTCCTATTATCAATAGTGGGCATATCCCCGCTGGGACGACAACTGTTGTTTTGCATTGGTTGATATACAAAATCGACAACCCCACAACGGATAGTTCCATTGTGATGCCTGATCATATACTCGAAAGAAAATGGTCTAAAGTAACTTATTTCTTTGTTCCAATTGGCAATGAATATAACGTGGAAGCGAATCTCCATGCTGTTGATGCTGACCAATTCAACACTGGGAATATCGGGGTTATGGTAGCCGCCACGATGACCTATAACGATGGGTTCCCAAACTCCACGAGCCAGACATGGGTGTTCTGTGAGGTAGATCGGTATTCGTCCGACAGCAAGACTGCCAGTATGCGGCCTTGTGCTGATCCTGATGGCATGGTGAAATTGCTGACATCTGAGGATGGTTACCCCGACACACAAAACCAAGAAAAGTAAGATTGGAATCCAACCGAGCCAAACCGTCCCATCACGAAGCCTCATATCGAGTCTATGTGATGGGAACCCTTAGATTTTGCTACCGTTGTAGGGAATCGGTACACCACAGGTGTGGGATTAGCCGCGCCACAAGAGACAGCTAAAAACCGGGTTTAGCGCCCGAGTGAATCTCAAAGATTTGTACCACCCTATTTTCACGTCGATACGCCCTGGTAACTCCACCGTTGCTCTGCGTAGCTATACTTTCCTCATGCGCATCCCCTCCCATGCCCGCCTCTCCGCCGCACTTCTTCTGCTTCCGTTGCTCACCGTCCAGCCCGCATTCGGCTGGGGCAGCGACGGCCACATGCTCATCAACCGCCTCGCCGGAACCGCACTGCCCGCCGATGTCCCAGCCTTCCTCCGCACACCCGCCGCGCTCGATGCGCTGGAGTACTACGGCCCGGAGCCGGACCGCTGGCGCTCGCCCGCCGAACCCGAGTTGAACGCCGCGCAGGCCCCCGAGCACTTCATCGACCTGGAGTACGCCGACCTCATCGGCCCGCTGCCCCGCCGCCGCTACGACTTCATCCGCGCGCTCGCCGCCGCGCAGGCCGCGCATCCCAACCTTCCCCTGACCCCGGAGAAGGTCGGCCTGCAGCCCTACGTCACCGACGAAGTCTTCGAGCGCCTGGAGAGCGCCTTCCGCGACTATCG
>JBEKMN010000147.1:0-4940 GCA_050008495.1 Terriglobia bacterium | reverse complement strand
AATCCGTTGCGAAATGGGTCCAGATAGACACGGCCGCGCCGCGCTGCAACCGATTGTTCGACGGTCAATTCGTCCGGGTGCGCGGCCGCCACGCGCGCGACAAACGACTCGGCGAAGGCGAGGACCTCGTCCGCATCCGGGCCGGTGCGGATGGGGACCAGGACATGCATGCCGCGGCTGCCCGAGGTCTTGGCGAAGGAGACCAGCTTCAGTTGGTCCAGGGCTGCTTTAACATGCAGGCCCGCGCGGGCGGCGTCGGAGAAGTTGCCGGACTCGGGATCGAGATCGAAACACACCCAGTCCGGCTGCCGGGGCGAACTCGCGCGGCTGGCCATCGTGTGCACTGCAATGCACCCCAGGTTGGCAAGCGCGAGCTGCGTGATTAAAGAGCCGCCAACCACATAATCGGTGGACTCGCCGGGGTTGTCCGCATGTGCGATGCGCCTGGTTGGCGTTCCAGGAGGCATTCCCTTTGGTTTCTGTTTTTGAAAGAAGCACTCCCCTTGCATTCCATCTTGTCGGGATGGGAGACGGCGATGGGCAATTTCGCGGTCACGGATTGGGACATGGTGGGCCTCCTCATGCGGGCAGTTCCGGCAGGAGCACGTCCTCAGGACGTTTGTCGTCGCGCAGGCCCAGATAGACCGGCTGGCGAAGCTTCCTGTCCGCGGTCCACTCCTGGAAGGAGATTTGCGCAATCAGCCGTGGAGCGAGAAAAACCACGCCCTTCTCGCGCGGCGGGTCGATCAACGCTGGCTGCGATCTCACAAGTGGCTGAAACTTCCGATAGAGCGCGGCGAGAGTCTCCCGATCGAATCCCGTCCCGACTTTGCCGATATAGCGCAGCGCACCCTTTTCATACGCGCCGAGCAAAAGGGCACCAAAATGTTGGCGCGAGCCGGCCGGCTCCGTATATCCGGCAATCACAAACTCATCCTCCTGGTGAACCTTCACCTTCAGCCATTTGGTGGAGCGCGCTTCCACATAAGGAGCGGATAGATCTTTCGCAACCAGTCCCTCGTATCCGCAGCGGCGCGCGATGCGGAAGGCCTCGAGGCCGTTGCTTGCGAGCCTGTGAGACGGCAACAGAACTTTGCTGGAGCCGATCGACCGTTCCATCAGATCGCGCCGCGCGGACAGGGGCTCTCGGCGCAGATCTTTGCCGTTATGAAAGAGGCAATCGAAGACGGCGTACACCGGTTCGCCCTTTTCCTGCTGAAGGAGCTGAAATCGGGAGACCCCCTTCTTGTCGAACACAACAACCTCGCCATCGAGAAGCTGGGTGACGGGTTCGAGAGAGCGGATGGCCTTCGCAATGCGAGGGAAGCTGCCGGTCTTGTCTTTTCCGTTTCGGGAGAGCAGCCGCACCCGGTCCTCTTCCTTATACGCGAGCATCCTGTCGCCGTCGTATTTCTCCTCATAGACCCATCCGGCCCTGTCGAACGGCCCTGCAACCAGCGTGGCAAGCATGGGCTGAACGCGAAATGGAATGCGGTTCTTCAAATCGGCCGCCTTGTTCGCTTGATGCGCCCCGAAACGGATTTCGCACTCGTCGCGGTTCGCCCCTTGCCGGACGGATCGCCCTGCGAAGCTCTCTCTATGTCGCCGCCTTCGTCGCGCGCAATCTCCGCAAGTAGGCGCCCGCTGGCCACAGAACGTGGCTCTTCCTGCAACACGTCCTTCGCGGATGCATATTGGTCGCGGTGTTTGATAAGCAGCCAGGCGTCTTTGCCAAAGCTGCGGGTGCGAACCAGGACCCACGTTCCTTGCAGTTTCTTTCCCCGAAGCGTGAACTTGATCTCTCCCCGCTGCAAGGCGCTGTCCACATCGGCGTCTTCCGGATGCCATGTCCCCTGGTCCCATAACATCACCGTTCCCGCGCCATATTGACCCGCGGGAATCACGCCCTCGAAGTCGCCGTACTCGACCGGATGGTCCTCCGTCCGCATCGCAAGGCGCTTCACTGCCGGATCGAGCGAGGGCCCCTTGGGTACGGCCCAGGAAAGGAGTATGCCGCTCCATTGCAGGCGAAGATCGTAGTGCAGGTGCGAGGCCATGTGCTTCTGTATTGCGTAGAGAAGCGGGCCATCCCCATCGTGGGTATCGTCCGAGCCATGCGGCTCCGTTG
Organism: Terriglobia bacterium; assembly: GCA_050008495.1. Classification (GTDB taxonomy): domain Bacteria; phylum Acidobacteriota; class Terriglobia; order UBA7540; family UBA7540; genus CAVROP01. Next base: position 2,812 of record JBEKMN010000147.1, on the reverse strand, counting down.
TCACTGCGAACTGACGCTTCTTCCGGTATTCATTGAGTTTCATATTCCCATTCCTGGGTACGGCGCCGAGGTGCATCACACAAGTAGCCGCTCACGCCTTTGGATGACTCTACAACGTGGGCGCCGCCGGCCGTAGCTCCTGGGCTGGACTATTCTCCAGTGCATCCTTCACAACACTGCCGCTCACTGTCTCTTGCTTCAGCAGTTGCTGGGCCAGAATCTCCAGGGCCGGGCGATGCGACTTCAACAAGTCCTGGGCCCGCTGATATTGTTCGGTCACAATGCGCTGGACTTCCCCGTCGATCACTTGACGGGTCTCTGGACTGATCTGGCTGTTGTCCTCGACCGGTCCCCCCAGGTATTGCAGTTGTTGACCTGCGTAACGCACCGAGCCCAGTTTTTCACTCATGCCGAATTCCGTGACCATGCGGCGGGCCAGATCGGTTGCCCGCATGATGTCGTCACTGGCCCCGGTGCTAATGGTCGCAAACTTGACCATCTCGGCAGCCCGCCCGCCCAGCATGACGGCGATCTTGTCCTTCAGTTCGTCGATGGTGAGCAGATAGCGGTCTTCGGTGGGCATCTGCATGGTATAGCCCAGGGCGCCACGGCTGTGTGGAACAATGCTGATTTTGCTGACCGGTTCGCCGTGCGGCACCAGCTCAGCCACCAGCGCGTGGCCGGACTCGTGATAGGCAACCGTGGTCCGCTCCTGCTCGTTCATCACGCGGCTCTTTTTCTCGGAGCCGGCGATCACGCGTTCGATGGCGGCCTCGAAGTCATTCATGGTCACGGCCGCGGCCTTGTTGCGTGCAGCCAGCAGTGCCGCCTCGTTCATGGCATTCGCCAGATCTGCGCCGCTGAAGCCGGCGGTGATGCGGGCCGCATGGTCCATGTCGAAGTCCGGCGACAGCTTGACGTCCTTGCTATGAATCCGCAGGATTTGCGCCCGTCCGATGAGGTCGGGATTGCCGATGGCGATCTGGCGGTCGAAGCGGCCCGCGCGCAGCAGCGCCGGATCGAGTACCTCCGGACGGTTGGTGGCCGCCATGATAATCACCGGCGCGCTGGCGTCGGTCTTGAAACCGTCGATCTCGGCCAGCAACTGGTTGAGGGTCTGCTCCCGCTCGTCGTCGCTGCCGATGCGCATCACGCCTCCACGGCTCTGTCCGATGGCATCAATCTCGTCGATGAAGACGATCGCGGGAGCTGCCTTGCGCGCCTGCTCGAACAGGTCTCGCACGCGGGCCGCGCCCACTCCCACAAACATTTCAACGAATTCCGAGCCGCTGGTCTCGAAGAACGCGACCTTGGCCTCGCCGGCCGTGGCTTTGGCCAGCAGTGTCTTTCCCGTGCCCGGCGGGCCGACCAGCAATACTCCCTTGGGAATGTGTCCGCCGAGCTGGGCGAATTTCTCCGGCTCCTTCAGAAACTGGATGATCTCCTGGAGCTCGGCGATGGCCTCATCCGCCCCGCCCACATCTTTGTAGGTGACTGTAACGTCCTCGGGCTTGACCTCGATCGCTTTGCTCTTGCCTACGCCGAAGATGCCGCCCAATCCTCCGCCCGCAGCGCTGCCCATTCGCCCATACGCGAAGTACCAAAAGGCGCCAAGCACTATCATCGGGAGTAAATAATCGAGCAAGAATCCGCCGATGGGGCTGGGCGCGCGCTCGAATTGGTAAGTAACTTTTGCCCCTTGCAACTCTCCGATCAGTTCGCTGTCGCCGGCCGGCGCAGGCGCGGTAGTGAATGGGACGGTTGCGGGAGACCCTCCCGGCTTGGGGTTCTTCATCTCACCAACGATGTTCCTTTCGCTGATGGTCGCCCTTACGATCTGAGCGTCCGCCAGCTTTTGCTTGAACTCGCTGTAAGGAATTTCCATGTTCCCGGACGCGGGAGAGAGGACGAATATCTGGAACAGCCACAAGAGAATCAGGCTCGAGATCAGGTAGCTGATGCCGAAACGAATCTGAAGCCGGCGCTTCTGATCATCGTCGGGGCTGGGTTTTTTGGGTGACGATTCCGTTTTGCTCATGGTCCACATCCTTTAGCGTAATTTGCGTTGCTTCATGGGCCGGACCCATAGAAAGTAGATCAGCGCTCCAATGCCTGCCGCCACTGCCATGGCGATCAGAACAACCATCGTCTGCCGGTAGTGACGCGAGAAAAAAGCGATCATTGACCGGCCGTAGATCTTGGCCAGATATGCCACGGCAAAAAAGCGCAAGCCGCGCCCGGCGATCAGCGCAGGCAGGAACTTCCTGCGCGGATACTGCATCACTCCGGCGGTCATCACCACGGTTGTGAAAGGAAACGGCGGCGGGAGAATCGCGCCGGCAAACACCGTGATGCTGCCAAATCTCTCAAAGAGCTTGTAGACCTTCTGCGCCTGCGGCCTACCGACTTTCTTTTCCAGGGTCGCTTCGCCGCCTTTTTGTGACATCCGGTAGGCAAGATACCCGCCAAGCACCTCACCCACAGTAGCCATCAAGGCGTAGTAGCCCCACCATTCGTAATGGCCCGCCGCAAGGAAGATGACGAACATATCTTCGCTCCCAGGCGGCGCGGAGACAAATGGGGTGTTGTCCGCGAGGCCAAGCAAGATCAACCCAGGCCCTCCCAGCCGGCGGGTCCACTTCCACACCGGACCAGATACGACAAGTTGGGCGAGGTTGCACACGTAGAGGTTATTTCATAAGGTCTGTATAGCTCCGGTCGATGGAGTGTGTTCAACGGACATTTTGGTCCTCCGTCCAGTCGCTTTATGGATGCCATTTGTACTATGCCATGTGTCGAGTAAGACCCTCAT
>JBEKMN010000146.1:0-9064 GCA_050008495.1 Terriglobia bacterium | reverse complement strand
CTACGACACAGCCGCCACCCGTCTCAACACGCCCCCATTCCTGCGCCCAATTCCCCTCGTCTCGCCGCTCCTGCCTCCCGCCAGCCTCGCGCCCTCCCCCACTGTCTGAATCGCAGGTAGGCGAAAGCCTGCGCTATGGTTTCCGCGAGGAAGGGAGTATAATTTCAGGGCGCCGAAGAATTCAGCTAGGTAGCAGCGAACCAGGAACAGACTGAATGGCAGACGCAGCGATCATCTCAAAGCTCGCTGAAGCGGCGAGGTTGTACGCGCACGACGTCGGCGCTCTCGTCGCAGCTGGCTCGACCACGGAGGCCACCTACTATCCGGCGGTGAAGTCGTTGATCGCTGCCGCTCTTTCCGCCGAGGACCTACCGTTCGATGTGCGAATCAATACCAGCGAACAGAAAGCCGGCGGCGGTATCAACCTTCCGGACGTAGCGCTTTACGACGGCGCGGGGGAGTTTCTTGTCATCTGCGGCGAAGTCAAGCTGCCGGATGCCGAACTTCAGAAGCTTGCGCTATCAACAGAAAACAAGGACCAGATCGGACGCTATCTGGCGGCAACGCGCGCCGTCCTGATCTCGAATGTGCGCTCGTTCGGCCTCGTGACCGTCAACCCAGCATGGAAGGAGGCCGGTCCCGTCCCGCCTGAAAGTCGGCGCGTCGAGCAGGTTGTTGAACTCTGGCCTTCGGTCGCGGTCCTGAAGCAGGGCAAGCCGATTGAACCGGCTTCGCTGGACGCCTTCGTAGAAACAATCGAAACAGCCGCCACCCGTTACGCACCCATCGCCGAGCCGCAGTCGCTGGCCCGGATCATGGCGCGCCAGGCGCGGCGTGCGAAAGCGGACCTGCCCGAAAAATTCACATACGCGGTGCAAGGGCTGCTCGATGACTTTGGCAAGGCCCTAGGTGTGACGTTCGTCGGCCCCGAAGGCGAGGAATTCTTCCGCTCCTCGCTTATTCAGACAGCACTCTACGGACTGTTCGCCGGCTGGGCGCTCTGGTGGCAAGGCACGCGGACGAAACCGTTCAAATGGGAGGACCTCGCCGACTATCTGAAAATCCCGTTCTTGGCGAGCCTGTTTTACGAATTCAGACATCCCTCGCGCATCAAGGAGCTTCGCCTTGCGAAGCACCTCGACATTGCGACGGAGACGCTTGCGCGCGTTGACGGCGAGCTGTTTTTCAAACGCTTCCGCCTCCCCTCACTGACGCACGAGGAACAGACCACCACGACGGCGATCATGCACTTTTACGAACCTTTCCTCGAAGCATTCGATCCCGATCTCCGTAAGGAACTGGGCGTATGGTACACGCCGATATCCATCGTCCGCTATCAGGTCGGCAGGATCGACCGACTCCTGCGCGAGGAACTCGGATGCAGCCGCGGTTTTGCAGACGAAAGGGTGATTGTTCTCGATCCAGCTTGCGGAACGGGCGCCTATCTCCTGGAAGCGTTGCGCTACACGGCGGAGCAACTCGAGAAGGACGGCGCAGGCGCGACGATCCCGGCGCGACTGCTCGATGCGGCGTGCCGTCGCTTCATCGGCTTTGAAATCCTCACGGCCCCGTTCGTAGTGGCGCAACTGCAGCTCTATCTACTCCTGTCAGGGCTGGGCGCCTCGCCCGACGAAAAACACCGCCCCGCCGTGTTCCTGACCAATGCGCTCACTGGCTGGCATGGCCCAGATCAACTGAAGCTGAATTTCCCCGAACTTCAGGACGAACATGACGCGGCGCGCGGTGTTAAGAGCGACGCGAAGATCATCGTGGTTCTCGGCAACCCGCCCTATAACCGTTTTGCAGGCGTCCCGCTGGAGGAGGAGGGGGATCTCGTCGACTACTACAAGGGCATCACGCGAAGCAACAAAGGCAAGCAGGTCGGCCAGACCCTGCTTTTTTCGAAATGGGGGGTTCGTAAGCACCTGCTCGACGATCTCTATATCCGCTTCTTTCGCCTGGCAGAAATCCGCATCGGCGAGAAGGCGGAATTCGGGATCGTAAGCTTCATCTCGAACAGCTCCTATCTCGTCGGCCGGTCGCATCCAATCATGCGGGAATCGCTTCTCGGAAACTTCGATTCGATTTGGATCGACAATCTCCACGGCAACCGGATCGCGAGCGAACGCACACCCTGGGGCGACTCCTGCCAGACCATTTTCAACACCGAGGAGATCGGGCCTGGCATCAAGGTCGGAACGTGCGTCTCGACCTTGCTGAAACGCAACGGCCCACGCAGCTTTCCAGCCAAGCTTTTCCTGCGCGATTTTTGGGGACGGGCGGAGAAGAAGCGTGTGGCGCTGCTCGCGTCCCTTGGCATAGAGTCCTGGTCCGCCGCTGAAAGCAAGGCGGCAGCGAACCAGCCTGAAGGGCCGCGTCCGTATGCTCAGTTCGTCCCCTCGAAAAGCAACGGCTGGAAGTTCGCGCCGTCGGCACAGAGCGGTTTCGAAGAATGGCCCTCGTTCGCAGACCTTTTCCCGAAATGGTTTCAAGGCGTCAATCCGAACCGCGGCCTTGACGGCAGCGTCATCGCCACGGACCGTACCGCACTCGAGACCCGGATGCGCGACTATTTCTCCGATCTGACGTTCGGCGAACTGCAGAAGCGCTACGCGGTCCTGTGCAAGGAACGCGCGCGCTACGAGCCCAGGAAGGTCCGCGACCGCCTTCGCAAAGCAGGCGGCTTCGAGAAGAAGAATGTCGTTCCATATGTGCTGTTCCCGTTTGATGCGCGGTGGATTTATTACGAGCCTGAAGCCAAGCTGCTCAATGAAGCACGCCCGGAACTTGGTGAGCATCTCGACGGGAATGAATTTTTCGTCGGTGCGCCCCAACCGCGGCGCGTTTCAGAAAGCCGGCCGCTTGTTCTGCGCAGCCTCTTCGATCTGCATCTGCATGATTGGGGCTCCGTCGGCTTCCCGGCCGAAGTGATGCCGGATGAAGGCGTCGGAGGACTCTTTAAGCCCGAGACCGAGGAGCTTGTACCAACTGCCAATCTTGCGGAAGGCGTGTGGACCGCTTTACGTTCAGGCTGGAGTCTGAAAGGTGATCTGAGAGGTCAACACGCGAAGAAGCTGTGCCGCGCTCTGTTTCGTTACTGCGCCGCCATCGCGAATTCGCCGCAGTACGAGACCGATCACAAGGATTCGCTCCTCCAGGGCTGGCCGCACACTCCGATCGCGAAGGACAAAACCGAATTCGAGAATGTGGTGACCCTCGGCGACCGGCTTGCGACCCTGCTCGACCCGCTCGCCGACGCCACTGCCGCCATCAAGGCACTTGTCGGCAAGGACGCGAAAAGGTTTGCCGTCGTGGGCCGCGTCGGCGGCGGCAGCGTCAAGCAGTCGGAACTGCTGGTCGAGTACAGCTATTACGGCGCTGCGACCGGGCGCTGGGACGAAAGACCGCCCGCCGAGTCCGAACCGCTCCGCCCCGAATGGGGCGATTCAACGGGTGATCTCTATCTCAACGAAATCGTCTTTCTCAGACATGTTCCGCGCGAGATCTGGCGCTACGAGTTCGGCGGCTACCCGGTTCTCAAGAAATGGCTCGGCTACAGGCAGGCCAACCGGCGAGAGAACACGGCCCTCTCACTTGCCGAGCTTGACACCCTCCGCAGCATTGTTCTGCGCGTTGCGGCCATTTTGAGTCTGCGACCCATGCTCAATGCCGCCTACGAAAAGGCCACGGCCGCCTCGTGGTCCCTTGAAGAGCTTTCCCTCGCCACCGATAATTCGGCACACGCCGAAACGGAAGTCAGCCACTAGCCGACAAGCCTTAGCGGTCTACCGGCCGACTTCGGCGGCTTGCGCGCCTCTTCGTTTGCCCGTTCGCTTGCCTGTTGCCGATGGTGACGCCTAAAGTGCCACAGGCCCGTCAGCAGTCTTGACAATGAAGTGTCCAAGCGGGTGGCGACGATCTAAAGTAGGTGATTCCAGGCTTGCCCACAATCAGGTGATTGTGGGGCGAGGGATTCGGCTTCTCGTATCATTGCAGAATCAGAAGGTTACGGGCTAATAGGTGAGGTTTCTGGGCGGCAAGTCGCGAAATCTACTGACTTCCCCATCAGTAGCACCACTTTAAAATCCCGGTAAATCCTGATCTCCCCACACACGTGTGTGCGAATTGCGTGCGGCACCCCACCAGAAGTGTACTCGTGGCCCCACGATTAGCCAGTTCTTCGGATGCGACCTGCCAGTCCCGAGGTCGGTATCGCTCACAACTATTCGAGGAGATTCGACGCGGGTACGACTCTGCTGTGGAGATCGTGTTGGGAATTGCGCTGTTCCTCACCGCTCCGCCATAGCGTACATCGGATACGGCCCAGCCCGCACGCTTACGGCCTGGCCAAAGAAGGTTGGTGTAGATCAGCGGATTGTGTGCACAAAGCCTTGGGAAATACGGTTCCCGCCCGCCTCACGTCCCAGGTAGGGCGGTGGGCGTAAAGAATTAGCCTAAGCCGAGGCTGTGAGGAAAGGAAGGAACAGAGGTGCGGCGAGAATCTGGGTTTGTCGGGGATGCCGAGGTGGTCGCTCGGACGGCGTCCAGGAGGGAGAGTTGTTGCAGGCAGCACCTCCGGTATTTGTGATTATGAGACTCAACTCAAAGGGTGTTCCAGTGGAACTCTGAAAATCTGTATCCGTCCGGTGAACCCATCTTTCGCGGTTGAAGTTCCCGCCGGACCGAAAGGTGGAGGTGTGGGATGAGCAGCATCGGCAAGGGTGATGCGAAGAAGGCGCGATATTGGCAAGCGAGGCTGGGTGAGGCGGCGCGGAGCGGGATATCCATCCGGGAGTTCTGTCGTCGGCACCAAATCCGGGAGAGCCAGTTCTATTGGTGGCAACGCCGGCTCAAGGTCGGTCGAGAAGAAGGAAGCGTGCAGCGGCCTGGTGTCAACGGGACCCCGGCGAGCTTCGCCCTAGTGAGCGATGAAGCGGGGGCGAGCGACGTGGGTATCGAGTTGGTGCTGGGCGACGGGCGGAAGGTGCGCATCCGCCAGGGTGTAGACGAGGAGACCTTGCGTTCGGTTCTGGCCGCTTTGGAGCCGCGATGCTGAGCTTTCCGGCGGCGATCAAGGTGTATCTGTGCACGGTGCCGTGCGACATGCGCCGTTCGTTCGACGGGCTGTCGATGATGGCCGAGCATGTGATCGGGTGCAACCCCTATGCCGGTCATCTGCTGGTGTTCTCGAACCGACGGACGGACCGGGTGAAGATCTTATATTGGGATCGCGACGGCTGGGCGATTTGGTACAAACGCTTAGAGGCTGGGACGTTCGAATTTCCCTTCGCGGAGACCGGGCGGAGGGAGATCGCGGCCTGGGAGTTGGCGGTGCTGCTGGAGGGAATCGATTTGAGCCAGGGAAAACGGCGGAAGCGTTATAGCCTGCCGGCGGTGAGGGAGGAAGAAGGCGAAAAGGAAGGGGCTGAGACGTACGCCTCTTGAAGATTTCTGTGGAAAAGGGCAATTTCCTCTTGACAAATGCCGATAGCTTCTATATAGCTATCGGCATGATGAATCTCGCTCAGGTTCAGCGGCGCCTCGCCCACCTGCAACAGCAACTGCTCGCGCTGGGTCCCGTCCACCCCGGCAGCATCAGCGAGCAGTACAACGTGTGTGGTCAGCCCGGCTGCCACTGCAAGGACCCCAAGAAGCCGCAGAAGCACGGACCGTACTACCAGTTGAGCTTCACCTGGCGCGGCAAGAGCAGCACGCGTTTCCTGCGGCCCGAACAGGTCGAGCCCATGCGCCAGAAGGTGGCCAACTACAAGCGCCTGCGGGAGCTGATGAACGAGTGGGTGAGCCTGGGAGTGGAACTGGAGCGGGCCGAACGAGCGGAGGAGAAACACGCGCGTGGACATTGATCCCCAGCGCTTGCCGGAAGACCCCGCCCTGCTGCGGCAGATGGTGACGAGTCTGGTGCAAGAGGCGGAGGCCCGGGAGCGGCGGCTGCGGCAACTGCAGCACTGGCTCGAACAGTTGCTGCGGGCGCGCTATGGGCCGCGGCGGGAACGGGTGAACGAGAGCCAGCTTTTTCTGTTTGCCGTGGCCTTGGTCAGTGCCGGTCGAGAGGCCCCCGCCGAGCCCGCAGCCTCGGCGGGCACGGAGAAAGCTCCCGCGGGGACGGGCAAGCCGAAGGGACACGGCCGGGGCGCCCTGCCAAAATCTTTCCAGCGGCAACGGGTGGTCTATGATCTGGCGGAAGGCCAACGGCAGTGTCCCGAGTGCCAGGGCGATTTGAAACGCATTGGGGAAGACGTAAGTGAGCGGCTGGAATACGTGCCTGCTTCGCTCGTGGTGATCCAGGAGGCGTGTCAGAAATACGCTTGTGCGAAGGGCTGCACGGTGGTCACCGCCGAGAAACCTACGCCACCCATCGAGAAAGGCTTGGCGGGACCGGGGCTGTTGGCACAGGTGGCCGTGAGCAAATATGCGGACCATTTGCCCCTGCATCGACAGGAAGAGATCTTCCGGCGGCAGGGGGTGGAGTTGCCGCGCCAGACGATGTGCGACTGGATGCGCGCCTGCGCCGAACTGGTGAGTCCCCTCTACGAACTGATGAAGCAGCGGGTGTTGGGTTCGAAAGCGGTGCAAACCGACGATACGCCGGTTCCGGTGCTGGACCCGGACTTGCCGCGCACGCGCACGGGGCGGATCTGGACCTATGTGGGAGATGACGAACATCCCTACACGGTTTATGACTACACGCCCACGCGCAGCCGTGATGGGCCGGAAGGGTTCCTGGAAGAGTTCCGGGGATACCTCCAGGCCGACGCCTACTCCGGGTACGATCATTTCTACAAGGAACCGGAACGCGGAATCATCGAGGTCGCATGTTGGGCGCATTCAAGGCGGCGCTTTTTTGAAGCGCAGTCTTCGGACCTGATGCGTTCGACGATGATGCTCGCCTATATCCGTTTGCTCTACGACGTGGAGCGCGAGGCCCGCGGGCGGAAGCTCGACAGGGAAGCCCGCCGCGTGCTGCGCCAGAAGAAATCGCAACCGATTCTGGACGACATCCACGCCTATCGCGTGCGCGAGCAGCCGCAGGTGCTGCCCAAGAGTCCCGAGGGCGAGGCCATCGCCTACACCTTGTCGAATTGGAAGGCGCTGACCCGCTACTGCGAGGACGGCGATCTGGAGATCGACAACAACGGGGCCGAGCGCAGTCTGCGCGGGGTCGCGGTAGGTCGTAAGAACTGGATGTTTTATGGCAGCGACAACGGCGGTCGCACGGCGGCCGTACTGAGCAGCCTGATCGCCTCCTGCAAAAGGCTCAGCGTCGACCCCTTCGCCTACCTGCGCGATATCTTCGAACGCATCAGTTCGCATCCGCAGAGCCGACTGGCCGAACTACTCCCGGACCCATGGCAAGCTGCCCACTCTGCGGTGGACGGAAAGGAAGGGGGATAACCTCCGTGGCCCGTTCCCGACGACCCTCGGGCTGGACTTGGGTCTATGATCCGGCAGGGGCATTTCGACGATCTAAACAGCCCGTGCCTGCCGACCTCCAACACGAAGTCGAGCGCCGCGCGCAGGAACTGATCGATTCCACCTTGAAACCTCGCTACCTCCAACCGCCTCCGAAGAAAACGGAGCTCAACTACTTGGTGGACCTTTATGCCCGCTGGCGAGGTCCGTTCTTTTACTTCTGCTCCCGATATTGTTCGCCCGGACCCCACGCCCTTTCACCCTTCTTCGAGTCGAAGTTCGCCCGACTTCAGTACGCTGGCGACGAACGGTTCAACCTGGCCTATTTCCGTCACACTGGACAGTGGTGGGAAGTTGCGCAACTCCTCTCACTAGAAGAATGCCTCTCCGAAATTGAAGCCGGCGGCCTCTTCACCCCCTAGCAGCCCGTGGTGGAACTGGTTGTTTTGGTGGTGGCCAGAAGAGCATTGTTTAGGGGCTGGGAATGCGAACGGCATTGCACCAGGCACCGGAGATACCTTGCTAAGGTCAGTTTTCGTGTCCAGACCTCGCCCAGCAGCCGCAAAAGGGTCAAAAAAAGCCCCGCGTCATAGCCCTGCAGGCCCCGCAGGGTGCCGCGACCCAAAAGCTGGCGCATCACCAGTCCCAAGTTGAAAGCCGCCGCGTGCACCAGCAGGCGTTTGAGAATATTCGGATGGCGCCGCAGATGGACGCGCCGTAAACCGCCGGTTTCGTACATGTGCGCGAAGCTCCGTTCCAGGAGTTCGCCCCGCTGCCATAACAACCTCTTCCCCCGTTCGCCCCGAATCCGGCGCCGGTTGGCGTACACCGCCGCTTGCTCCGCCTGCTTCCCCTCCCAGTGCCGCCGCCCCCGATCCGGTTCCGAGCAGTAAGTACGCACCTTCCAGTCCGCCAACTCCGCCCGTACTTCATTGCTGTGGTAACCCTTGTCCAGCGTCACTTCTTTCGGCCCTTCCGGATTCACTCCCGCGCCTTGCTCCGTCCCCGCCACGGTCGCGATCTGTTCTCCCGCTTCGCACACCGTCTCGCCCACCGTGGCCGTGTCCCCGCGTCAGCCGGTTGCACCGTGACCGCCACCACCGCTCCGCTGCTGAAATCCACCGCCTGCTCGACCTTGTGAGCCAAATGCGTTCGCCCGTCTTTCATCTTGGCAAGGCGGGCGTCGGGATCGTGCGGGTGCTCCCATTCTTCATTCGATCCCTTGTGGGCTCGCTTCCGATCCAGCCGCGCCAACTGCGCGCGCGTGGGCGTGGGGATCCCCGATTCTTGCGCCAGCCGCTTCAGAAACTCCTGGTATGCCCGGAGTTCAGCGAGTTGTGGATCAGCAAGGTAATCGGATGGCAAATCACGAACCCTTCACTCGCAACCCGCGTGGCTTGAATCTCACTTCGATTGAGCGTAGAGTGCTTTGATGCATTTTGAGCTGAGTTTGCGCAATCTTCTGTGAACAACAATCTCAGGGGAGGTTAGATCTTCATGCGTAAATTGCGGCGATTCTCCGTGTTCCTTTCGTTCTCCCTTCTTGCCCTTGGCGCCTGCAAAGCGCAGACCCCATCGGCAAACCAGTTGACCGTTATCCGTTTCGAGCAGGGCGGCAAGCCTCAGGGCGGCA
>JBEKMN010000145.1:0-5353 GCA_050008495.1 Terriglobia bacterium | reverse complement strand
CACATAGCCCCCGGAACGAGCGAACTTATCGAGCGCAAGGAGCACTTGGTCGCTCAAACGTGTCTCTTCCGGCACCACCACCAGTTTGTAGTCGTTCATCCGCTTCAGTGCGGCATCCTCCGTCAAGACATCGGTCGAGTGATGAGTTTCGAGCAGCGCCTGGAGTGCGCCTTGCACCGGTTCCACGGCGTCAGCGAAGTTGAACAAGGGTTGGTTGTGCGCGTAGAAGTGTTCCGGCAGATGAAGCACCGCCGCTTGCGGGACGGTCTTGGAGTGAAAGCATGCCTCTTGGCGGGCGCGGCAGAACTCCCCCACTTCTGCCATGATTTCATTATGCCATCCGGTAAGCCAGCCGCTGCGCTGGGGGTTCTCATAGATCATCACCGCGCCGCCGAGCGCCACCACCTCGGAAACCTCCTGTTCCAGGTGTAAGGCCGGCTTGAACACCCATGGTGAACTTTCGTTGCCGGCTCTCGTGAAGCCCCAGGCCATCAGGTCCCAGCTCATTTCACGAGAGTCCATCACACGGCCTTCGAATGCGGCGACGTCGCCGCCCCAACTGGGCGAGAAGTCGCCGCTCAAGTAATCGACCGGGGCCTTCACGGCATCAGGCTCACGGACCGTATACATCCAGTTGCTCACCACCAAACAGCCTGGCTTGCGGGCGTGCACGGCTTGGGTGTATTTCGTCACATGCTCGACGAAGAGATCACGGTGAAATGCCAGCCACTCTTCCCAGTGGGTTTGCCCTTTCTGGGTGGGAATCTCATTGATGCCGGTTCGCCTCGTGAACTCCGCCCGGCAACGCTCACACCAACAAGGAAGGGCGGCCCAGTTTTCGCCATCGACCCAGAAACCATCAACGTCGTACTTGTCGATGATCTCCATCATCTGGGGAATCATCAGTTGCTCGTCGTATCCGTGCAGACGGCAAGTAATCCTGGTGTCACGTTGGCCCTTGGCGTCGACTCGCGCCCATTCCGGGTGGAGCTCGACGGCTCGCGAGTCCCAAACGCCCGAGTAGTGAACCCCCAATTTGATCCCCAGCTCCCTGGTGACATCGCGATAGATTCGCAACGAGTCCTTCACCACTCCGGGCGATGTGGAGCCGACGCTGGTCGGCCAACTCGTGTAACCGGGATGGCCCTTGCAGTCAGTCTGCACCCAGTCGGGCCGGGTTCTCAAGAGCCGCTCGCGCAAGTGCGCCGGGGTCAGCTCCCGGCCTAACTCGGTATCCTGGGCGTTGGCGTGGAGATCGTAATGAATGCCGAAGAACACGTTCTCGTGCCAATTGGGACTGGGGCCCGAGGCTTGGCTCTTCGCGTTGCGGGGCAGAGTGACAAAACCCGCCAAGAGTCCCGTGAAAACAATGATAAGGGTGCTTTTTGACATGCTCTCGCCTCCTGGATTATATGACCTCGCAGGCTCTCGCTCATCCTGCCGAGGACCGCGCAGAATCGAGATTCCAAAGCGCGTGTCATGATAGCACGGCGAAGCAGCGGGAGGTGTAAGTCCTGATAGACATCCAACCTTTGAATTGGCGATAGCGCACGGCGGCATAGACACATTGTCGCTGACTACGATTCTCTCTCGATCTGGCTAGCATTAACAGCCTTTATTTTCAACAACATTCCGGCTTTTAGGGATTAAGTACCTGTGTTTTCATAAACATTCCGGCTTCGCTGGCAAGTTTTCCACAGCGTCCCTTTGTTTTCAATAACATCCCGGCTTTGCTCGGTCAAAAAAAGAATTCTTTTTAAATTGCAGCCCGGTGTCAAAAGTTGATGCTTGACAGAATACCCCCTGCCAACAAACCATTCTCCCCGAGTGCGAGGGCTTCTCGCCGCCAGGACGGGCCAAGGGGCTGACGCGGGTCTGGCTCTTGCGGGCGTTCCATACCGTAACCATACGCTACGAGCCTAGCTTACAAACAGGAACTTGTCAAGCGTTAAGCGTTGAGCTCCGGTGAATGCCCTTGTCACGACCCCGCGCTTGTGATAACTATCTCTCATTGATGACGCCACTCGAAACGTACCTACGGGAACTGCGCGACATTCGCTCCACGGGCGCGGGAGTTGAGGAAGAATCCTACTATCATCCCCTTGCTGCCCTGCTGAACGAGGTCGGCAAGAAACTCAAGCCGAAGGTCAAGTGTGTCCTGCAACTGGCGAACCGCGGCGCCGGCAAGCCGGACGGCGGCCTCTTCACGGCCGACCAGTTCGAGCACCTTTCCGACGCCGAGCCCCTGCCGGGCCAGCTTCCGGCGCGGGGCGCGATTGAGGTGAAGCCCACCAAAGATGACGCCTGGGTGACCGCCGAGGCGAAACAGGTCACCAGGTACTGGAACCGGTACCGCCAAGTCCTCGTCACCAACTATCGTGATTTCGTCCTGGTGGGCCAGGATGCCGAGAGCAACCCGGCGATTCTGGAAACTTACCGGTTGGCGGAAAGCGAGAAAGCCTTTTGGCAGAGGGCGGCCTCGCCTCGCTCGACGGCGGACGAGCAAAACGACCGCTTCGTGGAGTACCTCCAGCGCGTCATGCGCCATGGCGCGCCTATCGCCGCACCCGAGGATGTGGCTTGGTTCCTGGCCTCCTACGCCCGCGATGCCCTGGCCGGCATCGCTGATGTGGAGCTTTCGGCCCTGGGGGCGGTCCGCGCTGCGCTCGAAGAAGCGCTGGGACTCAAGTTCGAGGGCGACAAAGGCGAGCACTTCTTCCGCTCCAGCCTCGTCCAGACCCTTTTCTATGGCATCTTCTCGGCTTGGGTCCTCTGGTCTCGCCACAATCCGCCTATATCCCGAACGCGGTTCGACTGGCGACTCACGGCCTGGTCGCTCCGCGTTCCCATGATCTCGCGCTTGTTCTCGCTGGTCGCCGATCCCCACCAGCTTGACGCGCTCAGACTTTCCGAGGTGCTCGATTGGACAGGCGCGGTGCTCAACCGCGTTGACCGTGCCTCGTTCTTCAGCAAGTTCGAGGAAGGCCACGCGGTGCAGTACTTTTACGAGCCCTTCCTGGAGGCCTTTGACCCCGAACTGCGCAAGCAGCTTGGCGTCTGGTACACGCCGCCCGAGATTGTGAAGTACATGGTGGAGCGCGTGGATACCGTGCTGCGCCAGGAACTGGGCTTGCCGCTTGGCCTCGCCGACAAGAACGTCTATGTGCTCGACCCCTGCTGCGGCACGGGCTCTTATCTCGTTGAAGTGCTCGACCGCATTCATCGGACCCTCAAAGAGCGCGGGGAAAACGGGCTCACCGCCAGCGACCTGAAAGAAGCGGCGCAAAAGCGCGTCTTTGGCTTCGAGATTCTCCCCGCGCCTTTCGTGGTGTCCCACCTTCAACTGGGCCTGCTTTTGCAGAAGCTCGGCGTGCCGCTTTCTGAGAAGGACCAGGATCGCGTCGCCGTCTACCTCACCAATTCTCTGACCGGCTGGGAGCCGCCCAAGGGCCCGAAACAGCACCTGATCTTCCCGGAAATGGAGCAGGAACGTGACGCCGCCGAATATGTGAAGCAGCAGGCGAAGATTTTGGTGGTCCTCGGCAATCCGCCTTACAACGGCTTCGCCGGCGTGGCTGTGGCGGAAGAGCGCGATTTGACGAACGCTTACCGCACAACCAACCGCGCGCCCGCTCCGCAGGGGCAGGGTTTGAACGACCTATACGTGCGCTTTTACCGCATGGCCGAGCGCCGCATCGTAGAAATGTCCGGCAGGGGCGTTGTCTGCTTCATCTCGAACTACTCCTGGCTCGACGGCCTGTCCTTTACCGGGATGCGTGAACGGTATCTGGACGCCTTCGACCGCGTTTGGATTGATTGCCTTAATGGTGATAAGTACAAGACAGGAAAGCTCACGCCGGAAGGTGAACCGGACCCGAGCGTGTTTTCGACCGAATTCAACGCGGAAGGCATCCAGGTCGGAACCGCAATCGCGCTGCTCGCTCGGGTAGGGGAGGGATCTGCCCTCCCGCGGGAGCCCGGAGGGCTCCCCTACCAAGAGCATCCGGTGCGGTTCCGGCATCTGTGGGGCAAGACCAAGCGCCAGCAATTGTTCGAAACTGCCACGCAGGATGGCCAGACCATTTACCAGCAACTCGAGCCCCCGCTAGAGCTTGGTTTGCCTTTCGCGCCCGCACAAGTGGGCACCGGCTATCTGGCGTGGCCGCTGCTGCCAGACCTCTTTCCTGTTTCCTTTCCCGGCGTCAAAACTAGCCGCGACGACGTGGTAGTGGACATCGACCGCGAGCGGTTGATTCAGCGTATGAAGCTGTACTTTAATCCAGACGTGAGCCACGAGGAAATGCGCCGCACATCGCCGAGCGCGGTCACGGATGGAGCTGGCTTCGAGGCTGAGGTGGCTCGTGACCATCTTCGCCGGCGGGGCTTCTTACCGCAGAACGTCGTGTCGTACTGTTACAGGCCATTCGACACGCGGTGGCTCTATTGGGAGCCCGAAACTAGCCTGATAGATCGCAACCGCCCTGACTATTTCCCACACGTGACCGATGATAACTTTTGGCTAGCGGCCGTCCAGCAGAATCGGAAGAAATTTGACCCGCCTTTAGTATCGCGGTTCCTATGTAGCCTGCATGTTGTCGAGCGGGGAGCGAACCTGTTTCCCCTGCTGCTGAAGCTTGACCAACCGCAAGGTTCGTTGACCCCTGGACCCGCAAAGCAAAAGGTTTATCCGAATCTAGCGGAGCGTTCCGCGGCCTTCCTCAGTAACCTCGGTGCGGGCCCGGCCGACCTGTTCCAGCACGTTCTCGCTATTCTGCACACACCCACCTATCGACACGAAAACGCCGATGCGCTCCGCCAAGCCTGGCCGCGCATCCCGCTACCGGACTCGAAAGAATTGCTGCTGGCTTCGGCGGCGCTGGGGCGGAAGGTCGCCGCGTTGCTCGACACGGAGACGCCGTTCGATGTAGGGGCGCCCCTTGTGGGCGCCCTAGCCGGGCGGGCACAAGGCCCGCCCCTACAGAGAATCGGGGTGCCCACGCGCGTGGACGGCAAGGCTCTCGATGAAACCAAGGACCTCGCCGTGACTGCCGGCTGGGGCCACGCGGGCAAAGGCGGCGTCACCATGCCGGGGAAGGGCAGACTCATCGAACGCGACTACACACCCGAGGAACGCGACATAATGCTCGGCGACCGCACCTGCGACGTCTACCTGAACGATGTGGCCTACTGGAAGAACATCCCGCTGCGGGTTTGGGAATACACCATCGGCGGCTACCAGGTCATCAAGAAATGGCTCTCCTACCGCGAGGAAAAGTTGCTGGGCCGCCCTATGACGAAAGATGAGGTCCGCTGGGTGCAGGAGATGGCCCGCCGCATCGCCGCCATCCTCTTG
>JBEKMN010000144.1:0-5478 GCA_050008495.1 Terriglobia bacterium | reverse complement strand
CGATCTTGCCTAAACTGTAGGCGTAGCCCATATCGAAGAGCAGCGACGGACGCGCGGCAATCGTCACATGCCCCACCTGCTGGATGCCCGGCGACTTGGTAAATGTTTCCGATACCCCAACTAACTCGTTTCCATTTATCTCAGGCATTGGATTGCTGCCGGGAAAGAGCCCGGCGCCCTCGACCGTGGGTATGCTGTCATTCATATACCGGTAAAAGATGTTAGTCTTCGAGTTGAGCGCATGGTCGACGCGCACAAGCTCCTGCGTTTCGTGGAAGATGTTGCGCAAGTTGCTGATCAAAGTATGCGGGTCGAGACCGGCCGCGATGTCCGCCGCGCTGGAAGGCAGGGGTACGTTGTTGTAGATGCTGTTGACATAGGCCTGCGACGTTGCCGAAATAAAGCCCGAGGTGCCCGCGAAGGTGGTGATGTAGGCAGTGCAGGCCCCTGTGTTGGGGGACTCGCACACAGCCACTGGGCCGGTTCCACCCGTATACTGTCCGCTCGAGTTCGTCAGATAGGCATTGGTAAAGTCGCCAGCCCGTTCCGCGGCCGTCGGCACATACGACGTCAAGCTCTGGTACTGCACCACCCGCCGGAACTCCTGCGAGTAGAAGAAAAACGTCTTGTCCCTGCCGTTGTAGTAATGCGGAATCACCACCGGTCCGCCCACGGTAAAGCCGAAGTCGTTGTAGCG
The DNA here is from genome assembly GCA_050008495.1 of Terriglobia bacterium. Classification (GTDB taxonomy): domain Bacteria; phylum Acidobacteriota; class Terriglobia; order UBA7540; family UBA7540; genus CAVROP01. The sequence goes on along the minus strand of JBEKMN010000144.1, from coordinate 4,781 downwards.
CAGCGGGGGCGTCGGGGTAATGGGCGTGGTCAGTTTGTTGAAGTAGTTGTCCGCGTTGAACACGTCGTTGCGGAAGTACTCGTACGCTCCGCCGTGGAAGGCGTTGGTGCCCGAGTTGGTCACCACATTGATCTGCCCGCTGGCGCTGCGGCCATACTCCGCCTCGTAGGTGCCGCGCAGGGTCACAAACTCCGAGATGGCGTCCACGCTGGGATACGCCAGAGGCGTCATGTTTGCCCCTGAGATGGAAGACGCTCCACCGCGATTCACGTTGTCCGCACCGTCAATCGTCCAGTTGTTGGCCGTGGGCCGCAGCCCGTTAATTGAGAAAAGTGCCAGATCCGTCATGCCCAAGGGGGATGACCCACCCATATACAACTGGTCGTTCGTGTCGCTGCCGTACGAGACGCCCGGCTGCAGGGTCAGCAACTGCTCATAGTTCCGCGTCACCAGCGGCAGCTCGCGCACCTGCGTGCCCGAGACCAGCCCCTCGCTCATGCCGTTTTCCAGGTTTAACGCCGCCCGGTTTGCGACCACCGAGACCGTATCGCTGGCGCTGCCGACCGCCAGTTTCCGGTCGAGCTTCAGCGCATCGTTGGCGTGCAGGACTAGCCCCGAGACGGTGACCGTCTTGAACCCCTTCATGGCAATGGTCACGGAGTAATTCCCCAAGGGGAGCGAACTCGCCGTGTAGTAGCCAATCTTGTCGGTCTTCAGGGACCGCTCCACGTATGCCCGGTCGGTGTTCGTCAGGGTCACGACGGCACCGCTCACGCTGGCCCCCGTTGCATCCATGACCGTCCCGCTGATGCTTCCCGAGACCTCCTGCGCACGGGCCAGGACCGAACCCACCATCAACAGTACAACCCACACAGCACCGCGAACCCAGCGTCTAGACAGCGTCATCTTCATCTCCTGAAAAACCTACTTACCTTACATCCAACGGGCTTTGCCGGCCTTTTTAATCTGCGTTAACCTTCAGTTCGCCGGGCCTCGGTACACACAAACGCCGAAGAGCGGTCGTGCCGTATATGCATCGCGCAGTGGCAAAATAATTCTCAGCGCGAGCGAACAGACAATTTCAATCGAGGAAACAGTAAATTACCTGGAGGGGGCATTGTCAACAGAAGACTTCAAAACCCTCCAAACCGGTATCGCGGGGATCAGCCCCCGGTGGGTGGCCAGCCGCCATCCGCACCACCCCGCCAGCGCCAGCGCCGCCAGCACCCCCCCCACCCTCAGCCACCTCATGCCCATGCGGCGGCGCAGCACAACCCGGCTGTTTTTGACGTTTTCCGCGAATTCGGCCCACTCCGTCCCGGCCGGCTCGCCCACCCCGCTCTGCCGGCAACTCTCCTCGAAACGCCTCATCCAGGCGTCTTCCTCCAGCCCCAGAGCGCCCAGGTAGCTGCGCACAAATCCCCGCCGGAAGACGCCCCCCGGCAGCTCCCCCAGCGCTCCCGCCTCCAGCGCGCGAATATGCCTGGCCGGGACCTTGGTCGCCGCGCAGATGGCCTCCACAGCCACTCCGCGCTCTTCGCGCGCCCGCCGCAACTCCTCGCCGAATGCCGCTGCTCCGCCCTCTTGCGCCATGCTCTTCGCCCAAACCCAGCCGCTCCAACCATAAGCGATCGCAGACGCCAAATCAAAGATTATTGGCCCTGCTTTGCCTTCCCGGAACCTGCCTCGCCCCTCCCCCGCACCCCCCATTCCCGCCCATCCTGAATCCTGCCCGAGTCACGCGCCAAGTGAGCGCACTCCGCAATCTTCAGACAACTCCTGCCTCGCCGCCTGTGCCGCGCCTGCTCGAAACATGGCTTGGCCTTCCGGATTGGCCCTCGCACCACAGGCTGTTAGACTTGGTTCGACATTCATTCCACACCGGGTGGACCGCGAAACGTATGGGCGCATCGCCAATTTCTGATGATTTAGAGGCGAAACAGAGCCATCGCCGATTTCGGGTCGCGGGAATGCCCCTCTCGGCGATTGCTTTCCTCATCCTCACTGCGGCGGTTTTACTCCTCACGGCGCATTACTCCCTCATTTATGGCGATGATTTCCTGGAGCTATGTGGCGATAAGATCGCAAGTTTCGGTCAGCTCCTGCATATCCAGAGGACATTGCCGCTTGCAATTGACCCGTTCTTCTACCACGGACTCACGTTCCTTGTGATTCGACTCTACGGTGTGAACCCACTGGTACTGAGGCTACCCTCTGTTCTCGGCTTTCTGCTGATGCAGGGTTGCCTCTTCTATTTTGTCCGTCGAATTGCATCGGAAAGGGCTGCGGTTTTCGCTCTCGCATTTCCAGTGTTTACCGTCGTGTTTTGGTATACGGAGCAGGTCCGCCCCTACGGGTTGCTGCTTGGGCTTTTCGGTCTGGCAATGCTCAGTTGGCAGACGGCAGTTCGCCGCGAGGCACATCGCACATGGGCGCTCGTCGTCCTCGCTCTGACCATCGCCGTCGCGATCAATACACACTACTACGGTGTTCTGCTTCTGGCGCCTCTCTGCGCTGCCGAACTCGTTCGCTCACGCCAGCGCCGGCGGTTGGACATTCCTGTGCTTCTGTCGATGGGCGCGGGCATGGCGGGAGCCGTCTTCCTTCTGCCCTTCTTGAAGGGGGCCGCCGGTTTCCGCAGCCACTACCAGACCGAGGCCGTTCCCCATCAGGCGATCACGCAAAGTTATAACTTTATTCTGCTGGGCCATAGCGCTTTCAGCACTCATACAAACCACCTTCTGGCCATTGGTTTGGCTTTGCTCATTGTTATGGTTCTCGGGAGCTGTGTCCTCCAGATGCGCAGCAAGACGCTCAACCTGCCGGATGCTGAATTTGTATTTCTCATCGCGCTTGCCGCCCTGCCATTCTTCGGTTTCCTTCTGGGCCGTTTCGTAACCCACACTATTGAGCCGCGTTACGTTTTCGGTTCAGTCATCGGGATCGCAGCTCTCCTGGCGATCGCTCTCGCCCCGTTTTTACAGAACGGCGCCATTGGCCGCATTGCTCTGCTCCTGCTATTTGCCACGTTTGCCTACAACGGTATAACAGGCGTTCGTGGAATGCCCAGAGCACGGCAGGACGCTTTGGCGTCTCTCATCCTCTCGCCGGAGGTAAAGGCCGCAATCCTGGCCAGTCCAAGCAAGCTGCTCTATACCCAGGATATTGATCTCTTTGGATTCGCGTCCCTCTACGGCCCCGATGCCGACATGCGCGAGCACATGGCGCTCGTCTACTCGAGGGATGAGGAGATACGCTGGCATCATACCGACGTGGGTTCACTGACTGTGCTTCATCTGAAGTCGTTCACGCCCTACACCATCCTGCCCTATGAAAGTCTCAACACGCAGCCAGGAGAACACATATTCGCAGTCAGTCAGGGAGGCCGAAACTGGATTGAACAGGCCTTTGCGGCTGAGCATGTCGAGGTGAAGCCCATAGGCAATGTAGCTGGCAGAGATGTGGTTTCGGTGCGTTTTCCCGGCGCACCCCCCCTGCCTGACTCAATTGCGCGCCAGCCTGGGACCGTCCCGCGCACAGCTCCCCTGCTACACTGAGGCCAATCGCGTGCGCTTCCGCCTCCATGAACCCATCCACTTCGAAACTCGCAGGCAAGACTCCCCCGCGTGATGTCGCATCCGGATCGTACAGAGAGCGCCTGCTGGTCGCCGTTTTCATCCTGTACGCTTCCTTCTCCTTCTTCCTGATTCAGTACGACCGCATGCGCACTTGGGGGCCCGGTCTCGACTCCTTGATTCGCAACATGCTCGCCGGCATCCAGCCAGCGCCCGACCAGTACCGCATCGGCCTCTCTCTTCTCTTGCGTTTCCTGCAGCTCCACGCTCACATCAGGCCAGAACAGTCCCTTCCGCTGATCGAGTTCCTTTCCTATGCTTTTGCCCTGATGCTGCTCTACTTCATCTTCAGGTGCTCGCCCAGGGTTGAGAACGCCACTGATTCACATCGCCTCGTTCTCCTCGGCTTCTTCCTCGCCGCCACCCAGTTCCCCATCCTCTGGAACTTCCCCTGGGAGCGTTGGGAGGCCCTGCCAACAACCTTCTATCTCGCCGCCATCGTCATTCTGATTGTGCGTCGGAGTCGAATGCCCTTCGCGCTTGTCTGCCTCCTGGCCGCACTGCTCAGCCTCGGCCAGGCACTGATGCGGGCAGAAGTGCCTGTGGCCCTGGGCGCCGCCATCCTCCTCTCCGCGGGCCTGGCCATTCCCTTCCCCCGCCCGCGTTCCCACATCGCCATTCTTGGACTGCTGTGTGGCGCCATTGGCGGAGCCATTCAGCTCTACCTGCAACGCATTGCATATCCCAACGCCGCCTATTCCCCGACCACGCCCAGGTTCCAGTTGCTGGCAAACCTGGACCTGCTCCACCCGCCGCTGCATATACCCATCTTCTTGACCGCGCTTCTTCCCCTCATCGTCGGCCTGGTTCTGCTTCGCCGTCACCACCTTCTCCTCGATCCCTCCGACAAACTGGTTCTTCTCATTTGCCTCATCTATCTCCCGGTATGGGTCACGATGGGGCTTGTCGTCGAGGTCCGTATCTTCGTCCCCTTCCTCTTCCTCGCTTCCCCCACCATTGCAAAGCTATGGGGCGCCTTCCTGTTCAACCAGGAAAACGGCACGCCGCCCAACCGGTCCGCATCGCTCCGCTAGTGTAGTGTCCCAGAAATACGATTACATAGTCGCGAGAGTTTTTGAAAGATGGAATCTGCTGTGGCCGTCCATGCGAAGGGGCGGCAGCGTTGGTTGTAGTTTTCCGTGAAGC
>JBEKMN010000143.1:0-5715 GCA_050008495.1 Terriglobia bacterium | reverse complement strand
CGTCGTCGGAACTGCCTCATCCCACGCTGTTCTTTCAGCACCCCAAAGATCGGTTCGATCAGAGCCTTGCGTCGCCCATAGATCGCTCGCCCCAGCGGGCGGCGCAACTTTTGCCGCATCCGTCGGTGCACCGGATGCTTGGCCCGACCCCGCAAGCGTCCGCCCCGGTTCAGCACGCGCGCCAAGTTCGGGTCCGGTACATAAGCATCCACCTTTTGCTTTTCCAACTCCTGCAAGGGCGGCAGGGCAAAGAAACCGCTGTCCGCACTGACCTGTGCGGGGGCTTGTCCGCAGCGCTGCCGTACAGCCTCGACCATGGGCAGCAGGGCGGCGCTGTCGGTGGTCTGCTGCGTCACCCGCTGCTCCATGATCAACTGATCCTCGCTGGCGGCCAGGGTCACCGTGTAGCCCAGCACGAAGCCTTTCCGCTCTTTCAGAAAGCGGCTGGCCGGATCGTTGCGCGAGCGCCGCTCCAGCCCACTCTTCTTCAGTTGCTCCAGGCGCGGGGGAAGTTGGGCCAACTCCTGCTCCAGCCGCGCGCACTCTTGCTTCGCCAGCTCCAGCCCCGCCGCCTCATTGCCGTCGGCGGCGTTGCAGGCTTGCTGCCAGCGCCGTATCTGACGCCGAATCTTCGCCCGCTCGGCCCGCAACTTGCGCCCGCTGTCCACCCGGTTGGGGGAGGCGTTCGCCTTCACGCGTGTGGAATCAATCGCCACATGTCCCAAGCGCCCCAGGCCGGCTTGCCGCGCCAACTCGACCACCTGGCTGAACAGGTCATTGAGAGCCTTGGGATGGCGGCGGCGAAATGCGTTCAAGGTCCAGAAGTCGGGCTGCGCCCCTCCGGCCAGATAGCGGAACCCCAGGTCTTCGCCCACCCGCTGCTCCAGCCGTCGGCAAGAAGTGATCCCCAGGGCATAAGCATAGAGCCACACTTTGACCAGCAGGGCGGGGGCGTAAGCGGGCCGGCCTTCCTCCTGGTAGTCCTGCTCGAAGGCGCTCAGGTCGAGCCGCTCGACCACGCGGTGCAGGAAAAAGCAGAGGCGCTGGGGGCCCAGGACGTCGTGAACGCTGGGCGGCAACAAATAGTCTTGCCCGGGGTTATAGGGCAGAAATCGCATGCGGACCTCCTCAATCCGCATTATACCATAGATGGCAATAGTTATAAATAATATGATTCTCAAAGATAAAATATCTCTATCTAGTTTTCACACAGACTCTTCAGCCCCGCCGAAATGCGGCTCCCGCCCTCTGTTGGTCCCGTGCCCCGCGCAGTCCCGCAGGCTTGGGACTGCGCGGGGCACGGGACACTGGAATAATCAGGAAGGCCTTGTAGCGGCGGGTCCCGCCCGCGGGACCCGCCCTTCCAGACCCGTGGTGAGAAATGCGGGCTCCTGGCCCGCCTACTTGTAAGGGCTTCCGGCACCCACGCTCTGGGCCGGTTTGTATGTCTCGAGGAATTCAGTGACGCTCGTCTCCTGGGCGTTCCTATAGGCGACGCACAGGTCGATGCTCTCGAGTACTTGAGTGAGGATGCGAGGCCCGCCCGTGTACTTCGTCGACCGGCCGCTAAAGAAATTCTCCACGTCCTGGCGAGGCTGAGAGTCGCAGTAGCCTTCGGCCACGTAAGGCAGGAAAGCCCCAAAATCGGTGGGAAGCTTGGCAATCAGGCGATCCCAGTTCTGTTTCACAAAATCATAGGCGAAATCGCGCGTCTGGCGCCACTGGGCGGGGGCGAAGAGCATGTCAACCGATTCCCGGCTGTCGAAATCATCGCTCAACACGATCGGCAGAGCGGCCTTAAGGATTTCGGGGTCCTGGAACGAGCCGAGGCTGAAGAGCAGGTTTCGGCGGAAATTCTCTTGTGTCTCCTGCTTGGCCGCGGCACGCATGCGATCGAACAGATCGCGGTCTCCGTGGCGGGCAGCGGTGGTAAGGACAACAGGGACCATGTCAGGGTCGACCGCCTTATGATCGTCGAGCCACGCCAGCGCCAGTTTCTTCGCTTGGGCGATCAACTGCAAGTCCTCGGCCTGATTGGCAACGACATCGAGAACCGTAGGGCGGAGCAGACGGGCATCTTCGCTGTCGTCCGGCTTAGCCTTCCAGCCCAGGTCGCGCGCTCGGCCGCCATAGATGTCCAAGAGATACTGCCGGTAGCGGGGCAGCAGCTCTTTTGAGACCAAATTGTTTTGGAGACGCGTGGTGATTTCCATGGTTTTGGCGACCACTTGGCGGGCGGGGTCCTGGGCGAGGCTCGGAGCCAACGCCAACGCCCTCCCCAGCGGAATCTTGCCATTCCTGGTGAGCGCTGAGAGGTTGCCAACGAGCGCGACCTTTTCCGGAAGGGTAAGCACCTGCGCGTCGTCTTTGAAGAGGGCATCGAGCAGGTTGCCCTCGTATAACCCGAAATAGTAGCCTGCCGCCCCGGCGTTGGCCTCGACCCAAGCCGGGCAGCCGCCACTCTGCGGGAGCTGCAACTGGGCCGACTTCTGCGAAAGCAGTTCACACTGTCGCGCATCACGCTGCCCCGCCGGATAGCGAACGCAGAGGGGAATTTCCCAGATTTGGTCCGCTGAACCCACGGAACCGAGCGGCAGGAAACGCTGCTGGGAAAGTTTCAGCTTGGCCGCGCCGCCGCTGCAATCCAGCGCGGCCGTAACCAGCGGCACACCGGGCTGGTCGAGGAAGGTCGAGAAAGCCGCAGCGACGCTGGTATCGTCGCCGGCGAGCGCCGTTAGAAACTCAGCCGAGGTGGCATTCTTCCAGGAGTACTTCGTGAGATAGCGGCGAATTCCTGCCCGGAATCTCTCCCGGCCCATATAGGACTCGAACATATTCAGCAGCGCGGAGCCTTTGTTGTAAGTGATGGAGTCAAACGCATTGACAATGTCATCCTTCGACTCGATGGGCTGCCGTACCCGGCGCGCGCTCACCAAGCTGTCGCTTTGCATTGCGCCCTGAAAGCTGTTCAGCGCCTCGACGTCCGCGTGCCATTCGGGGTGGTACTCATTCACGATTTTGTTCGCCGTCCAGGAGGCAAAGCCCTCGTTGAGCCAGATATCATCCCACCAGGCAGTGGTCACGAGGTCGCCGAACCATTGATGAGCCAGTTCGTGGGCAGCCACCCATACCCAATCGCGCTGACGCGACGGGGTGTCTTGATCGGGTTTGGCGAGAATGATGCCGCTTCCATAGGTCACGAAACCCGCATTCTCCATGGCGAAGCCGGCAAGCGGAATGGCGACCTCATCGAGCTTGTCGTAGGGATAGGGAATATCGAAGTACTTTTCCAGCAAGTTGACGATGGCAGGAGTCGTTTCGGCCGCGTATTTCGCTTCGGAGCTGCGGCCGTGAGGCACTACGATACGCACGCGGGTGTTTTTCTTTCCCGTGGCGCCTGCGTCGACGAATTCCAGGTCGCCGACGGCAAGGGCCACCAGATAGCTCGGCAGAGGCTTGGTCTCGGCGAATTTCACTACTTTCATGCCATCGCCCGTGTCGGTCTCCGAGACGATGGGGGTATTCGAAAGCGCCACCTGCCCCTTCTTGACCCGCAGCGTCAACTGCCACGGCACTTTGTAATCCGGCTCGTCGAAACAGGGGAATGCCCGCCGAGCCCAAGTGTCCTCGAACTGCGAGTAGACGTACCAGCGGTCCCCATCTTTCATCTGAAAGATCCCCTGCTGATCCTTGCGACTGATCTCCCCCTGGTAAACGACGCGGAGCGTTGCTGCGCCGGGTCCGACGGGATGGTCGAAGGCAAAGCCGACGTAGTCTTGCGGCTCGCTGATGACCTTGGCTGCCAGCTTTTCGTGACCGACAGTCAGGATTGCATCCTTCACGGTGAGCCTTTCGCCGTTTAGCCACAGGACCGAAGTGGACTTGGCGAGCTGGAGGTCAATTTCAACCGCCCCGATGAAAGTGTCCTGGTCCGGGACGACCGTCAGGTCCACGCGGTAACGGACAGGCCCCACCTCATGGGCGGGAAGGCGGAACTTGGGTGGAATCGGGGGTTGATCCAGGGCTTGGTCCGCCTTGGCGTTCCAGGCGCACAGACTCGCCAAGGCACACACCGCGATCAGGACCACAGCGGACTTGTGAGCAAACCGTCGCATGATCTCTCCTCGGGCCGACCACGCCCTCCATGTTAGGCAACGCACTGGCCAGACTGTCACAAAGAATGATCCCTCGAACACGCCGAGGGATCATACCTCAGGTCAAATCGTTGGACAAGGCGAGGCCCCGGGGTTTTTTTGGCGACCGCCGGCCTCGAGTCCTGATTTGCGCAGGCCCGCCGAAAGCTCACCGTGTTACTCCGGGCCACCGGAACAAGTTGCGACCAGGGCGCGGCGGTTATGCCTGCTGATCTTCTTTGGGGAGCCTAAAGGGCCTGACCGCCGTTCTCAGGCTCCTTGAAGCGGTAGCCAATGTAAGGCTCGGTGAGTATGTACTGCGGAGAGGCCGGATCATCTTCCAGTTTTTTCCTTAGCTCGTGGACAAACGTTCGCAAGTATTCCAGTTCTTGGCCATACTCGGCGCCCCAAACGGCGTGCAGGAGTCTCGCATGGGTGATCGGAAGACCGCCGTGGGCCATCAGGTAATGGAGCAAATCGAATTCTTTGGGCGTCAAGTGCACGGCCTGGTGAGCCTTGCGGACAATGCGGCGGGCGGAGTCCAGTTCAATGTCGCCGATAACGATTGTCCTGGGGATCTCAGGCAGGCTGGTGGTGGCGCGCCGAATGGCCGCTCTGATTCGGGCCGTCAGTTCGGGTATGGAGAAAGGTTTTGTGACATAATCATCAGCGCCTGCATCGAGTGCATTCACCTTATCCCCTTCGCTGTCCCGGACCGTGAGCATCAGCATCTGGAGTCGGGGGTCCAGCCGTCGAAGTTCACGGCAGCTCTCGATCCCTCCCATCCCTGGCATGTTGATATCGAGGAGAACTGCATCGAAGCGCCGGTTCTGCATCTCGCGCAGCGCCTGTTCGCCGCTCGAGGACTCCGTGATTTCGAAACCGAGGCTGTACAGGGTGCTGTGAAGCGCCCGGCGAAGCTTGGGATCGTCGTCGACGATGAGGATCTTTCCATGCGAGGTTGTCATTGTGGTTTCCTGGGCGCCGTCGGCAGTGCAAGAGAGAAAACCGTTCCGTGTTCAACGTTACTCTCGACCCACACGCGCCCGTGGTGAGCTTCAACGATTCTCTTGACAATCGAAAGCCCTAGCCCCGTGCCGGCGGATCCACGTTGAGCCTCCGGAGCTCGATAGAATCGCTCAAAGATGCGCTCCCGGTCGGCGGGCGCGATCACTAATCCGCGGTTCCTCATGGTCATGAGAGCTTCCGTGTCCCGCGTCTCAACCCCAACGTCAATCAGTGATCCCGGAGTGGAGTATTTGATCGCGTTGTCAACAAGCTGTGCCAGCGCGCTCCGAATCAGCTTGCTGTCCGCCAGCACCGGCGTTTCGCTGGTTGGGACCTGAATTCGAAAGCGTTTCCGGCACTGTGGTTGCTCGCAAGCTTGGATCGCAGCTTTTACCTCTCTGGAGAATAGCAAGGGCTCGCGTTGCGGCTTGAAATCAGTGGTGTCCAGTCTGGCCGCTGTCAGAAGGCGAGACGCCCGATCGTTCAATTCCTTCGCCTGCTCATCGATTAACGAAACGAGTTCTGTCTGCGTCTCGGACAGGCCCCCAACCACGAGGAGCCCGGAGCTTGACGT
>JBEKMN010000142.1:0-6000 GCA_050008495.1 Terriglobia bacterium | reverse complement strand
GCCGGCCATATCTATCGGAAGCCCGTCGTTTCGGCGGAGAGCTATTCGTGGCTGCGTTTTCCCCTTTTCATGGTCACTCTCGAGATGATGAAGGCAGCTTCGGACGCGCAATTCCTGGATGGCATCAATCAAATCGTCAACCAGGGCTATTCCTACTCGCCGCCTCAAGTCGGCCAGCCCGGCTGGACGTTCTATGCCTCGACGGTGGTCAATCACAATAATATCTGGTGGCGCCACTATCACTACCTGACCCAATACATCCAACGAGTTTGCACCTTGCTTCAGCAGGGAGTCGCGGTGAATCCGGTGGGCGTGTACGTTCCGCTTGCCGACGTCTACGCCAACTTCGGCATCGGCAGCCTCAACATGGACGTCGAGATCGAACGCCAACTCGGCACGCAGTGGTTACTCGAGTTGAGGCGCTCGGGATATGACTTTGACCTCATTAACGACGATGCTCTGGCGCGCTTTGCCTCGGTCGAGGCGGGCGTGCTGCGCGCGGGCACTGGAGCCTACCGCGTCGTGATCGTCCCGGATGTCCGGTTCATGCCTCCGGAATCGCTCGAAGCGCTGCTGAAATTCGCTCAAAATGGCGGTTGTGTAATGTTCGCAGGATGGCACTCTGCGGTGACGGCCCCGGGGCTGAAGGACAACACCACCCGGAGCGCGCGAGTGAAATCGATCCTCACTACCCTCCGGGGAACAGCGCCTGGAGTCGATCGATTCGCGCCCTGCGGTAAAGGCAAGGCCTTGGTCTCCGATCGCGCTTCGACGGTACTGGCAGCTTTGCCGGCGGCGCTCCCACCGGCCTTTGAAATCCTCCAGGCGGGCGATTCGAGTGACTCGTCGATGCAGCGGGCGCGGGAGAATGTCGGCTTCCTGCATCGACGAATGGACGACACCGACTTGTACTTCATCAGCAATATCTCCTCGTTTCTCCAGGATCTGAGGGTGAGGTTTCCCGTCGGGCACAAGCAGCCTCAGCGCTGGAATCCCGAAAGCGGCGAACTCGACGACACCCTGGTCTTCAGCCATTCCGAACTGGCCAGCTCGAACTCGCCGGTCACCGAAGTTCAACTCCGCCTCGCGCCTTATGAAGCATGCTTTGTGGTATTCAGCCCTGGCGGGAATGGTCCGATCATCACTCATAGCGACTGGCGGGGCCCCCTGAGGATCGAAAAAGTGGGAGGGAGGGTTCGGGTGACGGGGCTCATTCCGCAAGCCGGGGAGTATTTTCTCGTCGATGGCGGAGGGAAAACTCACCGCTTCAATGTAAAGGACGTGCCGCATCCAATTCCTCTGAAAGGCCCATGGCGATTGACGCTCAGTGATAAGACGGTGCCGGCGCTCGCGCAATTGCAATCGTGGAACGAACTGCCGGAGGGGAAGTACTACAGCGGCTGGGGAGTCTACGAAACGGATTTCGAGGTAACCAACCTGGGCGAACAGATCGAGTGGGCGCTGGACTTGGGCACTGTCCACGAGACTGCCGAAGTGGTTCTGAACGGAATTAATCTGGGAGCCGCGTGGAAGGGCTCACGAATCGTGCCGTGCGACAAGGTTCTAAAGATGGGGACGAATCATTTGAAAGTCGAAGTCGGAAATCTCTGGATTCATCATGTCCAGTCTCTCCCCAAACCGGACCGAAAAGCTTTGGCTGAAACGTTTGGTATCCGCTGGGGTACCTACGGCGAAGTCAAGCCGGCGAGCCTTCCTCCCTCCGGCCTTCTCGGCCCCGTGCAACTCGTGCCGCAAAAACAGTGGGTGGTGACGGTTTAGGTGCGTCACGCTTGACGTAAGGCATAACCGGAGCGACACTGCTGGACATCGTCGATTACCATCAGGAGAAAGTTCATGGCAGTCTTAGCAATTCACCCTGGGGAGCATCTGGCTGTAGAGCTCAAGGGGTTGCGCATGAGCGCCGCGGCGCTGGCACGACAACTCGATGTGCCCACTAACCGCGTGACCCAAATCTTGAACGGCGAGCGGGGAATCAGCGGCGACACTGCCCTGCGCCTCGCGCATTTCTTTGGCACGACCGCCGCGTTCTGGCTTAATTTGCAGAGCCTATATGAAACCCGCCGCGCCCAGCAGACCGATGGCAAATCGATCAAGTCGCTGCCCACTCTCAAGCGGTCGAACAAGTCCATATCCGAAGACCTCGAGAATCGACTGCGACTTCTGACGGCAATCGCACGCGGGGAAGGAGCAGTCCGGAACGGACAGACTCTGACCCACGGCGAAGCAAAGCAGCGATCGAAGGGTTGGCTTGGAGGGACACCATGAGTGAAGAAACGCTCCGCCAGGCAATTATCGACGAAGAACACCTCAGACTGCTTTCGATTGGATATTTGATCTCCGCGGGAGTCGCAGCGCTATTCTCGTTGTTTGGGCTTCTGTATGTGTTCATGGGCGTGATCATGAGTGTGGTTTTCAACGAATCCGCAAGACAACAAAGGCAATCCCCTCCGCCCGCATTTGGTTGGATTTTCGGGATCATAGGGCTAACGCTTTTTCTCCTCATGGTCGGTGTGGCTATCCTGAAGTTCCGTGCTGCGCAATGCATCAAACATCGGCGGTCCAGAACATTTTGCATGGTGACGGCTGCGATTTCTTGTCTTGAATTTCCCTATGGCATAGTGCTCGGCGTATTTACATTTCTCGTGCTGGGCCGCAGTTCCATCAAGGACTTGTTCGAACCACCGCAGGCCGCTGAGACCTAATTGAATAGGATCAAGCTCAAGGTGCCGTCTGGGGCTTGGAAACCTCCTTGGTTGTTTCGCTGCAATCGTTGGGCTTTCGTTTTTCGACGGCCTCGACGTTGAAGAGTCTGAAATCCGAGTAGCGATGTTCGTTCTGGAGGTGTTCGCAAGCAATCGAGAATCCTCACCCGGCGCTGCCTATCTAAGCGGGCGCTTCCCGCGAACCGCAGACCTGAAAAGCAGGCCCGCGCTACCCTCATGCGTTGGCCTCCTCCACTGCCGGTCCTTTGTTTTCTATGACATTCTCGCTTTGTTCCGGCGATTTTGGTGTTTGGGCGGCGTTTTCCTCTACCGGACTTTCTGTCCCAGCGTCCAGCCCCACCACCTTACTCAGTTCCTCGGCCGCGCGGTCGTCCGGCTCAGCCGTAGGGGCGGTTCGCGAACCTCCCCCACCCCGGCGTGCATGTTCTTGGCGCAGGGTCAGGATAATCCTCACCTTGCGGTCAATCGACCGGTCGAGCGCCGCTTCCTGCCGCAGCAGCATTTCCCAAGTCTCCCCCGCCGGAGCCAGGCAGGCATCCCGCGCAATCGCGTCTTTCCGTTCCTGCGCCTTCATCTCCTCCGAGAACGCCGCCTCCACCGCCGCCATCTGCTCCTCCAGCAGGCGCTCCAGTTCCTGGCAGCGGCCCTTCCGCCCCGCCTCGTCCCCGAAGGTATCCTTCACATACTGGTCGAGACTTGCTGGGTCCTCGTTGCGGAAGAGGCGCGCCCATTCGTACAAGAGCGCCAGCAGGCGGACGATCTGCCGGGGCCTCCACCCCAACTCACCCCGGTAGTAGCTTTCGATCTGTTGGTGGTGGGCCTGCGAGAAGTACCGCCGCTGCACCTGCGCGCGAATCACCCCCCAAAGCGAAATCAGCAGGCGCAGCCGCACCAAGGGGTGTGTGGGCTGAGGCAGGTTGGCCGCCACCGCCTCGCACTGGGAGGGTTCGAAGGTCACGTCAGCGAGGTCCCGGGCAAGCCGGCGCCGACGCTCCTCGACCCCCTCGAGAGCGTCCCGCATCAGGCCGGTCTCCATGCGCTCGATCCGGTTGCGCCGCCAGTAGAGCTTTCCCAGGTCGGCGACTTGTTGGTCCCAGAAGGCGTCGCCGGGGCCGTAGGTGGTCTAGAGTTCCCGCTGCAAGTCTGCATACCGTTCGGGATCTTCGCCCAAGGCGCGCATGACGGCGGCTTCGTTTTCGGGCGCGGCATCACACCCGTGCTTGACAGCGTTCATTTTCATACGCTCTTTGCCGGCCTCGCTGCGAGGCCCGGTGGAGCGCTGCGAATTGCGCCGAGCGGCGTCGAGCCGCTGGGGAGTGAGACAAGTGGATTTTCGTAAGGACATAGTAACTCCATGAATTGGAAGGTTAGGAGCAGGGGCGGCAGGCAAGCCGTCCCCACCGAAGGTGCGAGAGCCTTTCACAGCCCTAGGAGCTTACCATGATAACAGAACGTATGTTAAGTGCTGACAAAGTAACGTCACATTGTAGGCAACACCGGGTAGGGCAAGCCCGACAAGCTGTAGGGGGACGGCTTGCCGTCCGCTGATCTTGCGACTTGCTGGGCTTTGACCGGTTCGCGAACCGCCCACCGAGGCCGGCGACGTAGGGGCGAGGCACAGCCGCACGTGCGAAGCTAGCAAAGTATAGAAACTCCAGGCGCAGGCTGGTTCCGGGAATCTGCCCGTCGAAAGCTTGCTCTCCGGCGTAATTACCGGTAGGATATCTTCAGCATCAGGGCATCCACCGTCAGGGTAGCCGAGGCTTAGCGAGATGACTGGCACAACCGTCTCCCACTATCGCATCCTGGAGAAGCTCGGAGGCGGCGGTATGGGTGTGGTTTACAGGGCCGAAGATACTCGCCTCCACCGGTTTGTTGCACTGAAATTCCTGCCGGAGACCGTCGCCAATGATCCCCAGGCATTGGCGCGTTTCCAGCGCGAAGCGCAATCGGCGTCCGCCCTGAATCATCCCAATATCTGCACGATTCACGACATCGGCGAATGCCAAGGCCAGGCGTTTATCGCCATGGAGTTTCTGGACGGCGTGACGCTGAAGCACCAGATTCAGGGCCGGCCCATGGAGTTGGAACGACTGCTGGAGATCGCCATCGAAGTCACGGATGCCCTCGATGCGGCTCACAGCCAGGGCATCGTCCACCGGGACATCAAACCGGCAAACATCTTCGTAACCAAGCGGGGACACGCCAAAGTGCTGGACTTCGGCTTGGCCAAGGCCACAACGACCGGTACCCCGTCCGGTCCGGGAGCAACCTTGAATGGTCTAACCGCCGCCACCGTGGACGAGCCGCATCTGACCAGCCCGGGGACGGCGATGGGGACGGTGGCTTATATGTCGCCGGAGCAAGTGCGGGCCAAGGAAGTGGATGCACGCAGTGATTTGTTCTCCTTTGGCGTGGTGCTGTACGAAATGGCGACCGGGACGTTGCCCTTCCGCGGTGATAGCTCGGGCGTCATCTTTGAGGCCATTCTGAACCGTACGCCTGCGGCGCCGGTGCGGCTGAATCCCGATTGTCCCCCTGAACTCGAGCGAATTATCAACAAGGCGCTGGAGAAAGACCGCGACTTGCGCTACCAGCATGCATCGGAACTGCGGGCCGACCTGAAGCGATTGAGACGCGATACCACGTCGGGTGGGTCGGTTGCCGCTTCTGGGCCGATCTCGAAAGCTGAGGAAAGCCCCGTTCCCAGCGGCAGCGGCACGGTGTCCGCCGCGCCCCGGTGGAGGCGGTGGCTGCTGATTCTTGGTGCGCTGGTCGTTGTCTTGGCTGCCGGTGTGGGCGTCACGTGGTGGGTCGCGCATCGTCCAGCACCAATGCACCAGTTCAACCAGCGTCGGCTCACCGCAAACCCTCAAGACTTACCCGTGTACAGTGTTTCTATCTCTCCTGATGGCAAATACCTGGGTTACGCGGATTCACACGGCATCCATGTACAACTGCTGGAGACCGGTGAGACGCAAGCGATGTCTCTGCCTCCCGGTGTTAAGCTGGAGAATGCATTCTGGGAATTTGATTCTTGGTACCCTGACTCCACGCGATTTCTTGCCGAACTCGCCATCCCCGGAAAACCTTTCAGCTTGTGGTCAGTGCCGATTCTCGGAGGGGCACCGCAGGAGCTAGAGCATTTCCATAAATAATGTAGCTTGCGGAAAGCGGACTTTTGTGGCAGAGTGTGCTCATGCGAGCCATACCGATTCCGATCCGCAAGCGCATTCTGGAACTCTACGAACGCGGC